>CAYWXS010000048.1:0-48787 GCA_964462245.1 uncultured Anaerolinea sp.
CTCCAATAACTGTCGTGGGCGCAACAAATTTGGTAAGGAAGGCCGCATCGTCGGGAATGGCACAATGTTTGGCGAAAATGGCGGCGGCATCGAGATCACTTATAAAGCTTTTCAAATGGTCAACCATGCCTGGATCAAGCGCATTCCTCCCACTGCGCTCACAAAAATCTTTCTGGACGCAACCGGGGCCAGGGACGAATTGGACTTGATGGAAGGTGTCTCAAACGAAAAATACAACCTCACTTCCGCCATGGCAGTCGAAGTTCTCCAAACTGCCCGGGCAGGCGATCGCGCCGCCCAAGAAGTCATTCAATGGGCCGGAGAAGAACTCGGTTGGCTGGCAGTTAGCGTTACCCGCCAAATCGAAATGGAAAATGAGGATGTAGAAATTATCCAATCCGGCAGCATCTTTAATGCCGGTGAGATCATCACCGCACCCATGCAGCGCATAATCCAGCAGGCTGTCCCGCGCGCCAGGATCCACCGGTTGGAATGTCCCCCCGTGGTAGGAGCAGTCATCCTGGGTATGGAACAGGCTAACTTTGATGGCTATATACTTCGCGCCAATATAATTACATCAGCCTTGGAAATTATGCGAGATATGTAACAATCCCTGATTGGACTGTGCCAAACCTACGCCACTCAAATAAACGATCAACAAGGAAAAAAAGACGCCTACACAAAATGTGTGGGCGTCTTTTTCATCTAACATGGACCAGGTTATATTTTTACTTTCAAAACAATTTTCCTAATCGCCTTGGGTTGATCCGCAACCAGGCACGGCATATGCCCATCTTCAGGGAAAAAGATGACGAATGACCCGGCAAAGACATCCACATAATTAGCAGCACCTGTCATCGGCACAAAATCCTTTTCTGGCACATATTCGCCCAACTGCATACATTGTGTATTGGCAAAGCCCATGCGCTCGAGCCCATCCGCAACATATTGAATATCAATGTACTTGCGATGCGCCTCCCACTTACCCTGCTCGACCGGTCGGGTGGTGTATTCCTGTACCAAAACAAACAGGTCGTCACCATTGATATCTGTCCGACCTAATGGAAGCTTGGCAAGGTCAGTTTCCCTTAAGTAGTTCAGAGCAGCGGGCAGCCCATAACCCAACCCGGCATAACATTCAACGTTTTCCAATGTATCAAAGATCATAATTTTCTCCTGAAATATATTTATCCGTTCTTCTGAAATCTGGCCCGGATCACCGACCAGATACTTACTAAAATAACATGCATCATTGTCCGCAGTGGCACAGCACTCAACATCGAGGAAACCGACGAATCAGTCACTGCACCCGGCGCACAGCTTTGCTCTGGCGTCCAATCCGATATTTTCTCGTCACGCACCGAACGCATTCTAAAGATAGCAGTTTGCCCGTCCACCAACTCGGACAAATGCCAGCGGGTCAACATTCCAATTCGGACCCGCTTCCAATCGGGCTCCGAAACATAACGCCACTCAACCTCATAACCAGAAACAAATTCATCACGTGGGGCATCCCAAACCAGGTCCACGGCAGATTGCGTTGGATTAACCAAAAAAGACTCAGGCGGGCTAATCGCCGGATCCATTAACAGCCAGGCACGCAGCTTTTCGGATTCAACAAAACGCTCGAGTGCGTCCACTGACTCGACCGGAAACTCAGCCGGGGCAGCCTGTAAAATAAGTCCTGGTGGATAAAAATGGGCAGCAGCATCAGCTTGCACCTGCAAGGGTGGTCCATCCCCACTGTATGGCGCCAGCATCAGCGAAAAATGCAAAGTCTCCCCATTAAATGACGGTCCATTGGGTTGAAGCGCGCCGCTAAACGTCTGCATAAAGACCTTGCCATTCCCGTTTCCGCCCAGGTGCGAATAATCGAACTGTTTTCCATAGTAAGAACCGAAAGGATTGACCGCAATGCTTTGAACCCCGGCTTGCTCCCGCAAACGCATGGGACAAAAAGCCATGGAACTCAACTGCCCTGCATTTTCACCCAACAGCAGTCCGAACTTACCATTCGAGACCGCCACCCAACCCGCAGTAACTTGATGATTAAAAGAATCAAGGTTACTATTTTTCGGGTTGATTTTGCCATAATTCAAATCATAATAAGCGGTAATCCCCAAATAATTATGTTTCCAAACACGTAAGGGCCGGTCTGCAGAGGCTGAGATATTGGGCTTAAGCTGGAATGGAGCAGTTTCAACCCAGCGTAAATCCATCAAACGCCGCAATTTTTGAGTCAGGTTGTGAATTACTTGTCGCCGTGGAGTATTGGCATAACGCGCAACTACATCCACGAACAAGTAAGGCAAATCTTCAAACAGACTGAAAGTATAGGTCAACTCACTTGTAAAATCACCTTCCGACGTATGCATGGGTATACTCACCTTCAAGCGCACCCGCTGCATTCCATTCCAAACTTCACCTGCCAGCGCCTGAAATTCAAAAGCTGAAGCATGGTAGGTCTGATCGCCATAAGTTATGAACGGATCAAGGAACCCCTTCCCACCCATTTCGGTCTCGCCAAAAGTAAAATGCTCAATTCCATTTTCTTCAGAAAATACCACAGATAGCCACTGGTTTTTCAGGCTATTATTTCCGGCGCAAGACTCGCCCTGCGCTGGGAAAATGCTGACCTGGTAACCTGCCTCGGGCTGCAAATCAGCCACAAACTGAACCCTCGCGCTCATCCGACCCTCCGGCAGCGACTCCAAATCAGTCAGTGAAGCCGGCAGCACCTCACCTGCTGAGTTGACAACCTCGACCGCCCGGATTCCAGGCGCTAACACAACCGGCAGACTCGCTGCCACTCGTGCCGCGCAGGGGGTGAGGTTACGTGCCGCCGGCGTCAAAAATAGTTCATAATCATAAAGCGAATCTCTGGAAGGCTTAATGGTCGAAATTTGAGTAGATTTGGTTAACTGCTGATAGGCATACACAACCTCTTCTTCAGTTTTCCTGGCAATCCGTAATGCATTCCCCAGGATTTCAAAAGCCCGGTTCTGGCGTTCTTCGTTAATAATGGGGGTTGACATGCCAAAATGCGTGGTGGTCAGCCCAATCAGGCGTTGAAAAAACGCGGAATCGATCCCATCCCACAAAACCGGCCGGGCTGGCAACTCACCGCGCCGAATGATTGCCTCAGCCCGTAAGGATAGCGTGCGGGACTGTTCCAATAATGTCCAGGCGCGCAAACTGGCTGATTTTTCTGCCCAGGAATAATTCCCATCAAAACCGCCATCCGCCAGATCCTGTCGCACAATAACATCCCCCGTTGGGGCATGCGTGGCACTGTACTCGGAAGGCAGACTGAAATCGGCCCAAGGATATTTATTCACAACCCGGATAAACTCTTCCAATCCACCCATGTTTGGAAACCAGTTCAGCATCTTGGGCAGCCCGACTGGCAGCCAGGTTTCCAGATCGGCATCTTCATTCAAGTTGATCAACACATCTGCCTGAATTTCACCCCTTAGCTGCTGCTCATGTAAATTAAGCATCAGATTTTCCAAAGAAACCTGTTCGATTAGGTCTGCAGCAGCGATACAAGGCAGCACGATCAACGCCGGCTGGTCTTCCCGGCTGCGAAACCAGAACGGGTTATAACGCTGCGCGTCCGGCAGCACCGGAATAAATGAACTGATGGTATTAAAGGGGACGCCCGCATAGTACAGGATTAGCCCATCCATACCGTACTCCTTCAGGATGGCTTCCTGCCCGATGGTAAACATGGTTTCCTGCGCACGATAAAAAGGCGCCACCTTCCCGAACAATTGCCGCAAGCCGCTGCCCCATTCATTCTCCAGCGCCCAGGCAACCGATGCCCGAAACTCATCCTCCGTGGCAGCATGGTTGGCACCATTATTAAATGGTCCCAGAACAATTTCGTCCAACCCGGCTTGCACACGGCGCCGCATTCCTTCCAGAATATCGGGTGCATGCTTGGGCATAATTTCCTGAAAAGTCCAATAAACTTCAGTATCCCAGTAAGCACGCGCCTTTAACCCAGCCGCATTCGCCCGATCCAGGATTTTAAGTACCTCACGCATAACGCGAATATCCGTCCCAAACCCGGCCTCATCCGCTGTATCCCCGCGCCAGGAGTGATAAAAATTAATATGAAAACCCAGGGTCACGTAAACTTTATAATTCATGGCACCTCAAAATATTCCTGAATTCGGCCACAACCATAACAACGCTCATGCTTAAATTTACAAAAAAGCCATTCCATCACCACGGTACGTCTTTACATTTCCAATCAAATCCCCATTCTGAAGCAGCAACAGGTCATTGAACCGCTCGCACAATTCGCCCGCTTTGGCATGTTGAAGAATGATCGGATCGCCCAGGGCCAGGGTTGGACAATTTTCAGGCAAAATAAATGGCGTCTGTACCTCTCCCGCTGCTTCAAGATCAATATACTTCAGGCCAGCCGGAAACATGGGCAAAGGTAGCTTTTCCACACCAACTGCACCCGAAGCGACATATCCACCTCCCAAACAGGTAATCATGCCTGGCGCTGGAAAACGCACAATCTGAATCGCAAAAAATGCAGAAGGTGTAAAGCATACTTCTTGATAATGATGAAATAAACCGGAGGCATAAAAACCGGATCCAACAGTTATCTCTGTCACAAGCGGATCCTTGCCCGTTGAAATAATACTGCCACTGCCGCCCCCGTTGATGATCCGTAAATCCGCGCCTTCAGCACGCAGCGCAGCAACCACCTTATCCCGCCGTGCAGTCAGCTCGCGCACCGAGCTGCCCTTCACCGCCCGCATGATCGCATTCTTTAGACCAGCCCCCGGCACAGCATCGCTCATCCCTGCAATATGCCCTTCATAACCCATAAGAGCATCCAGGCAGACACCCTGCAGACTTTTAGCCGCCTTCACCAATTCAAGCGCTTGTTCTGGTGTCCGCACCGGACTGCGGCGGACACCCAAATGAACGCCGGTCAGATTGAATGGATGGAAAGCCATGTCCACTTCCAGACAGGCATGCAGGCGCAGCCCGGCGGTCTCTCCGGCTTCGGATAAATACCTGAGGTGATCAAGGTTATCCACCATCAACCAGACTTTTTTGCCAGCTCTGGTCATTTCAACCATCCGGTCGATATCAGTTGGTTGAACGGATGGATAGGCTACGATCATATCGTCAAAACCCTGGGATGCAAGCCAGGCTGTTTCTTCAACCGTAAAAGTCAGCAATCCCTGAAAAACCTCGGGAGCAGCGGCAAATATTCGGCGCAAGAGGTCAACACAGCGGATGGACTTTGTGCCGAGTCGGATCGTCTTCCCTGCTGCCTGGGCCAGCCCTGCAATATAGCCCACGTTGGCATCGAAATGATCCAGATCAACAAAAGCCAACGGCAGGCGTTGACCGCGCAAAATATCGCGATAAGTTGTATAGGTTTCATTTTGATTCATAAAACGCCTCTTCGTCTGGCTTTACCCGGAAAACAGAAACACAAACTGGGTTTATTCCTCAACCCGGTTCAAGTGGTAACCCAAAACATCCAGAGGATTTTCACCTCTAAAATCAGAACCGGCCTTGCCCGAGTAATAACACGAAAAAATAATTCCGCGCAAACCCAGGTTTAATTGCCTCAGAATGGACGGAATCGAACCAGTCTTATCTAGCGCTTCTTCCATCGTACTTACCAGCCATTTCAAAAAGCCATCTGGCATAACCGACAGGACAGTTAGTGCGATATTAAGCAGTTGAAGATCATCCACCGGAAGGAAAGCAATCATATCATCTACGTGCTCGACACCGTTAAATTGAGAAAAAGAAGGTAAATTACTATCTTGGGGAATAAAAACATCACCAATACGGTTTAAACCTTTAATAGTGGAAGTCCAAAAGTATTTGGATGTCATTTCGTCAGCTCCTCACTCAGCTTGTGCGAGAGCGCCATCACGGTCAGCCCCGGATTAATGCCTGGTGCATTTGGATACAGGCTCGAATCGCAAACAAAAACATTTTTTTGCCCGTGTACTCGATAATCCGGTCCCACCACTGAAGTTCCCGCATCCACCCCCATGCGCGCCCCACCCATCAGGTGCAGCCCAAAGTAATAAGGTGACTCAACCACATACTTTGCCCCGCTGGCTTCCAGGATTTTCTTCAAAGTACCTGTCCCATCTGCCATCCGACGCAAATCTTGGGAAGTCATCGTCTTTTTAACCGACAATTTCCCACTCTTATCGACCATGATTTCGCCAGCATTTTCATCACGAATAGCCACCTCAGCACAGGTCATGTGACGATATTTTCGCATGATTTCCTGATGTTTACGACCCGAAACATTAAACAACATGGCCGTCGAAACCGGTCCGGCATACACATTTTCAAGTTTGAAACCACGGGCACGGAAGGCTGGATCTTTTGAAGCCACCGATTGGAACATGCCTTTATGCGCGTTTACTTCTTCGTCATACACACCAAAAAACATAAACTGTGGGTGTGAACTAAAATACTTGCCCAAAGCTGGCAAAGTGGATTTGAAACCGGACCGGTAGAGCATGCGCGTCGTCCCAAAGGCTCCACCAGACAGAATTACATTTTTTGCCTGGTAGACTCGTTTCTCTCCCCGTGCCTCCGCAAATACCTGCACAATATCACCAGTTTCTATTCTTTCCACTTCCACCTGTGCTTGAACTTCCAGCCCAAATTTTTCGGCCTCACGCACATACACAACCATAATGCTCTGCTTGGCATCCCTGTGACATCCACCCAGGCAGCCGATACAATCATTACCTTGTTCAAATGCACAATTACTTTGAGCGCGTCGCAGAAAATGCCAGTGCACATCCAGGCTGTCGCAACCTTTTACAAACAACTGCGCATTTCGATTGCGCTCTTCCGCAGAAAATGTATGTAGGACTAATTTACTCTCGGCAATATCGTAATAAGGTTCCATTGCTTTGAGCGAAAAAAAATCGACACCACTTTCATTTTTCCAATCATCAAAGGCCAGATCATCAAATCGATCCATCAGCGCCTGGTTGACAATCGATGACCCGCCCACCACCTTCCCTCGCAGGAAAGCCATCCGCGCATCCTGGCTGAATTCAATTCCGCCACCCCAATACAACTGGGCCGAAGCGATGGCTTCATTTTTCGGGAAAGACTTTTTAGTCAGGTACTCTCCCGCTTCCAATAACAAGACCTTTGCCCCGGCCTTGCTAAGGTTATACGAAATAATACCACCACCAGTACCCGAACCTACAACGATATAATCATAGACGGTCATTTTATTTTCTCCCTATTTCCAATTTCATCCAGCTTAAGAGCAACTGGTAAAAACTTTAACCACTTGCGGGGACGGGTAAAAAAGGTTTGCATCAAACGCGTCATCAGATCATACTTTGAGCGCGTCTGGGGATACCAATGCGTTTCGATTAAATTCTTATTTGGGCCAATAATCAAAGATTTTACATTGGAAAACGTCAGCAAACCGGCATCCCCCTTGTAACGCCCGAAGCCGCTATCCTTCACCCCGCCAAAAGGCAAAGCCGGGTTCCCCTCGGTCAGCATATGATTATTAATCGACACATTTCCGGTCTGAATGGCGCGTGCTACCCGTTCTGCCCGAACAAGATCCTTACTCCAAACACTGGCGCTCAGCCCAAAGGGAGAATCGTTTGCGAGGTCGATCGCTTCGTTTTCAGTTGCAAACTTCATGATCGGCAGCACCGCTCCAAAGGTTTCTTCTGTCATTAATTTCATGGCATGTGTAACACCAACCACGACAGTCGGGGGAAAGTGCAAAGTCCCCGGGATGCGCTTCCCGCCCACCAGTATCGTGGCACCTTTGGCAACCGCCTCCGCCAACTGATCTTCAATAATTTCCAGTTGGAAGGCTGCTGTCATACAACCCACATCACAAGCTCCCGCCACAGCCCCCTGTCCATCCGGACTGGATGAACGCAACTGACGGGTAAGATATACCGCTTTCTCAACGAAGGCATCATAGATTCGTTCCTGAACATAACAGCGTTCCATGGATGTACAGCTCTGTCCGGCATTCGTAAACGAACTCCAGACAATCCCGTTCGCAGTTCGCTCAATATCCACATCTTCAAAAACAATCGCTGGATCTTTGCCCCCCAATTCCAGGTCAACCGGAATGAGGTATCTGGCAGCCGCCGCCATAACCGCTTTGCCTCCCCGCACGCTTCCAGTAAAGTGAATCTTGTCCGGGCGCTGCTCAATCAAAGCAGCACCAATCTCCTTGCCACCATAAACTACTTGAATCGCATTCGTCGGAAAACCCGCACCCATTAATATTTCTTCATACAATCCATGCAGTGGTGTGATCTCAGACGGCTTACAGACAACAACATTACCTGCCATGAATGCCAGTAGCGAGGGCACAAAACACTGGTAAAGCGGATAATTCCATGGGGAAATTACGAGTACCACGCCCAATGCTTGAAAAACTATCTTGGAAGTCTTGCCCATTAACACAATTGGGGTATGAACTATTTGATCCTTCAAAATTTTTGGAGCCGCATCACGATAATAATCGACCAGATCACATATTTCAAATAATTCCGTGGAAAGAGCATCAAAGCGCGTCTTCCCCGTTTCGCGTACCAGCCTGTCTATGATTTTCTCCTGGTTGGCAACCAAATAATCGCTGACCGCCACCACGTGGGCAATCCGTTCTGCCAGCGAGAGCCCAGCCACTTGCTGCTGTGCCACTCTAGCCCGAACAAAAACCCCCGGCAGTTCGTTCACCGTTGCTTCAATCACTTCATATAGAAATTGACCGGTAACAGGATTGCTGACACGAATGCTCATTATTACTCCTCAATTAGCAGATATTGCTTTTAGAAACATAAGCCGGGAGATTTGTGCAGGCCAAACACACTTTTATCATAGTTTGATCATTCCCGTAAATGAGATTTTTTTTCGCTATTGACATACCATTTTGCACTTTGTTATAATCGCTAAGTTATCAGACATCACATATCAGACATTTTCAAATTATACACAATTCTTCCGTTTTTTGCTTGCCTGGCTCATAAAATAATTCATTGTTGCAGGTTCAAAGGAAAACCATGGAAAATAAATCGGAAAAAATGTCCTTCTGGCAAAAACTTGGGTATGGGGTTGGAGATTTTTATGGCGGGGGCGCTGGAACACTGATCAGCTTTTTTTATCTGGTCTTTTTAACCGATGTCATCCGCATCAGCCCCGGATTAGCCGGAACGGTCATCCTGATAAGCAAGATTTACGACTCTGTCACCGATCCCTTTGAAGGGGTCCTATCCGACCGGACCCGCACCAAGCTTGGACGACGTCGACCATATCTTTTGGCAGGTATCCCCCTCGTCTTTTTATCATTTTTTGCAATGTTTTACCCAGCAAATTACGAGAGCGAAGGCACCCGCTTTGCTTTTGTGATCGTTACCTATCTATTTTTTTCGACTGTCGTCAGCCTGGTAACGCTAAATTACAGTGCCCTCCAATCCGAACTGACCCTGGATTACAACGAACGCACATCCCTGGCCACCTTTCGTATCTTTTTTTCCACCGTATCTTCCATCTTGTGTGCCCTTCTACCACTTGAAATAGTCAAAGCCTTCCCGGATATCCGTACTGGGTGGATCGTAACAGGTATCGTCTTTGGGCTTCTTTTCGCTCTGCCCTTTATCGCCACAGTTGCCATCACTCGCGAACGCCCTGAATTCCAAAAAGAACTCAGACCATTTAATTGGAAACAGGCTTTCGTTGAACCATTCCAGGTGCGCACCTTTGTGTATGTTTTAATTATGTATGTTACTGCCTTCACCGCCTTTGACGCCACGCAATCAATCGTGGTCTATTACATAAAATCCTTCCTCGGACGCGGCAGCGAAGTCAGTTTTGTATTGGGAGCTTTGTTAATTGCCCAGGTGATATCACTGCCATTTTTTCAATGGTTAAGCAAGCGCACATCCAAAGGCTTGACGTACGTAATCGGGGCTGTCTTATTTGTTGTAGTTATGTTTTTCTCATTTCTGTTCACCCCAACCTCACCTGCCGCCGCACTCTATATTTTTGCCATCCTGGTCGGGATTGGTTCAGGTGGCGTGGTCATTATGATCTACGCAATCTTCCCAGACATCCCCGATGTGGACGAACTGCGCTCAAACGAAAGACGGGAAGGCACTTATTCATCACTCACAACCTTTACCCGTAAACTTTCATCCGCCCTGGCAGTTTTTACTGTGGCACAGGTGCTGCAGTTCGCCGGATATATTCCTCCGGTGGAACAAGCCGGTAAACTGATTGAATCTGTCCAAACCCCCGCCTTTATCAATGCGCTGCGCCTGTTTTTCGTTTTGATTCCCGTTGGATTCATATCCTTTGGTATCTTCTTCGCCAGCCGTTTCCCATTAACCAAATCACTTTACATCAGGCTCGAAGCCGTATTACAAACCATGCGCAATAAAAGTGAAGTCAACGAAATCGAGCGTCAGGAATTGATCAAAAAACTGCTTGGTTAACTGATTGGTTTTTCGGGTCTTCATTTTTATATTGCGCAAGACAGATCAGCCCAAAGAGTGTCAATCCGGACCAAAATAGGAAAGGTGCACCCGACCAATAAACCGCCAACCCGTTGCCAACCGGCGGCGCAATAACACTGCTGATACCGCTCAAAGCCAGGGCGAAACCGGTGGCTGTACCCGCATACATCGGGCCTACCCCCTTGGTCTCGATCACCATTGTCATAAAAACGGCCATGGTGGCATCGCGCACAAAGCCCACCATCAAGACCGCCACCCACACCACCCAGCCGCTGGCAACACTCAGCAAAGCCGTGCCCAACATCACCATAAAAACCGAAAACAAAAGCAATTGTTTACGCGAACCCAGTCGATCGGACCAGAGTGCGATTGGTAGAACAAAAATCATGCTCACCAAATGAAAAACAGTCAGTGCGCCATCCGCACCCACGCCAGTCCAACCCATTCCACGCAAATATAGCGGTAAATAACCCAATAAGCCCTGGATGCAGCCGCCCAGACCAAATAACATTAGCGAGAGCATCCAGATGTTTTTTAGACCTGCAACATGCTTGATTGTTCGCCGCATGGAAAACGCCTGCCCGGAAGGATGCACACCGAGCGTTTTCGTATGCGTAAAAGCCCAGGGAATGCTGAGAAACGCACCTGCCAGGCCATAAGCGATCAGCACATTTCGCCAACCGCCCAGCCAGGGTGACAGGACGGTGGCGCTCAAAAAAGAGCCCAATAAAAATCCAAACGCCATACTCACCGAGATCAGACCATTGGCTAAACCCAGTTGCTTTGCAGGGAACCACATCCCACAAATCTTCATCCCATTCAAAATCACAAAGGGCGAAACAGCTCCCAATAAGATCACAATGCTGGTCAAAACAATAAAATTTGATGAAAACCCACGCGCGGCACCGAGCAGCCCAGACAATAGCGTACCCACTACCAAAATATACTTCGGCCCAAGCTTATCACCGATGACACCGCTCAACAGGCTTGTGATAATCCCTGGCAGCGCCCCGACACCCCACACAATCCCCACCTGCACCAGGCTCAACCCCAGATCGTCAGCAATTTCCTTAGCCAGAACAGACATGCCCATGGTAGGCATAGCAATCACCAGCAGATTGGTCAACATAACCAACGCTAAAAGCACCCATTTATAGTTATCAGAGCGATTATCCAAAGAGTTTCTTTCCCAAAATAAAAGATGCCATCCGTCCGTGAAAAGCTCAGGCGCAAACCAGAATGGAGCGCCGGAGCTTACCCCTGGCAGATGGCTTTAATAATCGTAATGTTATAAATTTTCTGCGTTATCAAAAAAAAAGCTTTCATCAAATTTGTCCGAACCTGGCACAACCAGGTCTGCCTGGGTCAGATTTATTGGCAAACCAATCCCAACCACAAACATCCCGGCTGTTTTAGCAACCTGAATTCCAGCTTCAGCATCCTCAAAAACAACACAATCGGAAGGCTCGATGCCCAGTTCCTCGGCACCCAGTAAAAAGACCTCAGGATCAGGCTTGGCTTTCAGCGCCTTATTCCCATCCACCACCGCATCGAACAAATGTGAAATCTTAAGATTATTCAGAATCATCGGGGAGTTTTTACTGGCAGATCCAAGCGCCATCAACAATGACACCATCCAGGTCAAAAAGTGCTGCCCGGGTTTTTTTTACTCATCATTAATTCCTATCCACCAAATACATCTCGATATAAAAAACACACGTTTTAGGATAGATTTTCCAAAGCTCAGGCTTTTTCACCGATCCAGAATTCACCTTCCAACCCGGACTGTGAATCTGGCCCGACCCATAGTTTAAACTTACCAGGTTCAACCACATATTTCATATTTTCATCATAAAAACCCAGGCTGTGCTGCCAGAGGTCAAAACTTACCTGGCAGCTCTCGCCCGGCATAAGTAAAATCTTCTGAAAACCTTTTAGCTCCCTCACTGGTCTAACCCGGCTGGCGGTCACATCACACACATATAACTGCACTACTTCTTCACCAGCTACTGTTCCAGTGTTCTGCAGGGTGATATTAACCACAATATCATCCGTACCAGAAATTATCTCCAGCTCAGAATAATCAAAAGTCGTATAGCTCAGACCATAACCAAATGGGTAGAGCGGTCCTACAGGACCATCAATGTACTTGGAAGTAAAAAAGAAATCCCCGGCAGGACGCCCGGTACTTAAATGGTTGTAATACAAGGGAGACTGTCCGACCGCAAACGGAAAAGTAACCGCCAGTTTACCGGAAGGATTAAATGTCCCAAAAAGTACATCCGCCACTGCATGCCCGGCCTGGACACCCAGCTGCCAGGTTTCCAGTATTGCATCGGCATTTTGCGCTACCCAGGGCAAAGCCAATGGGCGACCATTACTTAGCAGCACCACAAGTGGTTTCTCAGTTGCCTTGAGCGCCTGGAGCAAAGCCAGCTGATGTCCTGGCAACCCAATATCCATCCGGCTCGCAGCTTCACCGCTCATGCGCGCAGATTCGCCCACAACCGCGATAACGACATCCGCCTGGCTTGCTGCCGCAATCGCGCCTGAAAAATCTGCGGGCTTTTTACCATCGATATCACAACCGGCTGCATACAATACCTCTGCACTCGTGGCAGATCGGATTCCAGCCAGGATCGAGACAACATCACCGGCAGACCCGGTAAAGGACCAGGAGCCCAGCATATCCTGCGGGGAGTCGGCCAGAGGGCCAATCACTGCAATGGTCTTGATATCGTTTTTGAGTGGCAGGATAGCCGCTTCATTTTTAAGTAAAACCATGGCCCGCCGGGCAGATTCGCGCGCGAGTACCACATGCTCCGCACGCAATTGAGTGGCACTTTCATTTTCCGCGCTGGAACGATAAGGACTTTCAAATAAGCCCAGCAGGAATTTAACCCGTAAAATACGGCGAACTGCTTCGTTCACCACTTCTACGGGCAAAGTTCCAGCCTCTACCAGCTCTGGGATATCGAAACGATAACTTTCGGTAACCATATCCATATCTACGCCGGCTGTTAGCGCCTTTTTTCCAGCATCCTTCCGATCGACAGCGTATCCATGCGCCACAAGCTCACCAATCGAGTTCGAGTCACTGACCACCAGCCCATTAAAACCCAACTTTCCGCGCAGTATATCCGTCAGAGTAGTTCGATTGGCAGATGTGGGCACGCCATTCAAATCATTAAATGCGCTCATAACGCTGGCTACACCAGCATTTACCGCGGCTGTAAATGGCGGCAAGTAAATTTCATGCAAAGTTTGCAAAGACATCTCTACGCTGTTATAGTCCCGACCAGCAACAGCCGCGCCATATGCGATGTAATGCTTGGCACAGGCTGCCACATGCTGGTGGTCTGTCAGGTCATCTCCCTGAAAACCCTGCACGCGCGCAGCTGCAAAAGCACTCCCCAAAAGAGGATCCTCACCAGAGCCTTCTACAATCCGCCCCCAGCGTGCATCCCTGGCGATATCCATCATCGGGGCAAAAGTCCAATGAATACCTGCCGCAGCAGCCTCACGCGCCGCAACCCTGGCAGTCTCGCGTGCCAGCGCAGGCTCCCAACTGCAGGCTTCCGCCAGCGGAGTCGGAAATATAGTTCGATACCCATGAATAACATCCAGACCGAAAATAAGTGGGATCCCCAGACGGGATTCTTCCACCGCAATTTTTTGCAGACGGTTAATTTCTTCCGCGCCTTGCACGCCCAGGTAGGAACCTACAGTGCCCTCTTTGATCCAATCCTCGTGAAAATCACGTTGGACATTTTTCATCAACTCAGGGTCTGGATTTTCCATAAATGCTTCGAAATCAAACCCACCCACAATATTTGCTCCCAGCTGTGTAAGCTGTCCTGCTTTTTCCAGGAGCGTCATCTTTGCCAGCAGCTCGTCAATCCGGGCTTCGATTTCGGGCTTGAGCATTTCTTTTTGTTTGTTTTCCATGGCGGTTTACCCTTTTTATATAGAGTCGGCAATGCAGTAAAAAACTGTGTAACGCAAAATATTAAAGATCAATCATTACTTTTAGGTAATTTCCAGCCGATGCCTCAATCGATTCATAAGCTGATAAGTAATTCTTGAAATCAAATCTTTGTGTAATCATCGGACCCAGGCATAAACTACCGGACGAGACCAATTCGATGGCACGTTCGTAATCAGGTTTTTGATACATCAAAGTCCCAACCAGGCTCAATTCTCGATCTTGAACCAGGCCCAGATCGATATCTGGTTTCTGCCCAAAAACACCCACAACCACAATGGTACTACCCTTGCGAGCGTTGGAAATGGCCTGGGTGATGGTCGGCTGGATCCCTACACATTCAAGAATTAAATCCGCTTTATCAGGACCAAAAACATTCAGAATCGTTTCAGAGAGATCTCCCTCAATTGGGTTTAGCACATGCTTAATTCCGCACTCAGTGGCTTTGTGAAGTTTATATGCGCTGGTATCGGTCACGATCACGGCTGCAGCACCTGAAGCCTGCGCCACCTGCGCCACCAGGTTACCAATAGTCCCCGCCCCAAGCACCAACGCGTTTAGACCTTTAACGCTGCCAAAACGCGAAAGCGCATGCACTGCCACCGAAATCGGTTCAACCAGAGCAGCCTCATCCAGTGAAATCTGCGCTGGCAGCTTGATTACATTGTTGGCGTTAACATTGAAAAATTCCTGGGCAGCGCCATCGGTTTGAAAACCCATCACCTTCAGATGGTCACATATATGAGCCATGCCATGCCGGCATGGATAGCACTCACCACATGTCACCTGTGGCATAAACACGACTTTGTCGCCGAGTTCAAAACCGGCTACCCCAGCGCCAACCTCAGCTACCACACCTGCTACTTCGTGTCCTTGCACAACCGGATAAGAAGTATAAGGGTGCAACCCATGATAAACATGAATATCTGATCCGCAAACGCCGATCCGCTTGATCTGAATTAATACCTCATCAGCCGCCACTTCGGGCTTTGCGACTTCACGAATTTCAATTTTCCCCGGATGGGTCATTACTGCCTGTAACATGGATGCCTCCATAATTATTGATTACTTCACCAGATATTACAAAGGATTTCGCATCCCTGCCAAATTTCTTTACCGGATGCAGAAAAGTTCAACCTAATGATAACTTAAAATATTATCTTCAACCAAGCGAGTGTGGCAATCTCAAAACCATCGAGCAGATCGCCGCCTTGCAGCTGCGCCGAGCAAGCGCGCCTCCAAGAAAGTTGCCCGTCATTGTCATTGCGGATGGAATAGTCAGTTAACCCAACCAGGTTTAATAAATGCAGATGGTAATTTTGCATCAGGAAAACGCAAAAAATACCACCTGCATTGTCATTTTGGTTGCCCACGCTCCTCGGTTATCTTATCAACAACCTGGGAATTTAAAGAATTTATTGAAACAAACCCAAATCTGTAAAAACCCCACTGTAAGCTTGCCGGCAGTCAGACACAGCCTTCTCGCGCCACTTTTGCTCGGTCGGGAAAAACAATTCTTCGTATTCGTTACGGATCACCTGGCGCAGTGCTTCTGATTTGGCACCAAATTGGAACAGACGGTTTTCCAAAATGGTAGCGCGCATACTTCGTATTTGAGCAAGTAAAGAATCGCCAAAAGTGCCAAACTCAAAACAGGTGGCAAATAACTTTTTTGTCGGGAACTTTTCATCACGCAATATATAAAATAATTCGCTGATATCACCTGTAGTTGTGTAAAAGTCAGTCGGAGTAGCAGCCATGATCAGCGGATAATTAAAACGCCTGATCAAATCCTCTGAACTGGCAGGTTCACGCGTGGCATTCACCATACTCATCTGGTAACGCGGCCCATAACCCGTATGCAGATCGATATGCACCACCTGATCGTATTCTTCCAGCGTTTTTTCCAACAGGCTGCGCATAAATTGGGCACTCTCCTGTGTCTTCTGCCCTCCGAACTGCACTCCACGCGGTTTCCGGAATTGCCCACTCAACATCCCCTGCCGGATACGCAGAATTCCCAGACGCAAAATATAATTTAACAAACCTGAAACAAAAACCAGATCATCAAAAAAAAGATTAGACGGGATACCCTGGGGATTCAACAAGGGGCTTAACAGATCATAATCCAGGTTAATCGCCGGATCAAAATTTTCGTCCATCAGAAAATTCCGGTTCAAGTCAACATTGTTTTCGTTATATCTGCGCCGGACTTGCATGCCAAAAGGATTGATGGCATGTACCAGCAGCAACCCGGTATTTTCCAGGTTCAAACGCGGTGCAAACTCATCCATAAAAATCTTTAGCATCGCCGAACCAACATAGCCTTCAATTCCATGCAGACCCGTCGAAATTACCACCAGGTTTTGCTTTCTGCGTGGCTCAGCCCAGGCGTAATCAATTTTCAGTAAAGGATCCGTACTGAGCGCAAAAGACTCATGCTTTGAGATGGGCCACTTTTTTCCCAAAGACACAAAATCCTCGATAAAACGCTTGCGCGACTCTTCGTACGTATTCGGAAAAAGCGTTTGCATTAGAATGGCCCCAATTTAATCGCAACAGCCAACCCCAGGAAACCTACGGTGACGATGATCACCCACAACCAGAGCTTAGCTGTCCAACGCAGCCACTTGGGATAACTCACCACCGTCAATCCCAGGCTAATCAATAAAACTGGATTGGTCGGATAGGCTAGATTGGAAAAACCATCCCCGAAAATGTAAGCCAGCACCGCGGTCTGACGTGTAACGCCAATCAAATCCGCAAGCGGCAAAACGATTGGCATCATCAGGAATGCCTTGGCAGAACCGGATGCGATGAAAAATTCGATCCCCAACGCCAGCCCATAAACTACAATTGCACCCGGAAACGCCCCAAGATGTGTAAAGGGTGCAGCCGCAGCATGCAAAATGGTATCGGTCACACCACCCATATCGATGATAAATCGGATGGAAGCTGCCATCAGGATCAACGGCACCGAGGGCGCCAGACCACCCAAACCCTCGATCAGACCCTGCCATACAACTTTTCGACCCGCACCCGAGATGAAGCCAGCACCCAGGCCGCCTATCAAAAACAAGATACCCACAATCGGCAGAGCGTAGGTCGATATAGTTGGAACAAAAGGTCCCGCCAGCATGGCAATAAAAATCAGAATAACAAATACTCCAAAGAAACCAATGGCACGATTCTGTTTTGGATCTTCCTCGCTAAAAACAGAACCCGTATTTTTATATTTTTCACGTTCAGACGCATCTTCAGCATGGATCAGTGATTTACTGGGATCTTTGTCAATTTTGTGAGCATATGCCGAAATAAACAGACCAAATATCAGGTAAATCACAATGAAAACAAGGATACGAAACCAGGCACCCGAAAACAAGGGTAACCCTGCTAATTGCTGTGACACACCCAGGGTATAAGGGTTCGAAATCGCCGCCGAAAAGCCCATGTTGGTCGCCAAAATGGACATACCCAGCCCAACCAGCGCATCCCAACCCAAAGAATAAGCCAGAGCAATCATCAAGGGTACCAAGAGTACAACTTCTTCAAACGTACCCAGGGTAGCGCCCAGGAACATAAATGCCAGGCAAACCATCCACAACAAGAGGTATTTTCTTCCGCTAAATTTCCGAACAATGCCGCCGATAAAAGCCCGCAATGTTCCGGTTTTGTCCATAACTGCAAAAGCCCCACCCGCAAAAAATAAAACAATAATGATGACAATGACCGTCAGACCACTGCTGCTGCCCAAAACTTCGATTGGCGCAACAAACCAACGCCAGATTGGATAATTTGGATGATCTACAAAATGGAACGAAGCAGTATCCAGCGTTTCGCGGCCATCCACCATCACGCGTGTGTATTGACCAGGAGGAATCACCTGGGTCAAAACCCCAGCTACCATCATCAAGACAAATAAAATAACAAGCGATTGAATAAATGCTCGCTTGCCAATTTGTGCGCCTGCCTTTTGTTCCATTGTGGGCTCCTGTATATTGGATTTATCCGGAAATTTTACTACAAGCAGAAAAGAATAATGCGAAATGGTTAATTAGGTTCGCGCATAATTTAACCACGCTCCAGCCCATAGCAAGCCACAGGTAAGTAGATGTACAATTGTTGTAGACGCACCCATTTTCCCGGTAAACAAGGAGCACCATGGAAAAACTCATCCAGGTCACTGAAAAATATGAGCGCAATGGCTGGCCTTCTTTGCCAAGACCAGATGTTAAAAAACCCGCTGGTTGGGATCTTTCACTGGTAACTGCCCAGGAGCGCATCCGCAACCATCAACTCTCGCCGGATGGATTACGCCTGGCTTTTATCAAGGATGATGGCAGGTTTTCCGATATCTACACGCTTCCAGTGCCACCCAATCCACACCCAGGGCTCAACAATTGGCCCAGCCGGACAAGTTTCGAGCGCGAGCTGGTTGCCTACTGGGATGACGAAATTCCACAGTGGTCCCCGGATGGTCAGAACCTGGCATTCTGCATCCATGGTCATGTTTATATCAGCGACAAGCAGGGACAGGCTTTGCCCAAGAAGATCACAGATTTTACAGGCTCTGCCTCATCCCCGCGCTGGATGCCGGATTCAAATGGTCTCGTCATTTCTGTCACGCGACATGAGACTGATCAACTACTGCTTACTGACAAAGCGGGCACCTGGCCCAGGCAGCTGACCAATTCCGATGCTGGCGATCACTGGGATGCCCAACCCAGCCCGGACGGATTATCGTTGGCTTTTACTTATCGTCCATTTAATGATCTGAACCGGCTGGATATTTGCATGCTCAACCTGAAAGCCGGCATAATCCACACAGTCTATGGGAAACCCAAAACCCGGGCTCACGATCCGCGCTGGTCAGCAGATGGACAGTGGCTCGCTTTCCTCTGCCAGGAAGCTGGCCGGGATGACCTCTGGCTCGTTCATCCCAACGGAGAGGGGCTCAGGCAAATCAGCCGCCTGGGCTGTGATATCGCTCAATTTGCCTGGAGCCCGGATGGCTCACAATTGCTGGTTACCGTGAACCGGGCTGGTTCCCATGACCTGGCACTGCTGGATCCCTTCAGCGGAATATTAACCGACTTACGCCGTGGTCAGGGTCTCCATCAGAATCCCAACTGGTCCAAGAATGGACAGTTTATTACCTTCGAGTACGAAAGCCCCATCCAGCCGCCCGAGATTCTGCGCATGGATTTGAGCAGCAGGACTGTCACGCAGCTCACCTTTTCATTTATCCCTGCCCTGGCTGCCTGCAAACTGGTCACACCCGAGCCCGTCAGCTTTAAATCATTTGATGGACTGGAAATCCCTGCTTTCCTTTATCGACCAGCTCGTCCAAACGGTGCCGCTGTGCTCTTCCCACATGGCGGCCCATCTGCTCAATATGGTTACGAATGGGATATCCTGGCACAGTATCTGGTCGCCAAGGGTTATACCTATCTGGCGCTGAACTACCGTGGTTCCACCGGCTACGGTCTGACTTTTGAACATGCCAATTATAACGATTGGGGCATGGGCGATACCCAGGACTGCCTGGCTGGCGCCAGGTATCTGGGCTCTTTACCCTGGATTGACCCACAGCGCCTCGCAATTTATGGTGGCAGCTATGGCGGTTATCTCACCAACTGCTGCCTGGCACGCGATCCTGAATACTTGTTTGCGTGTGGCATTGCCAAATACGGAGATGCAAATACCCTCAGCTCCTGGGCGCTTTGCAAACGCGATCTGCGCCTGTATACCGAAATATTCCTCGGACACCCGGCTCATAATCGTGAAATTTATAAAAAAAGTTGTCCCATACTTGAAGCATCCAATATTCAAAAGCCCATCCTGCTGCTGCATGGGCTGGAGGACGATACTGTGCCACCCGAAGCCAGTGAGGAATGGGCAGCGCAATTACGGGTACACAATAAAACCTTTGAATACAAAACCTACGCCGGTGAACCGCACGGCTTCCTGCGCCGCGAAAACATTCTGGATGCCTATACTCGCATCGAACGCTTCCTGGATTGGTACCTGCTGCCCAGTTAAACCTTCGTTCGGCATCTGGGCGACTGCCCCGGCTATTAACCTCCGGAAGCAACCGCCCAGCATCTTTACACAATCAGGCTTTCTGGCAAGGATTCAGATCGATTCCCAGACCAGTTCCGGCCATGTAGTCGTTGAAATTCTCGCTACCATTTCACAAAATAACTAACCTTACGGCTCCATTACCGTGCTCATCAAAATTGCACGGACCACTGTTCTCCAACGGTAAGAATTTGATTTTTCATCATATCCCCGGCAGGTGATTAATGTTAGCCATGAAAGCTCTTCATGTTTAAAAGCCTTTTCAATTTCTGAAACATTCATTTCAGCCTGCGTTGTCTGCACTTGATAGATATATTTTTGCCCATGTGCGTGCAATATCACCCGGTCGTTATACTTCAAATTGACCAGCCAATGGAAAGGCCCAGGCTCTCCATCAGAGTTATAAACATGTGCAGTCAATAAGCTATTACCATCCCAGCCTGGGTACGCAGTACCCTGAAGCCAACCAACTTGATCCTTCAGCCATGAGACATCGTAAAGACCCTGTGCAGTGGGTACACCCACAATGGATTGCTTGACACCGATTGATGGGATTTCCAACCATAATGGGCCAAGATCATTATATTGAAGGCCAACAGGCTGTGCTTTCAAGACAGTTGCAATGCCTGGGGCAAAACCGGTATTGATACCGTGTTTTGAATCAACACTGGGGTCCACTAATGGTAACAGAACAAAGAGATCGTAAAGGCTGAAGTGAGTGGTTTCTGCACAAATAACATTAGCTGCCGGATAGGTTACCTCATAACGGAACCATTCTCCTGCAAGATCGCTTGCATCACCCACAGAAAAAGGAAAACCTTTATATTTTCTCCATTGCTCAGCGCTCGGGATGAAGCATATTTTCTGCGGATTGACCAGCGCAGCCGTCACTGGGTTGCCCTCGCCATCATACAATGTAATCTGCCGCCCCAAATTAAGAGAGGTGTAACCTGTAAGCGCGACAGGCACAGGAACGTTCAGCTTGATCATCATGTAATAATGACCATCAGCAGGAACATCGCCAGAAGGGGTAAAGTACTGCCCGAAGCCATCAATGTAGGTCATGCCCGCACTGGTGACTGCGATGTAGTTGGTCAAACGGTCTGCCGAGGCGATATTGAGACGGAATTTGTCCTGGATCACCAGATTATTGGCATCCGTGGCAGTCACCCAGATCAGGATGGAGCCAACTGAGTTCGCATTGGGCAGGCCAGACAGGGTACCATTGACCCGATTAACGATCAACCAGGCTGGCAGATCAGCACCGCTGGAAAGTTTTGCAGTGTAAGTAAAGCCGGTGCTCGTACCATCCACATTGACGACAAATTCAGCGGGTAGAATATATTTGAAAGCTGTCCCAACCACAGAATTTTGATCCTGCAAGCCACTTTTTATCGAAGGTGGCACACGCTCGCCGCTTTTGTAAACCTGGAAATTGAAAGTATCAACAGCCGAACCCCCGTTTTCATTGATAGCGGTCAGGCTGATGGTCAATAGACCATTGTTGATCGATCCCGCGCTGGCAATCGGGGTGCCGCTGATGGTACGAGTAGTCGCAGTAAAAGTCAGCCAGGCAGGCAGACCATCGACCAGGTATGTCAGGTCTGATGCTTGTGGGTTAAAGAAGGTGTCTGCCGGGAATGTGTAAGAGAAAAGCAACCCTTCCTGCAAATTCAGATCCGAGATTGGATTGACCAGCACCGGAGGCAGAATTTCAGAGCCTTGAACGATCAAGTTATAAGTATCATCTGCCTTACCGCCTCCACTGGAAGCGATAACTTTTATTTCGAGCAAACCGAGATCAGCGGCTTTTGGAATGCCTTTAAATTTACGCGAAATGGGATCAAATTTAAGCCAGGCAGGCAGTGGGCTGTTATCTGCCAGAGTGGCGAGATAGGTCATCTTGCCACTCTTGAGACTGAATGTGTCCGCGGCAAAGATAAATTCGAATAAACTGTCCTGCAGGATATGCTGATCGGGGATAGGCCTGGCCAGTATCGGAGCATTGAAGGTTACATTGCCATCAGGCGTGACCAAAGAACCACCGGGCTCGATATTCAGGTTGTTTATTACCGAGCCAGCCGGGATGGATAATTCACCCTGAATAATATTGGTGTCGTTCGTAACGACAATCGGCACTTCAGAAATCACCGGGCCAACACAGTCAATCTCCAGGTTAATAAAAACGATCGGGGTGGAAGTACCATCGATAGTCTGGGGACCGCTGCCATCAAAGACGACTGTGCCACCAGTTGGTGCGAAGCTGCCGTCGTTGGTCAGATCACCCCCAATATTTAAGGTGCCGTCGCTGGGAGCAAAAACACCACCCGTCTGGTTAATGAAACTCCCATTTACATCAATAATTCCGCCCGAGGGATCAATCGTGCCTGTGTTGATCAGGTCACCACCAATATTGAGGATTCCGCCCGTGGGTGTCAGGTGGCCTTGATTAGTCAGGTCATTGGTGACGTTGACTGTTTCTCCATCCACAAGTATCAGCGTACCACCCGATTCGATCAAAACATCGCCAAAAGTGGAACCATCACCGGGGTCGAAAGTTCCATTGCTGATAGTCAGCAGTACAGCGTTGATGCCAATCTCGCTTGAAACCTCATGCCCTGGATTGTCGATGATCAGGTTATTGAAAGCTGGTTCCTGGGTTCCGCTGATATTTTGATCAGAAGTGCCATTGAAAGTGACGCTGCCGCCGCTGGCATCAAAAGTGCCATTATTGATCAAGTCACCTGCCAGGTTGAGGTCCCCAGCACTCGGAGAGTAAATACCGCCCGCCAGGTTGGTAAAATCCCCACCCACATTGAGCGTGCCACCGGTTTGCGATAGCGTGCCAGCGTTGCTCAAATTGCCGGTTACATCTATTGTTTCGCCGGCTTCCACCAACATTTCGCCGTTTTGAGCAATGTTGACATTCCCAAAGCTGGAGCCGTCTGTTGGGTTGAAAATACCGTCCGTAATGGTCAGTTCGTTAGCAGTTATAGCACTCAGCGTGCTGACTGTGCCACCAGAATTATTGATAACCAGGTTATCGAAGTCATTCTGCGATGTTCCGCCAATGGCCTGGTCTGCCGTACCATTAAAGGTAACAGTGCTGTCACCTGCACTGCTGAAAACCCCGTTATTGACCCAATCACCACTCACAAAAATATCACCGCCAGTCGGCATGAGCAGAGTCCCGCCAGCATCAATATTGACATTGTGGAAATGAGATCCGGCAGGCGGTGTATAAGTGACACCGCTCGCAATCGTCAGGTCATTACCGCTGATTGTATCCAGCCCGCCCACGCCGTTTGGATTACTGATCACCAGGCTGTTGAACATTACTGGCTCAGAACCATTAATCTCCTGCGAGCCGCTGCCGTTGAAGTTGAAAACGCCGCCAGTGGGAATAAAGCTTCCATTGTTGGTCAGGTCACCAGCCAGATTAAAGGTTCCGCCGCTGGGACTGAAATCGCCACCGGTTTCGTTGGTGAAATTTCCGTTTACATCGATAATACCGTCCGAAGGATTTATCGTGCCAGTGTTGGAAAGATTCCCAGCAATGTTCAGTAACCCACCTGAAGGGCTTAACGTACCGCCATTGGTCAGGTTACCACCAATATTGGCAGTACCGCCGCTGGCATCAAAAATGCCGTTATTGATTAAGTCACCAGTCAGGTTGAGGTCCCCAGCACTCGGAGAGTAAATACCACCCACTTGATTGGTAAAAATACCACCCACATTCAGCGTACCACCGGTTTGTGAAAGGCTGCCAGCGTTGATCAGATTGCCTGTGACATCTATTGTTTCACCAGTTTCCACCAACATTTCACCGTTTTGAGCAATGTTGACATTTCCAAAACTGGAGCCGTCTGCTGGGTCGAAAATTCCGTCCGTAATGGTCAGTTCGTTAGCAGTTATGGCACTCAGCGTGCTGACTGTGCCACCAGAATTATTGATAACCAGGTTATCAAAGTCATTCTGGGATGATCCGCCAATAGTCTGGTCTGCCGTGCCATTAAAGTTGACGGTGCTGTCACCTGCGCTGTTGAACGTACCATTATTTACCCAATCTCCACTCACAAAAATATCACCACCAGTCGGCATGAGCAGAGTCCCACCAGCATCAATATTGACATTGTGGAATTGAGACCCGGTTGGGGGTGTATAAGTGATACCGCTCGCAATTGTCAGGTCACTACCGTTGATTGGATCCACCCCGCCCAAACCGTTTGGATTACTGATTACCAGGCTGCTGAATATTACTGGCTCAGAACCATTAATCTCCTGCGTGCCGCTGCCGTTGAAGTTAACAGAGCCGCCTGTGGGAATAAAGCTTCCATCGTTAGTCAGGTCACCAGCCAGATTAAGGGTTCCGCCGCTTGGACTGAAATCGCCATCGGTTTCGTTGATGAAATCCCCGTTTACATCAATAATACCGTCCGATGGATTGATTGTGCCAGTGTTGGAAAGATTCCCATCAATATTCAATAACCCACCTGAGGGGCTTAGCGTGCCGCTGTTAGTCAGGTTACCCCCGATATTGGCAGTACCGCCGCTGGGAGTGAATTCGCCACCAGTTTCGTTAATGAAATTCCCGGTTACATCGATAATACCGCCTGAGGGGCTTATCGTACCGCTGTTAGTCAGGAACCCACCGATATTGGCAGTACCGCCGCTCGGACTGAAATCACCACCAGTTTCGTTAATGAAATTCCCGGTTACATCGATAATACCGCCCGATGGATTGATTGTGCCGCTATTGGTCAGGTTACCACTTATAGTGGCTGTGCCACCATTGGGACTGAATGTCCCTGCGTTGTCCATATCCACAATACTGATTATTGCGGGCGCATTCATGACCAGCTCACCGTTCACACCAATATTGACATTGCTGAACTCTGATCCGGTACATGGCTCAAATGCGCCATCCAGAATATCGAGAACATGCGTGACATGTACTAATGTATTGCCGGTCAACACCCCGCCTGTTTTATTCACCAGCATGTCATAAAATGTGGTTTCAGAGCTGCCGCCAATCACCTGGTCCGTATTTCCATTGAAAGTTACTTTGCCAGTTCCAGGTATGAAAGTGCCATTATTGATGAAATCACCACTAACCGAGATTTCCCCATCTGAGCCATCCAGCGTGGCACCCGTCTCAATCTGAATATCATGGAAGATCGAGCCATCCGCAGGTTTGAAGGTTCCATCCGAGACAGTCAATTTTCCGCTGATGGTAAGCGCGGCAGTGCTGCTCAGGCTTCCGCCACCGGCTATTTCCAGATCTTTAAAACTGGTCACACCTGCAATTTGCCCTGCATCAGCGCCGTTGAAAATAACCTTGCCGCCTGAGTTAAAAACAGCCGGATCGGTACGGGTCAGATTTCCACCCAGGATTAAGGTGCCTGTATCGCTGCCGGTAAAAGTGCCGCCGGTCAAAGTAGTATCGCCTGTGATTTCCAGGTTTCCATCCGGAGCAGTTATCGTTCCTGCGCTCTGAGTCAGGCTCCCTTCAATCCTTACTCCATCAGCCGGGACCAAAGTGACGCCTGTATTAAGATTTACATTCTCTGTATACGTTCCAGCCGCCACCTGTATTTTTGTGACAGCCGGGTGATTGGCAGCATATTCAATCGCTTCCCAAATGGCTGCGAATCTTGTAACACCCCAGCCAGGTGTGCTGGAATCCCAGCTCAAATCGACCATCAGGCTACCAACTGCATCGAAATATGCCGTGAGCGTCTTGTCTGTCGACATGGTCAGATTCAGCGGGTTGGTGCTGCTGGTCACGCTGCCGCTCCAACCTGAGAAACCAGAGCCAGTTCCGGCAGTGGCAGTAATGGTAACTATATCTGTTGGCAGATAATTGGTTTGATCTGGGACAATATTTACTGTACCTGATCCATAACCAAGTTTATTGACGGTCAGGGTAGTGTTGCCTTGCACCAGTATGCCGCTTGTAGTGACGGCTGGCAGGGTCAGCAATGTTGCATCGTTACCTGGATCCTTCATAGTGCTGCCATTCAGCGAGAGGCTGCTGCCCAGACTGATACCGTCGGTATCGTAATCAGTCGATACTATGGTGTATTTAAATATCAGGCTCGTTGATCCGCTCCCGCTGAAATAGCTCGCATTGCGAATGTTGGAACCAATTGTCACTGGAAAGGTTGGCGTCCCACCAGTTACCGTAATACTTTTATTAAAGTTGACCGTGAAGGCCAGGCTGTTGTTGGTGACATAGGTTCCGGCCGAAGGTGCTGTGATACTGGTCGGATAAGTTTCCAACGACCAGTTGGTATTCCCACCAGAATCGATATTCCCCAACCCGCGTGCTTCGATAAGTAGGCTGCTGTTTGAATCTTTTACATCCAGATAGGTTAAGGTCCGGCTGCTCGGAGGAAAAAAATTCCAGGCTGTCCCCGACGAGCTGCTGCGCAGTCTCATCAGATGACCGGCAGTGCCCTGTAGATTGACTGCATCACTGATGATCACATCCGCACCGGTTGGAAACGTGATTGAACCGCCATTCGTTTTAGTCAGTGATTTCAAATTCAAATTATGAGCATTGGGAAAGACAGCACTTGTGCCGTTCAATGTAAGATTGAGTTTGCCTGGTGTTCCAAAAATATAGCCACCCCCCGCAAAATTACCGCCAATGACCAGATTTTGGGTGTTGTCGTACACGTAGAACACACCTTCTGTGCCTGTATTAACATCGCCAGCAATCGTATAAGTCGGCCCATTAAGGGTAATATACCCTGCGCCTTGTGTCGTCAGGCTGCCAATGCTGGCGTTCATACCTGCTTCAATTTCGATTGTGCCAGCCGTCACCAAATTGCCGATATTAAGCGTTCGTGTCCCGGCCGCAGGATTGGTTGTGTCATCGTAAATAAATTTATAATTAGCGTTCGATGGATTGAAGTTGATCCCACCAGAAAAATTAGTAAGAGTAGGTGAACTCCAGGTAAAGTCGCTTATCGAATTAATTACAACCTGATTGGAATTTAAATTAATCGTGCCACCATTACTAACAGAGTGTGTCACATTTAGTGTTGTCGAATTCACATTGACAACACCACTGTTGCTCAGATCGTTTATGGTGCCACCCTGGATATTAACCACGCTCAGACCGTCATTAACCATCTTTTTGACGGTACCGGCATTCATAAATATTGTTCCGCCGTTATTATTGGACAAACCAGATGAAGTATCGTTGACACTGCCGGTATTATTGAAGGTGCCGTAATTTGTCACATAACCAGCAATCGTTGCGCTGCTGGTTATGCTTACATTTCTTTGGTTAGCACTCTCAATCACGCTCCCACTCACCTCCCCACTCAAGCCAATGGCTACACTTCCGCTGTACAATGAATTAAACGTGAGGTGTTTGATTTTCCCACTAATATTAATCTGCAAAATGGAGGATGAACTAGGTAACCCAACCGTTAAACCATCCTGTGTACTATAAATAGAGATCGTATTGGCGGTTTGGCCCGGGTAGACAACACCACCGCCGGTCGTAGACCCATAATGAGTTAGACTCCCATTGATATAGAGGGCGTTATCAATTTGCAGCGTACCTTGACTATTAACACTGTATACAGTAATAGGGCTGTCAATGACCGCCGTTTTTCCAAATGGGACGTAGATTTGGTCAGTGCTATAAGGAATATGACCGCAATCCCAACCAGCGTCACTGCTGGTGTAGGCCGTCGTACCACTTGGGCTGCAAATCGGCTCGGCAAAAGCCACAGAGACAAGCTGAGTGGCACCCATAAAGGCCAAACATACAGCCATCAGCAGTTTCGTCAATCCCGTTATTATGGCAGGCACTGTTGAAATGTTCAGCTTACAGCAGGAGTTTTTGGAAAGGAGCAGTCGCATATTGATGATTCCTTGTTCTTCATTCGAATGGTATTTCAATACAAATTCCCATGCAAAACTGATTTATCAACCATGGAAATTAACGCATTAAAACAAATGAAGAATACTCATTTCCCCCGCAAATGACAACGTTACCAACGTTTAACAATGAAAAAAAACTGTTTAATTATATAAACGTTTGTTTAATCACCCCTCACATAAATTTTCTGTGCCTTAAATCAGGCATTTACCTCATTAATGCTCCTTAAACTTTTGGGCGAAAATCACAAGCTGGCTCCGATTTTTCAAATCCAGCTTGCGCAAAATATGAAAAATATGCGCGCGCACAGTTGATTCGCTCAATACCAGTTTTTGCGCAATTTTCTGGGTAGGGCTGCCTACCGCAATTAGCTCCAATATTTCGATCTCACGTGCTGAAAGAAGTTGCATCATCTCATTTTCGTAAAATATAGTCCCAGCCATCTTACCGCTGATTTCTGCTGGAATATAACGCCTCCCCAGGCTTACTTGCCGCATGCATTCGAGGATATGCTCCCGGGTGGCATCCTTGGTAATATAGCCCCATGCTCCGGCACGGATGGCGCGAAGTACATATTCATCCTGGTTTGAACTGGTGATGATTATAAATTTAATGTCCGGTTGGGAATCCAGAATTTTACGCATCGTATCGATTCCATCCATGCCCGGCAAGAACAGATCCATCAATACCAGGTCCGGACAAATCGTTTTAACCCGTTCCAGTGCCTGCAGTCCATCCTCGGCTTCACCTGCAATGATAAATCCATCCACGTCGACTGCATCCCTCAGCGCTTCACGCATTAATGGGTGATCATCTACAATCATAACCCGGTAGTTAGTCATTAATAGCCTCCTGGTCCAATTCATCAACCAGCTCGTATTTAGCTTTTGGCACCTGAATACGAATTAAAGTCCCCTGCCCAGGACTGGTGATCAAATCGAAGTTGGCACCAAGACGTTCGCAGCGTTCCGCCATGGTTTTAATTCCCATTCCCCCTGGCCTGACCGTCTCTGGATTAAAACCAACACCGTTATCCTGTATCTCCATCTGCAGACATGCAGCCACATTACTAAAATGAATGCGCACCTGAGACGCGCGCGCATGTTTAATTGAATTGTTTAATATTTCCATCACCAGTGCATAAAACTGAAAGCTCAATTTATTATCCAGGAAAACATCTGGCTCAATCATAAACTCAGTATTAATTCCTGCCCGCCGTTCCACCGCCTCCAGGCGATTGGAAATTAATTTCTCCAGATTCTCGCCATCCGGAGCAGACATGCGCAGCTCATACAACAAAAGGCGCATTTCCTTTAATGATTGGCGCGCACTGGTTTCCATTCTTCTCAAGATACGAGCCAATTTTTCCGGATTGCCACTTTCTGCAGTGGCTGTCTCTGCCGAAAGAACCAGGCTGTGCAGCGACTGGGTAACAGAGTCATGCAGGTCGCGTGCCAGGCGCCTGCGCTCGTGCTGGACAGCTACGGTCGAAATGCTCTCACGCATAAGCGCATTTTGTAAAATGATACACATTTCATCAGATAGAATGGCGATCAATGCCTCTTCATCAGCAGTAAATTTTTGCCTGTGCTCCCAAAAACACGCAAATTTACCCAACTCATGTCCCTGGCCCAGCAGAACCTTACCGGCGCAGGTACCAAAACCTGCCTGACTGACTTCATCCGGAAGATTATCACTCAGAATGGTCACTTCCTTACCAGCCCCAACCCAATCAAAATTATCCACTTTTACAAATGGCTTCAATTCAAAGCCCACAGCCGGAAAAGAATAAACTCGCAAGTTGCTGGCTTGATCAAAATAGGATACCGCCTGGCATCCCAGAATCATACGAACCTGATCCAGCGTAAGTTCCACTAACTCATTGATCGGAAGCGCTTTTCCAACCAACAGAATCATGTCATACAGGCCCGCTAATTTCTTAGTCCGATCCATCAAACGCGTTGAGAGTACATCCTGGGTAGTTATGAGATTCTCTTCCAAATGCTTCCGGTTATCTATTTCGGTTTCAAGTGTCAGAATCGTTGTTTTTAGTTGCAACAAATACTGGTCATTACTACGAAGCAAGTCTTCCACCATAATCAAGGTCACTAAGATAGATGTAACCGAATAACCGATTGGCATCAGATTGGCCCCCTGTAAATCGGTTGCATCTGCCAGATACACCAGGTAGGTCAAAAAAGGAGCAGCAATACTGGCTCCCAGCACGCTGGCTTTAACACGTCGCCATCTCGTTGAACGAATTGTTTCATACACCGTAATCAAGAAGCAGGTGACAAATAGCAGCAGGGCATAACCATTATCCCATTCAAATAAAGGGCCATGTCTTATAAGCAGCAGGGCTGGGGTTTGGGGGTTGTACTCATGCCCCAGCCAGATCAGCTTATGAAATTCATTTGTCCATTCAAGTAGAGAAAAAGCGACTGTGATAGTCCAAAGAACCCCCATTCGCGAGCGTGTCAACCATTTATATCCAAAATATTCACAAAAAAATGGCACCAACAGGGTACTAAAAAAAATGGTCAGACTGGATTCCGCCAGAATAAAAAACCACTTGATCTCTATATCTCGAACGGTAACTTCAAAAAAAGCCGCGATAGACCATAAAGAGATCGCCACTACTACGAAGGTCAGTTTCTTCAGGCCTGGACGCTTGCGCTGTCGCCAGTTAACCCACGCCAAAACAGACGTGATCAATGCGCAGAGTATGTATAGTAATGAAGTCGGGCTAAATTGCAATTGCCACATTTTTTGATTATAACCTTGCTATTGCGTTCACAGATAATCACGTCCTGCTATTATTTTGCACCCATACTATTTTGTCCGATTATCTGCCCGGTTACCACGCAATTTACGCATAATCATACTTCAGCCCCCAGCTACAAATACCCCTGTTCCTGGGAAATTGAAAGTTAAACGCTGGCACTGCTTCACAACGCAAGAAAATCTATCACCCCAGAGAGCACCGAAGCGCACGAAGATTTATAAAAAAGTTTTCTCTGTGATCTCTGCGTGCTGCGTGGTGAAAGAATCGCGAAGTGGTCGCAGCAGCCGGCTTGTCCGGGTTAGGGATATAGCAAAAACAACCTTCACTCAACCCTGATTAGGAAGTTGCTTTAGCAGGCTAATAAATTCATCTGCATATTCTGGCAGCTGCTGCTCAATTTCAAGCCCCAGACATCCAATATCCGCGTAAAAGCCATCCAGCTCAACCCCGTAATTTTCCAAAAAACCTGCAATCCAGGTCATCGTTCCAACAAACTGGTCCAGCTGACTAAAAGCAACTGCATCCAATAAATAGGAAATGTAGTAACGATTATCTTTTGTACATCGTTGGCGATTCTTTTCATTCTCAGGCAGTGGATCAGGGTACATGCGCAGCGTTGCAGCTCCTGCAACCTGGGTTTCTATTGCATCCAGTGCAGAACACGCAGGCTGACTGTAATCAAACCCGGCGTAGCTGGCCTTTATAAAAGGGGATAAATAATCAGCCTGCTGAGGTAACAATACCTCCAATCGTTGATACATCTCATCCAGGGTTTCATGCAAGTGGCGGGTGCACAAACCACGGGCTACCAACATCTCGCGCTGCCATAAATAATAATCCGTCAGAGAGCCTGGGCTGGAAAGACGCACAGCAGCCACCAGGAAATCGAGATTGTAGTGCAGGTCTTGCAAGATAAACGTCTGAGCACGTTCACCAAACCGTTTTTCCCAAAAAGGATTGGCCATCAAAGCCTCAAACACATCCGGCACCAACACTACCCGCTGGAATTCTAATAACGCACCAATTTGCGCGGTTTCTCCAAAATATTGGGGTTTCATCATTCCACACCCTTGTTTTCAAAGATAAGATTGGCTTGTTCAACCGCTGCAGCTGCGTTGACTGCTGAGAAACGCACATTCAAAGCGCGGTAAAGGTCAGGTTGTTGATTAAACGGTAAACCACCCACAATTACCGGCATACCCGCTAATCCCCGGCGGTCCAACTCCTGCACCACCCCGCTTACTTGCGGTATGTTAAAAACCATTTGGGTGGAAATACCGATCAGATCAGCATGCACATCTCTGGCCATCCCCACGAATTCCTCAACCGGCGTGGTGGCCCCCAGGTAATAAACCGTCCAACCATCCTGTTCGAAAAAATCTGCCACCATGCGCACCCCCACCCGATGCAGCTCACCAGAAATGCTGCCAAGCACTATCGTACGCTGGCGCTTCTTCTCCGGCAGAAAGTAAGGATGCAATTGACCCATTTGGCGCTCAATAATGGCTGTTGCTAAATGTTCCTGCGCCACAGTGAACTGGTTTCGCTGCCAAAGTTTTCCAATTTCATACGCCACTGGTTGAAAAATATCCAGATAAATCTGATTGGGACTCACTTGTTGATCGAGTCCCTTTTCAATCACGTGGTCAGCACTGCGCCCACTACCACTACGCATGGCTTCAAGATACGCTGCCCGTAATATTGCTAATTTATCCACTTGAAGCTGCATTAATCTCACTCCATCACAAGACGCACAGGTAGCTCAATTATCGCCAATGAACCTTCGCCTGATTTACTGGAAAAGAACAACTTTCCATGATGCCGGTTAACAATTCCCATACTGATGGCCAGCCCCAGCCCCATACCCTCCCCAACAGGCTTGGTCGTAAAAAAAGGCTCGCCCAGACGAGCCAAAACATCCGCAGACATCCCCACTCCACTGTCCTTAATACTGATCCGGATCAAACCATTCTCCGCTTTAGCCGACAAATCAATCTCCCCTTTATCCGGGATGGCCTGGATGGCATTCATCAGCAGGTTCATAAATACCTGGTTGAGTTCACCTGGGTGACAAAGCGTTAGCGGCAAGGGTTCCAGGTTCAGGTCCAGCTTGATCCGGGTTCCGCATGTGGTCTGGATTAATTTAATCGTGCTGCTCAAACCTTCCGACAAATCCGCAAGTTTGTAATCGGCTTCATCCAAACGCGAGAAATTCCGTAGTGAAAGCACAATATTTTCGATCCGGGTCAATCCATCCAGGTTTTCGCCTGAAATCTCACCCATATCCACTAATAACTGCTTGAATATTTTCGCATCCGCAGGGCTAAGCCGACCTTCGGATGCAAGCATAGCAATCATTTCCAACTTAGGTACGGATTGAACTAGATAATTTACATTGTTTTTAACAAACCCAAGCGGATTATTGATCTCATGCGCCACCCCACTTACCAGCTGCCCCAGTGAACGCATTTTTTCTGATTGCACCAATTGCAACTGGGTTTCCTTCAGACTTTTATGCACTTTTTCCAACTCAAGCAAAGCCCCTTCCAGCTCCTGATTCATCTTTGCCAGGCTTGCAGACTGGTTCAACTGCACAGAAAGATCAGAACAAACCAGCACATAACGCCCCAATGCTGGCAAATCAACATCGAACCGGTCCACAGAAAAACTAACCAGCCTGGGAGCCCCCTCAGCGGTTAAAATATCCAACTCCCAGTTCTGGGCGCTGCCCGAAGAATCTGCTTGTGACAACATGGCCAAAGCCTTGTCCCGGCTGTAGGCATCCACAAAATCGAACAGTGGTTTTCCAATCAGTTCGGATAGCCCGCAACCAAACAGGGCAATCGCAGCCGGATTGGCCGTCAATATCTCACCGCTTTCACTTAATGAAAGGATGGCAGCACTGGTTTGACCCCAAAGCGCATTTACATCCAACCAGGTCAAATTCATCTCAACCATCGTGTACGCATCCATCAATCGCTACTCTTGTTCGGCTCAATTTCGCAACACCACTCCACCATATCTGGAACAAATAGCTGAATAAAATTTTTCAAAAAGAGGTGTCGCTGTGATTCTTTGGCAGGAGAGAATACGAACGATAATATTGAACAAGGTTTCCCATCAATTCCAACACCAAAAGCCTGCTTACTGTAATATAAACCTGCCGGCGAGGCAATGGATGTTTCTCAAAGCTAGCCATCAATGCCGCGTGGTGAACCTCAATCACATCCCGTGGACCAGCGCGTAAAAAACCAAACTCATTGGCCATCGTTTTTAACACACTCGCAATCGGAAACTTGATATCGTATAAACGCTGTTCAAGTGATTTCTCAAGGCAATTCATATATTCCAACTTCAAACTCTCAAACTTTTCCTTGTTTGTTTCACGCAAGGGCAGTAAACCCAGCATGCTGGCCGACAATTCCTTATCCGTTACTAAATAAAGGTTTTTCACCGAATTTGTTTCAATATCCTGTTGGTCCCGCCATTCTTGCGAACCTACCTCAAGATTTACTCCCAGAGAGATATTCTCAATAATTTTTTTAAAATCAACCAACTGCAGCTGTAACTCACTGATTGCCTGCGAATAAGTTTCCATTAAGCTGGAATTTTTAAATACCACCCGGTATTCTTTGGCAGCATCCTTGACTATATCCATCAAAAACTCATTGTCCCATGGCTTGGGAATAAAACCGCGCACCGTTTTAATATTCAAGGCTCTGACAAGAGCCTGGACATCCGAATACCCCGAAAGCAGAACCGAAAGGCTATTAGGCTGAATTGATTTCGCCGCCATCAAAAAATCCACGCCTTGCATATCCGGCATGCGTTGATCGGTAATAATCACTGCAATTTCATTATTTTTTACAATCTCCAGCGCATCTGCCACTGTGTTAGCTGTAAAAACTTCATAGTCATCACGTAAATTTCTTTTCAAGGATTGCGTAATAGCTGGCTCATCATCAACGATTAGGATATTTTGTCTTTCCATTTTTTTTCTCACTTATTCGAATGGCTGGTTCATACATTGAATATGGATAAAATTATGCCGCTTCCCTATATCAACTAATCACAGTCTGAATGATAAATAAAAAACCCAACCAGGTCAAAAAGCCCTGAATTCGATTCGGAAAATTCATTCCTTAAAACATTATATCAAAACAATAGTACTATCGTACCAGGCAGCTCAATCTACTAAAAACTATACAACCAATATATCAGGAGTTGCAACCCAATTCCATCCGATGTATCCTGCTGCAGTACAAAAACTAGATCCACAAATATGGTAAATCAATCAACCTTGAAGTGAAACAACTACTATTTTTGGATGGAAAATAATAGTGCTACAATGGCAAATGCACAATATAATGTTGTTTACCAAGACTCACCTTTCAAAACCAGCTCGCTAATTGTCTTTTTTCAACACACATCACAAGGAGATCAAGAAATGAAGAAAACTATTTTTGCTATGTTATCTGTTCTACTGATCGCCAGCCTGTTGGGCTGTGCACCCGCTTCAACAGGTCCAAAAACCGAAAAAGTCGTGTTTGTCATCAATGGCGCCCTGGGTGACAACTCCTTCTACGACTCAGGCCAACGCGGTATGGACCAGCTGGCAAAAGAATACAAAGTTGAAACACGCACGATTGAAACCAACTTTGACGCCGGTCAATACGAGCCAGCCCTGCAAGCTGCTGTCAGCTATGCCGATGTTATCTTTGTGATTTCTTATGGATTTGAAGATCAACTCAAAGAATATGCTGATAAATATCCCGATAAAATCTTTGTCAATCTTGATACCGTGGTTCAGAATGACAAGAAAACCATCACCTCGGTCGACTTCATCGAAGAAGAATCTGCCTACCTGGCAGGTGTCGTAGCCGGCCTAACCACCATCGATACCACCCTCAAAGGCGTCAACGCTGATAAATTGATCGGCGCAGTTGGTGGCGATGTTGATCCGGTCATTGAAGCCTTTATCTTCGCATACACCAACGGTGCCCAATCCATCGACCCAGCCATCAAGGTTGAATCAAAATACCTTGGCAGCTGGGATGATACCGCCAAGGGTAAAGCCGCCGCCCTGCAGCTCTATGACATGGGCGCAGATGTTGTCTTCCAGATCGCTGCCGCAGCCGGTATGGGCGTTTTGCAAGCCTCTGGTGAACGTGGCATGTATTCCATTGGTGTGGATTCCAATCAGAACGATCTCGTCCCAGGCCATGTTGTCGCCAGCGACATCAAAAATGTTGGCAAAGCCATTTACGATGTCTTCAAAACCATCAAGGATGGGTCCTACAAACCCGGTCAAACCCTCAGTTACGGTCTAGCAAGTGGTGGTGTCGATATCGATATGAGTGCTGCCAGCCCCGTGCTTTCACAAGCCGCACAAGACCGCGTCAATGCCATCAAAAAAGACATTATTGATGGAAAAATAAAAGTAGAACTCTACAAAACCAAGTAAGTTTCAAAACGCCGATTAAGAGAGAGCCCTCCCAAATGCTGAAACAACAGCAGCGCGGAGGGCTCTCTCAAAAATCATAAACGTCTACAATGTTCCAAAGATTTTGGCTATTCAGGAGGCCGCATCCGTGGAAACCATCATCGAAATGAAAGACATAGTCAAAATTTTTCCACCCAACGTGGTAGCTTTGGACAATGTCAGCACAGATTTCCGAAAAGGCGAGATCCACGCCATTGTCGGAGAGAACGGTGCAGGTAAAAGCACGCTCATGAAGGTGCTTTATGGCCTGGAACCCGGCAGCGCAGGACAAATTTCGCTGCGCGGCCAACAGGTTCAATTCCATGGCCCAGGCGAAGCCATTGCAGCAGGAATTGGGATGGTGCATCAGGAAATTCTACTGGTGCAGGAATACACCATCTGGGAAAACATCGTTTTGGGAATTGAACCAGTCAACTTTTTTGGTCAAATCGATAAAAAGGCAGCCCGACAGCGCGTTCAACAAAAAATTGATGAATTTCATTTCAACTTGAACCCCGATACACTGGTTGCAGACATCTCTGTTGCAGCCCGCCAAAAAGTGGAAATCCTGAAGTTGCTCTACCGTAACGTCGAAATCCTGATTCTGGATGAACCTACCGCCGTTCTGACCCCCCAGGAAATCCCACAACTTTTCTCAGAGCTGCAGCGCCTGCGTGATGACGGCAAAACCATCCTGTTTATCTCGCACCACCTCGACGAAGTACTGACTCTTAGCGACCGCATCACAGTCATGCGCAAGGGACAAAAAATCGCTACAGTTGAAGCCAGTCAGACCAACAAAGAAGACCTGGCGCGTATGATGGTCGGCCGCGAGGTCCTTTTTCTTTCCAAGCGCGAAGCTAAAACCGCCGGACAGGTGGTGCTGGAAGTCAATCAGCTTTCTACCCAGGATGCCAACGGTCACAAGCGCCTGGCTGATATCCAGGTTCAGGTTCGGGCAGGAGAAATCGTCGGCATCGCCGGGGTGGAAGGCAACGGTCAATTGGAACTGGTCAATGCCATCATGGGCATCACTCAGGCCAAAACCGGCCAGGTAGTGGTCAATGGAGTTGACCTGACCCATGCAGAAATCCTGGAACGCAGGAAGTTCATCTCCTTCGTCTCACAAGATCGCAGCAGCATGGGTTCTGCGGGCAAAGTTTCCATCACCGAAAATGTAATCATGACCCATCATCGTTTAAACAAAAATTTCACACGCTGGCAGGGAATGCTGTTGGATTATAAATACGCCCGGCTGTTCACAACCAGGATCGAAAAACAGTTTTCGGTCAGTATGGGTTCGCTGGAAAATCCATTCAAATCGCTCTCCGGTGGCAATCAACAAAAGGTGATCCTGGGGCGCGAGCTGCTTCTGGATACCCCCTTCCTTTTATTGGACCAACCTACACGCGGCCTGGATGTGGGTTCGATCGAATACGTTCACGAGATTATCCTCAAGATGCGCACGGAAAACCGGGCCATTCTGCTCATCTCGGCTGACCTGGAAGAGCTATTCCGAATTGCGGACCGCATACTGGTCCTGCACCGCGGAAAAATAGTGGCAGACTTGCCCACCGAACAGACCAGCCTGGAACAGGTTGGGTACCTCATGCTGGAAGGCAAGGAGAAACAAGATGCAAAAGAAGGTCATTAGCGGCCTGTTGGGCATCCTCGTGGCCTTGATCATTGGTGCGTTGATCATGCTGCTGCAAGGCTTTAACCCATTTACCACCTATGGAGCCCTGTTCAGCTTCTCCCTCTTTGGGCTCTATCCCTTGGCTACAACCCTGCGTAATTCTGTGCCTCTAATTCTGACAGGCTTATCCGCCTCAATCGCCTTTGCATCCGGCCCGGTAAACCTGGGACAACCCGGTCAATTACTGATGGGTGCCATGTTTGCCACAGTCGGAGGTTTGTACTTACACCTGCCCGCGCTCATTCAAATCCCCGTTCTACTCTTGTTGGCAATGCTGGGCGGCGCGCTCTGGTCTGGCATTGCAGCTGGATTACGGCGCTGGTTCAGCATGGATGAGTTCATCACCACCCTGATGCTGAACATGATTGCGGACTTCCTGACCTATTGGGCAATTTCATATCCCTTATATGACCTGACGGGTTTTTCACCCATGACCGCCCAAATCGATAAAGCGGGCTGGATGCCTGAATTCGGCGAATTCAATACCAGTGTAATCGTAATGTTGATTGCGTTTGGAGTCATCTGGTTTATTTTCAGACGCTTTACCGCTGGCTACGAATGGCGCATGACTGGCCAAAATTCTATTTTTTCTCGTTTAGGTGGCTGCAAAATTGACCGGAATTATGTCACCGTCATGCTGGTTACGGGTGCGCTGGCCGGTCTGGCTGGCGGACTGGTGGTGATGGCTGGACCACACCGCTTTTTGAAAGGACTGGGCGCCAATTACGCCTGGGATGGCATCATGATTGCCGTGGTTGCCAACAACGGCCTGATCGGCACGTTGTTATTTGGTCTTTTCTTCAGCTCACTCCAATCGGGTGCACTGGGCATGGAATTGATTACAGCTGTGCCAGGTGAATTCATCCAGGTGCTGCAGGCAGTGATTGTGCTCGTGATTGTTGCCGGGCGTGGCTCACTTGATTTGCTATTAGATAGGATTTCTGTGCAAAGAAAAACCAGGGAGCACACCCGATGAACATCTTTCGCGGTCTAATTAACGGAATGATCTCAGCTGCAACGCCCATTCTAATGGCAGCCCTGGGCGGTACATTTACGTATTACGCTGGTATATTCAACATTGCCATGGAAGGCATGATGCTGGGCGGCGCATTCTTTGCAGTTCTAGGCTCATATTTCTTTCACTCCTGGCTGATTGGCATCCTGTGCGCCATCCTGGGTGCACTTTTGATGGCTGGAATTTTCATCCTCTTTGCAGTGGTACTAAAAACAGATGAGTTCGTGACCGGAATTGCCCTCAACTTGTTCGCAGTCGGGGCCACCACCTATATGATGCGCCAGATATTTAAAGTCAAAGGAGCCTTTTCCAGCCCGGAAATTGTTCCCATCCCTGGTATTCGCATCCCAATCCTGGAAGACATTCCATTACTGGGCGGGATTCTGAGTGGACAAAACCTGTTGGTTTACATCACCATCCTCGCATTAACCCTCTCCGCTTTTGTCATCTTCAAAACCAGGTTTGGTCTGCGCCTGAGAGCTGCGGGCTATAACGCTCCCAGCCTGGATTCGAGCGGCGTGCAAACTGCACACATTCGCATTTGGGCCCTCATCATTTGTGGAGTTATGTGCGGACTGGCAGGTGCCTTTCTCTCGCTGGGCTATGTAACACTCTTTTCCGAAAATATGTCCGCCGGCAGAGGTTGGATATCACTGGCAGCAGTCATCCTGGTTAACGGCAATCCCTGGGGCATAGCCGTAATCTCCCTCCTCTTTGGCTTTACAGATGGCCTGGGACTGCTGCTGCAGCAGTACCTGCCCTCGCAATTCACCTCCATGGTGCCCTATCTGGCAACCCTGGTGGCGCTGTACTTTTATTCCATCCAAAAAAGGAAGAAAATGGCATGAAAAAAGCCTGGCAAATGGAACGTGAATTACGAGATGCCGCCATCCCGCTCGACCGGCGCACGCATAACTCAAACTGGTACGACAGCAACTTTGAAGTCCCATATGGTGACGCACTGATAAAAATGTTTTGGGATTCACTTGTTCCCGGTTCCGGCGCACCCGAAATTCCCTATCTCGAAATGGCACAGGCTGCTTACACGAAAGGCTTTGATACCTCAGCCGCCGTAAAATTGATACCACAAGCCCTCGAATTATGCGAGGCGGGCAAAATCGACGAGCTGCGTGTCATTACTGCCGAAATCTTGGAAGCCATTAACCTGGCACCCATCGACCCCGATCATCCATACCACCGCTACCAGCACCCAGAAACCTGGCAGGACGTGCGTGCCGCTATGGGCAACGTGGTCGAGTCTGCCGTCCCAGCCGAAGTAGGTCCTATTTCCTTAGCAAATCGCCCTAGCGCGAAGCGTGCCGACAAAGACACACTGGATACACGCATTTACCAGGGTTGGTTGGGCCAGCTCGCCGGTGGTTCATTTGGCACCGCAATCGAAGGCTACACCGGCGAACAGATCCACAAAGTCTACGGCGATGTCCGTACCTATATCACTCAACCTGAAACCACCAATGACGATGTCGTCTATGAACTGGTCTTTCTGGATGTTTTTGAACGCATGGGCCGTCAAATCACATCCCGTGCCATTGGATTGGAATGGGTCAGACAAATACCTTTTGGGTGGTCGGCTGAATGGGTGGCACTGCGTAACTTGAACCAGGGTATCTTCCCACCCGAATCAGGTTCATTCCAAAACCCATACTCCAACTGGATCGGTGCCCAAATGCGCGGCATGATCTGCGGAATGTTGGCACCTGGCTGGCCAATGGAAGCTGCACGACTGGCGCATATTGACGGTGTGGTGAGTCATAACAATAACGGCGTCTACGGTGGAATGTATGCTGCCGTTCTAACCTCCCTCGCATGTGTCCGCTCAGACCCGCGTCAAATCCTGCAGGAGGCCGCCGAATACCTGCCACAGCACAGCCTCTATGCTTCGGTGGTTCGCGACTGTCTTGCAACCGCTGCCAGTCAGCTCGACCCCGCCAAATCTTGGAAATTATTGGAAAAGCGCTATGAAGAATACAACTGGATCGACGCCCACAACAACATTGCCGCCGTTATCACCTCCCTTTGGTATGGGCAAAACGATATGACTGCATGTTTCAGCCTTTTGGCCAAAGCCGGGCTGGACGTGGACTGTAATGCTGGGCTGGTAGGAAATGTCCTGGGCCTAATCCAGGATGTCCCGCTGGAATGGGCTGAGCCTTTGGGCGACCTGCTGGAAACCTACTTAAAGGGAAAAGAGAAATTGTCCATCCGGGAGCTGGCCAGGCGCACAGCACGCATGGCAGGCATATAAAATAAACCGGGTAATTTGGGTGAGCAGGCAGCTCCACAAAATTACCCGGTTCGTTTTTAATTGGCCGGATACTAATAATTATAAACATTGCATTTTTGATAGCTTAATTTATAAGAATTTTTGGAGCGATTTACTCGTTCGATGCTATTATCATTTGGCAGAAAATAAACCAACACAGGCACACTCCTCAGTCATACCCTAGCCAGAAGGGGCATACGATTTGATGTTTAAGGGAGACTATGTTTCCTAAAAAGCGCATTGGACAGTGGAGCAAGAATGACTTTACGAAAAAAGTCTATCATCATCATCATCATGGCATCCTTACTCATCATCAGCTTGGTTAATGCTGCATCCCGGCTAATTTTGGTAAAAAATTTATCCGATTTGGAAGAAAAATATACAATTAAGGATACCCAGCGCGCTTATGGGGCAATTCTCACTCAACAGAACAACCTCTTCGCCCTGGTAAAAGATTATGCCATTTGGAATGATACCTATGCTTTTGCCAATGATTTAAATGCAAATTACATCAAATCAAATTTAATTCCCACAACTTTTACAAACCAGAATATCAACTTCTTTATCCTGACCGATAACACAGGCAGGATAACTGCCGCTTTTGGGCATGATTTAGTTAATGATATTTCACAACCTGTTTCGCCCGATTTCCTAAATCTCATTTCTCAAACAACACTCTTCCAAAACCCCGGGCTGAAAACCGGATCAGCCGGTTTTTTCATCGTTAAAGATAAACTAATATTATTAGCGTACCACGCAATTTTAACCAGCAACTCTGCTGGACCTGCACGCGGTTTATTGATTGTTGGCCGCTACCTTGATGCTGATTTTTCTACAAAACTATCTACCATTACTCAACTAACTCTGCAAGTATCCCCGAACCTGAATCAAAAAGCTGAACTGACAGACGCAAAACACATTTCCGGGTTCGAGCCTCAAATGTTTATCAAATTTCTTGACAATAAAACCATTTCTGGATATGTAATTTTTCAGGATATTCTTGGTAAACCATCCCTGCTTTTGCAAACAAAAATGGAAAGAGATATCTTTAACCAGGGTTATTCCACCATCCTGTTTTTTATCACAATTGTATTTTTGGGCAGTGTCTTTTTTTTAATTTCTGCCATTTATCTACTCGATAGCCAGGTCACTTCGCGAATTACACGCTTGAGCCAGTCAATTGCAGAAATACGATTGAGTGGCACACTTGCTGACCGGGTTCCAGTAAAGGGTGTTGACGAAATCGCATCCATGGCCAATGAGCTCAATCAGATGTTGGGGTCATTGGAAGTTGCCGATTATCAGATTCGTCACGCCAAAGATGAAATGGAAAAACTGGTGGAAGAACGAACTGCCACACTAATTCAGGTCAATCAAGACTTATTACATGAAATTGACGAACGCCAGTTGGGACAAAATGCTCTATTCGATGCCTATACTAAGATTCAACTAATCATCAGCTCAATATCATCTATCATGGTCAGTGTGGACAGTAATGGGTTGGTGACACTTTGGAATGATGTCGCTGCCCGCCTATTAGGCTTATCGGCAAATGAAGTAATCGGTTCGAATTTTTATACATTGCCCATCAATTGGGATTGGGAAAGAATAACCCGCGAAACTGCCTCATGTATTCAAGACAATAAGAAGACCCGCATGGATGACATCTTTTTGGGGAACATGATTGACAACCCTAAAATATTGGGTATAACCCTCACACCGCTTATTTTAAAAGAAGAAACATCCCGAGGATTTTTACTAATCGGTTCAGATATAACCGAAAGACGATTGCTGGAAGAACAAATAGGCAGGTCAAATAAAATGCAAGCCATCGGCGAGATGGCTGCCGGTGTTGCGCATGAAATCAATACACCAACCCAGCTTGTCGGCAGTAACTTACGTTTTCTACGGCAGCAGCTGGAACCCGTTCTTGATTATCTGGATAACACGAATCATATAATCCAGGCCATTAAAAACGGGACATCCAACCCGGGCATGGCAATCAGCATGGAAAAAAAAGCAGCGGCAGCCCACCTGAATTATTTCAGGCAAGAGGCGCCCCTGGCAATTGAACAATCCTTGTTAGGTGTCGATCGCATTTCACACATAGTGAATGCCATGCGCTTTTTCTCTCATCCTGGTCATCAAAAAAAAGAAGACGCAAACCTAAACCAAATTATCCAAAATGCACTGGATCTGTCACGCAGTGAATGGAAAAATGTGGCAGAAATCCAGACTGATCTTGACCCCAATCTTCCCATCTTGCAATGTTTGCCCATCGAATTGAGCCAGGTAATCCTTAACCTGATTATTAACGCAGTACACGCCATCCAGGACGTTCCTGTCTTTGATCAAAATTCAAAGGGGCAAATTGTCATAACCAGTCATAGGCTGGCGGAGGTATTGGAAGTACGCATCACTGATAATGGAACCGGTATTCCACATGAAATTCAAACCAAGATATTTGATCCCTTCTTCACAACCAAAGAAGTTGGGCGCGGAACAGGTCAGGGTCTGGCAATCGCTTATGCAGTAATCGTAAAAAAACACGGTGGCTGCCTGGAATTTGAGAGTGAGCCTGGTCGTGGCACAAAATTCATAATTCGGCTACCCAGGACTGAAACCAATGAATGAAAAAATTCTATTAGTCGACGACGAAACCCTTCTACTGGATTCGCTTCGGCGTGAGTTGAGCTTGCAACATTACAATATCGATACCGCCGTAAGCGGCTCGGATGGATTGGAGAAAATTGCCGACAATGGACCTTATGCTGTCATCGTTTCTGATTTGCGCATGCCAAAAATGGATGGAATTAAATTTCTAAGCCAGGTAATGGAAATTGCTCCAGATACTGTTCGTATTCTATTAACCGACTCCACTGCAAAAAGGATAGGACAAAACATATCCGAAATGCACTCTCCACATTTAGCGAGAAATTTAATATAATACGGGCACATCAGTAACGCCCGAGGAAACCATGTTCAAAAAGAATACGCGCCATTTGCAAATACCGCTGACCAGCAACATAGACGAACTACCAGAAAAGCTACGTAAACGTCTGGAACATTCCTGGGCAGGTGTTTTCTACAAAGAAGTTTACTGCAAAATTGATGAAGCGCCTTTTGCGGTACTATATGCAGATTGCGGATCTCGGCCAAATGTGCCGGTCAACATGTTTGTAGCACTTGAATTTCTGAAAGCGGGTAATGGCTGGACGGACGAAGAACTATACGACAATATTAGCTACAACATCCAGGTACGTTATGCCTTGGGCTATCGGCAATTAGGCGAAGGCGACTTTGATATTCGCACGTTATATTATTTTCGCGAACGTCTCAGCAAATATATGCAAGACCCAGGTGTAAACCTACTGGATCAGGCTTTCGAGAAAATTACCGACGCACAATTGAAGGCTTTTCAGCTCAAGACTGGCAAACAACGAATGGATAGTGTCCAGGTCGCCAGCAACATTCGGCAAATGGGCCGGGTGCAATTGTTGGTAGAAGTGTTGCAACGGGTAGAGCGTATACTCAGCGAAATTGATAAGGTTCACTATTCTGATGCCTTTGCGCCATATCTGAAGGGACACTCCGGACATTATGTATATCGGATGAAAGGCGAAGAAGTTAATCCGCATTTGGATCGCATCGGTGAATTCATGCAACAATTGTTAGTTGAACTAAAGCCTGCCTACGGTAAAAAGGCTGTGTATGAGGTACTCGAGCGCGTTTTCAGCGAACATTTCAATATAGAACAAACCAAAATCAGCGCGAAACCAAACACAGAATTGACGTCTTCATGTATGCAGTCGCCGGATGATCTAGAAGCGACTTATCGGGAGAAACGCGGAATAGGTTATCAGGGCTATGTTGCCAATCTGACCGAAACCTGTGACCCTGAGAATAAACTGCAATTGATTACCAAGCTACAACTGGCTCCAAATAATACCGATGACGATCAAATGCTGGCTGAAGCTCTGCCAAATTTGAAGAAACGCACTGAATTAGACGAAATGAACACAGATGGCGGTTATGGCGGCAGCAAGTCTGATCCGGTGTTGGCCAAACTAAAAGTGGAGCTCATTCAAAGCGCAATTCGCGGACGTAATCCTGATCCTGAAAAACCCCACCTGGCTGATTTTGACATCCAGCTTGGCGAAGACAGTAAGCCAAGACAAGTTACCTGCCCTGGAGGGCAGAAAGTCTCGGTACACCCCAGCTCTCAGCAAAAAAGTTATGTAGCCTGCTTTGAACTGCCAGCATGTCAAGAGTGTCCTTTGTTCAAGGAAAGTAAGTGTTTGGCACAGCCAGGCAAACAAAGTGATAAACGCTTGCGGTTGCGTTTCACCCTGGCTGATGCGCAAGCTTCGCAACGACGGCGGCGCAGCAAAGAAAGCAAAAGGAAATCGGGCAACTTACGTGCTGCCGTGGAAGCTACTGTGCGCAGTATAAAATTGCCCTTCCCTGAGGCACAATTGCCTGTACGAGGCCAATTCAGAGTTACTTGCATGCTGATCGGTTCCGCCGCCGTAGCCAATGTAAGGCGTATTCAACGCTATCTGCAAGCCAGGTTGCACGAAGAAATGAAACAAAATAAAGTCCAAGACTCGCAAGAGAGCGCCTCTGATACACTTATGCATTCTTTTATTGAGTCTGTGCGAACATTTATTGCTCGGTTTTTAAGGTTCAGGCCGATTTTTAGCCCAATTTTAGCCAGTTAATATCGGCTTTTTGCAGTGGAGTCATTAACCGGAAACGCTGACATGCAAAATGCCATTGATGCCATCAATAATGGCCAAATATTTCGGTTTCTTTCCAAACCGTGTAACGGGCAGCCACTTACCCAGGCCCTCGATGCCGGCTTAAGAATGTACCAGTTAATTTTGTCTGAGAAGGAATTGCTTGAAAAAACATTAAAAGAATCCATCAGTTTATTGATGGAGGTTTTGGTAATTGCCAACCCCAGGGCTTACGGGCGTTCTATGCGGATACAACAGCTTGTTGCCCATATTGTTAAGGAACTCAAAATACAAAACAGCTGGCAGTACGAAATGGCTGCCGCCCTATCTCAATTAGGTTGGATTACTTTTTCACAGCAAATGCTTGAAAAAATTGATTCAAACCAATCATTCAACGCCTCCGAAACTGTAATATTTGCAAATCATCCGTTTATGGCCAGCAAGCTTCTCCACGACATCCCCCGCCTCGAGTTAGTTACCCGCGTAATCGTCGGTCAAGACCGTTCGATCGACGATCTCTGCCTGGACCCGGCCTACCCGGAAGCCTACACGGTAGACCTCGGATCACACATCCTGAAAATATGTATTGACTACGACCATCTCATGTTAAAAGGGCATATGCACGCTGATATTCTTGCCAAATTACGCACCCGCACAAATTTTTATAAACCTGAAATTATTGAAGCACTCGCTACTCTACACAGTTTTCAACCCCAGTCCGGTGAAAGTCATTTTGATGATCTTTCACTCAGTGAACTCGAAGTGGGCATGCTGATCGTCGAACCAATCCGGGATGATACCGGGGATATTATTGTCAGCAGAGATACCTATATTACCCGCTCTATTTTGATTAAGATGCTCAGCATGGGCTCGCACGGCAACGTAATTATCGAACCCATAAAAGTAGCTTCAAAATCCAGGACCTGAAAGAAACCTTTAGGATTACCACTAACCTCTGCTTCACCTTCAAAACAAGCTTGCTCAAATTTTCAGAATATGCATGCCGTTTTGACTTAATCGTTTAACTCCCATGGCAATATAATTCACTATACAGTTGTTCTCATGAGCCAGAATGAACATATGTATTTTTTTTGGGGAAATGCTCATCAGACCAGACACAAGGAACATTTTTCGACATCAATATTTTAGCCACTCCATATTTTCCAAACTAATCCTGACCTTACACTTATAGAGAGCACAATATTGGTATGTTTTCTTCTTACGTGTTCACGCATTTCGCCATTGGCAATCAACCCTTTCCCGCTTTCCTCATTCATAAACAGGCCATTGACAGAAGTCCCATAAAAGGTATAATAAACTAACTTCATTCAGTAAATAAAGATAGTATATATGGCCAATCCTACTGGAAATCGCGACCTTATTCGTGCCATCAATCGCTCCCATGTGCTCAACAGCATTAAAACACATGGCCCAATTGGTCGTGCGGATGTTGCTCGCAAAACAAAGCTGAGCCCGGCAACTGTTACAGCCATAACCGCCGATCTAATTGGCGAGAACCTCGTTATGGAAATGTCTACAGGCGCTTCCAGTGGAGGAAGACCTCCCATCCTTTTGGCGATCAACCCAAGGGGTGGCTTCGTACTCGGGATAAAGCTGCGCGATGCTAGCGCAGTTTGTGCATTAACTGATCTCGAAGCGACTATTCTTGCAAAATCATCCATAACCCTTTCAGGACATGATCCCGAACAAGTAGTGGCTGATTTGTCAGAAATGATCGCCAAAATGCTGCGTGAACAAAGGATTAAGAAAAGCTCTTTATTAGGCGTTGGCATCGGCCTTGGCGGTATCGTTGACTCCGAACAAGGAATATTGCACCAATCCCCCATTTATGGCGACCGCTGGAGAGAAGTCCCTTTCCGCGATATGCTGGAACATAAAACCAAACTTTCGGTCTATCTCGAAAATGATGTCAACACCCTGACTTTGACCGAAAAATGGTTTGGCAGCGGACAGGGGTTGGATAATTTTCTAACCGTCACGGTCGGGCAAGGGATTGGTCTGGGTATCGTCCTTAACGGGCAGTTTTACCGTGGACAGGGCGGCGGCGCAGGTGAAGTGGGCCATACAGTCATCGACCCCAATGGGCCCGCCTGTGCTTGCGGCAAACGTGGCTGCCTGGAAGCCTGTATAGGTGACCCAGCCCTCGTACGCATTGCCAATGAAGCTTTTGCGCGCGGAGAATTACCCTGCGCAGTGGAAAACATCGAAGCGCTGCTGGCTCTGGCATTTGAAGGTAACCCAATCGCCAGAGATATTTATGCCACTGCTGGCCAAAT
>CAYWXS010000049.1:0-47654 GCA_964462245.1 uncultured Anaerolinea sp.
TCAGCCCGGATTTCATCCGCCTGAGCATCGGCATCGAGGATATCGATGATATCCTCTGGGATCTGGGTCAAGCGCTGGATGCCTGAACCATTATAATTTTCTCTACACGTTTCACGCAAAAAACAGGTTATTGTTTTACCTGTTGGAAAGAAAGGAAAGACCCATGCCTGTAAAAATACCCAATACATTACCCGCCCGTACCATTCTGGAATCTGAAAATGTTTTCGTGATGGGTGAGGAACGCGCCGCGCACCAGGATATTCGTCCCCTGCGTGTCGCCATCCTTAACCTGATGCCCACCAAAATTGCCACTGAAACGCAATTGCTGCGGCTATTAGGCAACTCATCCTTGCAAGTGGATGTTACCCTGATGCATACCATCAGCCATGAAGCCAAAAACACCGATGCCGAACACCTGCTTAATCACTACGAGTCGCTCGAGACCATCCAGGACCAGAAATTTGATGGTCTAATCATCACCGGGGCACCCGTGGAACAAATGGATTTTGAAGAAGTAGATTATTGGCCTGAGCTAACCAAAATCATGGACTGGGCTGAGAAAAATGTTGAATCCATTTTCTACATTTGCTGGGGCGCACAGGCCGGGCTTTACCATCGCTATGGCATACCCAAATACCCACTGCCCGCAAAGATGTTCGGCGTTTTTGAACACCACACCCTGCTGCCCACCGAGAAATTAATGCGTGGTTTTGACGACGTCTTCCTCGCTCCGCACTCGCGCCACACCGAAATCCGGCGGACTGACATTGAAAAAGTACCCGAACTACAGATTCTGGCCGAATCCGACCAGGCCGGTGTTTATATAGTTGGAACAAAAGATGGGCGCCACCTCTTCATCACAGGCCACTCGGAGTATGATCCCTTAACACTCAAAGGCGAGTATGACCGTGATGTAAAAAAAGGGTTGCCGATCAATGTTCCAGACAATTATTATCCGAATGACAATCCCTCCAAAATGCCCCTCGTTCGCTGGCGTGGGCATGCCAACCTGCTTTACGCCAACTGGCTAAACTATTACGTCTATCAGGTTACACCTTATGACCCGGGTCAAATTCCTTCCAGGTCAACAGACAACGATTTTTAAAATCACCTGATTGCAAACATTCCACTCAATATAAAAGCTGGCACCGGCCTGAATTGATGACCGGCGCCAGCCTTTATGATTCACTCATGAAACTATTGCTCAGCAGCTGCGTATATATTCCTATAGTCAACACACGGTATTCGTGTGAGCTGATTTTTCCTTTTGGAGGCAAACATGAATAAGAATTTAGCTCAAAGCATTATCCCTTCCACGGGCGGCGTGTTGCATGAATTGACACTGAGGACAAAACTGATCCTGCGGCTGCTTGCAGATAAACGGGTAAGCCCTTGGGCAAAACTTGTACCTATTGCTGGTTTAATCTATTGGCTCTCACCGATCGATCTCATTTTTGGTATCCCCGGAATTGACGCAATCGATGATTTCGCCGTCCTTTGGTTTGTACAATATGCTTTCATTGAATTTTGTCCAACCGATGTGGTTTCTGAGATAACCATGCGTCTGACAAGTAACAACAGCGTCGTTGATAAATTTGAGACCCGCCGGGATGACATTATTGATGGCGAAGTAACCAACCTGACCGAACAACCGGAGCAATGATGTTGGTTCGCAGGCCCATCCTGATAGCGTACCTCATCCTCATTTCGGTATTCGCATCGTGTACACGCGCCACCTCTGCCCCAACGGCAACTCCGCCAGCCAGCCAGGTGCCGCCCGCAGCAACCCTGGTAAAACCACTGCCCTCCGCCACATCCACAGACGGCAATTCACATCCTGAAACAATCCTCACGCTGCCAGCACCTACCGCACCAGCCACCCAGGCTCCCACAACGGAGCCCGTACACATACCAGACCCCACCGGATATACCTGGAACCCGCTATTAAGCGGGATTTCTGCTCCAACCGACATTCAAAGCGCCCGGGATGGTTCCGGTCGATTATTCATCCTGGAACAGCCCGGGATAATTTTGATCGTAAAAAACGGACAAATGCTGGAAAAACCCTTTCTGGATATCCGCGACCGGGTTGGCAGCAATGGTTCAGAACAGGGTTTGTTAGGGTTGGCCTTCCATCCGCACTTTACTGAAAATGGCTATTTCTTCGTCAATTACACCGACCACAACGGCAACACCCATATCGTTCGCTTTACTGGCAGCGCTGAATCTGCCGATCCTGCCAGCGAGAAGCTGCTTTTATTAGTCCAGCAGCCTTTTCCCAATCACAACGGCGGCGCCCTGGCTTTTGACCCGCAAGGCTACCTGGTGATTGGGCTGGGAGATGGTGGTTCCAGTGGAGACCCGTATGGGAATGCACAATCCCGAAATTCTTTACTCGGCAAGCTCCTGCGCCTGGATGTGGACCGCGGTGAGCCCTACGCCATACCGGCTGATAACCCCTATGTCCTGACCAGCGCTGGCAATCCAGAAATATGGGACATCGGATTACGTAACCCGTGGCGCTTTTCATTTGACCGCCTGACTGGTGACCTGTGGATTGGCGATGTTGGACAGAACCTTTGGGAAGAGATCGATTTTATACCGGCGGGCACCCCTGGCGGGTTGAATTTTGGCTGGAACAAGATGGAAGCCAACCATTCCTACGCTGGCAGCAATCTGCCTGACTATACTGCCCCAGTGGCGGAATACCCTCACGGAGCCGAATGCTCCGTCAGTGGCGGCTATGTCTATCGTGGAGTAGCTTTGCCTGAATGGCAGGGGGTCTATTTTTTTGGCGATTACTGTTCTGGAAAAATTTGGGGTTTGACCAGCCCACCCCAAAATACAACCCCTCAACTTCTTTTCCAGACCGGTTTCAAGATTAGCACCTTTGGTTTGGATGATGCCGGCGAAGTGTATGTCGCCGATTACAACGGTACAATCTACCGCCTGGAGAAACATCCTTAATTTACAGAAAATTCACCGTTACGACTGAAAATTTTTCAGATTCGCCGCACACAAACCTAATAATTTAAATTAGAGAAATAGGATATTTGTCATCCAAAATAGTTACTTTGTCACCGACAAATATGACGCCTGGCACTGGCAAACCGTCAGTGCTGCGAGTAAAATAGAGCTGTAGATTGGAGGCACAAAATGGCAGACAAAAAATGGGAAGTAATCAAAATTCATTATTGTGACCATGTTGGGCACGAAGTGTCTTTTGAAACCGAAATGATTTACCCGATCGATTTTTTACCTGATGCTCCAAGGGTAAACGCCAGGCGCTGTTCAAACGCCAGGGAATGCAATATGTTCGATAAACCGACCTGCATGTGGTGTGGCACAAACCCAAACCACGAACCACTCTAAACAAAGAATTGGTTTTCTGCACCAGGCAATAACCAAAATGAAAAATCCCGCAAATAATGAGCGGGATTTTTCATTTTGGGCAAAACCCTAAGCTGGGTTGCTCCTGCAAGCTTTCAGAAATCGGATAGTGTTCTACAATCCCAGAAAACTGGCAACCGCCTCACTCGCCGGATTGGCAAAAACATCCGTGGGGACACCTGCCTGGGCAATGCGGCCATCCAACATTACCACCACCCGGGTGGAAAGGCGGGCAGCTTCCTTAAGATCATGCGTCACAAAAATGGTGGTTGTGCCAATTTCAGTCAATATAAGCTTGAGATCATCCAATAAACGCAGACGGGTGGGGGCATCCAGGGCACTGAATGGTTCATCCAGCAATAACAATTCAGGGTTGATCGCAAAAGCCCGCGCCAGGCTAACCCGTTGGGCTTCACCCCCCGAAAGCTGTGATCCGGGACGATTGGACAACGATTCGATCCCCAAACGTTTCAGCCAGCGCAAAACACGTTCATCAATCTGGCTAGCCGGTAAACCGCGATAATGCAGGCCAAGCGCAACATTATTGTAGACAGGCAAATCCAAAAGTAGTGGCTCCTGAAGTACCAGTGCAATCCGCCGCCGGTAAGACAGTGAATTCTGTTCCTGTAACGAGACTCCTTCCCAAAATATTGAGCCACTGCCTGGCTTTAAAAGTCGCGCCAGGCTCAACAACAGGCTGCTTTTACCTGTCCCATTAGGACCAACAATCGCCAATACCTCGCCTTTTTGGATGGAAAGATTCTCAATTTCCAGGACCAAACGCTTTTCACGGTAAACCAAAAGATCACGGACTTCCAACAATGCGCTCATTGTTGTTTTACTCCGCGCTGCTGGATCCATGTCAACGCATAATTGATCAAGAGCGTAATCATCAACAGGAAACCACCCAGGATAATGGCCCTTTCGAATTCGCCCTTGTTGGTCTCAAGCACGATAGCAGTAGTCAGAACACGGGTTTGACCCTTGATATTTCCTCCCACCATCATCGAAGCCCCCACTTCCGAAATAACAGAACCAAACCCTGCCATCAATGCCGCCAACAAAGACAGGCGCACCTGCCACCAGAGCGTAATGACCATCTGGGGCACAGAGGCACCCAAGCCCAACAATTGCAATTGCAAACGTGGTTCCAACTGCTGTAATGCGGCAGCCGTCAAACCGGTCACAACTGGCGCCGCAATGATAGTCTGGGCAATAATAATCGCAGCCGGACTGTAGATCAGCCGTAAATCTCCCAATGGACCAGAACGCCAGAGAGCCATTGCAACCGCCAACCCCACCACAACCGGCGGCAAAGCCATGCCAGTATTGACAATGGTTAGAAAAAACGAACGTCCAGGGAATTTTGCAAGTGCCAGGAAGGTCCCAAGCGGAAGACCGATCAGTACGCTGATAAGTGTGGCTATCCCTGAAACTTTCAACGAAAGCAGGGTAACTTCCCATACGTCCGGATCGCTAAAAAGAGTGTAAAAAAAAGAGAGCATAATTTCCGTTTATACAAAGAGGGCGAGGTTCAGTCCATTTTGGAATTCACCTCGCCCTTGAAAAGCGAAATAACACTGGTCAAAAATACCGGGAATGTTGTCCCTTATTTTTCCTACTTACTTTAGACCTAAATCAGCATCCGTCTTGGTGGCATCCGGGAAGAATAGCGACTGGCCATATTTTTCCAGACCGAATTTGCCAATCACATCCTGAGTGGCCGGATCGGTCATGAATTTTGCAAAAGCCGTGGCACCTTCATAGTTTACCTTGGGCCATTTGGCAGTGTCAACGGTTATAACATGATAAACATTGAGCATTGCATTATTACCTTCCAGGAGAATCTCAAGCTGCAGCTTATCCTTATTGGCAAGGAAGGTGGCACGGTCGGTAAGAGTATACCCACCCTTTTCAGACGCAATCGTCAGGGTTGGTCCCATGCCCTGACCCGTCTCCACATACCAGGCTGGTTTTGTACCAGCCGGATCCAGACTCGCCTTTTTCCAAAAATCAAGTTCCTTTGTGCTGGTACCAGACTTATCAGCGCGGGCAATAAATAAAACCTTGCTGGGGTCAGCGTCCCCGGCAGTTGCCATTGCAACAAAAGCATCCTTCGGGCCAAGACCCTTAATTTTGGCAGGATCAGACGCCGGGCCCACCAGGATAAAGTCATTGTGCATGATCAGGATGCGCTCCTTGCCCCAACCATCCGCCATAAACGTTTTTTCGGCACTTGGAGAATGAACCAGGAGTACATCTGCGTTTCCTTCCTGTCCCATTTGAATGGCCGCACCCGAACCGACAGCCACGGTTTGGACCTTAAAACCACTTTGTTGTTCAAACATGGGAACAAGTACGTCCAGCAAACCAGAATCCTGGGTCGATGTAGTTGTCGCCAGGATCAAGTTCGGGTTGGCCGGGGCAACAGGTGCGGCTGTGGGCGGCACGGCTGTTGGAACAGCAGTTGGAACAACAGTTGCCTCAACCGCTGGCGCAGCAGTCGGATCGGGCGCAGGGATGGCAGCCGGTGCACAGGCAGAAAGCCCCACTACAAGAATAAGGATTAAATTAAATAATATGTTTCGAACTGATATTTTCATCTTCTCTCCAAAAATAATTTATTGATCAGTTTTTTTTGAAAAATGGTGTACGCCTAGTACACATAGTGCTCCCAACAAACCACCAATCATGCCGTAAAGCAAATGGCTGGAAATGGGATAAACCACACCGTAGCGGAAAGACCCAAACGACCAACCGGAAAGCGCGGTAATCATAAGCCGTACAATAGGCTTGGTAATGTGTGCCAAACCGCCCAGGATGGATAAAAACCAAAATTTGGAAGCATAACCCGGGAGATAACGGAAAGCGATATCCATGATCGGTCCTGGCAGCATATAGATCAACCAGATGAACGGATCATGTCCGGCACCCCACAGCGGAAGCATGGACATCCCAGCCGCTCCCAGACTCACCAGGGAACCAGCCCCCTTGGAGCGCGAAAAGGAACGACCCATCACCAAGATAGCCATCCATTCAATCCCATGGTAGCCCGGCAAACCCAGAGCCAGGCGGAAGCTTTGGTGAAGCACCACCACCAGGGCCCCACTACCAATCAGCAGCAGCGCTTCCAACACTTTGCTCTGCAAACCTGTCAGTGATTTATTAGTTGGAAAGAACTTTGATACGCTCTTTGGGTAAAATTCGCCATTCATTGTTTTGCTCCTCCACATATAAGATAGCCTGACCACCCGAAAGAATGGGGCGGACCCATTCGCCAACATCCACCATCGTTTCTGAGGATAAATTTTCCCCATCCAGGGGCCGAACACATTCAATACTTCCACGCTGGCAAAGCTCGGCAACTTTCAACCTGCCAGACAGATCCCGCAAACCTGGCAGCCATAAAAAACGGCCGTCATTCCCGGCACGGTGTAATCCAACCCCGGATAAGGCACCAATCACTCCACCATGTGTCCCGGTCAAACCCAACAAACGGATATCATTCTCTTTCGCAGTCTTCATTGCCTCTGGCTGGGTCAGCACCACCTGCTTGGCACTTAAACCAAAAGCACAGACTTCAGGAGAAACCGAATCCCATTTAGCCAGGCACAAACCCGCATCGGACCCGGGAGCGCTCTCCACCAATAGAAAATCGCAACAGGCAGTCCAAACATCCAATTCACTGGATGGGTCGGCCTCAACCGAAATACAGGCTGAGCTGTTATGCGAGGTATACGGAATTTCGGGGGAAACCAGTAATTGATGACGGGTTATCCCAAGCGGCTGGACAAGTCCTTTTTGTAAAAGAAATTCCGCCAGCTGACGGGCGCGGTGCCCGGTTCCTCGGCTCTCCAGGTTATCAGTATCGTCAATACCTATTAAATAATGCATCATTTAACCTTGATCTCGCTGACATCCTTGGTCCATTGTGGCTTGGGAATGTATGTACTGGAAAGTTTTACCGTACCGTGATTGTTGAAATCCAGAATAGTATTGTCATCCACCTGTGCAGCAGTCAAAGTTACAGGGCTGGAACTGCCATTCAGGCTGACTTCAGTAAAATCTGTCACACCCGCCGCCTTCAACACATCAGCCAGCTTCGGACCTTCTTCGACTTTGCCTTCAATCGTGAGATTAGCCAGGGGTAACTTCTTCAGATCATCCCAGGTAAAGCCCATACTGGTTCCATCAGCCCGAACCACCTGGAACAATGCCGTCGAAACCGGGGTAGGTTGCACAGCCAGGGGGGTCTTGGGCTCATTACTCACCGGTGTACTGCTTTGGGCCGTGGAACAGGCTGAAAATAATAAAACACAAACAACTATGAGTGCAAAATTACGAAAGCGCATATCTTTTTAATTTTCTCCGGTAGCAACGATTTTCTCTTCGATAGGATATGCTATTAAATATTTCTAAATTTCATTCCGAACGGGAAAAGAAACCCGGGAATGTAACAAGACAATGTGCACAATTAATAATATTATACATCACGCAGCAACCACTGAATAAAACAAAATTTTCCTTATCGGGCTGGTTATTTTTTATGAATTGGGGATTTTTATTATTGATAATAGGTCAGGAAAACCATTAAAAGCACTTGTAAAGCCAACAAGATCACCCAGGTCAAAAACCGGGTCTCTATGGCAATATACGTACATCCGGAAAATGTATCTACTCACTGCTCTTCGGTGTGGAACTTAACCATCTAGATTTTGTCGTATAGACGAACAAAAATCGGTGGTTTGCCTGGCAATTGGAGTTTTCTAATTCGGAAAACAACCTCGTGAGTAAATACCGGAAAATAGACTGTTGGGAAAGAAAAATTAACCTGTGCAAACCTCCAGCTTCCTGATTCAAAAATCACCACCGCCGTAAAAATATTTTACTTATCTTTTTTACCCAGGCGCCAGTCTAAAGCAGTAAAACGCCGGACCCGGTTATGGTTTCGCACAGCCATGCTGATAGCTGTGCGACTACCTGCCAACACACACAAACGCCTGGCACGGGTAATGGCAGTGTACAACAAATTGCGCTGCAGCATCATGTAATGCTGTGTGACAATCGGAATAACTACAGCCGGAAATTCAGAACCCTGGGATTTATGAATGGAAATGGCGTATGCCAAACTTAGCTGATCAGTATCACTCCAATCATAAGTCACAATACGCCCTTCAAAATCCACATCCAGAGTTTGTTCCACAAAATCCATCCCACTAATAAAGCCAATATCTCCGTTGTAGACATCCTTATCATAATTATTCTGGGTCTGCATAACCTTATCGCCCCGCCGAAAGGTAATCCCAAACAATCTACGTTCTGCCTTGCTGGCAGCTGGCGGATTTAGCTTTTCCTGCAGCCTTTCGTTCAACGTGGTCACTCCCGCCGCCCCTCGGTATACAGGTGCCAGGACCTGGATGTCACGTACCGCATCCAGACCGAATTTTTGGGGAATACGTTCCGCCAATAATTCTACAACCCAATCCGCCGCACCTGCTGCGTCTTCTGCTGAGAAAAGGAAAAAGTCCTGACTGTCCTTTGAGAAAATAGGTAACTTTCCCAAGTTAATGAGATGGGCATTGGTGATGATCTGCGAACCAGCAGCCTGCCGAAAGATGGTAGTCAGGCGTGTAACCGGCACAATCCCACTGCTGATCATATTTCGCAGAACATCCCCAGCCCCCACCGAAGGAAGCTGGTCTATATCACCCACAAACAGGATATGGGTACCCGGCTTGAGCGCTTTGAGTAGATTATTGGTCAACAGCAAATCCAACATCGAGGCTTCATCCACCACCAAAAAATCCACCGCCAGCGGATTATCCTGGGTCCTTTTGAAACCTTCAACAGGTGAAAACTCAAGCAAGCGGTGAATGGTACTGGCAGAATGTTCGGTCGCCTCTGCCAGACGTTTGGCAGCCCGGCCCGTCGGAGAAGCCAGGGCGATCTTTTTCCCCTGGGCTTCCAGTGCGTGTATCAGGGCTTTCAGGCAGGTGGTTTTTCCTGTACCTGGGCCACCTGTCAAAATACTGACAGGCGAAGATAAGGCCATCTGGACTGCAGCCTGTTGTTCACTGGAAAGAGAAGCATCCGGAAAGGCCAGCTGAGTACCCGTTCCGACCGGCAGCGAAACTCCAACCAGAGCTTTCAAGCGCTCTGCAACACCCTTTTCACCGAAGTACAAAGGCGTAAGATAGATCACAGGCAGATTATAGCCAGCCTGTGATTCTCCAATTGTTCGATTTGGCGTTTCACCTTCACCCGCCATGGAAGGCACCATGTCCAGGCGAATACGGTCATCCTGAATCAGGCGCTCCAATGCCGGCGCGATCAAATCCGCAGAAACCCCTAATAATTCAATTGCCCTCAACCCAAGCATTTCGCGCGGGGCATAAACGTGCCCATCATTGATCAATTCGTTTAAAGCAAAAACAATACCGGCCTCAATCCGCGCAGGATGATCCGGCGCCAGGCCCAGAGCCTGTGCAATCCGATCGGCAGTCTTAAAGCCAATCCCATAGATATCTCGTTCCAGTTGATAGGGATTTTTCTGAACTGTTTCAAGTGAAGCTTCGCCATAGGTTTTATAGATTTTAACTGCCAGGTTGGTACTGACCCCATGCGCATGTAAAAACACCATAATCTCTTTGACATTTTTTTGTTCTTCCCAGGCGGCTGTTATTTTTGTAGTCCGGTCCAACCCAATCCCAGGAACCTCCATCAAACGCTGCGGAAACTGCTCAATGATCTGAAAAGTCTCTTCCTGAAAGCACTTTACAATGCGCTCCGCCAACCTGGGGCCAATGCCCTTGATCAGACCAGAACCAAGATAACTTTCGATACCTGCCACGCCAGCCGGCAGCGTTTGTTCGCAAACTTCCGCCTTAAACTGAGAGCCGTGCTTTGGATGCGAATCCCACTCGCCCTTCAAACTCAAATGTTCACCCGGAGAAAGCTCAGGCAGGTTACCAACCACAGTCACAAGTCCCTCGGCGCTTATACCGGGCAAACGATGATTCCTGGAAACCTCCGGGCGCAGACGCAGAACGGTATACCCATTCTCAGAGTTGTAATATGTAATGCGCTCAACAGAACCAGATAATTTATCCATACCCATAAAGTATACCCGTCTCTGGCTCACCTGACTGTCCCATCACCAATAACACATCACCGGCAAAGGTTGACAGGCTGTATACCGAATGGTACACTGAACTAATGAGTGATAACCGTTCCAGTTTGCTCGCTTGCGCTTTGGATCTATTTACCACCCGCGGCTACGATGCAGTTGGCGTCCAGGAAGTAGCCGATGCGGCAGGTGTCAAAAAGCCCACCCTGTATCACTACTTCGGCAGTAAATATGGTTTGCTGCAGACTCTATTGGATGAAAACTTTGGCGAATTATTCGATGCGCTCGAGCAGGCAGTGCTTTATCACTCGGATGTTGCCACAACACTGAATGCAATTGCAACAGAATATTTTAGCTTTGCCGAAAAACACCCAAAATTTTACCGTCTGCAACTATCCATGTTGTTTGCTCCAACGGATAGTGCTGTTTTTTCAGCCATTATCGCGGTCAATCAACGCCAACAGCAGATCATGGAAACTTTTTTCCTGCGAGCTGCCCAGGACCATGGCAATATGCAAGGGCGGCACCAGGCTTATGCTGCAACCTTCCTCGGCATGCTCAACACCTATATATCCATCAACTTGATCAGTCTTTCATCCGCAGATTCTGAGCTGGCAAAGAAAGCAGTTCACCAATTTATGCACGGCATTTTTTCGTAATTCAATACTCAAATTTTTTTACCTGTTTTGTATACCAACCGGTAGGTATAAAAGGAGCAATTCATGCAACCAGATTGGGCCAAAGAGGCCATTTTTTATCACATTTACCCGCTCGGTTTTTGCGGTGCCCCACAAGTCAATGACCACCATGCACAACCCGTTCCAGCCCTGGAAAAAATTTCAAGCTGGATTCCTCATCTAAAAAAGATGGGAATCAATGCAATGTATCTGGGCCCGGTTTTCGAATCGAACACACATGGGTATGACACTGCCGATTATTATCATATTGACCGACGCTTGGGAACCACCGAAACACTGACCCGGGTTATTCGTGATTTACATCAAGCCAACATTCGTGTAATTCTGGATGGTGTTTTTAATCATGTTGGGCGGGATTTTTGGGCATTTCGGGATGTGCAGCAAAATGGGCAGGCTTCACCCTATTGTGACTGGTTTGAGGGCTTGCAATTCGGCAAGACCAGCCCAAATAACGATCCCTTCATTTATGAAACCTGGCTGGGTCATTATGAGCTGGTCAAGCTAAACCTGCATAACCCGCAAGTCCGGCAGCACCTGATGCAAGCCGTTAGCTACTGGATCCAGGAATTCGAGATCGATGGGTTAAGGCTGGATACCGCCGACTGTCTGGATAAGAACTTTCAGCACGAACTTTCTGTACTGGCACGCACCCAACACCCGAATTTCTGGCTGATGGGCGAAGTCATCCACGGAGACTACCGCCAATGGGTCAACCCGGATATGCTGCACTCGGTCACCAATTACGAAGCCTACAAAGGACTCTATTCCAGCCTGGTCGAAAAAAATCTTTTCGAGATTGCATACACTTTAAATCGCGAATTCGGAGAAACTGGAATTTATCGAGACCTGACACTCTACAATTTTGCAGATAACCACGATGTGGCTCGTGTTGCCAGCAATCTAAAAAATCCGGCTCTGCTCTACCCACTTTATTGTTTACTCTTCAGCATGCCAGGCAACCCTTCCATTTATTACGGCAGCGAATGGGGTCTGGAGGGTGAACTTTCCAAAAACAGCGATTGGGGGCTCAGGCCAAACCTGGACCTGTCCACCATGGAAAATACTTCTCCCCAACCTGACCTGCCTGTGCTTATTCAAAAACTGGCAAATATCAGACAAACCTGCCCACCCCTCTTCAGTGGAGACTATCATCAATTGTTGGTTAATAGTGAACAATTGGCTTTTGCCAGGCAGGTAAACGGAATGACCGTAATTGTTCAAATCAATTCCTCTGCCGAAACAGCCACATTTGATTTGACCTCACCTTTTTTGACCGGTAAAAAGCTGGTTGACCTGCTAAATCATAACGAAATTTTCGAACTTAAAAACGGTCGTCTGGAAAATTCAGTCCCCCCGTATTGGGCACGCATACTTTGTCTGGAAAATCAGAGTCCACAGCTGTAGCTTTTCAGATAATGATTTCGAATCGTAGTGGCGGCTTCAGCCGCTTCACCCCTCCAAACGCTGAAATCTTGGCTACAAATCCAAAACCTTTTTCTGAATATCTATGTAACATCGCGCAAAACAAGTCAGGCCAAAATTGCCTGACTTGTTTTGCTTACAACATGTCCTGATATTCAACATGGCGTTCAATATAGCCCGCCACAAACCAACAGACCGGCACGACCCTCAGGGATTTTTGACGGGCATACTCCAGCCCGGCTCGTACAAGCTGACTGCCCATACCGCGGCCTTCCAAAACTGCCGGGACACCAGTATGTATAAAAAGGATGCTACCATCCTGCAAGTGATACTCCAACAAGGCTATGCTTCCTTCAAACTGAATTTCAAATCGGTTGGCAGCGGGATTGTGGTGAACTTCCGGATTCTGAACCTGTATTGTCATTATTCACCTATTTCAATGAGATTTTCATTCCGAGATGCGTCCCTTTGAAGCCCAATTGTTCGTAAAAGCGATGGGCGTCCAAACGGGTTTCGTGGGTAGTAAGCTGCATGACATACGCCCCTCTCCGGCGCGCCCGCTCCATCGCCCAGGTCATCATTTGTTTGCCAATCCCTTGACCACGCACAGACGCATCCACCCGTACAGATTCGACCTGGGAACGCAATCCCCCCTGGAAACTGATGGAGGGAATAAATATCAATTGCAAAGTACCTACCACACGCTCATTTAATTCAGCAACAATCAGTTCAAAATTTGGACTGCCATCCATCAAATCAAAAGCAGCGCCATAACAGCCAGGCAAGGGCAGCTCATAACGTTCACGCTGACCACCAAGCTCATCATCTGCAAGCATACGCACAATTTCGGGCAGGTCACTGCGCGTGGCAAGCCGAAAAGTCGGCAAATCTGACATTTAGATCCTTCCTCGTTGGATTACTGCGATAAATTCCATAATGATCTTCAGCGCAGCAAAGACAGTCGCTTCAGATTGATCCAGCGCCGGTGCAACTTCAACCATATCCAACCCTATTAACGGTAAACCCTGCAAAGATTTAAGCAAGGTCAGCACTTCGCGCATACTCAGCCCACCATAATCCGGAATACCTGTGCCGGGCGCAGCCGAAGGATCAAGCGCATCTATATCAAAAGAAACGTGGACAGAATCACAAACTGAAAGCAAAGTCCGGATTTCTGCAGCGATCGGTTTCATACCACGCTCAGCCACATCAGCAGCTGTATAGACATGCATCCCGCCATTTTCAATCAGATCAATTTCCTGCTCTTCCCACGAGCGCAGCCCAACCAGGCAAATATCTCCGGGATCTATCCCAAACTCCATTCCACGCCGCAGAACACAGGCATGCGAAAATCGGGAACCATCAAAATCATCACATAGATCCGGGTGAGCATCCACCCACAACACACCCAGGCGTCCCTTACTGCGCTTGCGCTGGCCCTGAAAGACAGGAATGCTAACCGAATGATCGCCGCCCAGGGTAATCAGCGGGTTGGGCAAACCCGCAACCACTTCAGCAATGGCTTGGAAATCAACCTGAACATCCTTAATCGAAAAATCCCCCAGATCACAGATTTTCAGACCAGCCAGGCGCGTGCGATCTTCACTAAAAGGGGTCAAATGATGCGACCAGAAGCGGATGCGCTCCGGAGCCTGGGCTGCTCCCAGCCTGGCGCTTGCCAACCCATCAAACGGAATCCCAATTATTGTAAAATCCGCTTCTGCAGGCTTAATCCCAGGACAATATAAATCAGCCCATAATTTATGTGTACCATCCAAAGTCATAAAAATTACTTTCCAACCGGGTAAAAACACAGACCAGTGGTACCTGGGCCAGTATGCACCGCCAATGCCGGCGAAAGCTCGGCGATGATCGATTCCGCTACATTTATTCGGCTTTCAATAATTTTTTTCAACTTTTGGACTTCCTCCAGAGCGCCAGCATGCACATAAGCAACTTTCACTTTGCCCTGCCCCACGGCATCACTCACATAATCAGCCATTTCGTTATAGGCCTGCAAACGCGAATGCGCCATTCCGAGGGCTACAATGACCCCATCTTTCATACCTATCAACGGCTTGATATTGAGTAAGGCGCCCATAAAGCGTTTTGCCATGCCGATCCTCCCGCCCAGATAGAGATATTTCAAAGTATCCGCAGTTTGTATCATCTGCGTGACCGGGATCATCTGCTGAACCTGGCTTTTGATCTGGTCCAGGCTCATCCCAGCCAATGCCGAGCGGGCAGCCTCGATCACCATCCAACCCTGGCAAAGTGATACATTTAGCGTATCCAGCACTTCCACGCGCACGTCAGGATACTGCTCGGCAATCATACTCTTCGCCACACATGCTGCCTCGTAGGCGGCACTACCGCGAGATGTTATATGAATACTCAGGATCTCATTAATTCCCCTGGCAATAAGATCCTGGTATTGCTGAAAATAATCCCCTGGCCCTGGGCTGGCTGTCGTTGGCAAGACACTGGCTCCAGGCATCCAGCGCAAAAACTCATCACGCTGGATGGTAACCAGATCACGCAGTACATCCTGACCACGATGGATATAATACGCAACGGTATGAATACCCATCTGTTCAATTATATTTTCCGGAATACTGGCACAGCTATCAGTAACTATCGCTACATTAGTCATAACAGCTCCTTTCTAAAGGGTTATATTTATTTTACACTTTTTTAGACCCAAATTGATTATTGACCCTCATCCTGTTTCCTCTTACAATACATTTATGCTATGCAGCCATGCATATTTTGCCAGTTTCTTTCGACCAGACCATGATCCTCCTTGCAAGCTTCCTGGAGTGTATATAATTTAGTGCTGCCACACGCAGTATTGACCTTGTTTACATTTTGCAAGCTGGTTGGAGAAAAAAATGCCCCAGGCTTTTGTTTCGAAACGTGCACCTATTTACAAAGATGTACCCGATGAAAAGTGGAATGATTGGCGTTGGCAACTTAGCAACCGCCTGAATAATGCAGAAGATATTCAAAAAGTTATCTCCCTGACCGAGAGCGAACGCAAAGCGCTCAACACAAGTGGTTTGTTTCGTGTGGATGTTACACCCTACTTCATATCGTTGATCGACCCCAACGATCCCGAAGACCCCACTCGCAAACAGATTATTCCTCGCGCAGAAGAAATGCAGGCGTTCACAGCGATGATGGAAGATTCACTCGCTGAAGATCGACACTCCCCTGTGCCCGGATTGGTGCATCGCTATCCAGATCGCGTCTTGATGCTGGTAACTACACAATGTGCATCCTACTGCCGTTATTGCACACGCTCCCGCATTGTCGGTGATCCTGGACAGACTTTCAACCGCCAGGAATTTGAGATGCAGATCGATTACATCAAGAATACCCCGCAGATCCGGGATGTACTGCTTTCTGGTGGCGATCCCCTGGTTCTTGCCCCAAAAATTTTGGAAGAGCTGCTGGGCCGTTTGCGTGAAATTCCGCACGTCGAAATCATTCGGATCGGGTCACGCGTTCCAGTTTTCATGCCACAGCGCATAACACAGGAACTTTGTGATATGCTTGGGAAATTCCATCCACTGTGGATGAATATCCATGTAAATCATCCCAACGAGATTTCCGCTGAATTGGAAGCCGCAACTGACCGCCTTTCACGGGCGGGCATTCAGCTTGGGAACCAGTCAGTTTTGCTGGCAGGTGTAAACGACTGCGTTCACATTCAACGTGAATTGGTTCACAAACTGGTTCGGATCCGGGTACGCCCTTACTATCTATACCAATGTGACCTGGTTGAAGGTGCAGGACACTTCCGCACCCCAGTGGCAAAGGGCATCGAGATCATCGAAGGACTGCGTGGACATACCTCCGGATATGCGGTGCCACAGTTCATCGTAGATGCACCTGGCGGTGGCGGCAAGATCCCGGTCATGCCAAATTACCAGATCAGTATGTCCGATCATAAAATTATTCTGAGGAACTACGAAGGTTACATCGCCACCTATGAAGAACCTCAAGAATATAAATCTCACGATCCAAAGACTTGTAAAGCCTGCCAAAACAAGCGTCCGGAAGTTGGGCAAACAGGTCTAACCGGTTTGCTGGATGGTGATAATATGTTTATCAAACCCAGCGGGTTTGACCACCTTCACAACCGGGACGGGTTGCAGCACCGGCTGAAAGACGAAAACAAGTGGAAACCGTTGGGCATTGGCACCGATAAACCCAACGAGTAATATTGGTAAAACAGTGCAGATGCTGTTCGTCAAGGTGCACAGCATCCACCAAAATCAAAAAGTTCTGTAAGGAGTAAATAATGAAAACTGTTCGTGTGTTCTCCATCGCAATGGCTGTATTATTGGTAATCACCGCTGCCGTATCAATCACTGCCAGTCCGGCAGTTGCACAAACCAACAACAGCCCCGAATCCGCATCACTGGCCCAGACCTTTATGGAAACCGCCCGTGGCTTACCCCTGTTAGCCCCCATGAGCATCGCCGCCCCTGTCATTTCTCTCAAGGTCGAAAGTTTAGCCAGCAGCGCTTACAAATGCACCCTGGTTACACAAACCCCGGCTGACTGGGTAAAAATGGTCAAAAGACAGTCCTTCGATACCTTCTGGACTGTAAGAAACACAGGTAGTGCCATCTGGCGCTCCACCTCCACACGCTTTGCCTATGTTGGCGGCACAAAATTCCAGACCAACACCAGCTCATTCGCCATTCCCAATAATGTTGGCATTGGTGGAAAGATAAAACTGGGTGTGGATATGATCGCCCCAAGAACCGCAGGCACCTACAGCACTTTGTGGGCGCTTTATGCCGGAAATACCCAATTCTGCCGCGTTACACTCACTTTGACCGTAAAACGTTAATTTGTACACCAACCGTTAACCCGGTTTAGATATGAAAAAGGCGTACCGTCCGCTTTTAATAGCTTTGATCATGGTATTGGCAGCGTCAGCCTGTATGGTGACACTGCCAGTGCCTGTTTCAGCGCCTGTCGCACCTTCACCTTTCGCCACACAAACCAAAGGCATAAATCCGGGATTACCAACTGCGGTTTCTACCGTAACCCTGCCGCCACCCTCTCCGGTGCCTTCAATCACAACTACCGCCTTCCCCAGCATCACACCCCTGCCATCCGCCACCGCTACTGGCACCGAAACACCCATTGGATTTTTCCCCTCTGCAACATTTGAACCACCCACTGCTGAAATAACTGCAACCACCGAAGTCCCCGATAAACAAGAAGGTGCCACAGATGATTGGGGCTCTGCAACACGCTGCACCCTGATGAGCAAATCTCCTGCCAACTGGGAAGTATTCACGGGAAAACATCAATTTAAAGCAACCTGGACGCTGCAAAACTCTGGCACCAAAACCTGGAAGGCAGATCAGATGATTTTGACATACCTGGATGGCGTCCAAATGTCATCTCAAAAAAAGGTTATACTGACCAGGGATGTAAGAGTCGGACAGACAAGTACTGTGGCAATCACAGTTGTTTCGCCAAAAATACCCGGCAATTACAAAACAGTCTGGGGACTGAAACTCACAAATGGACATGTATTCTGCACATTCACCCTGAAAATTGTCGTTAAATAAAAAAATTACATGACAAAAAAAACCATCGGCTATATTGAACTAGAATGGACCTGTCCAAATTGCGGCAATAAAAATGCCGGCATGTTGAAATCCTGCACTGCGTGTGGCTCGCCCCAACCCGAAAAAATACAGTTCGAATTGGGAAAAAAGCAGGATTTGATCTCAGATGACAAAAAAACCGCCAACGCAGCCAAAGGCGCTGACATTCACTGCCCATTCTGCAATACACGTAACCCTGCTGATGCAAAAATGTGCACACAATGCGGAGGCGATCTGATCGACGGTATCCGGCACGAAAGCGGACGGGTACTGAGTGCCGGACCAACCAACCCCAATATTCCCGTAAAGTGTCCCAACTGCGGCACAATTATTCAACCCGACGCCAGCACCTGTTCTGCCTGCGGCGCATCGCTCAAGCAAAGTACGGTGTCTGCTCCCCCCGCAACGGTTCCACCAACTGAGGCAAAACAAGGGGTATTTCGTCCCTGGATGGCCCTGCCCGGGATCGCCTTCCTGATGGTTTGTTGTGTCATTATTGGTCTTTTATTTTTCAAAACAAGCGCGGTTTCGGGTGTGGTGCAGGATGTAAAATGGGAACGCACAATTTCCATTGAAGAACAACGCCCCGTCACCCGCGAAGCCTGGCAGGATGAACTGCCAGCCAACACCGCAGCCATATCCTGTGAACAGGCATTTCGCCGCCGTCAAGATAATCCTGCGCCCGGGTCCAAAGAGGTTTGCTCCACTGAACTGGTTGACCAGGGCAATGGAACCGCAAAAATAGTGGAAACCTGTTTTTACGAGATCTATGATAACTACTGTAAATATTCAGCCATGGAATGGCAGACCGCAGACCAGGCAGTTGCCAATGGAGTGGACCTCAAACCATACTGGCCCCCCGTCAACACCAACCTGGGACAGCGCGAAGGAAACCGCACAGAAACATATACGGTTTCTTTCGACACCAAAGATGGTATAAAACAATTTGTAACCAGTGATGTTAACTTGTTCAGCCAACTGCAACCCGGCAGTCAATGGACACTTAGTATTAATACACTGGGCGCAATTGTGGAAGTTTCCCCCTGATCCGGAGGTCGCATGCATTATCGCAGGTTGGGCAAGTCTGGTTTAAAAATTAGCGAAATTTCACTGGGAGCCTGGGTTACATTTGGATCTCAGATTGACGAGGCGACCTCGATTGAGTTGATTCAGGCTGCCTATGATGCCGGTGTTAATTTCTTCGATAATGCAGATATTTACGCCAATGGGCAGGCCGAATTGGTGATGGGCAAAGCCCTCAAAAATCTACCCCGCGAAGCCCTGGTCTTATCATCCAAAGTATTCTGGCCGACCATGCCCGGGCCAAATGGTCGCGGACTCTCCCGCAAACATATCACCGAATCAATCAACGCCACGCTCAAACGACTGGGTACAGATTATATCGATATGTATTTCTGTCACCGCTTTGACCCGGATACCCCCATCGAAGAAATTGTATACACGATGGACAATCTCATCCGGCAAGGCAAGGTTCTTTACTGGGGCACATCCGAATGGCGGGCCTGGCAGGTCTCTGCGGCATTTGCCACTGCTACACAACACCATCTTATCCCCCCAAGTATGGAACAGCCACAATACAACATGTTTCACCGTCGACGCGTGGAAATGGAGCTATCCGCATTGTGCAAGGAATACGGACTTGGTCTGACCACCTGGAGTCCCTTGTATTATGGGATTCTAACTGGAAAATATAACGACGGGATTCCCGAAAACAGCCGCGCAGCCATGGAAAGTATGGCCTGGATCCGCGACCGGATATCACCAGAGCGGGTTGCTATCGTTCGGCAGCTAAGCACAATTGCCGAAGAACTGCATATCACCACCGCACAACTGGCAATTGCCTGGCTGCTACGCCGAAAGGATATCAGCAGTGTTATCATCGGTGCGACCAATATCAAGCAGCTGCAAGACAATCTTGATTCGGCTCTATATGTTGAAAAGCTTCACGATGAAGTACTGGATGAAATCGAGCAAATTTTAGGGAACTATCCAGACGAAGATTAATTCTTCATTTATTCCAAAAAGACGCCCCAATTCCGAAATTTGGGGCGTCTTTTTGGGACAAGTCTCAACAAATCTGGAAATTGTCCTTGATTTTGACTCGCGTTTGTGCTATTTATAAGCTATCTTTTAATAAAGGACTTCTATGCATCGAGAACGCGTTTCTGAAAATGTTTTTTGGTTTCAAAGTGAACTATACGCACAGGTAACCGCTGGTGTAATTGCTGGACCCCAGTGGGCTGTCTTGATTGACACGCTGGCCACACCCGAAGAGACCCTGCAAATCCGGGAATTTATCGAGCACGACCTTAGCCTGCAGGTACGCTATATCATCAATACACATTATCACGCGGATCACACCTGGGGCAACTGTTACTTTCCAGGCGCAACCATCATTTCGCATTCTCAATGTCGCGAGTTGATGCACGACAGAGGCATCCCTGCGTTGGAATTCGCAAAAAAGCATAATGTGGCGTTAAAACAGGTAAAAATAGTCCTGCCACATCTTACTTTTGAAGATGGTGAATTAAACCTGCGCGTTGGCAAAAAGAACCTGATCCTGTCACGGGCCATGGGCCATAGCAGCGATGGTATTTCGGTGCTGGTGGAAGAAGATAGAATCCTTTTTGCAGGGGATGCCTTTATGCCCTTGCCTTACATTGTAGATGGCAACATCAATGACCTGGTGGCTTCGATCAAGAAAATAGGCCGCATGGGACTGGAAAACATCGTTCAGGGTCACGGCGATATTGTCCTGCGTGGTGAAATAGAAGCTGCCGTCAAGGAAAATCTGGCCTACCTCTCCGCCATTCGCAAACATGTACGCATTGGCATGAAACGCAAATCTCCGCTTGAATACCTGGACGAAGTCGGCATTGAAGAGTGCAGCAAAAGCAGGGTTTACCTGGGTGGGCTGGCTGAATCACTTCACAGACATAATCTGCGGGCACTGTATAAAGCGATGTTGGAAAATAAAGACAACCTCGATACAGAAGAATAACTGGAATCAAAAAACCGACCATTACAGCCGGTTTTTTGATTCCAGGAAAAAGAAATTACTCTACATCTTCCAGCGCTTCCTGAGCATCGCGCTGATCTTTTTTTGCTTTGATCCGTCCATGCAAACTGATACTGACAACACGCTCAGTACCATTCAATAATTTTTTAATATTGGGTTTCAAGGCCCAGGTCAACAAAACGCCGGCAACAACCCCATAGAAAACATCCGCCCAATTGGCACCGGGTACTCCCATGGCCAATCTTGTTCCAAAAACCACGATGGCAAAAAATGCCACGCTCAATGTAGTTACCGATGCATAGCCCATGCTAAAGAAAACCAGTGCTCCAAGCGGCAAAACGATCAAAACAGAAGGCGGCCACAAACCAATGGCACCACCCAACGCCGGAGCGCCACCAGCGCCACCACGCAAACGCTTAATTCGGCCCTGCGCATCCCGTTCGGGAAGATAAATTGAATAGTTGTGACCGAGGATGGCGGCAATCGGCGCCAAAATATGCACCCATTGGTTATCAGGACTGAGCCATTGAGCCAACCAGACCGCCAGTGTACTTTTTAAGATATCAAACAAAGCTGTCGAAAGACCCGCCCAAAAGCCTGCAGCTCGCATGGCATTAGTGCCACCCGTACGTCCGCTTTCCACCAGGCGAATATCTTTTCCAGTTTTCAACTTGACGATGATCAGACCCGAAGGGATCGAGCCCAGCAAATAACCCAACAAAACCAAGCCAGCATCAATCAAATATTGCATTTACATGCCTCCGTATTATCCAAAAGTCGTAACACAAAAACCGGTACAAAGTTACACTTGCAGGATGGTTAACGGAATTTCGGTCACCTGACCATTCTCAATCCAAAAACCTCGCGTCTGCCAGCGACGCCCAGCCTTGGACCAAATAATGTTTACTACAGGATAAACGGCCTCTGCTATATCGGTGGGAGATGGTGTCGAAGATCCTCTTGGATGAGAATGGAAAATAGCCAAAAATTCCAACCCTTCAGCTTCAATCTGATTCATAGCCCGCAGTTGCGCCTTGGGATCCATCGTAAACCGGACCTTACTTTGGGCTGCATTTTTTACTGGCAATACAATTTCGACTTCCTGGTTCTTCCCACCCAGCAAGCCGCAGGCTTCCAGCGGTGCCTCGAAAGTAATATGGCGCTGCATGGCAAACATATGAGCGCGCTTCAAAGTCAGTGCTCCACTAATCATTATTATCCTTTTACTAATACAGCTGCCAACCAAAAGACAGCCAAACCAATCGAAACTTCAAGCCCGGCACGGCGAAGTGAGATATTTTCATAAATATTCTGGGCAAGTTCTGTCAGTGCATAAAGCGGTCCAAGCAAAGCCAGTCCATATTGTAGCGGCTCAAGCGGCCAATAATGCAACGCGGCTGACAATTGGGTCAAGATTAACGCAATACCCAACGCCCATGCAAATTCCCACTTCCCGTTTCGCAGATGCAGCGCACGCAGCGCCACCATGCCTGCCGAGAAAAAAACAATCACAACAACCAGGATCAAACGGGCGACAAAAAATGACATGGTGGTCATCAAAATCAAAAACATGGTGTACGAAAGCGCCACCAGCCCGGCTGACGCTGCCGGGTACCTCACATCAGAGGCGTCAAGTGCAATATATTCCGCCAGAAATACCAGCAGCAATAAAACACCACCAAAACCAAAGCTGGACCACCAGGCCAGGCCAAAAGGCAGGTTATACAATGGAATACCCAGGACAAATGCCGTCAGAGCAGGCAATATCCAATGTTGAAAAGTATTCTGGACCTCAAAATGTGGGTGTCCCTTGAGCAACCAATCCATACCAGCAGCAGTTAAACCACTAGCCAAAAATGTTGCCGCCAGATTTAGATTCAACGACAATGAAAGCACTACACCCAACAAATTGAGATTCAAGGTGTAACCCGGATTTTCAATCAAGTGCGCCAGCGCATAGGCAAGCAAAACCGCAGCGATCAATACGCTCAAACGGTTACTATCAGGCATATGCCGGTGCTCTTCAGTCATTCATTCATTGTACCTGTCACAATCAGAGAGGGGAAGGGCCCTCTTTCTACAGCAAAATCAGCCTGGTACACTACATATTAAATTTTCAACCGGCCAAAAAGTCCAACCCACCCATTATCCAAAGCTTCATTAATAAGGCTAAAAATCCTGCCTGTGGTAGAATCAAAATACTATGCAAATACGCACACCTGAAAATCCAACGCTGCCTCCGCCGCCAGGAGCAATCAAAGCGTTGGTCAGTGGTTTTAACGCAATCGCTGGAAACGTGGCGGTGATTCTATTTCCAGCCGCACTGGATTTATTCCTTTGGCTCGGCCCTCGCTTAAAAGCAGATGCCTTATTTGCTCCAATATTTGAGGCACTACCAGATATTCAGGCACAGGCCTCGGTAGAACAAGCCAAAATATTAACCCAATTTGTGAATGATTTTAGCAATGGATTGAATCTTTTTTCAGTCATACGCACATTCCCTTTGGGGATTTTCAGCTTGATGAGCACAAATATTTCGATCACTGCTCCTTTGGGAACACGAATGGCGATCAGTTTACCGGGCTGGTTGGCAGCCTTGGGAGCAATGCTGGGGATAACCATCATCGGTTGGCTGGCAGGCAGCCTTTACTTTAGAGCTGTCTCCAGGGTTGCTTTAAAAATTACCGAAGAACCCGGAATAGCGCGGGTACTCCTGCACGGTGGCTTGCTTTCTGCGGTGTGGATGCTTTTATTCGCGTTTGGAAACCTCCCACTTGTTCTTATCATGTGGCTATTGGCTGTATTAAATTCAACCGTCAGAACCTTCCTGTTTATATTGCTTTCCCTGCCTGCAGCCTGGATCTTAATGGTTATTTATTATTCATTTTTTGGTATTTTTGCAAAAGCACAAAATGCTTATGCTTCCACTCGTAACAGTATTCGCATGCTGCGCTTCGGCTTGCCTCCCCTTGGCTGGTTTACAACGATGGTTCTTATCATCAGTCAAGGCATGGATATGCTCTGGCGCGCAGCCCCAACCGATTCCTGGATGACTGGCGTCGGCATACTGGGACATGCCTTTGTCTCAACCAGTTTGCTGGCAGCCAGTTTTATCTATTACCGTGATCTAAGTACCTGGATTGAGACCGCGCTACTTTGGCTCAACAAACAGAACAAACCATCGGCGCAAGCCTGATATTATTGGAGGATTTTTCGTGACAACCCCAGCTAATTACAATGCTTCGAGCATTCAGGTACTGGAAGGCCTTGAAGCCGTCCGCCGCCGCCCAGGTATGTACGTGGGCGGTACCGATCAAAAAGCCCTGCATCACCTTGTTTATGAAGTTGTAGATAACTCCATCGATGAAGCTCTGGCGGGTGTCTGTGACAAAATTGAGGTTACGATTCACGCGGACAGTTCAGTATCCGTGGAAGATAACGGACGCGGTATCCCGGTTGATATTCATCCCGAGAAACATATCTCAGCACTGCAGGTTGTTATGACAGTTCTGCATGCGGGTGGTAAATTCGGCGGTGGCGGTTATAAAGTTTCGGGTGGTTTACACGGCGTCGGTGTTTCTGCGGTAAATGCGCTCTCCGAATGGTGCGAAGTTGAAGTTACCATCAAAGGGCAAGTGCACTTCCAACGCTTTGAACGCGGTATTCCGATGGAACCGGTCAAGGTTATAGGTAAAGCCAGGGAAGAACTGCATGGCACACGCACAACTTTTAAATACGACCCAACCATCTTCAAGGATAATCCTGAATTTCGCTTTGATACCCTGATCACACGCTTCCGCGAAATGGCATTTGTAACCCGCGGCGTAAATATTCACTTTGTAGACGAACGTGTCAACCGCGAAATGACCTTTTATTTCGAAGGCGGAATTCGCTCCTTTGTGCGCTACCTGAACCGCAACCGTGAAACTTTACACCCGGTCATGTTTGTTGAAAAGCAGGTGGAAAACATCGGTATTGAAGCCGCCGTGCAATATACCGACGCTTTCACAGAATCAGTATATTCATTTGCGAACACCATCAACACCATCGATGGCGGCACACATATGACCGGGCTGCGTTCAGCAGTCACGCGCGTGATCAACGATTACGCTCATAAAAGCGGCCTGCTAAAGGAATCTGATCCGAATTTTACCGGTGACGACACGCGTGAAGGTATGACTGCGATTGTCTCGATCAAACATCCAGATCCGCAGTTTGAATCTCAAACCAAGGTCAAGTTGATGAACCCCGAAGTCCAGACCTACGTCACACAAGTAATTGGCGAAGGGTTCAGTACATTCCTGGAAGAAAACCCTCAGGCAGCTCGCTCCATCGTTCAAAAGTGTCTCACATCATCCCGCGCCAGAGATGCAGCCCGCAAAGCACGTGACCTGGTAATCCGTAAATCAGCCCTGGAATCATTAACTCTGCCAGGAAAACTGGCCGATTGTTCTGAACGCGATTCAAGCAAGACCGAACTCTACATCGTCGAAGGTAACTCGGCAGGTGGCTCGGCCAAGCAAGGCCGCGACCGTCATTTCCAGGCGATTCTCCCTCTGCGCGGTAAGATTCTGAATACTGAACGTGCCCGGCTGGATAGGATTCTTGGCAACAATGAAATCAAATCACTCATTTCAGCCTTGGGAATGGGCATTGGCGATAACCTGGATGTCACAGGCCTGCGCTACGGACGTGTCATCATCATGACCGATGCAGACGTCGACGGCAGCCATATCCGCACCCTGCTGCTGACATTCTTCTTCCGTTTTATGCCTCCCCTGATAGAAGAAGGCCACTTATATATTGCCCAGCCCCCCCTTTACCGGCTGGAACATAAAAAACAAGAACGCTACCTGTATTCAGATGCCGAAAAAGATAAAGCCATGAGTGACCTGGGTAAAGATAGCGAAAAAGCTACGCTGCAGCGCTATAAAGGTTTGGGTGAAATGAACCCCGAGCAGCTTTGGTCAACAACCATGAACCCAGAAAACCGAACCTTGTTTCTGGTAGCCGTGGAAGATGCCGCCGAAGCTGACCGAACCTTTGATATGTTGATGGGCGATGAAGTTGCCCCACGTAAAAAATTCATCACCACCCACGCCAAGAAAGTTCGCAACCTGGATATTTAATAAAACCAACCAGGGAGTCTCAGGATGAAACCTAATTCCAGACCGGCAAAGGTTTTTGATCGAATCAGCCAATACCTGGTAATTCTCTATCAAACAATCGCGGTATTGGCTATGATAGCAGTCCCGTTCTGGGCCTACCGTTTTTTTCAGGAGCCCTTTATTGGTGTGTTTGTTGAGCATACCATGCTTACAAACGGTGTCGGACCAGACAAAAGTCCGGCAAACTGGCCAATTTACAACCAGGGACTTCGCTTTGGGCATCAACTGATTTCGCTTTCAACCATGGGACCCGATAATCAACCGTTGCAGACAATTGAACCACAGCGCTTCACTCAAATTGAAGCGCTGTTAGCGGGTCACAGCCCGGGTGAAAATATTACAGCTACATTCCGCGATTTGCAGGGGAAAAGCACCACACTGACCGTTCCATTAAGTCATTTTTCAACCTCCGACCAGGTGCGTTTTTTTTACCTACCCTACCTGGTAGGTGTCATCTACCTGGCGCTCAGTCTTTGGGTTTTCGGATTACGTCGCTCGGACACTGCCGGCCAGGCGTTTTCGATTATAGCCAGCTCAACCGCAATTCTGGTAGGCGGCTTGTTGGATCTTTACACAAGCAATCATCTCACTTATCTTTGGGTTACAGCCGTGACATTGATAGGAGCGGCGCTCATTCACCTGGGCCTTGTCTTTCCACAAGAATCCCGGGTAGCTTTGCGTTATCCTTTTCTCCACCGGTTAGGCTATGCTTTCGCACTGGGTTTGAGCGTGGTCCAATTTTTCTTTCTTTTCAATTTTAGCAACCCCAATCTGTATGCAGATCTCTGGAAAATCAGTTACATTTTCGCCAGTAGTGGCATGCTTTTTTTCATTATCTCCACTTTTTATTATTCTCGTTGGTCACCCTCCCCAGTCGTCCGTCAACAATCGCGTACAATTTTGCTGGGTGCACTGATTGGTTTTACACCGATCACAGTCCTGCTGCTGATGATGGTCTTCACTAAACTGAGCTTTAACCCTTATGTTGGGTTCCTGCCACTCATCATTTTCCCAGTAACAACAGGATACAGTGTATTGCGCTATCGATTGCTCCAAATGGATTATCTACTTAGCCGTGGTGTACTTTATAGCCTTCTGACGGCCCTGGCGTGGGGTGGGTATGTCTTGCTTGCTACAGGACCAAGCCTGCTGTTTGGAAAAGCCATTGGCCCGGACAGTCCCCTGACCATAGCCCTTACTGTTATTCTGACAGCCTTTTTACTTAACTTTGTGCGCGGCTGGTTACAGACTCGCATTGACCGGATGTTCTTCCGAAGCGAGGGAGCACACCAGGATCGCCTTAAGTTATTTACCCGCGAATTGACCAATACTGCGGCCTTGCAAGACATTATCAGCATTTTGCGCCAACAGGTTTCCAGCAGCCTTCTACCCAGTCAGCTGCACATCTATGTCTACGATCCACAGAGTGACATATACACAGCTGTGCCAGATGAAAGCGGGAAAAGAACGAGTGATATTCAGTTTTCTGCCAATAGCCCGCTTCCAATTGCATTAAGTCAGAACCAACTGCCCATCTTCATTCATGCTGATTCCATGCCCGATTCGGTACTTGCAGAACGCGGACGGATTTCCTTACTGGGAGCCAGACTTTTTATTCCGATGCCTGGCCGGGAAAAATTGGTGGGTTGGATTGCGCTGGGAGAAAGACTTTCTGGCCAAAATTATGCAAATCCCGATATCTCATTCCTGGAAGCGCTCTGTAGCCAGTGCGCAGTCGCGCTGGAACGGGCTCAGGTGGTTTCCAATATGGAGCGCCGGGTAAATGAATTGAACGCCCTCTCTCGCGTAGCACAAGGCATCAACATCACCCTGAACTTTGATGACACGCTCGAATTAATTTACGCTCAAACAGCCCAGATCATTCCTTGCTCGGATTTTCATCTCACGCTTATGAATTCAGCCGGTCAGTTTGCTTATTATGCCTTCTGCCTGGAAGATGAAGACCGGATTACCTCAAAAGAAAATCTGCAGTTACCAGTTAAAACCAGCCTGGATCAGGAAGTGATCCTTACACACCGCGCCATCCTTGCACACGATTTCTCCAGTCAGTGCCAATCTGCGGGGGTAACACCACCCAGCAGAGGAATATACGCCTGGTTGGGTGTGCCGCTCAATTCAGAATCAGGAACCATCGGCTCGGTAAGCATAGCCTCACACGATCCCACCGTCATCTACTCGCGTGCACAGTTGGAACTACTTCAGGCAGTCGCAGATCAGGCAGCGGGTGCAATCGTTAAAACCCGTTTACTACTGGAAACTGAGCAACGTGCACAACAACTATCATCTCTGAACGATATTACCCGCCAACTGACCTCCACGCTGGAGCTCCAACCGCTTTTAAAAAGTATCCTCGAAAGCGCTGTAAAAATTTTGAATACGGAAGCTGGTAGTTTATTCCTCAAAGATGAGCAAACCGACGAGCTGATTTTTTCGGTTACAGTTGGGCCGCCTGTTACCCAGGATCTGGTGGGACAACGACTGCCACCTGGAAGTGGTTTAGTGGGAAAAGCCGTAACCAAAAGGCAACCTGTAATTGTCAATAACGTATCCGCAACCACCACCTGGAACCCCGCCACCGATCAACAAACTGGCTTTATAACCCACGCCATTCTGGCAGTCCCCCTGGAAGTAAAGGGCCGGATCATTGGTGTGATCGAGATTATAAACAAAAAAGACGGCAGTCGTTTTAGTACCGATGATCAGAACCTGCTTTCTGCATTTGCAGGACAGGCAGCGGTTGCCATCGACAACGCACGCCTGTATACATTGACAGACCAGGAACTGAATGATCGCGTGGAAGAGCTCTCGGTTATGCAGCGCATTGATCGTGAATTAAATACCAGCCTGGAAGTAAACCGTGCCATGCGTATTACGCTCGAATGGGCGATGCGTAAATCACAATGCGAAGCAGGTTTGATCGGTTTTGTAGAATCCAAAGGTTTGCGCGTTATGGCAGATCAGGGCTACACTGACGAAATTGATGCATTCGAGAAAACCCATATCCCACTAGATCACGCTGCTGTCAAGGAAGCCATTCAAGCCGGTGTTCCGCAGAGAGTAGAATTAGATTCACCCGATCCTTTACGCGCTTTTTTGAATACCGCCCGCAGGCAATTGGTCATTCCAATCCGGCGAGAATCCAAATTGATCGGGTTGTTTCTACTTGAAAGCGCCCGAACGGATGCCTTCCAACAAGATGTGCTGGAATTTCTCAGCCGCCTGGCAGACCATGCCACAATTGCCATTGCCAATGGACAGCTCTACACCGAAGTTCAACAGGCAAATATTGCCAAAAGCGAATTTGTGTCCCTTGTAGCCCACGAGCTGAAAAATCCAATGACTTCCATTAAAGGTTATGCTGAGCTGCTATCGGCAGGTGCAGTTGGACCTATGACCGAGATGCAAAGTAATTTTCTGGGTACGATTCGGTCAAACATCGAGCGCATGAAAACCATCGTGGATGATCTCAACGACAATTCAAAAATTGAGGCTGGACAACTTCGGCTGGATTTTAAAATTGTAAACATGGCGGATATTACCGAAAATGTTGTCCGGTCCACTCGCAGACAGATCGATGACAAGAAACAAACGATTGAAGTACTGTTACCTGAGGATTTACCTCATATTTGGGCAGACCGTACACGCTTGGAACAAATTCTGATCAACCTGATCAGCAACGCTAATAAATACACCCAGGAAGCTGGCACAATTTCCATTATCGCTGAAAAAGCCCCCAACCAATGGGATCCACAAGGTGCCCCGGAAGTTGTACACATTCAAGTTAAAGATAACGGCTTTGGAATGACGCCCGAAGATCAAAAGAAAATTTTCATGAAATTCTTCCGCTCCGAAGATGATCAGGCGCGAAAATCGCCAGGGACAGGCCTGGGACTAAACATCACCAAAAGCTTGACCGAAATGCAAGGTGGAAAAATCTGGTTCGAAAGCGAATTCCGCAAAGGCACCACTTTTCATTTCACCATTCCAGTCTCTGAGAATTAAGTGAATTCCGCATGACTCTCAAGGCAGCGGTTGGGTTGGCGCAAGTAATGGACGGGCGCGAGGCAGGCATGCAAGCGGCCCACCATGCCCTGAATGACTTAGGGCAACACCAGGGGAATTTTTCTGGATCCATGCTCCCCTCACTCTGCCTGGTAATTGTGCCGCACCGTTACGATCCGCAACAGGTGATTAGCGGGGTAGCCAGTATGCTCGCCTATCAACCTGGGTTATCCAGCGATAACCTGCCTATCATCGGATTAAGTGTTTCTGCCGGTCTATCCCAAACAGGGGCACATGCACATTCCGTCATTGTAGCCATTCTGACCGGAGACAACCTGCAGGCCGAGACACATTGGTTTCCCGACTACAGCCATTCCAGCGCAGAAACAGCCGCTCAAATCGTCCAAATATCCACCCAGAGGGAGCAGCCACCCCAGCAAGTGCTTGTTTTCGCTGATGGATTTCAATCAGATACCGACGAATTCTGCCGCCAGCTGCCACCCGGACTGCCGGTTGTGGGTGGTCTTGCCAGCGGTGATCTACTGAGCACTAATAGCTTCCAGATTTCGGGCATGAATTCGGGAAGCACTGGTTTAACTGCAGCTTTTTTACGGGGAAATATCAAAATTGGTGCAGGAAGCAGCCATGGCTGGCATGCAGTTGGCTCTTCAGTTTGCATTACAAATACCCACGATTTTTCTATCAAAACCCTTAACGATCGACCTGTGTCTGAAATTTTTTCAGAATTGTTTGGAAAAACAACAGCGGAGTGGACATCCCATCCACTCAATGCCTTGAGCCGGATCTACCCCCTCGGATTAGAGCAAAATACCAGTCAAGAACTGCTTCTGCGTGCGCCTTTGCACATGCAAACCGATGGCAGTTTACGGATGGGCTCAAGGCTTGTCCAGGGTCAGACAGCCTACCCAATGATCGGCAGCCCGGCTAACTGTCGACAAGCTGCGCAGCAGGCCGCACAACAAGCCCTGCTGAACCTGGGATCCACAAAACCCGTTTTTGCATTAGTGCTGGTAGACACAGCCTGGCAAATCCTGCTTCAGGCACATCCCGGCCAGGAAATACAGGCTATCCAGGAAGTACTCGGAAATGAAATCCCCATCGCGGGTGGCTATACCAGCGGACAAATCGCCCCACCCACCCATCCAGGCGACCGCTCCAGTTTACTCAATCAGCACATTTTAGTTTTGCTTTTTGGCGAACCGGATAAACCAGAATGAAAAAAATCGCCGCTCATTTTTGATGAGCGGCGATTTTTTTTTCATTGTCTAATTCCGTCCTTATAACGAAACGTTCGGTAAATTTTGCATCGCCGCCTCGATGGCTTCAGTTGGATAATCATAATCCACCAGCTCATCATTCAAATACGACTGGTAAGCCATCATATCAAAATGCCCATGCCCTGAAAGATTGAAGAGAATGGTACGTTTTTCGCCCTTCGCCTTGGCGTCCAGCGCTTCATCAATTGCCACACGAATCGCATGCGATGATTCTGGCGCGGGGATAAAACCTTCGGTGCGGGTGAAAAGAACAGCCGCGTCAAAGGTGGATCGCTGCTGAACCGCAACCGCCTCGATCAACCCCGCATCATAAAGTGCCGAAACACTGGGAGCCATTCCATGATATCGCAACCCACCCGCATGAATTCCTGGTGGCATGAATGTATGACCAAGTGTATGCATCTTCACAACTGGCGCCATCTGAGCGGTATCGCCATAATCATAGGTAAATTTGCCCCTTGTAAGGGTTGGGGTGGCAGTTGGCTCAACCGCCACCAATCGGGCGCGCTGGCCATTCTTCAGGTTTTCACGCAGGAAAGGATAGGCAATACCCGCAAAATTGGAGCCACCGCCCACACAGCCAATGACCACATCTGGATACTCACCAGCCAGGTCCATTTGCTTGAGTGCTTCTTCGCCAATAACAGTCTGATGCATCAATACATGATTTAACACCGAACCGAGACTATATTTTTTCTTGCCTCCCGAAGATGCAGCCACTTCTACAGCTTCTGAAATGGCAATCCCGAGGGATCCAGTGTTTTGGGGATCTTTTTCCAACAAAGAACGCCCATAGTTGGTTCGATTAGTCGGGCTGGCAAAAACCTGGGCCCCGTAAGTTTCCATGAAAATACGGCGATAGGGCTTCTGATTGTACGAGATCTTGACCATGTATACTTCCAGGTCAATATCAAAGAAATTACAAGCCATAGCCAGTGAAGTACCCCACTGACCTGCACCTGTTTCAGTTGTGAGCGCTTTTGTACCGGCGGCTTTGTTATAAAAAGCCTGGGCAATGGCAGTATTGGGCTTATGGCTGCCTACGGGCGATTCCCCTTCGTATTTATAGTAAATATGAGCAGGCGTACCCAGGGCTTTTTCCAGGCGTACCGCGCGAATGAGCGGGGTTGGGCGGTAAAGCCGGTAAATTTCGCGGATTTCTTCTGGTATCTGGATATAAGGCTCAGTACTGATTTCTTGCAGGATGAGTTCCATCGGAAAAAGTACTGAAAGGAAATCAGGCGTTATAGGTTCCAGGGTTCCGGGATGCAGCACCGGTGCAGGCTTTACCGGGCTGTCGGCATTGATGTTGTACCAAAATTTTGGAATATCATTCTGACCGAGGTTAAAACGAGTCTGTTCCATTTTATTATTTCTCCTTTGGTAATAATCTGGGTATAAAATATGACAAGAAAAAAATATTAAGGGATAAATCCCTGGGTATGCAGATCACTATTTTGCGTAAACTCGATAAAACGTTGGGTATAAACCTGCTCTGCTGTCAGAACCCTGTAACTTTCTTCAGGCAAAACCATTTGCTCCTGGGCAGGTAGCTCCTCAATCCGGAGCCCATCAACCAACATTATATTTTGCGGAACCATAACATCCTCCTCTGAAAATTAAAAAAAGGCGCGTTCGTCCGATAAACGGGACGAACGCGTAGTCCGTGGTGCCACCCGAATTAGGCTGATAAACCCCATGCGGGATTTATATAAAAAAAATCCTGCGCGGGTGCGCAGGATTAAGCCAGCCTCACTCATTCAGTCAGCTGATCATCAATCATAACCAAGTGACTCTGCCAGGTAACGGTTACAGATTCCGGAGCAGGCTACTGAATTTCTGTATGTTGAAACTTTACAACAAACAAATCTTTTTTGCCTTTTCAACTCGGAGGTCCATTCTGCGCTGTCGTTTCGGGCACGGCTTACACCAAAAGCTGCCTGCTCTCTGAACCGTCGTACTGCGCGTACTCGTCCTCGTCAAAGTCTTTATAATATTTCGACAAATTATATGCAAGTTGTTTATTCTGTCAAGGTTGTAAAATATTGTCCAATACAAATGCCGAAAAATGCTACTTTTACGATAAATCCCCCACCCGCACATTATCTCTTGCGTAATAGTTTATTCAAAAGCTGAACTACTTGCCTTATGGAATTTTCCGAATCAATCGGATATATGAAATGGCAAAGATAGATTGGTTATTGACCGAATGAAAATTCAAATGATATACTTATATAGCGTATATGCTATAATAATTTCCCATATGCAAAGACTTCAGGTTTGTCATGTGGGAAATTGAGTTCTTTACCAAAGATAATGGCCGTTGTCCTGCAACGGAGTTTCTTGATTCTTTGAACAATAAACAGATTTGTGTATTAGTCAGGTAATGCTTGAACAATTCAAACTTTTTTTCCTGCCTACTTATTTCTATCATTGCGAGTATTTCCACAACAGATAATCACTGTTGTTCAATGGCAAAGAACATACTGCGCGTAGCTGTCATTGCGAGGAGGGTGCTTTCCCCGACGTGGCAATCTTCCTCCTAAACCGGGATTGCTTCACCGCCAAAGAGCTAGCGTGGCGTTACGCACATCTTCCCGACGTCCTTTGAAAATGACATTTCGAAACGATTAACTTGTTCAAGCTATTACTGACTAATACAAAAAAACAGATTTGCCATATATCAATAATGATTTAAACCAATTAGCGGAACATGGATTCAATCTCAAAAGGCCTCAAGTAGGTACTCTTGTCGATGGACTTTACGAACTAAGGACAAAAACAAGAAACGGTCAATTCCGGTTTATATATTTTTTCTTTGATAAAGAAATAATCGTAATTACACATGGATTTCCCAAGAAAACTGAAGCAATCAATCCGTCTCATATAAAGCTGGCAAAAGAATACAGGCAAATTTATTTTGATAGAAAGCTGGCAAAAAGACCATGAAATTCAACGAATATCAACAAAAACTAAGTAACGACCCCGAATATCTGCAAGCCGAGCAGGAACTTCGCCTGCATTTTGAATTGGCAAATGCCGTTTTACGCGCCAGACTGAAGAAAGGTTGGTCGCAAGCCGACCTTGCCAATGCAATCGGCACAAAACAAGCCAACATCTCCCGTATTGAGGCTGGCTTGGCTAACCCGACTCTGACAATCATTCAAAAGCTCACCGTTGTACTGGGGCTTGGATTGCTGGTTGTACCAACTCATACACCTGTTTTCCAGCAGAACACAAGGCAAGATAAAAACACCGCAATATACGCACCTGAGTGGCCGACATCACCATGTACGCCCAAATATACGACCCGCTCGAATTCAACAGAAAAGAACCAGGTCATGGGACTGACATAATGATAGAGCATATCTGGTCGGTCTTATGCAATAGTGCATCAGTTGATATTGAAAGTGGCTCTATAAGCCTCTTGAATGTTTTAGAGCAAATTACCGTTTTGGCAAAGGAAGATGAAATCATCACACTTCCAATTCACTTCGAATTAGCCACGCTATGCACTCGCGAAAATGAAAACATACCCATGCAAGGAAAATTACGTTTTAATTTTTGCGACCCGAAGAATGTCTGCAAAAAGATGGCTGAAATGGAAGTTGATTTAAAACAAGGACTGTACTTTCGTGGCAGGATGCATTTCGAAGGATTACAGTTGAATGGTTCTGGCAAGTACAAATTCGAGGTTCATCTACGACAGGAAAATTGTGATACCTGGGAACAAGTTGCTACGTTACCACTCCTGGTCACATTTCAACCTGTCGACACGCCACTCCCATAAAAGAACCTCGCTTCTTTTTTATGAATAGCTCAATCCAATTTCACGTAGATTACAAGTGGGGCAGAACAAAATTTCTTGGAAATCACTACACCTGGTTGTTCTTGATAACTTCGACACTATACCAAACAATTACAAACTGCTTGGAATAATTGTCAACAAAACATGATCCAACAAGAAATAAATAAAATAAAAACTAAGCAGGTTTCGTGTTGAAATCCAAGGAGAAATATCGGATATATCTTTAGGCTTTAGCAACCAGGGACAAATATACATCGGTTCAATAGTCCAGGATAGTGTTTATCGCTGTCGGCTGACACTATAGTTGTCAGTTGGTGAACCCCGAAAGCTACGGATAACCACAAAAGGTGTGATAATTATCCAGGCAGAGGAAAATATATTAACATATAGTCACAGCTCCAGTATGGGGTGCTGATGGGTAGGTAAAACTTAGTAATTCCAATCAAGCACGACACCCGAACGCACTGGGGCATTGAGTGTATTTTACGGAAAACAGGATTACTGAATGATTACTAGAAAATATGTCCCCGCATTGTTGGCTTTCACTATATCTGCATTATTAGTGCTATCTGCATGCGGAGAAGTGCTACCCAATACTATTTCACCTGAATTACCAACTAATACTGCCATGCCAACCGCAAGACTAACTGAGACGGCAACCCTAGTACCTACAAAAACCCCCATAATTGAACCAAGTGCAACACTTAAACCTACTGTTGAGGCAACTTTATCCCCTGAGGAAAATTTTGTTTCATACATGAACAAAAGTAACATCTCATCTGAAGAATATGAAATTAAGGGTAATAAAGTATATAAGGCAAGGAGTACTACCGTTATATATGATATGAGTACTCATAAATTTAGTTATGATTTTGCTTTTTATATTGCAAGTTTAAATTGTGAAGAGACTGGGTATAGATATACACCAGGAACGAATATCCCATTACCTGAGTTTGATCAATCCGTCATTGAATATGCTGAAACATTTTTGCCATTGAAGGGTAATGTATCTATTTATCCAATAAGACCGAGTACTTGTTGGGTTGGAGCTGATAAAAGTAATCTTTATTGGAAAGGTAAAAATGATGATAAACATAAAATGCCGATAGAAGGCGAAATGGGTCGTCAAGGAAAATGGATACCTGTAAAAAAGTAGTAGTTAGTGTAATATTATTTTATGCTGGTTAAAAAGATTATTGGTGTGTTTTTGTTTGTATCAACTTTTTTTTTGATTTTTGGATTTGTCAGTAATAAATCTGTATTAGCATTATCATGTGGCCAAGTTGAGAGATGCCGAATAGATAACATATATACTGGAGAATGGTACTGGGGTTGGTGTTATGGTCCATCTTGTGATTCAACACCTTGCCCCCCGGGACAATACAGACCACCAAATGGAAGCTGTACACCAATCGCAGATGGTGCAGGGGGGAGCTGTAATTGTGGAACATATGGAGCGACGGGGAATTGTATTCCTTGTAATACATGTGATGGTGGGGATATTATCGTAAATGGTAAATATAGATGTTGTGCTACAAGTACCCCATCAAAACCAACTTTAATTTCCCCTGCTAATGGTGCTGTATTTCAAGAGGATGATGTCGTAAAAGTGCTAAAATAGTTAAATGTTCAAGCGTATCGGCATCGCTTGAACTCGATTGACTGCTGGTTAAGTCGATTTAAAGTAGCGATTCAAAGTCGCCTTCGGGGGATGAGAACGACTACATGGCGTGGGTGGTTGAATATTTCTACCGAATTTAACCACTCCGAACCCGGTTTACATATAGTCACAGCTCCAGTATGGGGTGCTGATGGGTTGGTAAAACTTAGTAATTCCAATCAAGCACGACACTCGAACGCACTGGGGCATTGAGTGTATTTTACGGAAAAGAGGATTACTGAATGATTACTAGAAAATATGTCCCTGCATTGTTGGCTTTCACTATATCTGCATTATTAGTATTATCTGCATGCAGAGAAGTGTTACCCAATACTGTTTCACCTGAATTACCAACTAATACTGCCATGCCAACTACCAGACAAACTGAGACTGCAACTCCTGTACTTAGTGCAACTGTAGCTCCGACTGAAACTGCAGAACCTAAAAAAGAAGCCACCAAAACTCCTTTTGTATTAATACCCTCCTCTACACCCATCCCAGCCACTGCAACTGAAGTTGTCTTTCCTACATCAACTTTTATACCAGAGGCATCTCCTATAGTGGATTTTGAAGCCAAAAAAGCTGAAGCATTAAAAATGGTGTCGATAAAATTAGAAAAACCTGAAGATTTTAAGAATTTACCAGTATTGACCGAGGCTGATTTTAATGGTCCAGTGCAAGAAATGGAATATTGGTTAATTGATAATGTGTTACCACCTTCTGATACTCGGTTGCCACAAAGTTTGCTAAAGTCTTGTAATGATGCGACTGGTTTTTGTATTGTGAGTTATGATCACATAACGGAAGCAGACACTAAAATTTATCGTGGCGTTAGCGCCTTTTTTGTAGAGCAGGATGGAAAAAAGATGTTAAGACTAGGAGTCGAATATGGGGGTAAAGGGCAATTAATTCATTTTAATTTTGAGGACCCGAAGTGGTGGACTGATCCAATTAGAATGAAAACTTTGATTGCAGGTTTTAATCGCACGGAAGTGTTTATGGATCCTATAGCTAGTTATGGTACCGAAAAACAAAATTGGTTGATAGCAAAAAAAGGATATTTACATGATACTGATGCGTCAAAAGCAGAAAGTTTTAGTAAAAAAACAGCTTTGACGAATGGTCAGTTTATTGATGAATGGTTTAAAAATCGTAAGTTACCAAATGGTGTAGACAGTACAGTTTTTGGTGTATTCATGTTTGTAAAGTAGTTTTATTTAGTTTATGATTGATTATGAAGTTTTTTATAGGTATGGTAGTGGCGTTGATTTTGTTTGGGGTGACAATTTCTTCGGTTTATGGTCTGGGTTGTGGAGAACCATGTGGAGGGTCACTTGGTACTGATTGTGGTGGGTGTTGTGTTGGTAAAAATCCATGCACATCACTTTGCTCACAGGGAACTTGTAAATGGACGGTAAATAACAGTTGTACTAGCTGGGTAAATAATGGAGTGTGTATTAACTATTGTCAAAATCAAGTTTGTAACGACGGTGGTATTAATGATATGCAAATCATTAGCTGTGGTGGGGGGACGTGTGGTAGTGCTAGTGGTAGCTGTGGCTGTGGGGTAAACCTTAAAGGAAATTGTAAACCGTGTCCCCTACCTACCCAAGCAACTCCAGAACCATGTATTTTACCGGAAGTAAGTTTTCATATCCCTGTGCCAGAAGGTTGTGTATTGCCGGGTAACTGTATTGCACCAGATGAAGTAGGTAATGATCATGGTGGTGATTGTCAGAGTGCTAACCCAGATAAAAAACCGTGTGTTCAGAATATGTGTTGTCTACCTGACATGGTTTGTCCTACTGATTGTGACTATGCCGGTGGACTAGTTCCTGCTGGTGGAGCAAATGCTAATAGAACCTGTAAATTTAAAAGTTGTCCTGCGATAGAATGTATTCCGCCAAACACCCCACCTGTATTTAAGACAATTACAGTAAAGGATGCCTTAAATAATGTAGTTGTGGCGGAGACGGGAAATAAAAATCAAATATTCCATTGTTGAATTTTTTCATTTAAAGTGAAAGAATAATGGCAAATGGAAAGAATATTGCCGGAAATAACAAAGCGGGGGATATTAATTAGTGGTCTAAGTCCACAACCAGAAATTCAAAAACATCAAGAGACTGCTGATTGGCCTTTTAAAGAAGAGGCTACAAAATGGTATGGGGTAAGCCAAGAAATGTACAAAAGATTCTTTAATGGTCTGGTCTATCCTGATGGTAAGGTTGTGCCAGCCCCAGTAATAGCCTTTGATGACCTGAGAAACAAAAACACTTTAGCCTGTTATGACCTCTACCCTGATGAGTACGGAATACTGGGAAAGATAACCTTAAATACAGAATGGTATGAGAATAGTAATGGGAACAAGAAATGGAGTCAGGGTGATTACGCTTTAGGTGAGACTTTACTTCATGAGTGCTGCCATCTTAATCAACAATTTGGTCGGGGATTAGATCCATACAACTACAAAAAATATAAACGTAATACTCACAATAAAGAATTCATCACCATGGCCGAGAAGTTTGGGATTCATCCAATGCCAAATGTTGGCTGTCATACACAAATTGCTACACCTGGATCTCCAATAGATATTCTTTTAAAAGACATGGGAATTTTTCCTCCAAAGAACGCCTATGATAAACCAGCAGATGACAGGATGAACTGGGGTGAATGGATAATTGGCGGGGGTAAAGAAACCAAGACAGGCAGGTCAAGTTTAACCAAGTGGATTTGTGATTGTGACCCACCTCAAGCAGCAAAAGTTGGTAAGTAAAACTGAGCCTATGGAAACTATTACACCCCTTATAGGGTATAAATTCACTATTAGGTACTGTATAATTGATCTATGATAAAGTTGGAAATTCCAGGTCACAGTGAACTCAAAATTGAACATCTGGTAATGGATGTAAACGGCACCCTGGCAGTGGATGGTATACTCATAAATGGCGTACTTGAACGACTGAATTTATTGCGGGAAAAGTTAACTTTGCACTTGCTTACTGCAGACACGCATGGCCGGCAGGCGGAAATCGATCGCCTGTTAAATATGACTGCCATACGGATACGAAGCGATTCTGGTAATGAAGCGGAACAAAAAGCAGCCTATATTCGCCAATTAGGTGCTGAACAGGTGATTGCCATAGGGCAGGGAGCAAATGATGCCGGAATGTTGCGAACAGCTGCATTGGGAATCTGCGTCATGTCTGTGGAAGGGCTGTCCACTGAAGCCCTTACAGCCGCCCACTTATTGATGCCAGATATTTTGAGTGCCCTTGATTTGTTAGCAAAACCCAAACGATTGATTGCGAGTTTGCGTACATGACCTTTCCAGACGAAGACCCCCAGGAAAAACCCTGGCAAAATAACGAAGAACCCTCATCTTCCGCTGAAGAAGAAGAAAACGGTCCACCAACCAATTCTGACAACATTGAGTTGGTCTTCAAGCCTGCCGAAGATAGCGGTCCTGAATTTGATTATTCACGCATGGAAGATGATGTTGCCGCCTTCCGGCGCGAGCTGGATGCAATTCAGTTGCCATCCGCCGAAGATGCCCCAGAAATCGAATTTCCCACTGTAACAGATCAAATGTCACGCCGCCGCCGAAGATTTGTTCACGACAAAAGCGATGTGAATAAACCAAATGAACAACTGGAAGCCCTCGCAAAGCGCGCTTCTGCTAATATTGATTTTTTTATACTCTCTTTTATCTGCGGCATCATTCTGGGACTCGGGTACATTCTTGACTCACCCGCAATTCTAATCATGGCTATTCTGGTAGCTCCACTCTTGGGACCCTGGATGGGAACCGCACTCTCGACAGCTACCGGAGAAATCCGTCTCTTTGGGCAAACTTTTGGGGGAATCCTGACCAGTTTGTTACTGGTGTTTATACCCGGTATGCTGGCAGGCTTTATTTTGCGCTTTATAGACCCGCTCACATCCTCCCAAGCATTTCATCATTCACGACTGTGGTGGCCAGATCTGTTGATGCTGGTCCTTGGAACAGCCATCCTGATCATTGGTTTCATCAAATCCGAAGATAAACCAGTCATAGCAAATCTGATGGTAGCTTATGAAATCTTTTTACCTTTCAGTGCAGCAGCTTTTGGGTTGGGTTCTGGTGTTCCCGGTCTTTGGCCGGAAGCCGGATTAGTATTCCTGATTCACCTGGCACTTTCACTGATAACTGGTTTAATCATTTTCTTTTTTATGGGATTCCGACCAACCGAAAACAAAGGTTATGCCCTGGTAATCGGCACCATTCTGATAGTCTTGCTGATCCTCTCCGGGTTCTCAGGTTTTGGTAGTTTTATCAAGATTCGTGGGGATGAAGCCTACGCCACCCCGAACGCAACCTACGCATTTGAAGCCCTACCCTCAACCAGCATACCTACACTTGAAATCCTTCCGCATACAGCCACACCCACATCATCGGCTTCTCCACAACCCAGCCAAACACCATTTATAAAACCTTCACCCACCCGCCCCGTTTACACGCTCACACCCATATTCAGCCCCACTCCCAGCCTGGTACCGACCACAGTTTTTGGCCGAATTCAAACCATATCGTCTGACGGTGTCACAGTCCGGTCCGAGCCAGGCGGAAGTGGCAGCACGACTGCAGCAAATGGATATCTGGTTCAATTGCTAAACGAAGCGCCAGTCACTGTCGATGGAATTACTTGGCTGCATGTTATTATAAAGACTCCCTCCCGCGATATAGTTGGATGGGTTCAATCAATCCTGGTCCAGACAGCCACACCCGCCATAGCACCCTGAATAATTTAAATTAATCATTCCCCCAAATGCGGAGTTCGCCTCTCATTCCGCATCATCTTTTTCCATGGAGACCCTACATGCCCATTCATTTCGGCACAGACGGCTGGCGCGCCGTCATTTCAGACACGTTCACTTTTAGCAATCTCCGCATGGTGGCGCAAGCCATAGCAGATGCAGTTGCATCAGAACACTGGGATATAAGTTCAACACCAAACGTAGACCCAAAGAAATTTGTCGTTGGATTTGACACCCGCTTTCTTTCTGACCGTTATGCGGCTGATGTGGCACGCGTCCTGGCAGCCAACGGATTCAGCGTCCTGCTTGCTCAATCGGACGCCCCCACCCCTGCCATTTCATATGCTGTAAAACACCACCATGCCGCTGGTGGAGTGATGATCACCGCCTCGCACAATGCCCCGCGTTATAACGGTGTCAAGCTCAAGGCAGCTTATGGTGGCTCTGCCCTCCCCGAGCAATGCCGACGCGTGGAAGTATATATAAATGATAACGAAGAACAATCACGTGGTCCTAACCTGATGGATTACAACCTGGCCAAACAGGCAGGCTTGATAACCAAATTCAACCCCCTCCCCACATATTTTGATCATTTGCGAACGCTGATCAACACGGATGCTATAGCTGAGAATCCACAACGCTTTGTAGTCGACTCAATGTATGGATCCGGACGCGGAACTATCCGATCATTCCTGCAGGGCACCGGCTGTGAAATCACAGAAGTTAGAGGGGAAATGAATCCAGGGTTCGGTGGGGTGCACCCTGAACCAATCGCCAAGAACCTGGGCGCACTAACCGGTGCACTTGGCGCAGGCCTTGGATCATTTGGATTGGCAACGGATGGTGACGCAGACCGAATTGGCGCAATGGACGAACGCGGCCAGTTTGTTGATCCTCACAAAATTATGGCCCTCGCACTGCGCTACCTGGTTGAAGTCCGCGGCTGGTCCGGAGCCGTGGTCCGCACAGTTTCCACGACACGTATGATCGACCGTCTGGCCAACCGCTATGGGCTAAAAGTGTACGAAACCCCCGTTGGATTCAATCACATTGCAGATTATATGATGACTCAGGATGTACTGATTGGTGGCGAAGAATCTGGTGGCATTTCCTTCAAAGGACATATTCCAGAGGGCGACGGCCCAATTATGGGCCTGCTGTTGGTCGAAATCATTGCCCATGCCAAAAAGACACTCGGCGAATTAACCACTGATCTGCTTGAAGACGTTGGCCCGGCATTTTACGAACGCGCCGACCTGCGCCTTGGTCGCCCGGTTGCCAAACAAGAAATGACAGAACTACTCTTGAAAAATGCTCCGTCTGAAATTGGCGGAATCAAACTGGCCGATATTTCCAGCATGGACGGTGTGAAATACATCCTGAACGACGACTCATGGCTATTGATCCGCCCATCCGGTACAGAACCGGTACTGCGTGTATATGCTGAAGGTCGTTCCATGCAGCTTGTAAAGGACTTGCTGGGATTTGGTCAAAAAGTGGCGGCAAGCGTAGTGTAGGGTCCTCGTCTCGCCAAACTATAAAAACCGCCCAGGTGTGGAATTACATACCCGGGCGGTTTTATTTGTTATAAAAACTATACCTGTCGAGGGCCTTGCCGCAGTCGCCTTGCTAACAGAATGACCGCAATCACCAGCAATGAGGCTATAAAGAGACCGGGCAAACCGAGCTCATCCGCAATACCGGTTTTCGCAAGCTTATCTTTCCCTGGCACAGCGGTCCCGGGTGTACCAGTTATAGCGCTGCGTGTACCCGTGGCAGTCGTCTGCGCATTTTTAGCAACCTGGGTTAACATGGCTTCGAGTGTGGCTGTAGCTGGGTCGAGCGTAGGAACGACACTGGCCGTTGCACTTGCAAAAACAACCACAAGTGTTTCGGTAGGCTCAGGAACAGGTGTTTCGCTGGGGGGAAGCGTGGCGGTAAACAGGGACGCTTCCTGAGTTTGGAACTGCATAAATGCCATCTCGGTACTTGCAACAGCATTTGCGCTGGAGGTTGCCTGGGCACTGGCTTTTTGACCAGGCATGATCAGTAATGCATACACCGCCATACAAACCAGGGACAGTAATACAATACCACCGAGGACAATAGCAGCGATCAAAAAGTTACGATTGCTACCTTCGCCGCCTTCGGGCTTCCCTGGTTCAGAAGACTCTGGTCCTGGTCCCGCATCTGGTTCAGGTTGTTCTTCATCATCAAAAACAAATGTGTTTGCCATAATACTTTTCTCCTCGTGTAGGTAAATCTATTTTACCCCAGCACTTCTAAATTGGTGAATGGTGCAGAAATTTTCTCGCCGCTTTCCAACTCTATCTCGGCTGTTTTTGCTCTCAATCCATTGGAAAGTCTTGTCTGAAAAGGATTTATTTGGTACAAAGTGCCAATTCGTGCAGGAAGAGTCATGGAAATTACACGAACAATCTGTCCGACAGTGAAAGTATCCAGCTCGGACGGCTTAGGTGGATCTTGAGAAACAGGTAATGAAATATATAACTCGGGACGATTGCCTTTCAAACGATCAAATACCATAGCATTCAAAGTAATCACACGCCTGATATTTGTACTTAATAGTTTATACGCACTTGTATTGATCGGACGTCGGCCAAAACCTTCAATGACCATAACCGGGAAGGAAACCATGGAAGCTAAAGGTAGCAATTCTGCTGACATGCTCGCTACAATTAATCCTCTTACAGGTAAATCATGGGCTACCTTAAAAACATCCGGATTATCCACATGCCCACCCAAAATGATGGCACTTCGCACAGAAACATCCAGCCGGGCGGGGTCAAAAACCTCGTCAGCCCCCTCCATGACACTCATCATCACACCCGTATCAAGATGACCATTGCCCCATAGACCCTGAATAACACAGCCCGTTGAGCGGATGACCACACCATGGTTAGCAATAACCTCTGTCACGGTACCCTGCATTCCTGCAAGCAGCTCAAACGGAGAACCACCCGATTCCAGCACTAGCTTGCCCGCACCAAGTGCCACAATTTTTCCTTCAGCTGGCGCTTTTACTTCCCGCCCAAACAGACCTTCGGATTCGGCCAGGATTTCGCCTTCGTTAACCCTTTGTCCTTTTTTAATCTTAATCAAAGCTGTGGCCCGGCGGGTAGATACATTAAACCTTTGGGCGATATCCAAAACAATATGTTGGCGTGCAAGAACAGTTTCAGCCACAACATCAGATGGCTCCACTTTTTGACCAACCTTGACAGTTACACGACCGGCACAAGGCAACATTCGCTTGCGGATAATCATAGTGAGCGGTAGGAAGTGTATGAAAGGTGCAAGCATTTTCAGCCTCCCAATGTCTTGATCCAGTTTTGCGCCATGGCACGACGTAAACCAGAATCAGCCGGAATGCGTAGTGGGCGTCCACGCGCATCTATCACCAAACCAATCGACGAACCCATCACATCTACTTCACCCGCACGACCTGGTCCAAGCCCAACATCAGCACGGCCAACTGGTCGCAGTTGTAGACGAGCGGTCTGGCGTGTTTCCAACGGCAGCACATGTAAACTACCCATTAATATTTCGCTGGTCGTTTCTGATCCGTCATCACGGAAGAGCCTGGCATGCATAACAGATTTTCCATCATCCACATCACTGATCGGACAGATGACCGAAGCCAGAGTTGACAGGGCACCCGCATCAATTGCCTGAACCGGAAGGATGGTGTTCGCTTCCGCAATCGCACCCAGCATGGAAAGCAGGTTGTTCTGGTCGAGAGCTATAGTAGTAATTCCCGCAGGTTGCAAACCATCAAGCAGCATCAGCAGTTTTTGAGCAGCATTGGCAGCACCAGTAATAGCGGCCCCACCCGCCAGGATCGGCTCAAAAGATGGTAATAACCCACTGCGCAAACGCAATCGCCCTGGCAAACGTTGGAGCATCCAATGTTTGGCAATCATCAGATTTTGGCGCACCACAGCCTGTTCAATCGCCAGGTCTTCCACCGATACGGGAAGATAGCCAGGATAAAGTGATTTTTGATAAAGATAATTTCGAACAGTTTCCGCCGAAACATCCAACGGTATCCAACGCACAATATCATCCAGGCTCGTATAGTCCAAAAGGTTGGCCATGGATTGACCCACACCAAGCTGGGGGAATACATTCAAATGCAGTTCGCCACCAAAAGAAGCGCTTATAGATACTGACGAAGCACCAACATCGATACTTAAAACACCTTTGCCAGAACCAAAATAGCTGGAAAGGAAACGAGTCATTCGTCCCTGTGCAAAAGCTGACGGCACAAGTCTGCCACCCGAAAGGGTACGGATTTCTTCCAGCTCAGGCATTTGCCTCTGGCGTAAATCGACGACAACTTTCGCCAACTGACGCTGAGCCGGGATCAGGTCTTCCACATCCAGGGATGGGCGAATATTTGGACTTAAATAAACATGTGCTGCGATATTATTTAAGGAAACCTGAACATCCTGAGCCATTCCCTTATTTCCAGCATAAAGTACTACCGGACGGGTTGCCTCAGGTAACAGGTAGATACCCAGTCCGATAATTTCAAGTAATTTTTCAATGGATTTACTCGCACCACCGTCGACTCCTCCCGCTATCAAAATAAGATCGGGATTTAGTCGCACAATAGCATCCACCTGCTCTTCCAGCCGACGGGTATCATTTAACTTAATGCTATCGACCACGCGAATATAAGTGGTTTGAGCCAGGTTTTCAACAGACATCAGTGAAACATCCGGTAAAAGACCCACCAGTACCGTACTTATAGCCGGACCAAGTGAAAGCGATGTCACCATACTATCCACTCCCAACCCATCGGGTTGAGAAGGAATAATCAAACGCCCATCCTCATCCATCAAGTCTTTACCGACCATCGATTGCAAGTTTTCGATGGCAAGCTGAACACCAATCATGGCATTATGAACAGGTGCATTGGATGTAGTTGGTGACTGCCCCAGACCAATAAAGCGATAGCTACCTTCGATCACATCAAAATATGCAGCACGGGTATTAACCGCACCGATATCGATTGCCAATAGAGATTTACCTTCAATAGATGAAATAGACATAATGGGCTAGGAAATAAAATTTGAAATAATCTGACCGATAAACAAAACCAGCGATTGCGCTCGTTCCACAAGTGCTGTCAGGGCAGCAGTCAAAACACCAGAGAAAATTGCTCCCAAAGTAATGGATATAAAAACCTGGCCAAGAATAGCAATAAAAGCCATCAGCCAACCACGTTTACCAGAATTCTTGTTTTTTCCAAAAACCGAAAACTGAAAATAAGCCAGTGTCACAACGGTACCCAATAAAGCAAACCCACCAGTTATAAAACTGCCGGCTACATTCCCCTCTAGAATGGAACTGCGCATGTCAAACATATTCACAGCCGCAAAGAATTGCGGGAAAAATGTCCCCAACAAAGCGCCACCAACAGCTGCCGCAGTACCTACGCCAACCAATAAGGCGACCACTGGACGACCCATCCATTCCAAACCAGCAGATGTTTTGCCCAAAAGCATCAGGCTCATCACCAGAGGGAAAATAAGAAGAATTCGCTCGAATGAATTACCCGT
>CAYWXS010000050.1:0-47580 GCA_964462245.1 uncultured Anaerolinea sp.
GCCGCGCGCTTGCTTGAGCCGCCATTCACGCATGTGTGGTTCGGTCTGACCCTTAGTCATCCAATAAGTATTGCCCTTTAAAATAGCCAGAAGAGTGCCTGTCCCATAGGGCGCGCCATATTTTTTGGCTCGATCCAGATTCCATTTGATTGTCTCAAGAAATACAAAGGCTGGATCAACATATTCATCTGGGGTAGCAATATCGCGCTGGGTCAGCAAACTCCACGGCCATTCCTTTTCTGGCTGACAGCCATCACATGTCTGGCATGTATTTCCTGAACTTTGGCCAAAATAATTTAAGATAAAATGCCGCCTGCACTGTTTGGTGGATTCGGCATATTCGATCATTTTCTGTAACTTGGAGTACATTTCCTGGCGATGTTTTTCTACTGCCAAGGCTCCGGCTGCAACTTGAACGCCTTGAATCAGCTTCGAACTTTTTTCAATGACAAAACCTCTTCGCCAGGGATGATAAACTACTTCGCTGCGCAGCGACATTTGCAGGAGTATCCTGTCAATGGCATCAGGGGCCACATGAAGTTTTTGCGCCAGAGCCAAAATGTCAATTTCTACTTTTCGATATGCCGGCCAGTGGGCCTCACGAAGTAAAGCAACCAAAAATTCTGCATCCTGGATATTATTATTTTGCCAGGTTGCCAAAACTTCCTCTGGAGAAGTTTGGAAGGTGATGGCCCCGGTTAAACTGAAATCAGTAGAACGCGCCAGGTATCCTTGTGCTTCGAGATGGTGCAGGGCTACTCGAAGCTGTACATCTTCCAAACCAAGTGATTCTTGAAGTTCTACTGGATCAAGGTAGAGTCGCTCTCCCGATAAGTTACGTAGTTCATCCAAAACCCGGTTGATGGTTTCTTCATCAGGGGTGCCGTTGTCGATAAAAAATTCCTGAGTGTGGATGTCGCTTTTGTGATAAAGCAAAATGCAATAAGCAGGCTGGCGATCTCGCCCTGCACGTCCGGCTTCCTGAAAATAGCTTTCCAAATCGCTTGGCATATTGTAATGAATTACATACCGAATGTCTGGTTTATCAATTCCCATTCCAAAAGCTTTAGTACAAACCACAATATTGATGTGGTCATCCATAAACATTTCTTGCACACTATTACGTTCTTCTGGTTCCATTTTGCCATGATAAGCCCGAGCATCGTACCCTGCAACGCGTAATCGACGTGATAATTGATCTGCTTCAACTGTAGTGGCAACATAAATCAGGATGGATGGCCGGTCCCGATCGGCAGCACGCAAAATTAACAATAATTGCTTGAAGCGATCATTCTTACTTTGAATGGTCCCATATTTTGATTTAGCATTACAAACTATTAATTGTAATTCAGGGCGATCAATTGGCGCCATAACCTTAACGGGGTCAATGAGATGTAGAGATGAAATAATAGCCTCTTGCATAGCTGGTGTAGCTGTAGCTGTTAAGGCTGCTACGGGAGGTCGGTAACCCAGGATATCAAAAATACGCGGTAAATAGAGGAAGTCTGGACGGAAGCTTGACCCCCACATATAAACACAATGCGCCTCGTCTACAACGACTTGAATCACTCGCGTGTTTTGCAAGGCTGCGAGCAACACCGGATCGCGCAATCGTTCAGGAGATATATAAACCAAACGAGCGCGACCACGCCGCATTCGTTCTAAAATATCGTCACGTTCACTGGCTGATTGACCGCTATAAATGGCTCCAATGACTTCGATTTTACGATTATTTAGGCTTGCAACTTGATCTTTCATTAGTGCAATTAGAGGTGAGAAAACCAGTGTAACACCATCGCGTACCAGTGCAGTAAGCTGGAAAGTCAGTGATTTCCCTGCACCGGTCGGAAGCACTCCCAGCACATCTTGACCAGCCAGCATGTGTTGTATAACCATTTCTTGGGCCGGCATCCCGTCGATTTCGCGGAATTCACTATGACCAAATAATGTCTGCATGGCTTCGAGCAATATTTCTCGCCAGTTTTCGTATTCATCTTGCGAAACAAGATTGGGCAATTGAAAAGCTTTTAGTCGGGATTCCAGGTCCGGAAGCACTTCATCGGTTAATTCGCTGAGCAAATCAGCTTTGGAGTGGATATCAATAAGGTTGGGAAAGGTCGAAGCCAATTTTTCGTAGAATCGCTTTCGCGAACGCTCAGCATCTTCATCTCGCGGTAAAAATCCGGGCAATGAATTGAGCAAATCTGCTTTATAGTGCTTGCGGTGTATGCGACGATCAAAGAGTACCACCGCACCGCAATCCGTTTCCTTGCGCATCAATCGCCCAAACCCTTGTTTGAACTGTAAAAGCATCAAAGGCAGCATGTAATCATCAAATTCAGACTTCCCATGTTTCTCTAGATTTTCAGCGCGTGCGCGGTGGACCGGTTCAATCAGTAACGGGAAAGGTAATTTTTCCATAAGCACAAAACTGAGCGTTTCACCAGGCACATCAACACCTTCCCAAAAACTACGCAAACCGAATAGAACAGCCTCTTTGTGTTCTCGGAAGGCATCCAGTAAACGCCGGCGGGATGTGCCTGGTGACTGAGCATAAAGTGGGATTCCGGAACGAGACAACTCGTGGGAAATTTTTTCGGCGACAAATTCCATCCGTTCGCGCGCGGTAAACAACCCCAGTGCACGGCCATCTGTAAAGCGCAAAAATAATTTAAGTTCGTTGGAAAGCTCTTGTTTGAAGCTTTCCATTGTGTGGGGTAAAGGAGCATAAGTTAAATAAGAAGCAAGACCCAACAGAACATTACGGTTATATGGCAAGGCTGGGGGCAATTTGCGGACGAACTTATTTGCCAGTCGATTGTTAAGACCCAATCGGCTAATAAAATAGCTAAAATCATTGCCTTTCAAAGCCATGGTTGCTGAAGTAAACGTAACACTGGATAGCTTATTATAAAAAGGCTGAAGCGCTTCTCCCACATCAATTGGAGCTGCCTTAATTGCCCATCCATCCGGGTGGTCATCACGTGGCTCGGCTTTGGGGTAAATTGGTGGGCCAACTTCAATCCAGTACACCAATTTCTGATCGGCAACACGCAGCAATTCATAAGCCAAAGCGCGCTGATCAGCTAAATCAGTAATCAGTGTCTCTAAATCTTGCACAACTGCCTGTTGATAAGGCAGGTTATTTGCAGATCTAACAACTTCCAACAATTGAGATAAAGCCCCGATTAAATCTTTCAGGTGCAAATCAAACAGTTCCCGATGCGCAAGAGCAACTTGCTGCCAAGTGATCGAATGTACTTTCTCTGGCGGCGCTTCTAAACGATATGATGCCCCATAGCGGGGATTCACTTGCTCAGTGCAGCGGCGAATAAATTGCACCAGAAAGGGGCCAAAATCCTGCACCCTTTCTTGAACATGGTGCACCGCATTCAGCGCGCCGGTAATTGTTTTTATTGCATCCGGATTTCGCAGGGCAGCTAGGATGCGAACAAGTAAACCTCGCTCGGTTCGCGGATTATATAATTTGTGGAGCACGTTATCCAAGCTCTTTTCAGATACTTCCTTGGTTAAAGCGCTTGTCGCGACATCTTCGAGATTGTGCGCTTCATCCACCACGAGGCAAGCGAAATGAGGCAAGCGAAGTGGGGCCGATAACCATAAGGCGTGGTTAATGACGATGATTTCAGCCTGTTTGGCATTACTGTATGCAGCAGGCATGGGGCAATGCTCACAGGTTGGTTGAATATTGGGACCACAAGCGGCGGTAGCATGCAACTGGTGAATAACACTACGCGCCACAGGCATCGTCTCGAGCAGCCAAAAACTGAGTTCGTCCACCGTTCCGCTGGATGAACCCGGCAACCAGAGCGCCACATACAGCAGTACAAAACGTTCTGCGAATGTCAAAGAAATATTTGCACGGGAATTATTGGATAAATTACCTTCTTCAAGATAACGAGCCAATTGGCTCCAGCACAAATAATTGCCGATACCTTTTAGCAACTGGCTACGAAATGCAACTGAGCCGTGCTTCTGCAAATCATTGATCTCATTCAGGAGTTGATCCTGCAGGTTGCGGTAGGCTGTTGAAAGCGCTACCTTTCGGCTTTCCTTTAGCGCTGCGTAGACAGCCGCAGTGAGGTAGGCCAGAGTTTTGCCAGTTCCAGTTGGGGCTTCGATCATGGTGTACTGATCATTCGCAATTGCGTCTATGATCAAACCTTGCATGTCGAGTTGACCAGGACGTGGGACATACCCGTGTTTGGATAGATAATCGGTCAGCAATACTGGCGGGGTTGGCGTATTTTGTGGATGGCTGGCATAAGCAGGTTTAAGCGACCAATCACAGCGAGCGCTCCAATCCTGGATAATAGAAGGATCAACCTGAGTAGCCTCTGCGGCAGGCCCAAACGCTTCTGGTAGAAATGCCTGGATGAAGGATTGAACAGGCCCGTTTTGATCTAATTTACGAAGAAAGTAATCATAAATTCTGTAAAGAACATAGACATCAGTTACTGCATTGTGCAACGTGTCCTGAGAGACCTGGTGCCCGCTAAAATTGCTGTCCAAGTGTAACGAGGCCCATTGGGCTCCCAGATCATTGACTGGTAATCCCACAGCATCTGCCACCGCGGCCAATTGGTGCGCGGATAGATTTGGGAAAAGCAGCAAGGAGAGTTCCAGGTTATCCACCAGCAGATTAGGTAACTCATTTACTCCCAACGCAGCTGCCATGAATCGACCATCAAAGCGGGCATTGTGTGCTACCAAGGGTAGTGTATCAATGAAGGATAAGAATTCTGGCAATATATCTAAAAGGGGAGGCGCAATGTTTATAGCCTGCTCCATCGCAGGGTGGTCCACCATCCCTAAGGTAATTTTTAGAGTGTACGGAATTTCGATATCCCCAGGATTAACATACCAGTTTCGCACAGCAACCGGCTGCCCCGCAGTAACTTTCAGTGCAGCAATTTGGATAATTCGATCCTGGATTGGGTCTATTCCGGTTGTTTCCAGATCAAATACTACATAGTCAAGACGAGCTGCGGGTAGGTTTTTAATGAGTGGATCATTCCAGATATCTGTCGCGGAAGGAGTTTTATTCTGAGCATTGGTCGGATGTGAACTTTTCTTTGATGGACGATCTCCGCTTGCTAAAATGTAAATATCGCCGGGGAGCAAGCTGAAAGCGCGGGTATTTCCTAAAAGTTCGCGCAGGTTTTCCGCAGTTACGTGTAATCCCTTTTCCCGTTGTAATTTACGACGAATTTCATCCAGCCGCAGACCTTCAGGATATCGCAACAAAATTGACTGCACATCCTGACCGAGCGGGGTTTCAGGTGTAAAGAGTGAACCTTTTGCCATAATCGGAAATCCCTTTGAAGGTTGTCTGTTTATAACCACCACACGAGTATTGTGGGGCAAGTTTTGGCCAAACCGGAAAATTAAGTAGTGCACTCTTTCAAAGAAGAATTGTTTTCAAGCAATTCTCAGGTTGTTTCTTATTCGGCTTTGTGTTTTTCCATCATTTCTAGATGCTCATTGAGTGAATCCTGCACCTTGATAAGCCAGCCTCCATACCGTGACAAGTAGCGCTATTCAGATTCATCTTCACGGTTGCAATCCAATAAAGTATCCGTCCAGGCGGCTTTACGATGATCTGAATGCCGAAATGCGGTTAGTGGATGAATTTTTCCATCATACAACTGATTATCATATTGGGTGGGTATAATTGCGCCAAAAGGTCATGGGGCAATATCGTCAAGAATGGATAATAGCTTGTAGAAATTGCTAAAAGCCCACAATTGGTCTACCCAGATCCAATAATTAAAATTTATCCCCAAATCCAGAGCTGAAAGTAAAAATCGGCTAACTCTACAACGTGACTTAAATGCATATTTCTTGATTCAAGGGTCATGTAGAAAATATTTTGGCTAAAAATTGTCAAAAAACTGTATGCTTTCTACAATGATTGGGATATCATCAAAATCATAACGTGGTTCATCGCCATGCTTGAACCATTCCAGGGATGCGCTGGTCAAAATTGTGGACTTGCTACAATAAATAAAAGGGGCTTTCTGTAGCGCGTTCATCAATCACTTTAAATTCGCGTTGTCTCGAGTATTTCAGCCTTTCCACAAACTGTCTATAATTGGCTGTCACACGTAAACTATGTAGTAGGCGGAACTTTTCCGTCCATCCACCCTCTCCGGGGTCTTATACAGTAAAATAGCAACTTCCCACACCCTGACGCAAAGGTATTATAGCAAATTATCTTCACACAATGTGTACGGATGTCATGGAAATAATAATCATCATTTCCTTCAATTATTATTTACCATCCGAGCCAAGCATATCACCTTCAATCCATCAGCTCTTTCTGGTGGAATTTTTTATTTCAGGTTTCGGTGTGTAAATGAACATTCACACCTCTGAACCCTGCTAGCCTCCCCCGGCTGGTAACGGAAAAAATAACTTACTACGAGCGTGCAGCGGAAACCGATATAGATATAATCCCTCGCTGAGTTGCATAGATAGTGTTGGAAGGATACATCGGTTTTGCTTTACCAGCCGGTGTCTGGATCTTGTTTGGGATCCAAATTTGAACCGAAAATCGATCTTGCTCTTTTATTTGTCTGGTTGTGGCAGTGGGGTTTAACTCGAATATCAGGTAAAAAACACGTTTGGTTTTTTCTGCCCTTGGGACTGGATATTGCGATCCCGCCAGGTCACACTCCCCGGCTTGAATTATCCTGACTCGGACAATCCGAAACCCAAATCTGGTCTACTGCGATGTTAACCACAGAGGGCACGGAGCGCACGGAGAAAAAAAAAGAGGTTTGCTCAGTGCTTGCTTTTTCTCTAAGCCAATAACTTTAAAGTGCTTAATCCGGGTAAAATATAAAGCATCTAAATTCGATATTATTAGGAGAAATTATGAAAATTATCAAACGTATTATTCTGATTATTCTGGCGGTCCTGGCGGCTTTGATTGGGCTGTTGGTGGTTTCTGTGGTGGTGGATTATGCCATTGGTGGGGGGCGTCTTGAAAAGGTTACCAATACTTCCATTGCGGGTGCAGCGGGTGCGCCGGATGTGCGTGCTTTTGTGGCCCGGCCGGAGGGCAGTGGACCTTTCCCGACCGTGATCATGATCCATGAATTCTTTGGTCTGAATGAGAGCATCGTTGGCAAGGCGCAAGGGCTGGCGAGTGAGGGTTACCTGGTTGTGGCACCGGATACATTCCGGGGTTCCACCACGAGCTGGATTCCGCGAGCCATTTACCAGGTGATTACCAACAAACCGGAGCAGGTGAATACGGATCTGGACGCGGTGTATACCTGGCTGCAGACTCAACCGGATGTTGACCTGAAGCGAGTGGCAATTGTCGGGTTCTGTTATGGGGGCCGAACTTCTTTGCTATACAGCCTGCATAATAACAAACTGGCTGCCAGTGTTGTTTTTTATGGATCGCCTGTCACCGATCCACAGGTTTTGAAAAATCTGCCCGGTCCCCTGCTTGGGATTTTTGGCGGGGCAGACCAATCTATTTCCACTGAAAGCGTGCAGGCTTTCGATGCCGCCCTGACCCAGGCAGGTGTTCCGCACGAGATCAGCACGTATGCTGGTCAACCTCATGCTTTTGTGCAGGATATGGCGGGTATCCGCAATGGAGGTGCCCAGGCGGAGGCCTGGACACAGATGCTCAAATTTTTGGATGTCAACCTGAAAAAATCAGGTTCAACGCGCAGCGGGCAGCCGGTAGCTTTCAACGCTGGCATGGATTGGGGCTATTATGCCATGCTGGTCTATGAACATGCCTTTGGAACAGCCAGTCACATGCATTGAGAGGAACCGCTAACAGTGTTTTGCCGTATCTCAGGAGTCTGCCTGCAGATCCAGATTGGCTGGCAGGCGGCGCTTGAAGCGGCGGAAGATCAGCAGCCCGACCCAGGTGAAAATGGCGATCATCAGGCTGTTGGTGGTGAGCTGAATCAAGCCCCTGCCAACGGAGCCGTTCTCTCTGAATCCTTCTTCGCCGCCTTCGTGCCTGCGGGGAGGCCGGGTGTTTTGTCCGTTCTGAGTAGTATTTGAACCCTGCTCAAAGCTGCGTTCGCCATCGGGTCTAAAGTTCTGATTGCCATTGCCCATCAGGGAAAAACCATAAGCAATCCCAATCACCACGCCGGAAGCCAGCAGGATCAGGGCTATTCGACCCAGGGTGCGTAAAATTGATTTAAGCATGTTGTTTCCCATATTCCTTATCCACTACGGGAACCGTGGAAGTCTGTCTGGCGCCGGGTAAACCCAGGGGAGCCAGGATATATTTGCGGATGGTTTTGACGATCCAGTTCCAACTGATAGCCAGGTGCAGCCCCACCAGCAGCAGCAGCGAATTGGATGAGAGCGAGTGCAGTCCGCGCCACAAAAAGCTGGGGGCGGTACCGCTTAATCCCAGGGCAGGGATCGCTACGCGCGAGATCATCAGGCCGGTATAAATGGCCAGGATCATGGCTGCAAAAAGGAGGAGATCCAGGATATAGGACAGGCGTGTCAGCCCGGGGATATCCTGAAAAAGACGCTGTGTGATCGAGGCGATCCACTGCCAGCTCAGCAGCATGTGGACAATGATGACCACCACGATCACGATCCCCAGCCATTCGTGCAGTGCCAGGCCGGTCAGCGCAGTGGAAAGCAGGACCACTGTCAGCAGGGCTGCCAGGATATCCAGCACCAGCTTTGTTTTAATTGTTGTAGATGACGACATCATTTTCTCCCAAGGAAATGTTATTTTCGAATAGTGTAAAACGCGCATGCGGTGCAGGCAGTGATTACCGCACCTCGAATACCCGCGCGTTTAATAATGGGTTATCTTACCTGTAAATTATGTAGAAAATATGAAAATATGCGCTCAATTGCGCAGGTTTTATTAGAGTATTTCTGGTGGAGGCTGAGACTTGTAGAAGTAGATGAGTCAATTCAAAGCGTAAGTGCTCCAGGGAGGTATTATCGCATGAACGAAACAGACAATTATGAGTAATACCAATCAGTTTGTACACTATAATTATCAATAGACTTTATTCAAGTGAGCCTGGAGCAAACTATACACGGCACACCGACCGAAATTATGACCGTCCTGGAAGGCGGCGGATTTTCTATGTATCCTGCTTTCTTCGTTATACAAGATGGCTCAACAGGCCAAAATCACTGATCAAGAGCTGCAAAAATATGTACCTGATCCCTTTTGAAATGTTATTTCCTGAAATTGCCCACCGCGAAACCCGCTCAATGACCCTGCTCGGGAGCTACAAGCTGCCCGCAGGTGATTATGGTTTGCTAGAATCGTATTGCCCAGACCCGGACTGCGATTGTCAACGGGTAATGCTCAATATTGTTTCCCGCAACGAGCAAAAACAAGTGGCAACTATCAGTTATGGGTTTGATCGCCTGGCGCACAACGCTGGACCATATCTCGATCCACTCAATCCACAAAGCCCAGCATCTGATGCCCTCCTGACTGTGATTGCCCAACATCTTGAAACGGATCGAGCCTATGTGCTGCGGCTGAAAGCGCATTACGCGCTGGTCAAAGCAGCCGCGGCAGACCCCCACCACCCTGCTCAGCAGAAACTGACTGAATGGAAGGCTGAAGGGCAAAAAAAATTGGCAAAAGACGAGCGCACGGTAGACCTTCTGAAAGCGCTGCGCGTTATTTCAGAACACGAACCGGCCTTTATGGCACTGGAAGGCAAAACCCAAAAGCGCCATCGCCCGAAGCGGCATTGATATGTCCCAGTTCTTGTGGCGCGACAGCGGTTCCACCCGGAGAAACAACATGAAAATTTTAGACCTGCAAATTCAAGGTTTTCGCTCGCTCAAAGAAGTTTCCTGGAAACCAGGCGACCTGAACCTGATCATTGGCCCCAATGGCAGCGGCAAGAGCAACCTGCTCAAGGCGCTGGAGATGCTTTCCATTTCGGCACATGGCGGATTGAATGATCAGGTATTACGCGAGGGTGGTATGGGATCGCTGGTATGGGATGGGCAAGCCGATAAAATTTCATTTGGGCTGCGTCTGAATCCGTCCCAGGAAGCTGATCGCAGTTGGCTGGGCGATAGGATGGATTATTCCTTGCAGCTTGCCCGGCTCGGCCAATCAAGCAGTTATGTCATCCATCAAGAAACATTAAACAATCAGACTGGCGAAAACGAGCAGGAAATGAACCTGCTTCAACGCGATCAAATTATTGCAAAAATCCGGAATGGCGCTGAATGGAAATCAGTAAACCCTGAGCTTACCCAAGCCGAAACCCTGCTTTCCTGGTATGCCACTCCTTTCGCGGAATCAGATGTTTTGCGCATTTGTCGTGAGCAGCTTGCCAGTTGGCAAATGTATCATTACTTCAATACGCAACGTGAGGCCCTCGTTCGACAAGCGCCTGTGGCACGCCATGAGAAAATGGTCAGCCAGGATGGCGCTAACCTGGTACAGGTATTGCACACACTCTACAGCGGAGATCGCCAGTTCAAAGAAGACCTCAACCTGGCCATGAACGCGGCCTTTGGTGACGACTTCGTTGAGTTGATTTTTCCTCCCGCTTCCGACCAGCGTATCCAAATGCGCATCCGCTGGAAAAGCCTGCGCAGCGAACAAAGTGCAGCCGATCTCTCAGACGGAACTCTGCACTTTTTATACCTGATCGCCATCCTCGCGAACCCTAACCCGCCAGCCGCTCTGATCGCCATTGACGAGCCTGAGAATGGCCTGCACCCGTCCATGCTGCCGATCATCGCTGAATATGCGCGCAGTGCATCCCGGCGCACCCAGGTGATCATCACCACTCATTCGGCTGAATTGCTGGATGCTTTCAGTGAATATGAACCGACGGTCACTGTGGCGAAGTGGGCCGAAGGACAAACACAACTGGATGTTCTTTCGGGTGAACGACTGCGTTACTGGTTGCAGGACTATACGCTTGGCAAGCTCTATCGCAGCGGCGAGTTGGAGGAGCTGTTATGAAATTCGTGCTGTTTGTCGAAGGCTATACTGAAAAGAAAGCCATCGCCGTCTTCCTGAAACGCTGGCTCGACCCGCGCTTGAACAAGCCGGTCGGGCTACAGACAGTCCGCTTTGATGGTTGGGCGGAAATGGTCAAGGATCTGCCCAATAAAACCCGCCGGCACCTGGAAGGTCCAGGGCAGGAACAGATCATTGCAGTGGTAGCCTTGCTGGATTTGTATGGTCCGACCATCTACCCAGGTCATTTAACTGGTTCAGAGGAGCGTTACAAATGGGCTGTCCAGGAACTGACCCAAAAGGTAGACCAGGATCGTTTCAGAATGTACTTCGCGGTGCACGAAGTGGAAGCCTGGCTTTTATCTCACCCCGAAATGTTCCCTCGCGAAATTGTCAATAAATTCCCCGGCAGAACTGAGCATCCCGAGACGGTCAATTTTAATACTCCGCCAGCGAAATTATTAGACGATCTTTATCACCAATATCTCAAGCGGGATTACAACAAAGTCACCAACGGATATGATTTTTTCCGAAAGATCGACCCCAATATCGCCCATAAAAAATGCCCGCACTTCGCCGCAATGCTGGACGAGATGCTGGGACTGGCCAAACAGGCTGGGCTGTAAAAGCTATCAGAGCATAATCTGGTTTTGTAAAATAAAACATGAGCATGGCCGGTGGAGGTGGTGTTTGTCGAAGCTGAAAAATATGATTTATGCGGGGGTGGGCATGGCTGCCATGTTAATCCTTGGCATACACGCTTATATTGGAGGCTTTACACGCCTGATTGCGGATGATTTTTGCTCCGCTTATTTGTTCCCCCGCTTGGGGCTGCTTCGATATATATGGTACTGGTACAAAGGCTGGGCCGGTCGTTATTCTGCCTTTGCAGCCGATATGATTTTGGTGGGCCTGGGCCGGTATGGGATTGCTTATCTGACAGTTTTGGTTATTTGTGTTTGGCTATTGGCAATTTTTGCCATTGTTTACCTGCTGCAAAAGTCAGAAATTAGAAATTCGGAAAAACGAAAGACCGCCCTGACGTTCAGCCTGGCTACTTTATTCCTGATATTTTTACTCACACCCAATCCGGATCAGTCTTTCTACTGGTTCAGTGGATTCCATACCCATACCCTGCCCGTGATTGGCTTTACATTCTTATTAGCCCTATATTTATGGCTTCGGAAATTCGAACCAACCAAAACAAAAATCTACTTATCGGCGCTGCTTGGGTTTGTCTTTTCTTTTTTAGTCGGTGGCTTTAGTGAAACCTTTACTGTGCTTGCATTTGTTTTTTGGGGCAGCTTGCTTTTACGCCTGTTTATCAGAAAAGAAATGAATGTACGCGGATTTGATTTTCAGTTTTTAGTAATGGCCTGGCTGGGGACGACTTTGGCACTGCTTGTGGTTTTGGCTTCGCCCGGAAATGAAATTCGCCAGGCCTTATTCCCGGCGACCCCGAATATTTTTACCATTTTGCGAATTTCAAGCATCGGATTTTTTGATTGGATTTGGAAGATTGTCGCGCTCCCCCGAAAAATCCTGGGTTTGACCGGTGTGCTAATGGTTTTATTTTGGTCCGGTTTCAATGAACCTATCCGCTTTGATTTGAAAAAGTGGGAGGTTCCAGCCATCCTGCTGATGGGCTTCCTGCTGGCATTCCTCAGTTTTCCTCCGGCAGTTTATGGAACCAGCGAAACGCCGCCGTCCCGGGTGCTGATTATCACGGTCTTTGCCTTCGTTTTAGCGATTGCGCTATTTGCCTATTTATGGGGGAATAACGCCAATTCGGGCGGAAATTTTTCCCGTTTCTTCTCGAAATATGGTTTTTTGCCGATGATCCTCTCGGCTGTGTTGGTCCTGACTTCCGCCGGTTTGGAAGCCCGGTATTTACTGGTGCGTGCACCCCTTTATGCTAACTATGCAGCCTATTGGGATGCCATGGATCAGCAAATAATGCACGCCAGGCAAGCCGGACAGACATCGGTCATCATTCATTCTGAAAGAAATTGGGCTGGGATAAATGACCCCGGCAATAACCCCAAGTTTTGGGTAAATGCCTGTATCAGTAAGTATTATGATATTGATGTGCTGGCAGATGATACGGGCATGCAGCCGGGACCGGTTGGGGTTTATCCCTGAAATGCGCAGAGAAAGACTGAAAAAATGATGTCTGCTGGCGGCGTGTTTTTGAGCGCGGTCACAATCGGTCGGGATTTTTTGCCTTAATCCAGCTTGGAACGGTTGGCACCAGGTTTTGATTTGCTGAAATTGTCATAATTATTGGAGGAAAATGAAAGCACTTCGTTGGGTGATTTTGGGTACGCTGGCTTCGATCATGATTGTTGTGGTTTCGTATTTTTGGGCTACCAACCTTATGGATTCGCTTTACGCTTTTCGGTCACCATTTGCCAGCCAGCCCCCCCAGGCGGGTCAACCGATCGGACCGGCGCTTTCGCGGCGGGTGGTGGTTATTCTGGTTGATGCGCTGCGGGCGGATACGGCTGCCAATAAAGAGGTGATGCCTTTCCTTAACAGCCTGCGGGCCCGGGGTGCTTCGGCGGTTACGCACTCGGGCGTACCCTCTTACTCGGCGCCCAGTTGGAGCGTGTTGGCGATTGGCGCCTGGCCGGAGCTTTCGGATGGCCCGGCCATGAACCCCACTTTGCCGGAAAATTATCGTATCTGGACCCAGGATAATATTTATACTGTCATTCATCAGGCTGGTTTACATACAGCGATAGCGGCCCATCAATATTTTAAATATATGATCCCCCCTTTGGCTTTGGATGCCAGTGCCTGGACTTCTGAAGAAAGCCCGGCGGCGGATCAGCAAAACATCGATGCGGCCCAGGCTTTTATTCAATCCGGGAAATATGATTACATTTTTACCTATATCGATCAGGTCGATTATGCCGGGCATAAAGAAGGTGGCCCGCAGGATGCGCGCTGGAATGCAGCCGCCACGCGTGCGGATCATTTGATTGAACAAATTGTGGGTACGTTGGACCTGACCCAGGATACTGTCTTGATCTACAGTGATCATGGGCAGATTGCGGCTGGCGGACATGGCGGGCAGGATGCGGTTGTTTTGGTCCAGCCTTTTATCATGGTTGGCGCCAATGTAAGGCCGGGTGTTTATGCGGATATGAAGCAGGTTGATATTGCGGCAACGACGGCTGTTCTACTGGGGGCGGGTATTCCGGCCATTTCGCAAGGCCGACCCCAGACGGAGATGCTGAGCTTGACGCCCGATCAGTTAACCCTGGTCCGGCAGGCGCTGAATACCCAGCAGCGTGAGTTCTATCAGTCTTATGCAAAAATGATGGCTGTCCCAGCTGCGCAATTCAAGCTGGCTGAGGATCAGGATCCGGTCGCGGTGTATCAAGCAGCTTTGTTGGCGATTAAAACCGCTCGCCTCAATCGTGATCGACTGCCGCGTTTTGTGATCATCACGCTGCTTGTGCTGATCGCGCTGTACTTTCTTGCGCGCCAGCCTGTTCGCCGGTTGGGTTGGTTTGGCCTGGCAGCGCTGGTTTACCTGGCCGTTTTTCATGTCCAATATGCGCTGATTAATGGCGGTACCTTTACGCTCAGTACTGTTCTGAGCGCCTCCAACCTGACCACATCCACGGCCACTTATGCCGCCGTTGCTTTTTTTGCAGCCTGGCTGGTAATTCTGTTGGCCTTGCGCCTGTTTTCGCTGCCGCGTTTGCAGGCAGTTCATCTTTTCCTGGGGTTTGCTTTTTCCCTGATGCTGCTGGTATCGCTGCCGGCTTTATGGAGCCTGGCTTATAACGGTGCGCTGGTTGGCTGGACTTTGCCGGACATCGGCAGTATGTTTTTTGGTTTTATTTTTACGCTGCAGTTGTTGGTGGTTGCCGCGGTCACGCTGCCCCTTATGGCGGTCACAGCCCTGGTTGCGCGTTCGGTGCATCCGGCGTCCAGCGCATCCCGCTGCGCGTAAATCTGGACGCAAAAGAGACAGCGGATGAATCCGCTTTAGCCCGATTTACGCGCAGCGGGCGAAATTCGTGAAAAATATCCGGCTTGGTGCGTGCGTGGCGTGTGGCGTGTCCGGCATCTGGCGTATCCGGCATCTGGCGTATCCGGCATCTGGCGCGTCCAGCGTGCAGCGCATCCAGATAAATCTGGACGCTAGGAGACAGCGGATGAATCCGCTTTAGCCCGATTTACGCGCAGCGGGCGGAAATCGCGAAAGAATATCCGGCATGGTGTTTGCGTGGTGTGCGGCGTGTCCGGTGTGCGGCGTGTCCGGCATCTGGCGCGTCCAGCGTCCGGCGTATCCAGCGTGCAGCGCATCCAGATAAATCTGGAAGCTAGGAGACAGCGGATGAATCCGCTTTGCCCGATTTACGCGCAGCGGGCGGAATTCGTGAAAAATATCCGGCTTGCTATCTCTCGGGTGGTAGGACATGCTATAATCTTTTCATTGAGTTATTCTATTTAAGAAGACAGGCAAATCTATGGTGCTTAAATCAATTGCTTCCCGCCCTGCTGCGCCATCTTCCAACGGAAATGGCACTTTTACGCCGCCGCCGGTTATTCGTCTGGAGGATACCGGTCTATCTTCGCTCTGGCTGCAAGACCTGGCGTTAAAGATCCTGTACTTTCAGGGTTACCTGACTGGCTTTAAAATAGCTGAAGAAATTGCCCTGCCTTTTGCTGGCGTGACCGATACGATCCTGGAATCGCTCAAGCGGGAAAAACTGGTGGAAGTGAAATCATCCTCCATGGGTTTGGGTGAAGGTTCTTACCAGTATGCCATCACTGGGGCTGGCATTTTACGAGCGCGAGAAGCCCTGGAACGTAACCAGTATGCGGGGGCAGCTCCGGTACCGATTGAAGCCTATAATGCTTCCATCCTCAAGCAGAGTGCGCATCGTGTGGTGGTTACCCAACGTCACATGCGACAGCTGCTCTCGAGCCTGGTCCTTTCGAAGGCCACCTTTGAACAGCTTGGTCCGGCCCTGAATTCGGGTACTTCCATTTTTTTGTATGGTCCTCCTGGTAATGGTAAAACCAGTGTGGCGCGCGCCTTTGGCTCGATGGTGCTGCAGCAGGATATGTACATCCCCTATGCCTTATTTGTGGATGGACAGGTGATCAAGCTCTATGATTCGGTCAATCACCAGCGTGCGCCCGAGGAAGAACCGGTGGATGACGGCACTGGTTCGCTGCGGGCTGCTGCCCGGCGCGACCCGCGCTGGATCCACATTCGCCGCCCGTTCATCGTTGTGGGTGGTGAGCTAACCCTGGCTGGGCTGGACCTGGTCTTTAATGACACCTCCAAGTTTTACGAAGCACCGTTCCAGGTTAAGGCCAATGGCGGTATCTTGTTGATTGATGACTTTGGCCGGCAGCAAGTGCGCCCGCGCGATTTGTTGAACCGCTGGATTGTGCCGCTTGAAAACCGGGTAGACTTTCTTACCCTGCATACCGGGCGCAAGGTTGAAATTCCCTTTGACGTGCTGGTGGTTTTTTCGACCAACCTGCCACCGCGCGACCTGGTGGATGAGGCTTTCCTGCGCCGCTTGCGCCATAAAATTGAAATTGGGGATCCGACTTTTGATGAGTTTCGCCAGATTTTCCTGCGCGTAGCTGAGGCAAAGAAGGTGACTTATAATGATCAGGGACTGGCCTACCTGCTGCAGGAATGGTATATCAAACGCAATCGTAAGCTGCGTGCTTCGCACCCGCGCGACCTGTGTGATCAGATTATCGACATTGCCCATTACCAGGGTCTCGAACCTGCCATGACGCGCGAATTGCTGGATCTCGCGGCCCAGTCCTATTTTGTTGAAATATAATTTAAAATAATTTAAATCAAGAGGAAGACAGACTACACAAAAACATGTGTGGAATAACCTTGCCATGATCAATCATTTTCCCATTCCCATCATTTTTGCTCATCGCGGGGCCAGCGCTTACGCCCCCGAAAACACCCTGGCTGCTTTTGAACTGGCTGCCCGGCAGGGTGCGCCAGCCATTGAGTTGGATGTCAAGTTGAGTTCTGATCGAAAGGTAATCATTATCCACGACCAGACTCTGGAGCGCACCACCAACGGCAGCGGGCAGGTTACCCGTCAGCCCCTGGCAGCCTTGCGTGAGCTGGATGCGGGGTCCTGGAAATCTGCTGAATTTCGCGGCGAGAAAATCCCTCTTCTGGATGAAGTGCTGGAAGCAGTTGGCAGGAAGGTGCTGATCAATATCGAGCTGACCAACTATGCCAGTCCTTTTGATGGTCTGGTTAATGAAGTGGCGGCGTTGGTAAAAAAGCACGCTTTGCAGGATCGCATCATCTTCTCTTCCTTTTACTTTACCAATTTGCAGATGGCACGCCGTTTGCTGCCAACCGTTCCATGCGGTCAGTTGATTTTGGATGGGGGACAGGGTTGGCACCAGCGACTTGCAGCCCGTTTTATCCAATTGGAAGCCGAGCACCCTTACACAACCGACGTCACAGCTGCAACGGTACAACGTGTGCATGAGCGCGGGCGCCGGGTGCATGTTTGGACGGTAAATGACCCGGCTGATATGCGTCGCTTGCGTGACATTGGGGTGGATGGCATTTTCACCGATGATCCCATTCTGGCCCTGCAAAACTTTAAATAGCCAGTTATTCTAGATTCAAACCTGAACCCTGACCCATGACCCTGAACTACGCTCCCCGGCGCACTCTTTTTGTCTGGCTTTCTGCGCGAAGGCTTTTTTTCGTGCGCCTGTTGACCGTGGTACTGCTGCTCAGCATGCTGAGTGGACAGGCTGCCCCGGCTGTGGTTTTTGCCCAGGGGACAACCCCGGCGCTTGACCTGATGCGGGTTCTGACACCTGAAGAAAAGGTAGGTCAGCTCTTCCTGGTCAGCTTTACAGGTACAGATGTGGGCGATAAATCCCAGATTTTTGACCTGATCGTTAACCAGCATGTTGGGGGCGTGGTTCTTTCGGCTGCCGATGATAACTTTGTGGCGGATAACACACCGCAACAGGCGCATGATCTGATCACAGCGCTGCAGCAGGTTGAATTAAATAATTCGGAAAATCCTTTACTTCCCACCCTGGCGCATACCTATATTCCACTATTTGTGGGTGTCTCGCAGGAAGGTGGCGGCGCACCCAATGACCAGATATTGAGCGGGCTGACGCCGCTCCCAGACCAGATGGCGATTGGTGCAACCTGGGATCGCTCGCTGGCAGAACAAGCCGGCACGGTCATGGGGCGCGAACTCTCGTCCCTGGGATTTAATTTCTATCTGGGTCTTTCGCTGGATGTTTTGGCATTGGCAGATCCTGCCATCAGCGCGGATATGAATACCCGGGTTTTTGGTGGGGATCCCTATTGGGTCGGCGAGATGTCGCGCGCATTTTTATCCGGTCTGCATCAAGGTTCCGATAACCGCCTGGCGGTGATAACCAAACATTTCCCAGGTCGTGGTGGTTCCGATCGTTCGATTGATCAGGAAATCCCGACCGTGCGCCGCTCGCTGGAAGAATTGAAATCGGTTGAGCTCGCGCCGTTTTTTGCCGTAACAGGCAACGCTGCGGATACCAATATGACTGCCGATGGTTTGTTGGTTTCGCATATTCGCTATCAGGGCTTTCAGGGCAATATCCGGGCCACTACCCGACCGATCAGCTTTGATCAGCAGGCGCTCAGCCAGGTAATGGCCTTGCCCGCGCTGGCAGGCTGGCGCCAAAATGGCGGTTTGATGGTCAGCGATAACCTGGGTACCACGGGTGTGCGCAGGTTTTATGACCCCGATTTTAAGAACTTTTCAGCCAGGCTGGTTGCCCGGGATGCATTTTTGGCAGGCAACGACCTGTTATACATGGGTAATATCACCTCGTCTGATGCGCCCGACACCTACACCAGCCTGACCCGCACACTTGAGTTTTTTGCTCAGCGTTACCGCGAAGATACGGCTTTTGCTGCCCGCGTGGACGAGTCAGTGCTGCGAATCCTGAATACAAAATATCGCCTCTATGGTTCCTTCACGTGGGGAACGGTGCAGTCCGCCGGTTACGATCCGCTTGATCCTGGCGCTGCCAACGAGCAGGTCTTCAATATTGCGCGCCAGGCTGTGACACTCATCAGCCCCTCGCCTGCTGATCTTTCGACTGTTTTGCCCGAGCCGCCCAATCTGTTCGATTACATCGTCTTTCTGACCGATGCGCGCATCACCCGCCAGTGCTCCATCTGTCCGGATAAAGCCCGGCTGGCTGTGGACGCGCTGCATAGTACTGTCCAACGTTTATATGGGCCTTCGGCCAGTGGGTTGGTGACCTCCAGCCATCTTTCATCCTTTTCTTTTGATGATTTGAATCTGCTGTTGGATGATAAGGCTCCAAATACTGATCTGTTGAATGCGTTAGGGCGTTCCAGTTGGATTGTCCTTTCCAGCCTGGATATGCCCGAAGGTTCGGCCCAGATGACAACCCTCAGGCGCTTTTTAACTGAAAAGCAAAGTTTGATGAACAATAAAAAGGTCATTCTTTTTTCGTTCAGTGCCCCGTATTATCTGGATGCTACAGATATATCCAAGCTGACGGCTTATTACGGTATATATTCTGAATCTGAGCCTTTTGTCAATGTGGCCGCCCGGCTGCTCTTTCAGGAAGTTGCGCCAGCTGGGGCTTTACCGGTTTCGGTAGCTGGGATAGGTTACGATTTGATCTCAGCCACTACACCAGACCCCAATCAGGTCATATCCCTCAGCCTGGATATTCCTGCCGCAATAACACCCACCCCAGCCAAAACTCATACTCCGGCGCCAGGTGGCACGCCGGTATCTGAACCGACTGCACCGCCGACGCTGACACTTGAACCGACAGTCGAGCCGCTTTTTAGAGTGGGTGACACCATCTCACTTCGCACAGGCTTGATCGTTGACCATAATCAACGCCAGGTACCGGATGGTACCCCGGTGCGCTTTACCCTCTCGCAGGGTGAGAGTGGTCTTTTTCAGCAGGTGGAATCTGTTACCAACCAGGGTGTGGCTGTCGCGGCTTTTCGATTGGATCGCCCGGGCTTGATCGAGATACGGGCCGTCAGCGAACCTGCGCGCGCATCGGATACCATTCAGTTGGATGTGACCAAGGAAGGCGCTACCATTATCATCATCACCCCCACGGCTGGGATTGTGACTCCACAACCCACCCCCACCGTGCCTGCACCAACCCCAACGATTGTACCTTCGCCGCTGGTTACCAACACCGGCTACCCCACTTTTTATGGTTGGCTGCTGGTGCTCTTGCTGATGGTGACCGGTGTAACCATCACCTATTGGCTGGCAAGCCAGATGGTGGATCCGCGTTGGGCCGTGCGTTGGGCGTTGTTGGTCCTGGTGGGCGGCCTGGTCGCTTACAATTATTTAGCTTTGGGATTTCCGTGGGGGGATTTGTGGTTGGATGGTCGCGGTTTGCCAGCATTTCTGCAGGCAGTCCTGACTGGCCAGGGTGTTGGTTTTGCAGTGGGCTGGTTCTGGCGCCTAGCGTCCGAAAGTGGTGATCAGACTCAGCAGCAGTAGAATCGCAGAAATGCCGAACAATATGCTTTCAGGTGGTGCCAGTAACGCGTCCAGGGTGTGGACGCGGGTTGGGCGTGACATTGGTCGCGTGGGCAGCTCTTTGGTTCCCAACAAGTATTGGCGAAATGTTTCGATTGAGTCTGGGCGCTGATCTGGATGTAATTCCATGGCCCACAGGATGGATTTTTCGGTTCGAATACTGATGGCCGGGTTGACCCGACGTGGCAGAACCTGCGTTTCCGGATTGAGAAAACGCTGGCGCGCATCGGTTGGTGGTTGACAGGTTAGCAAGTGGTAGAGGGTTGCGCCAAAGGCATAAACGTCTGAGCGGACATCCGTGTGATTTTCGGATCCGCCATACTGTTCAAGTGGTGTATACAGCAGCGTGCCCTGTCCCTGGATGATGGTGATGGTTTCTTCATCGGGTGCCAGCACTTTTACCAACCCAAAGTCTACCAGTTTGAGCAGGCCATCGGGTGTGATCTTCAGGTTGGAAGGTTTGATATCGCGGTGAACGATGGGTGGGGTTTGACGGTGCATATAAGTTAGCGCATCCGCCAGTTGTGAAACCCAATCCAATACATCCTCTTCAACCAGAAATGTATTGTGAGCCCGGGCTTCCAGGATCATGGTCCGCAAATCTTTGCCGGGTACGTAATCCATGACCAGGTAATCTTTTTGTCCGATAGAAAAGAAATCGGAAACTTTTGGAAGGTTGGGGTGATCCAGGCGCGCAAGGACAGTAGCCTCGCGCAAAAATTGTTCGCGGGCCTCTCGCAAATAGTTTTCCGGGAGGTTGTTGTCGTGTTCGACCTCTTTGATCGCGCATTTCCGTCCGAGCAAGCGTAAATCATCAGCCTGGTAGATGTTTCCCATTCCACCCTGGCCGATGCGCTCCTGGACGCGATATCGTTCGCGCAGAACCTCCCCGGATTTAAGCGGGATGGGCATTGAGCAAGTCTCCTGTTCAAATTGTGCAAGGGTAGATCGAATGTAAAAATACACCGGTCTTCACTGTGCAGTGATGCTGGTACAAAGGGGTACTGTGCAGATTAATATTCGGCGTATTTTGCACAGAATGATGAATTTCTGCTATATTATAACTTACAGAAGAGAATAGACATCCTTAATTCAAATACTGAGTTAAACCAACCCTCTTTTACCCGTGGAGTGATATTAAGTATGAATCAACAAGAAGCCCCAATGCTGATTGCGTTGAATGGCCCGCTTAAAGGCGAGCGCTGGCTATTGGACCGGCCCCTTGTAATGGGACGGGAGCCTGGTTGTGATCTGGTAATTTCAGACCGGCAGGTTTCGCGTTTTCATGCTCGTCTGACACCCGGCTCCAACGGCGTGGTGTTGGAGGACCTGGGAAGTAAAAATGGCACACATCATAATGGCAGCCTGCTTACAGGTCAGGTTGTGCTGCAGGATGGTGACACGCTCCAAATTGCCCTGGCTCAGGATTTTCAATACCTGAGTTCGGATGCCACCATGCCTTTGGATGCTGAACCGGTCCGTAATGATCGCTTGATGCTGGATATGCGCGCGCGCCAGGTGTGGGTGAACCAGATGCAAATGGCGCCACCGCTTTCGGCTCAGCAATTTCAGCTGTTGTGGGCGCTTTATCAGAATGCTGGCAATGTGGTCACGCGCCAGGAGCTGGTTTCAGCTGTCTGGGGCGATGAACAATCTGCCGGGGTGACGGATCAGGCCCTGGATGCGCTGATTCGGCGTCTGCGGGATCGACTGGCAGCCATGGATCCAACAAATAATTACATCGTAACCGTGCGCGGGCACGGTATTATGCTCAAGCTTCAGGGCGTGGAGTAAGAGCGATGACATTACCGTGCCTGACAGGCCACTTTTTTGGAGTTTTCTGTTGATTTGGACGCCTTTTTGGGCGTAAAGGTTGAAATTTAATAAAATAAAAGGGCTGTCCAAAAAGCGGACAGCCCTTTATTATAGTTGTATATTTAGCGTAAATTTTTCTGCATGGAACGCTTGAGGATGGCTCTGTAAACCTTTTCGAGGCGCAGGGTGATTTCAGCCGAGTTTGGATCCTGGCTGCCCTGTTGTTCCACCTGCTGCATGAGTGAGGCGAGCATGCCGGTTAGTTCTTCGGTCAGGTCGTTCTCGTGCGCCTTCAAGGCCATTTCGAGTGTGGCATCGTCAGCGGCTGCATCCACCAGCTCGTTTACCAGTTCCAATTCGGGCGGGGTGCTGGCTTGTTGTAAAACGCCCACAATCTGCTGCAGCTTTTGCATGCGGTTGACATCATTTTTCTGTTGGGCATCCCGCAGCTTGTCTTCCAAAACCTGGACCACGACTTCATTTTGGAAATTGGCGATGTTCTGCGCTGTGGCCTGGGCAATGTCTGGCGCAGTGATCAGGTTTTCGATCATTTTGTCAGCTTGTTTCATCTGTTCTTCAACAGCCTTGTCCATTTGATTGGTAAAGTCCATTACCAGAGCCCGCAGGGCTTCCAACTTTTGTTTTTCGGTTCCGCTGGACTTATCAATCCGCTCGGTCATGATCTGGAAGAAAGAATAATCCAGTCCATTGCGGGTCAGGCTGACGAGCGCCCGGATACGGGCATCGGTTGGGGCTTCCAAGAAGATTTCCAGCAATTTTTCCCGGGTAAGGCCTTTGCCCACATCCTGCAATGATTTTACAGCCGCTTCCAACTCACCCATTTGGGCTTGCAGTTTGCGACCGTATTCAGAATTGGCGAGTAATTCCTGTTGGAGTGCGGACATCATCTCGACAGTTTGCTGCTGTCCCGAGGCCACTGCGGCTTCGGTCAGACGGTTAAACAGGGCAAAGAAGGTCTCGTCCAGCAATGCACCTTCCTGCTTGATGACTTCCAGGCGTACATCCGGGGTGGTGATCTGCAGCAAGCGCTGGATCAGGCCCAGCTTTTTTTGCTGTCCGTCCAGCATTTCTTTGCTGACGCCATCTTTTTCCAGGATCTTTTCGATCAGGCTCTGGAAGGTTAGAAAACTTTGTGGGCGCAGCAGGTAGCCTTTGCGTTTTTCGGGTGGCAGGCGGTTCATGACCTGGGTAATGAGCGGTCCTACCAGCCTTTCCTGCTCGTTGACCGGCAACCCCAGTTCTGAAGGGAAAAAGGTCAGCAGTAATTCTTTTTCATTGTCGTGATAGACAATCGGGGTGGATAAGGGGCCTTCGAATCCGCACATTGGACAGTGGGCATAATTCGAGACCCGCCCGATCAGGCGCTGTTTGGACGGAGGATCGGTGGTGACATCGAATAGTTGTTCAATCTGAGCTGGGATCGACTGGCGACAGCGAGGGCAGGAAATTTGAGTTTGTGGCATGGAATGTCCGATTTCTAAAATAGGTTGGGGTTAAATATCAGGGCTCTATTTTACCCTGAAAGTTTCAATTGGCAGTGAAAAACAAATTCGTGCTCCGGCACCGTGTTGCGGATCAATCCACATGCGCCCGCCATGCGCTTCGACGATGGCGCGTGCCAGGTATAGACCCAGCCCGGCGCCTTTGGTTTTTCGGACCGCGGTATCCGATCGGTAGAAGCGGTCGAAGATATGCGGCATATCGTGCGGGTCAATCCCAGGGCCTTCATCGCTGACGATGACCACTACCTGTTCGGCATGTGTTTCACCGCTAATGCGGATATCACCCCGCGGCGCATATTTGATGGCATTGGAGATCAGGTTCGAAAGCACCTGTCCAATGCGGGTTTCATCCGCCAGGATAATGGGGTAGTCGGTAGGGAAGTCCACCACGATGTTGTGTTTTTTGGTTTGTGTCCGAAAGCGTTCCGCCAGGCGCTGAGCCAGGGCCGGCATGGAAAAATCGGTCCGGTTGAGGGTCATTCCACCCGCTTGCAGGCGCGAGGCGTCCAGCAAATCCTCGATCATGTGGGTCAGGTGATCGGCTTCTTCCTCAATCACGGCCAGGCTGTCCTGAATTACGTGTTTGTCCCAGCGGGCATCATCGCGGCGCAGGGTGGAGGCATAGCCTTTGATGAGTGCCACCGGGGTTTTTAATTCGTGGCTGACGATGGAAATAAACGTGGCTTTCATCTGATCGGCATTGCGGAAGTGGGTGATATCGCGGACGGTGACGATGATATTGCGCACTTGCCGGTCTGGTGTGAGCAGCGGGGCATAAGTGATACCAACCGGCACATTATGCGGGTCCAGCCGTTTCAGGTCGCCTTCCACATACAGGTTGGCATTGTCGGTCAGCGGCCAGCCATTGGCTTCAGCCTGTTCCAGGGTTAATCCATCTGGTTTGCGTGCCCATTGAATGATATCGTCGTGGTGTTTACCGCGTACCTGATCATCAGTTTGTCCGCAAATACGTTCAAAGGCATCATTCACGCGTTCGATACTGTGATCGGCATTTAAAATGATGATGCCGTCGGCGGCGCTGTCGATCAGCGCATCCAGGCGTTGTTTTTCAATGATGATCTGTCCGTACAGCCGGGCATTAAAGACCGCAATCGCAGCCTGATCTGCAAAGGACTGCAGCAACTGCTGGTCATTTGCAGAAAACAGGTCGGCATAGGAACGAAAGATAAAAATGACCCCAATCACCTGGCCATGTGTGACCAGTGAAATGGCATTGCCATTTAATAGGCCCTGGCTGGCTGTGTAGGTCAGGTCTTTCAGCATGCGGTTGAGTTCGTCCACATCCAGCGTGGAGACACTTTCCTCAGCCAGCAGCGGTTCGAGGTAACGCAAAAAAGCTGCCGGAATACCGTGCGCAGCTGCAACTTTCCACGTGTTGGCATCCTTGAGCGCGATCAGCCCGGCCTGTCCGGCCAGCATTTCGATTGAGATGCGCAAAATGCGCTTCAACACCTTTTGCAGGTCAAGTTCCTGGGTGATGGCGCGGGTGATTTCGAGCAGGTAGTCGCGTTGTCTTACACGAAAATCAGGTAGCATGTGTTTTAGGATTTTTGTTTGCCAATGGTTGCCGGAGGGCGGGATGAATAAAGAAGTATATTTTATCACCTGGCGGTCTGGGGAGTGTAAGAAGCATGTTGGAAGATGGTTAAGGGCAGGTAAATGTGCGGAGATTGCGCAGCCTGCCTTATAATGGAGTTGGAATTATTTTTTGGTTTAGAGGTGAATTGTGGTAGATGCGGAACTTTTTTGGGATGTGATTGTCATTGGCGGTGGTCCGGCAGGTTATTTTGCTGCCATCCGTTGTGCGGAGTCTGCGCAAGAGACGGGGAAACCATTGAAAGTGTTGGTGGTGGAACGAGCGCGGCGTTCGCTGGGCAAGGTGATCATTTCGGGCGGCGAGCGCTGTAATGTGACCCATGCTTGTTTTGAACCTGCCCGGCTGGTGACGTTTTATCCGCGTGGTGCGGCTGCTCTGCGCGGGCCGTTCAGCCGCTTTCAGCCGCGTGATACGGTCAACTGGTTTGAGCAGCGCGGTGTGAGCCTCAAGACTGAGGAAGATGGACGCATGTTCCCAGTTACGGATTCTTCTTTTACGATTGTGAACTGCCTGGAAGAAGCTGCCCAACAAGCCGGGGTGACCGTCTGGAATCAGAGCAGTGTCCTGGATGTGGCGCGCTACCAACCTGATTCAGAATCTCCGGTCCGATTTCGCTTGCTTTTGCGGCGGGATGCCCTCAGTCAGGAGTTGGAACTGACTGCGGGTTCGGTCTTATTTGCTTCGGGCAGCGAGTCCTCTTGCCATGGGCTGATCCTGCGCATGGGGCATACCATCGAACCGCCCGTACCATCCCTGTTCACATTCAAAATTACGGATACCCGTATTGAAGAATTGGCTGGCCTCTCGGTTCAGCATGCTGGTTTGCGCCTGGAAGATCCGTCTGGTTCGGGCAAGAGCAGTATCGCGGCACAACAAGGACCGCTGCTGATCACCCATTGGGGTTTGAGTGGCCCGGCAACGCTTAAGCTCTCAGCCTGGGGTGCGCGCTGGTTGTTCGAGCGTGGCTACCAGGCCAGCTTGCTGGTGAACTGGTTGCAGCCGCTTTCGACCGAGAAAGTATTGGAAGAGCTGCGCGAGTATAAAGAGACACCCGGAAATAACAAGAAAAAACCGGGTACGCACTCGATTTTTCCGCAGGTTCCGATTCGCTTGTGGAAGCGTCTGACTGAGGCGGCAGGGATTGGCGAAATGCAAAATTGGGCGGATGTCTCCAAGGCCGTTTTACGCCGCCTGGCGGAAGAGCTGACCTGTGGTCGTTACCAGATTGAGGGCAAGGGCATGTTTAAGGACGAGTTTGTTACCTGCGGTGGTGTTTGCCTGGACGAAGTTGATTTTAAAACAATGCAGAGCCGCTTTGTTCCGGGTCTGTTTTTTGCCGGAGAGGTTTTGGATATCGATGGTCTGACAGGTGGTTTCAATTTTCAGAATGCCTGGACCACTGGCTGGCTGGCAGGTGGGGCCTTGGCCAGCCAGGGTCATAGTAAACCAGCCTGAGCATTTGCTAACCATAAAAAAAGCAGGGCAGCGAATAAGCACTTATTCACGGCCCTGCTTTTTGTTACCTAAAAAAATGAAATTAGACCGCCATGGCTTTTTCAGCCAGGCTGATGGCTTCTTCGAAGATCAGCAAGCCTTCATCCATTTCAGATTTGCTCATGCTGAGCGGGGGGGCAATGCGGATGACTGATTTGGCACAGCCCAAGAGCAGCAGGCCGCGCTCAAAGGCCTTGTGCACGACGGTATCGCGCAGTTCGGCGGCGGGTTCTTTGGTTTCGCGATCCTGGACGAATTCGACGCCGATCATCATGCCAATCCCACGCACCTGTCCAATGGAGGGATGCCGGAGGGCCATTTCTTTCAGCGCAGCGATGGCGTATTCGCCAACTTCGGCTGCATTCTTCAAATATTGTCTTTCGATCAGTTCGATGGTCTTGATTGCAGCGGCGCAGGCTAACGGGTTGCCACCATAGGTATTGCCATGTGTTCCGTGGCCCCAATCCATTACCGAGCGGCGTGCCACGCATGCGCCCAAGGGTACACCGCTGGCGATGCCCTTGGCAGTCATAAAGACATCTGGTTCTACACCAAAATTCTCAATTGCCCACCACTTGCCGGTGCGTCCCATGCCGCTCTGAACTTCGTCTGCCAGCAGCAGGATGCCGTATTTATCGCATAATTTGCGCAGGGCCGGGAAGAAACCTTCGGGTGGAACAATATAACCACCTTCACCCTGGATCGGTTCCAAAAGGATGCCGGCAACTTCATCGGCTGGCACAATCTGTCTGAAGATTTGTTCTTCAATATAGCGCACAACTGTTTCGCCATAGTCCTCGCCTGTTTTGCGTTCCAAAATTGGGCGATAGGGATTGGGGAAGGGGGCATGCACTACGCCGTTCATCAACGGATAAAAGCCGCTGTGATAGAGTGCCTTGGAGGCGGTCATGGTGACGGCGCCCATGGTGCGTCCGTGGAAGGCACCCGTAAAACCGATGAAATTGGTGCGACCGGTATGGTAGCGCGCCAGCTTGAGGGTCGTTTCGACTGCCTCGGTGCCCGAATTGGTCAGGAAGGATACGCATGCTTCTTGCATGGGCGCCAGTTGATCCAGCTTCTCGGCCAGCGTAACCATCGTTTCGTGATAAAAGTCAGATGAAATGTGGATGAACTTTTCGGCCTGCTCCTGGATCACCTTTACCACCTCGGGGTGAGCATGGCCAGTGGAATTAACAGCGATGCCCGCCATAAAATCCAAAAATTTATTATCATCCACGTCCCAAAGATAAGAACCTTTGCCGTGATCCATTGCAAACGGATAGTCACGCGGGTAGGAGGGCGAGATGACAGAAGAATCACGCTTGATGAGGGCGCGGGCTTTGGGGCCAGGTAATTGCATCGGTTCCATGGGTTGCTCCTTGTAAAGAACGAAAATTTTCAGGTGAACAGGCGGCATGCATGCCATGCCAGCCAGAATGCTGATCAATTGGGTGGGATAAGATTAGGGAGTAAAACGTGTTCGCGATTATTAATTAGTTGTGAATTGCGTGTAATCGCAGTGTTTCGTTTTCTCCCCGTAAATAATAAAACCATTACGGCCTGGGGGAGGCAGGCACTTTGTCAGTTGTCGGGTAATAAACCAAGCGTCAGAGCGCCCATCAACCCGGCGTTATCACCCAGGGCTGCATGCGCGATGACCAGGTCGGCCAGATAGGATTGATCCATGACGTGCTTGACCAGTGATTCTTTGATGGGGTCCATCAGAAATTTGCCGCTGAAGGATACTCCGCCACCCAGAATGACGATGGATGGATTAAACATGTGCAGGTAGGATGCCAAGGCTTTTCCGAGAAAAGTACCGGCTCGGGCCAAAGCCTGAATGGCGAGCTCATCACCCTGTCCGGCAGCTTCAGAAATATCCCGCGCGGTTAAATCGGCTTTGTCCGCCAGGCTGGATTTGACTCCAGCCGCGATTTGTTCCCTGGTATAACGCGCAATCGCCGGTCCGGACGCGAATGATTCGAGGTGCCCATATTGACCGCAGCTGCAAATCGGGCCACTGGGATCGACCGTGATGTGTCCGATTTCGGCAGCCAACCCGCGCGTGCCAAGTAAAAGCCGTCCATCATTGATCACGCCGCCGCCAATGCCCGTGCTGATGGTGATATACAGAACGTGATGATGTCCCTGTCCGGCGCCAAAATGCCATTCGCCCAGGGCAGCCAGGTTGGCATCATTGCCAATTTTAACAGGCACCCCAAAGCGTTTTTCCAGTTCCGGGCCGATTGGGAAACTATGCCAGCTGGGGATATTTGGTGCAGAATAAATCACGCCTGTTTCCGGGTTTAATGGTCCGGGTAACGCGATAACGATTGTTTGCACAGACTCGTGTTCCGGCCAAATGGCCTGGATCAAATCGCAGATACGTTCAAACACCTCACCTTCGCCGCGTGTGTTTGTTTTTTGCTGCTTAATCGGGTCAATGCTTCCCCGTCGAAAGGCTGCACCCCGGATTTGAGTTCCACCAATGTCTAGCGCAATAATTATGGTCATATGAATATTATATCGTAAAGTATCCTTCTGCCAATATTACGTATTGCATATATTTTACATGGAGTTTACTCTTTTCAGGTTACCTTGCACCTTGTTTACACTGCTCCAAAGTGAGTTGACGGATGCTTTGAAGACTGCTATTATCACAACATATGAAGCGACCACCCAATTGGTTTGATCGATTAACTCGGGAAATTCTGAATATGCTGCGCTGGTTGGTACCAGGGTTGGGCGTAAAACGCTGGTTTGGGATATTGTTATCCGGGATCACGCTGCTTGGCATTGGTGTGGCTTATTATCTTTTGGATATATACCGTACCACGCCAGGCGATGACCTGCTGCTGATTCTGGACGTTGCCAGCCTGCGTTTTTTTCCACGCCCGGTACGGGTGGCTATTTTTCTTTGCCTGGGCGTGGGGTTGGTGGTTTGGGGGCTGTGGGGACTTAATCGGGCTTTGCTTAATCCCTTCCTGCGTAAAGATCGGCTGCTGGTGGACCAAATTGCAGATTTCCGCCGGCGCGAACGTGGGTCGCGCGTAGTGGTGATGGGTGGCGGGCATGGCATGGCAACGCTGCTGCGTGGGTTAAAAAATTATACCTATAACCTGACTGCTGTTGTGACCGTGGCAGATGATGGCGGCTCATCCGGAAGGCTGCGCCAGAGTATGGGCATCCTGCCCCCAGGGGATATTCGTAATTGCCTGGCAGCGCTCTCCAATGATGAAGCTTTGTTAGCACAACTTTTTCAGTATCGATTCAATGATGAATCTGGTCTGGGTGGTCACTCTTTTGGTAACCTGTTTATTTCAGCCCTGGTGGATGTGACCGGTAGTTTTGAAGAAGCAGTGGCTGAATCCGGCCGGGTTCTTTCGGTCCATGGCCAGGTACTGCCAGCTACGTTGCACGATATCAAACTGGTAGCCGATGTTCAACTCCCAGAAGTTACCAACCAGGTGCGCGTTAAGGGTGAAAGCAGAATTCCAGAAATGCCCGGTCGGGTGCGCAGGGTGTATCTGGAGCCTAATAATCCACCGGCATTCCCACCTGTAATTCAAGCCATCCTGGCTGCGGACCTGATTGTGATTGGACCGGGCAGCCTTTATACAAGTATCCTGCCCAATTTGCTGGTGCCGGATCTGTTGGCGGCTTTGCGTTCCAGCCGGGCCCTAAAAATCTATGTGGTCAATATTGCCACCCAGGTTGGTGAGACCAACGCTTATGGTGTGGGCGATCATATTTTTGCATTGGAGGAGCATACAGGCGATGATTTGTTTGATGTCATCATCTGTAATAATTCTTACGATGCCACGCTCCCCGCTGGTGTCGATTGGGTTAAGTTGGATGCGCGTACAGCCAATTACCCGGTCTATTGGCATGATCTTTTGGATGTTGAGCACCCCTGGCGGCATGATTCAGATAAATTGGCAAAAACATTAATGAATATTCTCTATGAGCGTACTGGCCCGCTTTCAGACACGAATAATTAATGCGGGTCAGCACGGAATTACAAATTGTCAGGAGCTAAAAATGTCCCAATTACCCAATCTGCGTTCCCGCAGGGTTTTCAGCAGTCTGATTCTTTTGTTGGCTTTGTTATTGACCCTCGTTCCAATGCAACCGGTGTTAGCCGCTGGTAACGCCTGGACTAATGTTGGCTCATTGGCCACTCAGCGCTATGCGCACACTGTCACATTGCTTCCGAACGGCCTGCTCCTGGCTTTAGGTGGTCACGGTATTGAAAGTGTTGGAGCGGTGAAAACCGTCGAAGTGTACAATCCGGCCACAAAAACATGGTCAAATAAAATTGGTCTGATTACTGTCGGCTCCATGTTAACTGCGCGTTATAACCATACCGCCACTTTGCTTTCTAATGGCAAGGTTCTGGTTGTGGGTGGGATGGACAACTTAAATAAAGCGCTTGCCAGTGCTGAGCTATTTGATCCGGCTACCGGGAAATGGGTTTCAGCGGGGACAATGTCTGCCGCGCGGGTTCACCATACTGCTACTTTACTCTCAAACGGACAGGTACTGATCGCGGGTGGCTACAATGCCGCTGATGCAAGTTTGAAAAGCGCTGAGCTGTATAATCCGGTCAGTGGTTGGAGCACGACTGGCTCCATGACTGGTTCTCGCGACAATCATGCCGCTACGTGGATACCGTCGATCGGCAAGGTTTTGGTTGTCGGTGGAGAATCTATTCCGGATAGTGTCAGTGCCAGCGCGGAAACCTTCGGAATGTTTTTGAATGAATTTGTGGATACATTAACGGGCAGTCCGGCCCTTGTTAGTGCCGAATTATACGATCCCGTTGCCAAGACCTGGAAGGTAACTGGATCGTTGACAAATGATCGTAAGGTTCATACTGCCACCTTGTTGAAAACTGGGCTGGTTCTGGTTACGGGTGGTTTCGGCAGACTGGGAGCGGTCAGCGCCTCCGAGTTGTATAATCCCAGTACAGGTCACTGGGTTCCCACGACAGCCTTAAGTATTGCGCGTTATTATCATACGGCTACTCTTCTCGGTGATGGTACTGTTATAGTTATTGGTGGTTTGAATGCTGGAACAGCGCTGAGGAATGTGGAAACCTATAATCCTGCCAATGCTGCATGGACCCAATCCACCCTGATTACCGGACGTTCCCAGCATACTACTACCTTCCTGCCAAGTACACTCCAGATTTTGATTGCCGGTGGTTATGGCGGGTCAGGTGAACTATCCAGCACACAGCTTTTCGGCCCGATGTTTTCCATCTCCGGGAAGGCACCCGCTGGGGCAAAATTAAGCTATACGGATGGTGTCGCAAAATATGTGCTGGCTAATGCCAGTGGCGTCTATACTCTACCAGTTATCAAGGGCTGGTCTGGGCGTGTGACTGTTTCAAAAACAGGGGTGCCCTCCTTCCGCCCGGTTTACTACGATTACACTAATGTAATTGCGGACGTGACTGGTAAAAACTATCTTCCAAACGTTTTGTTCACGGCTTATTCCAATGCGACTTACGATGGTCAAATTCTGGAATCGACTGAAACCAGTAATAAAGGTGGCACATTAAATTCCACAGCGACATCCTTCGTCCTGGGTGATGATATAAAGGATCGAGAGTATCGAGGGATACTTTCATTTGATACGAATGCTTTGCCGAATACCGCGAGAATCTTATCTGCATCGATCCGCATGGTCAGAGCCGGGGGGACAGGGATCAATCCGTTTACACGCGCGGGAAATACGCTTTATATCGATATTCGCAAGGTTTATTATGGGCTGGGTCTCAAGCTCGAGCTGGCTGATTTTACGTCATTCTCTAATCTGAATGCTGCTGGCTCTGTGTCTGCCACACCAGTTAGTGGCTATTATTATGGCAAATTATCCACCCTTGGATTGGCACAAATTAATTTAATCGGGAATACGCAAATGCGATTGCGGTACAGGTATGACGATAATGATAATATGCGGGCCGATTGGTTTGCCTTCTACAGCGGAAATGTTGCCACGGCTGCGTATAAACCACAGCTGAGTATTGTGTACTATATTCCGTAACAGATTGTCCTTTTGAGAATCGCAAGGGGCTGGCTGTAAAGCCAACCCCTTTTTCAATTAATGTGATCTGGATTAAATCAGCTGCATTTGTGGGACTGGGCTTACTTGCCCAGCTTTTTCTTAAAGGCGGCCGTCAAAAGAGGCGTGAATGTAAATAGATCAGCTACCACGCCGTAACGTGCCACCGAGAAGATGGGGGCTTCGGCATCTTTGTTGATGGCAACCACCAGTTTGGCGCTGCGGATGCCCACGATATGTTGGATCGAGCCGGAGATACCCTCGGCAATGTAAAGATCGGGCGAGACCACCTTGCCAGTCTGGCCAACCTGGTGCGAGTAGGGGATGTAGCCAGCATCAACCGCGGCACGTGAGGCGCCAATTGCACCTCCCAGCAGCGCTGCCAGCTCAGCAATCAGGGCAAAACCTTTCTCTGCCGTGGCTTTTTCGTCCAGCCCCAAGCCAGGGTTATTGGATACGCCTCGCCCACCGGCTACCACCACGCTGGCGTCATTGATGCTGACACCACTTTCACTGGCGGCATAGCCTGCGACCGTGGTGAGTGTGCTATCGATTGCGGCAACCCTGGTCAGGCTTCCGCTGCGGCCGGCTGTACGGGCAGGGCGTGGAAAGGCGCGTCCGCGTAGGGTGATAAACTGTGGCCTGGAAGCGCAGATTGTTTTTTCGAACAGCTTGCCTTCGTAAATTGGGCGGGTGGCAGTGATCGTGCCTGCGCTTTCCTCCAGGGCAATCACATCCACCAGTACGCCGCTATTTAAATCAATCGCAGACATGGCAGCCATCTCGCGCGCCCGGAAAGTGGTGGGCAGCAGGATTAAATCCGGGCTGCCAGCCGAGAGAAGCGGCGTCAGCGTATTTGCATAAGCTTCTGCCCGAAAATCGGCCAGAAGCGGGTCGTCTGCCAGTAGAACTTCATCTGCGCCGTACTCAAAAGCTGCCTGTGCCAGGGCCGCTACCTCACAGCCGAATACCAGAGCGGTGACCGGGCCGTATGTTTTGGCGACACCCAGGGCTTCCCAGGATGCTGAAACAGCTTCACCTTTGAAGTGATCAATATAGACCCAGGTTTTCATAGAATTTTCTCCGCCAGGATTTTTTCGACCAGGGCATCTGCAGTTTCTTCGGGGCTTTCGGCCTTGATGATCTCGCAGGCAATGTTGCGGCTGGGTGGGTTTAGCAATTCTGTCCGGCTTACAACGGTTTGTACGGCACCCAACCCCAGGTCTGACAAACTCCACTGTGGGATGACTGCTTTGGAGGCCTTGCGGATGCCCATAAAGGACGGGTAGCGTGGTTCACCAATACTTTGCACCACACTCAGCACAGCCGGCAGGTTGGCGCTGACAGTTTGTTTGCCTTCTTCTATCACACGCTCCACAGTTACCTGGCGTCCATCCAGTTTGATCGAGCCAGCCAGAGCCAGCATGGGCCAGCCCAAAACCCGCGCAGTTTGTGCGGTGGTCAGACCTGTGGAGGTATCAATTGTCTGTCGCCCAAAAATTACCAGGTCAACTGCTCCAATTTTTTGAATGGCTGCTGCCAGAACCCGTGCAGCAGCCTGTGAGTCGATCTCTGCCAGGGCGGGGTCACTGATCAGTACAGCCTGATCGGCGCCCATCGCCAGGGCATGTTTTAGTGCGTCCCTGGCGCTTTCGGGACCGAGACAAATAGCTGTTACTTCGCCCGCCTGGTTTTCCTTTTGTTGCAGCCCCGCTTCGACAGCATATTCATCGAAAGGGTTGATGACCAGCGGGGATTCACCCCAGGCAACCTGGCCATTTTGGTTTGAGACCTTGGCCTCCGAATCGGGTACTTGTTTAATGCAGACAACAATTTTCAATTTAATCCTCCATTGCCCTGACGCCCGGCTGTATGGCTTGATTTATTTCTTGATCCATTATACCAAACCTACCTACCGAACGGTAGGTAGGTTTTTTTTCCAAAAAACAATCTGGTGTTTTTAGCTAATTGTTGATATTTGAGCACGATGATCAGCAAGCTGATATATAACCCGAGGTGTAGGACTGTCATAAACAGGTGCGTGCTTGTGCCGGTATGGAAATCAAAGCTCGAAAGGATTTGCAGCACAAATAATCCGTAAAGGTTGGCGCAAAAAAAGAGCAGCGAGCGCATCTTTTTAGTAAAAAGTGGACTGAAGCCGATCAACCCGGCCCAGGCCAGGAGGATGGTTGGGTAGAAATGGAGCAGGTAACGTTCGCGTGTGCCGGTTAAGAAAACGTTGAAGCACAGGTTTGTCAGTGCCAGGTGCAGGATAAAATTCAGCAGGATTTCACGGTCGAGCTGTTTTTCTTGCAGTTTATATTTCTGACTGAGCCAGAGGAAGAGCGAGAGTGTGCTTAGGCCTGTCAGCAGCAGGAAGAGCAGCTGCCCAACCCGGTAGGGAGTAAAGAACGGGCTGATGGATGTGAAGGGGACTTGCGCCGAACTCCACATATCCTGTCCGCTCAACATCCAGATATTGAAACCGTTGCCGGAGATGATCCCTTGCTGAAAAATACCTTCCTGCCAGATATAAAGCAGGTGAGAGAAATAAGGTGGCTTGAGTGCCAGGAACGGATCCCAGGCAAAGAGTGCCACCAGAAAAGTGGCGCCCCCAACAACTGTGCAGGCAAGAAAAGTTTTTAGCGAGCGGTTATGGAAAGCGATATCTGCAATTAATAGCAGTCCAATAGAAAAAGCACTGAAAATACTCAATTGTTTGGTGAGCAGCATGGTACCCAGCAGAAATGCGCTGATGATCAGATACAACCAATAATTAATGGTTGTTGATTGGTCGGTTGTGTTTTTCTTGACTACCCAGCCCAGCGTTAATAGCAGCAGTAACTGGCTGATGCCATCGATCTGGCCCCACAGGGCGGCGCCGGCCCACGAGCTGATTGAAATCCCGATCAGCCCGGCCAGGTAGGCCGCTTTTTCCACCTGTAACCGGCGCATGATCCAGAATAAGAGATAGATATTGATTCCATCCAGCAAAGCCAGGAGTATGCGGAAAGTGAAGACTGGCGCCTGTGATCCGCTTGAGCCGAGCCAACTCATTAACCCGGCCGAGCCAAACATGCCCAGGATGGGGTAATTACAATCCGGGCAGTTTATATATATATTTTGCCAGCCGGAATTCCAGTTTTGGGTCCATTTCCCAAAGACTTCCAGGTCTTTATGAAAATAGGCATCTGGCAAGGCGAGCACCATAAACAGTGAAAATAAAATGCCGGTGAATAATATCAGCGCATCAGGTGGGCTTTTTCGCATTCCGTAATGATCCAAAATTTAAATTGCTCAAAGAATAGGGTCTATAAGCTATTTAATATTATACCCATCGCGGTCACAAATTGCGCTTTTTTCCACACGGAGGGAAGCGCAATTTGTGACCGCGGGCATTTTATAAGGAGGTTGAGGTTTCTGAAACAAAAAAACAATTTCAAAAAATAGCCCTTTCAGGCATTGCAGAAATTGAATAAACCACATAAGATTCTGATATGGATAATAACGAAAATAATTACCGATCCGCCCTGAGTGATTTTAATTCTTTGCGCTTGCAGGCTTCCATGCAGGAAGTGCTGGCACGCATCACTGGAAAATCAAATGAGCTATTGTCTTATGAAGAAGTAGCTCAAAAGTTGAAGTTAAATATTCGTTCAGAACGTGGCGTTTTTGATATTCCGCTGGCCTCCATCGTTGGAAGTGTGGGGCGCTACACGGATTTTACCCGCAGCTTTTTACCGCTTCAGAATAACAATCAGGAGCGGGAACGTTGGGCGCGGGTCAAGGCCGCCATTGATGATCCGACCGGGGTTGGTTGGCCGCCGATTGATGTGTACAAGGTGGGTGAAGCTTATTTTGTTCTGGATGGAAATCACCGGGTTTCGGTTTCGCGACAGGAAGGCTTCTCACATATCCAGGCGCATGTGATCGAGGTCAAGACGGATGTGCCCCTGACCCCGGATGTTCAACCGGACGATTTGATTGTGAAAGCTGAGTATGCGGAATTTTTGGAGCATACAGATTTGAAAATTTTATTTCCTGAGGCTGACCTGAGTCTGTCGATACCAGGTCAATATACGCGTCTTTTGGATCATATTGAAGTTCATCGTTATTTTATGGGATTGGATCTTCAGCGGGATATTTCATACACCGAAGCTGTGGCGCATTGGTATGAGAATATTTACCTGCCCTTGTTGGAACCGCTGCGTGAGCGCGGGATGCTGCGCTGGTTCCCAGGACGAACCGAAACAGATCTTTATTTATGGGTTTCTGAACACCGCGCAGCCCTGGAAAGTAATTTGGGCTGGTCGGTACGTCCGGATGCGGCGGTGGTTGATCTTGCGATCCAGGAAAATCCACAGGCAGGGAGTGCTGTTTTGCAACCTGGTCAGTGGCGTGAATCGCGGAGCGCAGAGGGGACAACCGACTGTCTTTTCCGTGATATTCTGGTGCCTGTCAGTGGTGAGCCGGAAAATTGGCAGGCGCTCGAGCAAGCATTGATGATTGCCGGGCGTGAAGCTGCGAAAGTGCATGGTTTGCATATTATTAATCAAAAATCTGAGGATGATCCCGATCAGGTCAAGGAACTTCAGGCACAGTTCAGCCAACGCAGTGCCGCTCTCGGAATTCCTGGCAGCCTGGCGATTGAAAAGGGAGATGTTTCTGATTTGGTATGCCAGCGCGCGGTTTTGACTGACCTGGTGGTACTCAATGTCGCGCATCCGCCTGGGCCTGGTTTATCCAGCCTGGGGTCTGGTTTGCGCTCGATAATATGGCGTTCATCCCGCCCCATTCTGACTGTTCCGGGCAAAGTCAGCCCAATGGATAGAGCGCTGGTGGCTTTTGATGGCAGTTTAAAATCGAAGGAAGCGGTATTTATTGCCTCTTACCTGGCAGAGCGGTGGAAGATTTCTCTGACGCTGCTGACGCTTTCAGACGATCCAAATACCCGTATTCAGGATTATGCACGTGATTATTTAAACCTGCATAAAATTGAAGCTGAGTATTTGGTGATGGGCGGCTCACAGGAGACATTTTTGGAAGTAATAAAAGACCGGGATATTAATCTGGTCTTGATGGGCGGCTACAGCGGTAATGCCTGGCAGGAAATTATCATTGGCAGCGCAGTAAATTATTTACTGCGCAGTGCCACCTGTCCGCTTTTGATTTGCAGGTAAGCTGTTAAAATTTTCTTTTATATTTATTATGGAAATTGAGAGGTTGTGATGGATGGTTACGAAAAGCTTACGCACGCAGAACTGGTAGCGAAGGTCTCGGAACTGGATATTTTGGTTCAGACATTAACGGAAGAAAAAGATGGCCAGGAATTACTTAATTTTCCCTGGATTGGCAACCTGGGCAGCTGGTATTTTTATTATCAAACCGGGCGAGTTGTTTGCAACGTCCATAAGGTGCTTGCCCTGGGATACACCCAGGATGAAATTCCGGATCCATTAAAATTTGAGTTTTTTACAGATAAAGTCCACCCTGATGATTTTGAACCAATGATGGAAAATATGCGCCAGCATATTCGTGGTATTACCCCCGCCTATGATGTTACCTATCGCATCAAGACGAAAACGGGCCGGTGGAAGTGGTTTTATGATCGGGGGATGATTACAAAGCGTGACGAAGCCGGAAATCCGGAACTGGTGGCGGGGATTGTTTTTGATGTTACTGAGCAAAAACGAATGGAGCAGTTGTTGGTGGCCCAAAATGAGCAGTTATTGGATATGACGAAAACAGATTATCTGACCGGGATCTATAACCGCCGGGCCTTGCACGAAGCGCTGGCTTATGAATTGCGCAGGGTGGAGCGAAGCAAGGTTGCCCTGAGCGTGGTGTTGATCGATGTTGATAATTTCAAATCAATTAACGATACGTATGGTCACTTGATTGGGGACGAGGTACTGATGCAGGTGGCCGAGGTATTAAAAAAGAGCACGCGCACTACCGATATCATTGGCCGGTTTGGAGGGGAGGAATTCCTGGTGATCCTGCCGGATTGTAATCTTGCAAACGGGATGATGCTTGCCGAAAAGATTCGGGCTGATATTCAGGATGCAGAATTCACGGCGGGGCTAAATGTGACCATCAGCGCGGGCGTGAACGAATACGAAGATAGTTGGGTTGATCACCTGCTGCAGGGTGCGGATCAGGCCATGGTTGCGGCGCAACAAAAGGGGAAAAATCAGGTTGCGGCAGCCGGGAAAACTGCTTGATATTCGGATCAAAGCATAAAGTTAATACGGTTCGGGCTGACGAGCAGCAAGGGTACTTGCAAGTGTAACGCGGATTCAATAACTGTCCGAAGAGCGTTTTTGGTTTTCTTTAAGGTTAGAAAAGGGTACACTTATGACCGAACCGACAACGCCATCAAGTGGAGCCGCAGATGCAATCCTATCGTTTAGAATTCGAACTTGCGATGCCGAAATGTTGGCTCTCTGGGAATTGGCGTGGTTAAAACCAATTGGACGCGGACGATTTGCTTAGCAAATCGCACGGAAAACGCGGATAAAACCATGCCGTGCTGGAACCGGTATTACAATCCAATTGAATATCTTTGGAGAAATGTCAAAAAGCAGGCAACTCACATGCGCTATTTCGAAAAATTCGAAGATCTGACCCAAAAAGTTGACGAAAAATAGGCCTATTTTGCCAATCTGCCTAAATCTATTCTTGGTCTGATGGAAAAGTATATCCCTTCTCTCGGGACGCAGGTTGTCCAGCCGTAATTTTCATTCTAATTCTTTTTCTGAAAAGCTATAGCAGCGTTTTTTGCCCGGCTAAGCATTTGCTGCCGGTTGGCGAAGCACCTTGACTTCGCGATTGATACGCTCACTTAATTCTTTTTCTGCGACTTCCAATTCATAACGAACCTGCAAACGCAGCCAGACCGCGGCGCTTGTCCCGAAATAACGAGCAAGGCGCATGGCGGTATCCACTGTGATGGCGCGCTGTCCATTTACAATCTGGCTGATACGAATAGGCGTAACCCCAATATCATGCGCAAGGCGATATTGGCTTAAGCCGAGCGGTTTCATAAAGTCTTCGAGCAGGACTTCTCCAGGGTGAATAGGGGATAAATTGTCATCCATCATAGTTCCTCTCATCCGTGATAATCCACGATTTCAACATTTTTGGCCCTTTCGCCAACCCAATCGAAACAAATTCGCCATTGATCATTAATTCGAATACTGTACTGCCCCGCCCTGTCACCTTTAAGTTTTTCAAGTCTATTTCCGGGTGGAGCAAGTAAATCTTGTAAATCGTCGGCATCATCCAAATAGAGCAATTTACGGCGAGCGGTGCGCTGAATATCTTTCGGCAACCTGGTGGAACTTTTACCGAGAAATACTTTCTTTGTTTCGTCGGATGCGAAAGATTCAATCACATAACGATAGTATCACGAAGCGATAATATTTTCAAGATTCATATTTATGGATTTATGGAAGATATCTTAACACTACCCGTATACGCTCCCTGTGCGGGGCGCTAAGTTGGCATATACGCCCACTATTGAAAAGACATAAGCCGTTGCTTTTGTGCGGGGCAGTTGGTCATTAGGGAAAATGTGGAGCATTGTCGGTTCGAATGTCAAGGCTTCCACCTTCTCGTTGGTAGTGGGAAGTGTAGGTTTTCTTTTGAAATTTTCCCCGTCTGATGAGCATTTCGCGGAAATTACGGGTTGGGCGACAAACGGCGAAGTAGAAAGCGCAGCCTGTATCTTTTGGAGATAATCGTCAGTCAAGTTTTGCTTCTTTCAGGGAGGCGCGCTGAGCTTCAAGATGCCTCAGGGCTTCAACTTCCATCCACCAATCGAGATAGTCCAGAGTTTCCTCGATTTCGCGAGCTTTGAATTTACGTTCAAATTCGTCGCTGGTCATGTCATAGCGTATTTCATAAGGGGCGAGTGCCTGGCGGGTGCGTTGGATGGAATGGTCAAGTAGCCTGGCTTCACGCTCAAGTGCCGATTTGAGTAAAGGCTTGAGCCGTTTTGCGTCCGATGTGTGTACCGTTACTTGTTGCAGCATGATACTCTCTCTGATTGCCTGAACCACTAACAATAACATTATAACAAATTAGCTGACCCGTATTTGTTTTGTCGAACACGGCATAACAATAAAGTGTGCTCTTTTTTCGAATGTCAACCTTGCAATATTTTCAGTGGTTTTGCCATTAGTTCGTCGGTGAACTGATATGTTTTCTCGCTTTTGAATATAGGTGGCACTTTTCTTTTGAATTGGGCAGGAATTTGACTAAACCCGTAATGATCCTGGCGCGAAACGCAATTGTCTGGTTGGCTGCCATTTGTTCCATATTAATAACATGAAATCAAGTGATTTATGATAGCGTAAATGTGTTTGCCCAAAATTAATTCCCTGTTTCACAGATTTATTTTTATTTTTGGAATTTTATTTTAGTGCTGTAGAACTTATCCACCTGTGTGAAATGTTGAAGGGTCCAGCTAAATTACTGTCTACCGCTAATAAATTATATCCCTGGCGTTTCCCGATGGATTGTTGGCGCCTTCCAAATAATTTTTAACCTGCTTATATTGCTCGACTATGGCTTTTGATGGAAACGAACTCCCATGGGGAAACGCGATATTAAAAAACACGGTCGGGCAATTTGGGATAATCGTTCCTAAATAACCTGAATTGCTTGCCGGTAACGGAGCTTTTGCATATCGTAAAAAGGTTCGGAGAACCTTTTTGTGCAATAATATCGCAGACTTTGGAGAATTTATTTTGATTAGTTTTGATAAATTCTCGCAATCTTTGTTGCTGGGTTTTATTTTGCGACTATCGCTTTCTGCAATCTCAGTTACCAAATCTGTAATTCCAAAAGACCATCCAAGAAAATTAATTTTTGTATCGCCAAAAACAATTTCATCGGCAATCGATTTCTCAACTGGCGAAATTATCAAGCCAGACTCGAATAATTGATTCCAAAAGGATTGATTGACGGAAAAATAATGCCTATTCTGGCTTGAACCTTTCGCTGGATTTAACCCAATAAAGAGAACATCAAGATTTTCTCGTACAAAGGGAATTAATGTTGATTGCTCCAAATTCACCACCCAAAAAAATGTAATAAACACCGAATACACGAGCAAAATTAGCATTTTTCTGGTATCGGTGTTTTTGACTGAATTGTTTTTGGCTTATCGCAACCTGGCTCCTTGGATTCATCATTGTCTTTTGGATTTCCAAGAATACCAGTATTGAAACTTGTCTTGAGCCACTTCAAGAAATTTTCAACTACTTCAGGGTTATGGCTGCACTTGCAACCTTGGCGTTTCCAAATCAACTCCTGGAACTCAACAGGGAAGGCAATTTCGTTTTTGCCAAAGTAGTGAAAATTCTCGGCTATAAAAACGTTTGGATGGTTTAAATCCTTCTTGATAATTTCAGAACCCCGATGATGAATGCTGCGATGCTGCATCCATTTTCCTTCCTGGTCTTTGTAGTACATATTATCACCACAACGCTCACGCCAAGAACCGTGGACTACAGGTTTCTTTTTCTCAAATCTCACATCTGAGTAATATTTTTCAAACGGGATCGATTCAGAGACTTGCATTGCGTAAACAAGTTTGTTGCCCTGAGAAATTGGAGATGTTCCAATTATCCAATCGCCTTTTTGAGTCTTAACTCCCATGTGATTTGGAGTGCAAACGGCAAGAGTGCAATAACCCCAAAATGGATTGGGAGCTAGTCCGGAATCTATCTTGATGACGTAAGAATACAGTTTCAAAGTGACTGCTCTTTTGCAAGGAACTGCTTATCGAATTAAGGATTGATGCGCGGGCGTAAACGAATACGAAAATAGTTGGATTGATCACCTGCTGCAGGGTGCGGATCAGGCCATGGTTGCGGCGAAACAAAAGGGAAAAAATCAGGTTGCGGCAGCCGGGAAAACCGCTTGATATTCGGATCAAAGCATAAAGTTGGTACGGTTCGGGCTGACGAGCAGCAGGGATACTAGCATGGCTTGCATTTGCGGCAGGAAGGGGTTTGAGATTTCGGCTTGATAAATGGAGAGCCAGCCGTTGAAGGTGACTTCCAGGTTGGTGACCAGGGTTGCCGTGCTTGCCATACGGATGAAGCCTTTGATCATAAAGGTGCCCATCAAAAGCGAGACGGGTTGCATAGTTCGATTCTTTTCGTTTTCATCATAATCCAACGGCTCAATCGCGGGTGGCGCCAGATGGTAACCGATCATCGAAGCAGTTGGTACAAATATTTCGGAATAAGTCAGCGATTTGGGTGGACTGCCACCAAAGAGCAATACACTTGGCTTGAGGATGTGTAACAGGTTGGGCATGCCTTGTCGCGGCCAGACGCCTACCCGCGCACTTTCCTTCGTCACCAATTCTCCGCGCACCAGCATATTTAATGTGTAAATCATAACCAGGGTTGTTTTTTCATCCGCTGCCAGGTTTGCCATGCTAGTTTCTCCCTGAATTTAATGTATTTTTGAAGAAAAGATATATTTCGATTATACAACAACCCTTCCCGCCCTCAGAGTCCGCGTTTATACTAGCTAGGTGACAAATTCCAAACGCTGGTCCATCATGCCCGTTCTACCTGCCCAGGCCCAAAAAGACCTTGAGGCTTTTCCACCCATCCTGCAGCAGTTGTTATACAACCGTGGTTACGCTACGCGTGCTTCGGCACAGGCTTTTGTGCAGGCCGATGTGATTTTTAATACCTCACCTTTTCAGATGATCGGCATGGAAAAGGTGGTTGCCCGCATTTTGCTGGCCCTGGACCGGCAGGAACCGGTTGCCATTTATGGCGATTATGATGTGGATGGGGTCACTGCCACCGCCCTGCTTGTGCAAACCTTACAAGCGCTTGGGCTGGTTGTCCGTGGCTATATTCCGAACCGATTTGACGAAGGCTACGGCTTGAATAATGAAGCGCTTTCGACCCTTAAGCAGGATGGAGTCGGATTGGTGATCACGGTAGATTGCGGCATCCGCTCTCCGGCTGAAGCAGCCTTTGCTGGTCAGATCGGTCTGGACTTGATCATTTCCGATCATCACCAACCAGCAGAGACGCTTCCAGAGGCTTTTGCGGTCATCAATCCCAAGCAAACTGGTGATACCTACCCGGATAAGGACCTGGCTGGGGTTGGAATTGCCTATAAAATTGCGCAGGCATTACTGGATCGTTACCGACAGACTGGCAGGCAGACTGATTTTAATCTGGATCTGGTGCTGGACCTGGTTGCGCTCGGAACGGTGGCGGACCTGGCACCCCTGGCTGGCGAGAACCGCATGCTGGTCCGTAAAGGACTGCTGGGTATCCGTGCTGCTACCCGCCAGGGACTTTTTGCTCTGGCAAATGTGGCCGATCTGACCATTGCAAAAACCACTGCCGTCAATATCGGTTTTGTGTTGGGTCCACGTTTAAATGCAGCCGGTCGCTTGGATTCTGCCCTGGCAGCCTTTGATCTACTGACCACAACTGATCGGATGCTGGCAGGCACGCTGGCTCAAAAACTGGAATCGCAAAACCGTGAGCGCCAGGAACTTACGCGTCAGATTCAGGCTCAGGCAGAAGAAATGGCGGCTGATGCGGACCAGGACCCCTATATTCTTTTTGCAGTCCACCCGGATTTTAATTCAGGGGTGGTTGGGTTGGCAGCTTCACGTCTGGCAGAAACTCATTATCGCCCGGCGGTGGTTGGGCAGCGCAGCGAAGAAACCACGCGTTGTTCCTGCCGTTCCATTCCCGAATTTCACATTACACAAGCCCTGGACCTATGCGCAGATCTGCTTGTCCGGCATGGTGGGCATGCTGCAGCGGCGGGCTTCACGGTCAGGAATGAAAACCTGCCTGAGCTGCAGCGCCGTTTGAAAGAGATTGCCACCACGCAATTGAAAAATGAAAAATTACGACCCACGCTTTCGGCGGATATGGTGGTGGCATTACGTGATATGAAGACCGAAGTGCTGACCCAGCTTGGATATTTGCAGCCCACAGGCTATGGTAATCAGGATGCGGTCTTTGTCAGTCGCAATTTACAGGTGAAAGCCTCTCGCACGGTGGGAGCGGATGCCAAGCATATAAAAATGACCTTGACTGATGGGTCTGTGACTTTTGATGCAATTGGTTTTCGTTTGGGACATTTGCAGCAAAATATGCCGCCCAGGGTGGATGTGATGTTCACTTTTGAGACCAATGAATATAATGGGCGTACCAGTCTGCAGTTGAACCTGAAGGATGTCAAAAGAACCGGTGACCCGGATGCTGGCTAGGTGCGGGTTTGAATGAATTTAGAATAGAATCAAAACAAGGCCCGGTTCAGAACCCGGGCCTTGATAATTTATTGTCAAATTTTCCGTGTTAATCCATGAACCTGTATTTGAGCAGCGCCCAAACAGCCTCAAATGCATCCCAAATCCCGATCTTCTTGCCCTCAGCATACTCACGCGGATTGAAGCTAATCGGCACATCATAGACCCGCACATGCCGCTTGAGGATTTTTGCTGTAAATTCAGGCTCAAAATCAAACCGGTTGGCACGCAGCTTCATATCTGAGACTACTTCCCGTCGGAAGACCTTGTAACCGGTTTCCATATCCGTAAGGATATTGTTATAGAGAATGTTGGTCATGAGGGTCAGCAGCTTGTTGGCAACCATATTCCAGAAGAGAGTCGCGCGGTGTGAGCCGCCCAGGAAACGTGAGCCATAAACGACATCTGCCAGGTTCTCTTCCAGCGGCTTAAGCAGGTTCGGGTATTCCCGGGGGTCGTATTCCAGATCAGCATCCTGGATGAGCATAATGTCACCCGTGGCTGATTGAATGGCAGTGCGCAGGGCGGCGCCTTTGCCTGCATTCTTGGGATGCAGGATGACACGCACACCGTCGCTTTCTTTATATTCAGACAATATTTCGCGCGTGCCATCTGTGGAACCGTCATCGACGATCACAATTTCGCTGACAAGCCCGGTTGCCTGCACCCGCCGGATGATCTCGCGGATGGTGTTCTTTTCATTATAGACGGGGATTAATACGGACAGATTCATTCAATTATTATACCGCCTGTTATTAAAATTTTGGCCGCTCATGGTGTGTTATTTGGAATTTTCATAAATCTTTGCGGGGTAACTGCTGCCCTCGCCCTGACTACTCCTATTAAAGATATTCGGCAATTTTCCAGGTTGGATTGGAGTGGTATTCGAAAATACGAAAAATAGTTGTTTTGCTGGTGAATAACTTGACAACTTCATTTTTTATACTATACTCCCCATAGGATAAATAAAAAAGGTAAAAAATATGAAACTAACTACTCGCAGTGAATACGGATTATTAGCGCTTGTATACCTGGCCCGGCAGCCAAAAGACGAATTTATATCCATAGATACCATCGCCAGGGCCCAGGGTATTCCACCAAAATTTCTGGAACAGTTGATGTTGGCCTTGAAGCGTGCCCATTTTTTGCGAAGCAGCAAGGGGCAGCATGGCGGTTATACGTTGGCCAAAGCACCCAACCAGATCAGCCTGGCTGAGGTCATTCGTCTATTTGATGGAGCGCTTGCGCCGACAGAATCTGTCAGCGAAAACTTCTACGAGTCGACACCCATTGAAAAAGAGAAAAGTTTGACTGAGGTGTTTCGAGAGATTCGTGATTTCGTTTCGCTCAAACTTGAAAAAACCACTATTGCGGATGTAATGGATTAAACCATCAGCCGGCTAACCAGGTAAAAGCCCATCTCTTTAAAATGCGATGGGCTTTTTTTGTTAAGACGCATGGTTCTCTGAGAAAATCTTATAATTCAGTCGTTGAATATTGACAAATCTGGAAGCACGTATATAATTCCTATTGAATTAGTCGTGTTACGGAGGTAATTATGAAACTTTCATTACGAAGTGAATATGCTTTGCTTTCCCTGATCCATCTTGCCCGCAGCAGCCGCGCATGTAGTCTGGCTCAAATTGCCACAGCCCAGGGTATCAGCCTTGAGTTACTGGTCGAGGTCCTGACTGTGTTGAATCAATCGGGTTATCTGGGTCAGACAGATGGATCTTATCGACTGAACAATGGTCCTGAGAATGTTTCGGTGGCAGAAATCATCCGTCTGTTTGATGGTGCGCTGGCACCCTGGGAACCGGTCAGCTCCAGGGGCTATGCAGCTGCACCCATGGATAAGGAAGAAAAATTGACCGGGATGTTTGATCAACTGCAGGCGCAGATTGTGGCTCGTTTGGAAGGCACAACCATCGCGGATTTGGTTTAGTTACTCTTTTTTTTGAAAATATGCAAAATCGATCGGTTAGGTTGGTAAAACCCAACGAAGCGTGAGTAATTTGCCAATACCATATTTCGCGTAGCCGTAATTGCGAGATTCGTACAACCTGGCGGAGCTGTTGCTCGATTAGTAGATGGCACTTTTGAGGGCGGTCCTTCCCTAACTAAGTGTCATTGTTATACTGAGTTGTCTCAAGCGAGTATACTCTCGCGAAAGGACAACC
>CAYWXS010000051.1:0-11303 GCA_964462245.1 uncultured Anaerolinea sp.
CCTCCATGTCTGGCTGTAAACGATGACCACAAAAAACATTAGAACTAGAAAATTTGATATGCAGCCCAGATCAAAGCTTTCGATTCAGGCTGGCAAGTAGAATAGAAAAGGAACGCTCCAGCCCAGCCAGGGGGTCAACCCGGACATCCAGTGGGATGGACAAGTTGAACCCTCCGGTCGGACTTTGGTTAAGGGGAAAATACAGACTGGGTGCGGCTGCAAAAACACTATCTTTCCCATCCGAATTTCATATTAAAAATACTTTTTGCTGGTGACCATTCTTACCTGTCAACTTTCAAACCGTCTCCGGCCTTTTTAAAATTTGTGTTTTGTAATTTCGGCGGCTGATAGGGTGTGACTTCCTGCCGGGTAGCTTGCTTCATGCGCCGGATATAAGTGCGCTCACCTGCAGATAGTCGTTTTACCTTCGGTTGTTTGACCCTGCCAGTTTGAACCTGTTTTACAGACCTGGGCGAACTGACTGTGTCAGGTGTTTTTGTTGATTTTGCCACCCGGGCCTTCACTACTGTTTTCACAGCAGGGGTAATTTTTTTTACTTTGACAGTCGTTTCTTGTTTAGCCACCAGATCCGGCCCGTCCTGCAAAGTAACTTTAGCTGGTTTTGCGACCCGGGCTGCCTTATTCGTCACTGGAGAAACTTTTACAGTTTTTTCCAACTTTTTCTGATCAGCCACTTTAGGACGATCCTTCAAAGTAGCCTTGGCTGGCTTTACGAACTTGGCTGTCTTAATCATCAAGGCACTTTTTTCAGTTTTGTCCATCTTTTCCTGTTTAATCGTTTGGGATAACATGGGTATGGCTCCTTGTTTAGTAAATCATTGTGACTTCCACTCGACCCTTTTTGTCTGATCCCTGTATTTGAATTACTGCGGGATCAGACTTTTCAGAGTCAATTGGATTTGATATACTTTTTCGACCAGGCTCGGTTCATTGGCAACCATTAGTAATTGTGCTGGTAGTCGTCCGCCAATCCTGGGAAAAAGCTTCGACTGAATAACTCAGGGTCTTCCCCGTGGCAACAAAAACAGTATCCACATAAGAAACAGTGTTTGGCGCGAGAGTGGCAATCGGTTTTTGGTCGCGATAAACAATATAACCTTCCTCGCTGGTGGATCGATCGCTCCATGTCATATTCATTGTCATAGTGCCACCGCCGGTGGCAAGTTCACAGGTGTAATTGTAGGCAGACCAGACTGGTGTATTAGGCATAAGTGGGGGTGGCGGAGTGACAGTAACCGTTGCTGTAGAAAATTGCGCCATAGGCTTGGATGTTGATTGCATAATGGGGGTAGATATGAAGATTTGTCCCGTCTGTGTAATCACGCTCGTGCTAACCTGGTTTTGTGCGCTTTTCCGAGTTGGCAGGCCAGAACTACCTGGAAAATTACAAGAGGAAAGCAGAGTTACAAGCGAGAGGCAGATCAATGCAAATTTAAGTTTTTTCACAATAAATGTCCTTACACAGCCCAATTCGATATTGGCAAGCACATCGATTTAAGCCATCATGTTTACCTGACAGTGCTTCCGGGGTGGAATGTGTTTTTACTAATCAATATTCCTGACAAATAAGCCTGGTTGAAAACATATCTGACTGGGAAAGTGCAATCCCGGGTTGGGGTGAATTGAAGACTTGTTTTTTAAACACGTCCTTCGCCACCCAGAAAAACACCCGCATTCTCTCGTTCCAATTCAGTCAAACTCATCAGAGTACTCAACCAGATAAAAATCCCTTTAAGTGATGAATAGCGAGCTATCAGACTGTTTGAGATGGTATTTTTAGAATTTTTTTGGTGTAATAAATTTTTCATGATGATTTCTTTATGTTGACTGTAATGTCCAGCATTCGTCCCATGTCCTGAGCAGGAAAGTGGACGAACGCTCTCTGATTATTTACTTTATGCTAGCCATTTTCTTTTTTGCGGCAGTTTCAAAATCAGTCAGGTGCTTATGAATTTCATTCGTTGCCTGTTCGTGGGTATAGCCGTACTTTTCTTGAAGTAAACCAATAAAAGAATCATACTTGCCCGCCACACGATCCAGATCATCGTCCGTGAGTTTGCCCCACCATGACCTGGCCTCACCCCGTACTTGTTTCCACTTGCCTTCAAAAATATCCTTATTCATGGTTGTATCCTCCATATCAGTTGAATAACATAAGTTTTAGGTTTTTTGGTCGTGTCCAAACAAACGCGCTTTATTGAGATAATCTTACAATAAACACTCCCCAGTCACATCCATCGACCGGGGAGTGTTATTATCCGCCACCTGGGGGAGAATAACACTCCCCGAAAAACAAAAAAGAACGGGAAGGCGCGGAGGCCTTCCCGTTTGAGCTAAATTTTATTCTGCCAGCACTTATTTGACGATTGTGATGATCGTACCGTTGCTATCTCCATCCGGGTCACTGTTGCCAGTAGCGTCATATACCAACCCCGTGGCGGTCAAATTACTGACCGAATAAGTCAGACTCGCAACTGTATTTTTCAAGGTAATGCTTACGCTGCACTGGCCACTGGTATTGGTTGTGCAGGATACCGCCGTAGTATTAAGTTTGCCATCAACCTTTGCGCCTGAAACCAACGCCCCACTGGCATTCTTAACTGTAACGGTGACAGTCACCTTCCAACTGCTCTTGGAGAGAACTTTGACAGCGTCCAGATCTTTGACCGACATTTTAACCGGGCTGCCGAGGGCAGTAATTGCCGCCTTGGCTTGCACCAGTCCAAAACCATAGGAAGTGTCGCGACCAGCCACACCCAGATCCTGGGCGGTTTGCTGCAGCACCGTCCGGATCTGAGCATTGGTAGCGCTGGGATTGGCGCTCCATACCAGGGCTGCCACAGCCGAAGCATGCGGAGTAGCCATGGATGTACCATCCCAATATTCGTAACCACTGGCAGGTTGGGTCAGAATACTGCTGACGGAGCCAGATAGACCCAGCTTATTGGCAACCAGGTACTGGCCATCTTCCTGACTCAGGCTCAGTCCAATGATAGTGCTGCTGTTGCCGGCTCCAAGCGTGCCCGTAAAGGCGCCCGGTACATTATTAAAGACAAGTGCCGCTGCACCACCACCCAGTTGGACGTTGTGCACCTTATCATAGAAAGCAATCGTGCCACGTTCGCACAGTACAACTTTTCCCGTCCAGGCTCCAACGCTGTCACACAAGCCGCCGTTCACCAACAAGCCACTGACAGTACCCCGTGCTGAAAATTCCATATGACCAGCGCTGTAAGTTAAGCCATCCACAGTCAAAGTACTGGCATCAACGTAAGGCAGGGTACTCAACACACCCACACCTGGAGCAGACAATTCGACCTGAACATTTTTCTGCGAGAAATCGGCCACCAATTTATTTGAGTCGATTGCGGCAACGGAAACTACGGAATCATACGAAGCCGGATAAGATAGGGCGGTTGTTCCATCGTTTCCAGCAGCAGCGATCGATAAGATACCCTTGCTGTAAAGATTGGCGAAGGCAGTTTTTTCAGTCTGGCTGGCTTTGGCGCCGCCCAGGCTCATGCTGATAATATTGGCTCCCGCACTTGCGCAGCGGTTGGCAGCATCAACCAGGGTCGAGGAATAAGCCCAGGCGCCGTCATCACCAAAGACACGCACGATATACAAACTGGCAGTCCCGGGGGTGACACCTACCACACCTAGAGCGTTGTTCATCGCAGTGATGGTACCAGCCACGTGGGTGCCGTGTCCGAAGCCGTCCTGGTTCCAGATCAGGTTTCCGTTGTAACCGGCCGAGGTAACACCCTGCAGGTCTTCATGTCCAACATATAAACCTGAGTCGATGATGCAAATCTTGCGATTGGAGCCAGTCGGTGCACCGGTATCTACGACACCGTTACCATCGGCGTCCCACACATCGCGAGCCTGCACCATATCGATGCCATAGGGCACGGTCTGGCCTGCGGCAAGCACAGAGGCAGGCGCAACGACCGACTTATTAATGCTAATCGGGTAGCGCAGCACATCTTCTTCGACCAATTTCACATTGGGATTTTTGCTCAGACCATTCAGGGCCGCGGTAGGCACGCTGACAGCGAAAGTATTCAAAGCATCAAAACTGAAATGAAATTCCGCCCCAAGACCTTTGAGAGTATTCTCAACATTGGCACGCTGCCCAGGCACGAATTGAACCATCACACGTGTCTTGCCATTTCCGCCTGCAGCGGAGAAAACCGTACCGGCACCAAACATGCTAAGGATGAGCACAAAAACAAGTACTGTGGACAATAAACGAACATTCAGCTTCATAGTTACCTCCAAACAATATGAATAAATTAAAAATAAACTTACAATATGGCACCTGCTCATTATTTATGAAACAAGTGTCTTAATGTAACAATTATTACATCTTTGATGGGTAAAGTCAACCTAGGATTGTCATCCGGAGAACCGAAAATTAGAGTGATTAGCATCACCCTGAATAATGATTCGAACCGTCCTCAGAACGTGCTTAAGATACCGGGCAAACTCGATAAGGATTTGGAATAATATTTATTTCCGCCCTCAATACAACAATGGTTGACACTATAAATTGTGATTTGTCCCGCAGGTGGTAATTTCGAACAGATTTATCTGCTCGAAATTACCACAAATAATCCTGACCTTTTCTTTTCGAATAAACCAGTCGTTTTCCGACACTTGTACAAAATCCGTTTTCAGTAATTGATCCTGGCTGTCAGGCACGCGAAACTGTAAATTCCAGTTTATCCGTACCGCGTTCCACCTGGATGGTATCACCCTCGTGAAATTCTCCGCCGAGAATTTTGACCGCCAGCGGGTCTTGCAGTTCTCGCTGAATGGCTCTTTTCAATGGGCGGGCGCCGTAATCGGCATCGTAGCCGACTTCGGCCAGGTAGGCGCGCGCTTCCGAGCTGATGGACAGCTTATAACCGCGTCCTGCCAGCAGAGCAGAAACATGCCTGAGCTGAATTTCCACAACCGGGATCAAGTCTTCGCGGGTCAGCGCATGGAAGATAATAATCTCGTCGATCCGATTCAGAAATTCGGGTTTGAAATGCGCTTGCAGAGCACGCGTGATCGTATCACGTGTCACGGTCGCTCCCCTACCACCCAGCCAAAGCTCGCCACCCAGATTGGAGGTCATGATCACCAGCGTATTGCGGAAATCAACCGTCCGACCCTGGCCATCCGTCAGGCGACCATCATCCAAGAGCTGCAGGAGCACATTGAAAACATCCGGATGAGCTTTCTCAATTTCATCAAACAAAACCACGCTGTAAGGCCGGCGGCGTACCAATTCAGTCAACTGACCACCTTCCTCGTAGCCAATATAACCGGGCGGCGCGCCAATCAGACGGCTGACTGTATGCTTCTCCTGGTATTCGCTCATATCAATTCGGATCATGGCATGTTCATCGTCAAACATGAATTCTGCCAGCGAACGCGCCAGTTCCGTTTTACCCACCCCGGTCGGTCCCAGGAAGATAAATGATCCCAATGGACGGTTGGAATCCTGCAAACCGGCACGTGCCCGGCGCAGTGCGTTGGAAACGGCTTTTAGAGCAGCTTCCTGCCCGACCACTCTTTGACGCAGCCGGTCTTCCATATGCAGCAGTTTCTGGGTCTCGCCTTCCAACAGTTTGGCAATCGGAATATGCGTCCAGCGTGAAACAATCTGGGCGATCTCCTCAGCATCGACTTCTTCCTTAAGCAAAGCCCCACCCTGGGCCTGGACTTCCTTCATACGGCGTTCGCCTTCGGCCAGCTTCTTTTCCAGCTCGCGCAAGGTTTCATAGCGCAGGCGTGCAACCTTTTCCAGGTCCGCCATTCGTTCTGCGCGCTCAATTTCCTGGCGCGTCTGATCAATCTGCTCCTTGGTACTGCGCAGTTCAGCAATAGCCAATTTCTCGGTTTGCCAGCGCGCCTGCAGTTCATGAGACGTTTCCTTTAAGTTGGCCAATTCTTTTTCAAGGCTTTCAAGCCGGTCCTGGGATGCTCTGTCCTTTTCCTTTTTAAGTGCCTGGCGTTCGATCTCCAACTGCATCATCTGCCGGTCCACATCATCCAGGGCTTGCGGCTTGGAATCGATCTCGGTCCGCAGTCGTGCACCGGCCTCATCGATCAAATCAATTGCTTTATCCGGTAAAAAACGATCGCTGATGTAGCGCTGCGAAAGGGTTGCGGCCGCCAGAACAGCAGCATCTGTGATGCGCACGCCGTGATGGATTTCGTAACGCTCCTTGAGTCCACGCAGGATACTAACCGTATCCTCCACAGATGGTTCTTCCACGATCACGGGCTGGAAACGACGCTCCAGAGCGGGATCTTTCTCGATATGCTTGTGATATTCGTCCAATGTCGTCGCACCGATCAAGTGCAGTTCACCGCGCGCCAACATAGGCTTGAGCATGTTACTTGCATCCATCGCGCCTTCGGCCGCCCCTGCCCCAACAACTGTGTGCATTTCATCGATAAAGAGAATGATTTCTCCTTCAGATTCGGTAATTTCCTTCAGAACAGCCTTCAACCGTTCTTCGAATTCGCCACGATACTTGGCCCCAGCCACCAACGCACCCATATCCAGTTGAACCAGGCGTTTACGCTTAAGTCCCTCAGGCACATCACCATTAATGATACGCTGCGCCAGCCCCTCGACGATGGCAGTCTTGCCTACACCCGGTTCACCGATCAGGGCCGGGTTATTCTTGGTGCGGCGGGAGAGGATCTGGATCGTGCGCCGGATTTCCTCATCGCGACCGATGACCGGATCAAGTTTCCCCTGACGCGCCATGGCGGTTAAATCCCGGCCATATTTTTCCAATGATTGAAAAGTAGCTTCGGGGTTCTGCGTGTTAACCCGCTGCGAACCGCGCACCTGTTTTAAAGCAGCCAGAATGGCGTCCTTGGTCAGTCCAAATTGGGCCAGGCGTTTGTTTTCGCTGCTATCCGCCAGCCCCAATAGCAAATGTTCAGTGGAAACATAATCATCCTGCATGCCCTTGGCGTAGCGTTCTGCCGACTCCATCACATCCGCCGTCTGGCGCGAGATATTAATGGAGAGATTGGTGCCCTGGATTTTGGGTTTTTTCTCCAGTTCACGGCTCAATTCATCCTGGATCGCCTGTGTTCCACCAGAGGTCTTGGTAATAATGGCTCGCACAATGCCATCTTCCTGTTGGACAAGTGCCAACATCAAATGGACCGGCTCAACCAACTGATGCTGGTAATTCTGAGCCAGATGCTGGGCAGCTTCCAGGGCTTCCTGGGACTTTTGTGTGTACCTGTCAATGTTCATACAACTCTCCGAAATGTCATTCCAGTTCTACCAGGGAGATCCAAACAGCCTCATCATAAATCTCCAGATAAGGCGCCAGACGCAGCTGCTGGCTGTCCATCTGGTCAGCCAGTTCAATCTCCATCTGATGTAAACGTTTATTTAATTCTACCACCTGGCAGCGCAGGTGCAGAATTGACTCAGCCGCTGCCAGGTTAAACCCCAGGCCAAATCTTAACCGACGCTGACTGCGTGAATCAAAAACTGCATAATGGCTATAAAAATATCGCTTTGGATTTTTATTTTCAGAAATCATGTCGTCACCTCGCTGAGATGCACCACCGCGGGATTTATCCGGCTGGCAGCCAACTCGCGAATGCGCTCAACTTCCAGGTCAGTCATTGCCTCTGGCAGCACCAGCCTGACCCGTGCAAACAGATCGCCACGGATGCTCGCAGACCCAAGGTGAGGCATCCCTTTACCACGTAAACGAAAACCACGCCCAGCGTTGGTCTGTGGGGGAATTGTCAGGATCAACGACCGTTCCAGCGAAGCAATCCGGATTTCGCCACCTGCGATGGCAGTGAAGAAATCAACAGATACTTCCATGTGCAAGTTATCCCCGTCCCGCTCAAATATTTTATTGGGTAGAACGCGAACCACCAGATAGAGATCTCCCGCCGGCGCTCCTTTCAACCCGGGTTCGCCCTGCCCTGCCAGGCGCACCCGGGATCCAGTGCGCACGCCTGCCGGAAGTCCGGCCTTGATATGATGCCCATCCACATCCAGGAGCCGTTCAGCGCCCTTAAAAGCCTCTTCGAGTGTCAACTCAACTTCATATTCCAGGTCACGTCCCGGTCTGGCTCTGATTGGAACACTCTTGCCTGCCCGGCTGCCAGCCTGGCGTGCCTGGCCAAAAAGGCTGGAGAAGAAATCGGAATAAGGCGAGTCGCTGCCAAACAGATCTTCCAGATCTTCCGGGCTGGCAGTTTTAGCACGTCCAGCCTGGCCTGGCTGGGCTGACCAGTTTTGCCAATCGAAATCTTGCTTGCGGCCACCCGACCGCTGCCACTCCAGGTATTGCACGCGCAGTTGATCATATTTTTTGCGCTGTTTGGCATCCGAGAGCACCTGGTAAGCCTCGTTAAAAGTCTTAAACTTCTCCTCGGCCTCCTTATTACCCGGGTTGACATCCGGGTGATGTTTGCGCGCCAATTGACGGAAGGTCTGCTGGATCACCTTCTTTTCAGCAGTTGGAGCCACGCCCAAAATCTCATAGTAATCCTTAAAATCCATTGGTCACCTTGTTATTCATCATTTTGCTCATGGTCCAGGAATGTTCGTTTTGGGTAGTGCCATTTTTTATGCGCAGTTTCAATCTCCAGGGTTGTGTGGGTATCGCATGCCACCAGCGCCTGGTGCTCATCTGGCACGATGTGTCCACCGGGTGTGGTGACCGAATACCCTACCAGGCTGCCGTCGGGGTGTTGGACAACCAGGACTTCAAAGATATTGGCACACACCAGGCAGCCATGCCGTTCGATCGTATTTGTATTCATTACCATACTACCTCCATCCATTACCAACCTGCCCGAAGATCATCCCCAACGCCGGTGGATTGGGAGAGTCGGCAAAATCTCTATCTGATGTTTATCCAGTTTCAAGTGGACTGTATTCTCACGCGTCTCACCCAGAGCTGATACAGGGATGACAACTTCTTTCTGTCCCCATAAATGCCCTTCGCGCATCACCAAATGCGTAATGTGACCAGTTTTTGGATTGACAACGAATTCGTCCACCTTACCAACCTCGCCATCTGTTGCCTCAACATGTGTTCCACGGCGTATCGCCAGCTCTCCAGCTGGGATTTGTTGATGCTCTTCCGGTACTTTTACAATGACATCCAACATAACATACGGAGCATAATAGAAGCCTCCCATTCCATACATACCCGCGCCACCGATCGTACTTGCAGGAACAGACTTTTCAATATAAGTCGTTTTGATGAATGGGTCCATCTTTTCCAGATCATCCCTACTGCAGGACAGTCGAATTTCCTCCGCAGACGTTTCTGCCGCCAGTTCCACCGGCACCAAATATTGTATATGCGGAGCCTTATCCGCCTTCACAACCAGGTGAGTCACCTTCTCGTCCAACGGATTGAACAGCACAGACACACAACGACCTGCTGGATACCAGATTTCGCCATCCGTACACTCAACCTTTGCATTTAAAGTTATTTCCATCCTGACCTCCATAAAAAATACCCTGATCTCTTCAATCGATCAACTATCCGGTTAAATTGGACTGGATTGCAAGCCTTCATTAAGCATACAACGAAATTACCTCGACGACATCCATCGACCGGTGAATGTCCACCTCCGCCAAATGGGGGAGAGTTTTTGGTCCACAGATGAACCGACTTCCGGTCATTTACAACCAAAACTGGGAAAGGCAAATTTTCAGATCAGTTATAACAATTATCCCAAAAATGCCTCATCCGCACTCCCGTTTCATGCCAACTAAGGGTATAATCTGCCCTGCGCATTGCTGTGAACACGCGTCTGCCCTCGTAGCTCAATGGATAGAGCGCTTGACTTCGGATCAATAGGTTGGGGATTCGAATTCCTCCGAGGGCACAAGATACGGTAATAAAATGCACGAATACCCCCATATATGGGAAATAAATAGCCTGCGATGAGCAGGCTATTTATTTTGGGAGCGCTGGTAAATCTTCCACAGCCCATTCAACGGGTGGAAGCTGTTTAAACTCAGCGCAAATAAAACTCTGATTGTTTGCATATCTGTAAACCCAATGTCACACAAAATAATTTACACTCAGACATAATTATTTTCATGATGATGGGTCTTCATTTTTTGGGGCCAGGTAAAAAAAAACCGGTTTGTAAATATCGAAATAACATGTGGGCAAATTGAAATAAGTATATTGTTACAAAATTGTGGGATGCAAAATAAAACTCATTGAAAAATGAGTTTGCCAGGATAAAAACTAATGCCAGCAACTGAATAATATTTCAAAGGGATGAGGATAACTTAAATTGAAATACAATAAATTTGCGAAACTAATCCATCTTGCTTTAATAGCCATGGTATGCACAGGACAATTTGTAACTCCAACATCTGCTGCGGCTGAGTCAAAATCAAGCATTTTTCCGATAATTAACATCACTTTAACAGCTCGTACCCCTAAGTTGGCACCTATTGACACTACCCCTCCAGTGGTATCTATTCTACAGTCCCCAAAATTTTTCGCAAAATCAGTTAAAGTAACCTTGACCGCAACTGATACGCAAAGCGGGGTCAGTGCAATTTTTTGCAGATTAAAAGGAGAGATTAGTTTTATCAGGTATGCATCTTCTTGTTCTTTTACGCTGAAAAATAATGCAGCTATTCAATATTATGCTGTCGATAAAAAAAATAACTTTTTAGGCACGCCAACCTCCCCCAAATCAGTAAGTATAGCCAATATCGATATATCAGCGCCGATTGTATCGATTGGAACAACGAGAATTTCATCGACCACCGCAAAAGTGAAATTTACAGCTACAGACGCATTGAGCGGTGTAAAACAAGTTTATTGTAAAAAATCAATTGATACGGGTTACACAACCGGGGTTAATGGTGTTTGTAGTATCAATATTATAAAAAATACCCTCGTAAATTATTATGCCTTGGATAATGCTGGAAACAATACAGGTTCTTCAACATCTCCGTTAACGTCAGCCGTAACGTTGCCACCGGTAGTTCTTACTTCAACCAGCACGCCTCCCCCCATTTCGACATTCACTCGAACACCAACCAGAACACCTGCACCAACCATAACCTTTACCATTGCGCCGACGGTAACACCCTCGCCCACCGCCACCTTTACCAGCACACCGACAGAAACGCCCTCACCGACCACAACTTTCACCATCATACCGACAGAAACACCGACACCAACCGCCACTTTCACTATCATACCGACAGAAACACCGACACTAACCGCCACTTTCACCAGCACACC
>CAYWXS010000051.1:11403-47391 GCA_964462245.1 uncultured Anaerolinea sp.
ACCGCCACTTTCACCAGCACACCCTCAGAAACACCCTCACCGACCGCCACACTTACCAGCGAGCCAACCGCACCGGTGAATGTCGATCCTGCCAGCCTTATCGAATCGCATTCCGTTCTATCGGATTCATGGCAGAATTCAGTCTCACAGCCAAGTTTTATATGGGCGAATCCCGATTCGGCAAATATCAACAGTTTCGATGTATATTGGGGTACAGACCCGCTTGGGATTACGGTTATTACCGTTAGCCAGACAACTTATACTATTCCAACCCCTGTCTCCACTGGTGTTTATTATTTACGCCTACGGTCACACGGAATTAACGGGCTTTACTCGGACTGGAATACTTATTACACTTTCAAGTATGACAACACCCCTCCAAGCAAGGTCACCTCTGTCACTGAGCTTCAAGGTCAGATGTACGGTTATAGTAGCATGGATGGATATTCCGTTCCCCCTACATTCATTTGGAATCAACCCGTTGACCTGGATTCTGGAATTGCTGGGTATTATATTGCATGGAGTAATTATCCTGGAACACCATCGAGTAATATAATACTAACAAATGGCAACTATTACAATCCGACTGCAGATTCTATGTATCCCAAAAACACAGTCTTTTATTTGAAGATTTGCGTCCTGGATAAAGCTGGAAATAAATCAGTTTGGTGGACAGTTTTTTTGGCGAATTACAAATTACCCCCCGGACCTGCACCAACTCCTACTATTACTCCGACCCCGACCATTACATCTGTACCAACCGCAACATCTACTCCCTATATTATGCCCGAAATTGATCCTAATAGTGTAATAGAAGTTTTTTCGCTGTTGCCATCAGATACCTGGCAAAATGAAGTTGCTCAACCAATGTTTGTTTGGAATAACCCCGATCCAACCAACATCGATGGCTTCAACATTTATTTTGGCTCTGACCAAAATGGAACATCCGAAGTAATGTCGGAATCCAGTACCATCCCTTACCTTGTTATTCGATCTGACGTTTTGCCCGGAGTTTATTATTTTCGGTTGCGTTCTCGTGCAGCAAATGGGATGTTTTCAAATTGGAAAACATATTATATTTTCAAGTTAGGGACTTCAGGCACTTAGTTACCAAAATTTATAAACAAAATTCCATGAGTTTCCATAAAACTGGAGTCTCCGCACAAAAAAAATCAGGAGAGACCATGACCATTCAAAATATAGGTAACTGCGATAACTATCAAATTTATCGGTGACACATATATGAAGGGAAAACTTGGCGAAGTGAAACTCACCACAGTCACAAATTGCGTCTTTTATCCCACATCGAGAAAAGCGCAATTTGTGACCATGGCATGAATATTCATAGGTTGGTCACGAAATAAATTTTATGAGTATTATTCATCTCTGCGCCAGGCTCTTAATCCATACCAGTTCATAGATGGCCAGCATATTTGAATTACCAGAATGTGCAATCGTGACGGGTGATAATACCTTCATGCGTTACGACACTGAAAAGCTCAATAAAAAAACTAAAATTCGGCTAATACCGATGAGAGGGAATTTTTTACCCGTCCGATACAACTTGGGATCAACTATTAGATGTCCTCGTACCGAAAATAGTCGAAGTCACAGGAAATTTGACTGAAAAACTGTTGCCGAAACAATATCCATGCTGAAAATGCAAAGTGTATTATGAAATAATTCGCTCCATTTGCCCTGGTTTGCAGCATCTCATTCATTTCAAAAGTGCATTTCAGGTTCAATCATGATTAAAACTACCATTTAACGGAATCGAAATTTGGAGATCGATACCAGACAGCTTGGATAATTTCAATATCATGTCTATTAAACTCGATCAACAAATTATGGTTACAATTAGCGCTAATTTTCACATAATCACATGTACCAAGAAACACATCGCACACTATTTTCAAGATGGATTATTCAAAATCAGGAGGGCATCTCGTGAATAAAAAGCCGGAACAACCAAAGGGTTCTGCACCAAGCGCAGCAGTTACGCAAGACAATGGGGGTGTTAGTGTGAATAAGGCAAACTCCTCTGACCCGCAAGAACAAACCAATTTCAATTTTCAAAATCCAGCCAATCGAAGTGCATCCCAGCAGCTCCCGTCAGGACAAAACCCGTCCCAATCAGAACAAAAATCACATTACCGACCGCACCATATCCCTGCCCAACAGCAGGTTGCACCTTCAAAGGTCGTAAAAAAAATCGATGCCAAACCTCGTACTTTATTGTATGTGGGTTTTGCCGCAGTCACCTTCGTGGCTGTTGTTATTGCCGTAACTCTGTTTGTATTTTCGGTTACAAGCAAAAACGTTAAAGCCGCATCTTCTCAATTAGCTGTTTTACCTGCAGCCGGAATCAGCCTGAACATTGCCGGCCAGCTCGCGGATGCTACACCAACCGCAACTGCGCCAGCAGGGTCGGATCTCAATGTCGAGCCGTACGAACCACCCGTGATCGGACAGGGTGGCACCTGTATAGCAGGTTCTGTAATTGACATTTATCACAATCTGATCCCCGCTGATTTAAATATCAGCGTGACGCCGAAAGCGGGCGGCGGACCAATAACCTTGAAAGTCGACTCTACGGGGCATTTTCAATTTTTAAATTTAGGCGCTGGTACATATACGGTCAACATTGAAGTGCGTGAAGGTTGGGTAGCCATCACAGCCCCCATCTTTGATGTGATTCTTAACGGCTCCAGTTCTGATTGTGCAGACGTGCGTGCCAAATTTGAACTACCCGGTTGTTTCATCGTCAGCGCGCTCAACTACGATAAGACTAATCAAATTGTTGGATTACCTGAGCGCACAATCACAATTACCAACGGGAACAGCAAAATATCTAAAAAAACCGATATGAACGGGCGGGCAGAGTTCCCCAATGTACTTAAAGGCAACTGGACAATCGCGGAAGGGTTGAACGAAGGTTGGGCTCCGGTTCGATCCATAATATACAAAGAAGAAAATAATAACCTGGTAAGTTCTTTTCTTTATGAACCTTTTTATGAACCCAGCATCAATGAACCTCTCAAGCGCTATCAGCGCCAACCCACCCAGGAAATTTTCCTATCATTGCAGACAAAACAAAATTGGTGGGAACTGCCTGTCCAGTTGGCCGAATCGTTTGAAGGCGATAACCGGAATGTCTTTACTCTACAGGTTGAACCAGCACCTTATCCTCAAAAGAATCAGGACCCTGCCTTCTGCCAACCCATTTCGATTGTAGAAGAACAGGTTAAGGGGAGTGTCCTGATTCAAAAACTGGCTCTTACGGATAAAGGCGAAAATCCAGCCCCAGGCTGGACGATGAAACTGCACAATTCCGATGGCACCCAGCCGTCTCCGGACGATAAGGTAACTGGATCGGATGGCACCGCTTGCTTCCCCAACCTGGAGCTTGGAAACTGGACCACAGCCGAAGTTGCGCAAGATAGCTGGGATCAGATCAGCGCACCAACCAACCCATTGAACCTGGCAACCCGTTGGGACTGCGCGACACTAAAATATAAAAACATGACCCAGGTCTTTAAAAACGGCCTTAAGTATGGCGATATCCTCGTGCAAAAACTTGATTTGACAGGCAAAGGCCTGCAAGGCTGGACCATCAATTTAGATGGCGAAAATGGTGAGAAGCTATCTGGTACCACGCAAGCCGACGGAAAAGTTTGTTTTGAAAAACTGCCGCTAGGCAGCAAATGGAGTGCATCGGAAGTAATCCAGGACGGGTGGGTAATGGTTGAATCGCCAACCAATCCCATCACGGTGAGCGCTCAAAAATGTGCTAATATGGAAGCATTGAAATTTATCAATGCCCGCAAAGGAAAAATAGTGGTTCAAAAATTGGATGATAAGGGAAAACCCCTTGCCGGTTGGACTATTAATTTGAGTGGGGCGAACAGTGAGCAGCGGAGTGGGGTTACCCAAGCGGATGGGAAAGCCTGCTTTGAAAACCTGTTAGTGGGCAGTAAATGGATTCTCACCGAAGAACAACGCTCTGGTTGGAAAAACATTAAAATCCCTGGCGAGATCACGGTCGCAGATGACCAATCCTGTGACCAGAAAAAGGCCGAGGAAGTTGTCAACCAGCCAATTTCATGTATCGATGGTTACAAAATTAATGATCTGGAACAGCCGCTTGCAGATTGGACAATTCAGGCGGTCAACACAGACACCAAGGAAAGTTCGGCTGCTGTATTAACTGATATAAATGGCTATTTCAAAATTGATGGCCTGCCAACCGGAAATTGGGAAGTTTCGGAAACGTTAAAGACTGACTGGGAAGCTGTAACACCTGGAAAACTAAATGTAAGCTTAAACTCCAATAACGCCGAATGCGCTCACGTACGCTTCAAGAACCGTTTCAAGTATGCCTGTGTCGATGTGTGGAAAAAAGATTCCTTTGATGGGGTTGGCTTACCGATCTGGAGCGTCAATCTGACCCCCAAATGGGGTGGGACATCCTTGCAACCGAGTAACACCTTTGGTGATGGCTGGGTACGCTTCAAGGTACCGGCGGGCGACTATGTTGTCTCAGAAACGCCGCAGACTGGGTGGCATGCAATCGGGTCTTCCAGCTTTGACGTTACCTTACAAGCCAGTGGTACCTGCGGTGTGGTTACCTTCTGTAACTTACAAGATAATATGCAGTTGCCTGCCAACTCATTGTGTAACGCGGGTCTATCCGCTAACCTGAAGGCCTCTCCAGCCATCCAACCCACGGCTATTCCAACCCAGGCCCAAAACAATACCTTTTTAGCCCCTCCGAACGGTTGCAGGCAAACCTATGTTGTCAGTTCGGGTGATACTTTTTTTGACATTGCCACCAGCTTTGGGTTGACCATCACTCAATTGGCACGGGTTAATCCTTCCGTAAACCCAAGTATTATTTATCCAAATTTGAGTTTATGCATCCCTTAAAACTGGAGCTGCTCCAGCCTAACGATATTCAACTCTGATGGAAAAGGTCAGGACCCAACAGTCCTGACCTTTTTAAATAAAAAATATTGCCTCTGATTCGGTAGCTGCAAGGAATATTTCCGTGTTCTGGCCGATTCACAACCATTTTTACCAATTACTGAAATATTCCTTTTTATAAAGTTGGAGTCGGGTATAATGGCGCGCAAATCTCCCCACAAAAACCAGAAATCCTGGATATTCTCAAAAGGTGGAAAACACAAATGCTCGGAACCCTCATTAATGTTGGAGCAATTATCGCTGGCAGCGCTTTGGGAATACTGTTTGGCTCACGCTTGTCAGAAAATCTTAAAAAGACGGTCATCGCGGGTATGGGCTTGTTTACAACAGCCGTCGGCCTGCAAATGTTCTTGAAAACAGAGAATGCCCTGGTCGTGCTGGGCGCGCTCATTCTCGGCGCAATTCTGGGCGAATGGGCAGGTCTGGAGGATGGACTGCAGGTTCTGGGAACCTGGCTGGAAAAACGCTTTTCGGGCAGTTCGGATGGCAATTCGAGCCATTTTGTGCGCGGTTTCTTGACCGCTTCTGTATTATTTTGCACCGGTCCAATGGGTGTGCTGGGCTCAATCAGCGACGGTCTGAAGGGCGATTACCTGACCTTATCCATCAAATCCGTCCTGGATGGAATTACTTCGATTGCTTTTGCCTCAACGCTGGGGTTGGGAGTGGCATTCTCCGCCCTGCCGGTTCTGGCCTATCAAGGACTGATCAGCCTGCTGGCAGCCCAGTTAAATTCGATCATGAGCACAAACATGATGAATGAGATGACCGCCACGGGTGGCGTGTTACTGATGGGCATTGGCATCAGCAGCCTGTTGGAAATAAAAAAAATCCGGGTCGGAAACTTTCTACCCGCGCTGGTCCTCGCACCCGTCATTGTTTTTCTGCTGAGCCTGTTCGTAAAATAATAGCTGCAGACTACTTATCGCTTGGTGCTTGTATCCCTCTCCAATTCACTCGTCAGTTTCTCGCCCGGCACTGATCTGCTGCAGGAAACGCATACCCGCCAGAATCTGCTCCACCCGCTGGGCTGAGAGCTGACCGATATAAGCCCCCAGATCGGCCTTTGCCACATTGGTGACCTGCGAGACGACCACGATGCTTGCTTTTGGCAGGTTGGCTTCCCCGACTTCGAGCAGCACATTCCCCGGTTCGTTTACACGTTTTGGATTGGTGGTTAATGCGACCACCACCACGCTCTGGATACGGCTGTGATTGATGACATCCGCCTGGATGATCACCTGCGGATGGGCAATAGCAGCCCCCAGACCATCCGCTTCGGGCAGCATAACCCAGTAAACTTCACCCTGATTGACCTGCATTCGCGCTCCAGCACTCCACCTGATTGAAGCCCAGCCCTACCCAACCGGGCGGGTGGCTTTTTGCAGTTCGAGCGCAGCCTTGCGGACCACGGCTTTATGCACGCGCACGTTCTCTTTGGCAATCCGGCCCAGTTCCGGGCGGAGTTCGGGCAGCATGCCCGCCACGTTGGCCAGCCCGTGCAGCGCATGCCCGGCATGCTTGCCGCCATAGGCGTCCAGGAATTCTTTCAGCAGCGGGTAAGCTTCCTGCGCGGCGTCCGGACTGGTTCCGGCGTAATTGGCGATGCAATCAGCGATGTAGTCGCGCACAATGATGCTGACGTCCGTGCGGAAGACCTCGCCCAGGCCGGGCAGCAGACTCTTTATCGCTGCGGGGGCACAGGCCGTCAGCAGTGCCAAGGCATGCGCGGCTTCCCAGCGCACGCGTGTCGTTTTATGCAGCAGCAGTGGCCAGAGCGCAGAACTATAGGGCCGCACCAACACCGGCTGTTGACTGGCGACCTGGCACAGCACTTCGGCGCAGTCCCCCACCAGCCCTGCCTGACTGGCACTCAGCCCGGCAGCGATCTCTTCCAGCAGGGCCGGATTTTCAAGACATGTGCTTACAACCTGCTGGTTGGACTGCTGGCTGCGATCCGCGACCTGTGAGGATAGTTTTTCAAGAATAGACAAGGGTTTTTCTCCGGGGGATTTAACTGTGATAGGCGCATCGGAAATAATGGCTGGGCAGTGCCTGGCATCTCTTACACAGAGCAGCCTTTATTCTATCAGCACAAGCGGGCAGTGATATGATTGAAAAAAAATCCAGGAGGCAGCATGGACAACGATCAGCCCGAACAGGTGGATAAACTCGATCTTCTAAAATTTATTTTCCAGGACCAGCGGGCTGAAATGCAGTACCGGCGCGAACGCGAGCACCGCATTTTCAGTTGGTCCAGCAGTATTTTATCGGCCTTGATTGGCGCACTGCTGATTACCAAACAGAGCGGGCCGATGATCTGGCAGGCTTATGGCGTCGTTGGCAACCTGATTGCCACGGCGGCTGTGATTCTGATCACGACCTACTCGGTCCGGTGGCATTTCCGAAACAACCGATTTCGCGGTCAAAACGCACAGGTACTGACGCGTATCAACAAGATCATGCACTGCTTTGAAAAAGGGTACTTTGACAAGAGTGGTGCCGCACTGTTCCCTGAAGAATGGGTTCATTACGGTCGGGACAAAAAGAAATCCACCTTTGAAAAAATCGTCAAGCGCATCTTTGCCGTCAACTACAGCTCAGCCACCCTGCTGCTGGGCATCCTGGCTCTGATCATGATCTGGCTGCCCAAAGGTTAGTTGAGCCGTCCGGTTGATAGGCCGGGAGCGGCTTTTGAAACGGTCATCAAATCGCCAGCGTGGGCTGGGAGGCTTCACTTTTCACGCCACCACGTTGCTGACGGATACGGAAGCGCAGTTTAAAGATGTCCACCAACTGCACCAGAATTTCTGCATACTGGCGCATTTTCAACAAGCTGGTGTTGGGGTCATCCGGAAAATAGCATTCGCTCTGCAGGCCAAGGCGCATCAGGGTCGGATCGTATTTTTCGAGAAAGGCAAAGTTGGTCTGCGGCGAGTTTGACATACTGTTTTTTTTCCCGGTTTTTGAAATCTACTCGAATAGTATAGCATCTTTCAGACCAGTTGTTTTTAGTTGAGCAGTCAAATCGAAACAGTTTTTCCGAGGAACCAGAGGCGTGCCGCTGCTAGCCAGATAACGCATAGGACCTGCACACATGCCCGCTGCAGGTCCAATGTAATCATTCTTTGTTTGAAGGGGGATTTTTTGTGGTGTTTTGGCGACAGGAACTGTCGCCAAAACACCACTTGCAGGGCAAATCAACTGCGGAGCAGACCACTCGCAGGGCAGATTAGTTACATGACAGATTTGCTGCGGGGTGGTCTGCCCGTTTTTAGATTTCTGTCAGGGGCAGGGTTGTTGAAGAAGTACTTGTTTCTTGATTCTGTTCCTTGTAAGACTTCAACCCGCTTTGCAACTGGCTGGATGAAGTTTCCGCCATCTTCTCGGTCTCATCCGTTGGATGAGAGATGGAATAAAGCAGTTCTTCTTGGAACGAGACAACCCCATCCTTGTTGGTATCGGCTGCTTCATAGATTTTGGCAGTGCTGGTGCTGCTGGTGCTGGAAGCAGCAGCTTTACCGGTCCCTCCGGCGGGCGCGGGAGGTGTACCCTGCGTTTTTTGGGTACTGGTCTGGCTGGACTTGGCGGCTGTTGTACTGGCAGTTGTAGCCTGAGTCTGGGCCAGGCTGCTCAGGTCTACCGCTTTTATACTGCTGATCGCTTCTATACCCATATAACCTCTTTTTTTTTGCGACTTGCGATTAAGTATCCTTTCTATGCAGGATATCTTATTTATATTATCGCAAATTAATATTGGAATAGTATGATAATTTTGTCAAAACCAGCCACCTGCACAATCCTGCCATATTTTTCCAACAATCTTTCCATGTTCAATTTCCTCGCCCCACAAAAAAAACCAACTATCTTATGGCAGTTGGCTTTTTATTTATCATCACTGCAATAACCAGTCGCTTACCCAATCTCCGCCCTGGCTTCACGCTCCAAAAACGCCAGCACCTCGGCCCGCGTGGGCAGAGAAGATTGCGCACCCAGTCGGGTGGCGGTGATGGCGCCGGTCGCATTCGCAAAGCGGACTTTCTGTGCCAGGCTGCTTTGCGCGCCGTTGAGCGCCACTGCCAGACCGCCAATAAAGGCATCGCCGGCAGCGGTCGTATCCAGCGCCGGCACCGAAAATCCCGGCACGTAATCTTCGCCTTCCGGTCCAACGGCCAACGCACCCAGCGCACCAAGCGTAATGATGACCACCCTGGCCCCATATTCGCGCAATTTACGCGCAGCCTGCCGCGCAGATTCCACGTCCACCACTTTCAGCCCGCTCATGGTTGCAGCCTCATGCTCATTGACCACCAGGTAATCAATCAGCGCTATCAGGTCCGTTGCCAGCGCATAGGCTGGAGCGGCATTAACCATCAGCGGGATGGCATAACGCTGCCCCAGTAGAAGGACACTTTCAACCACTTCCAGCGGAATTTCAAACTGCAGAATCAACATACTGGCCTGACGTAAAACATCTTCCTGTGCCAGAATATCCGCGGGGGAAACTTTACGATTCGCGCCGCCCACCACGATAATCCGATTTTCACCATTTCCTTCAACAACGATCAGTGCAACGCCAGTGGGTGCCTGCGCATCCACCAGGATATGGGAAATATCAACCTGATCTGCGGCCAGGGATTGGCTCAAGGCGTCGCCAAAGCGATCCTTGCCAACCCGTCCAAAAATGACTGCCTGTCCTCCCATACGCGCAACTGCGACGGCCTGATTGCCACCTTTGCCACCCGGGATCATATGAAACTCATCCCCATGCAAAGTTTCCCCTCCCACAGGCATATGGTCGGTTTTCACCAATAAATCCATGTTCAGGCTGCCAATAATCGCAATCTCGTTCATCAGGAACCTTCGTTATTTTTGAAAAGAGCGAACGGCCTGGTAAGTCTTCCAGGAACGCTGGGCCAGATCGGAAATTTTGGTGTTGTCAAATCCGATTACAGCACTGTGCATCAGGTTGTTCAACTGTCCAGTCCAGCTTTGGGGCAGACCACTGGCACCCTTCCACGCACCGATAATTGAGCCGACCGTCGCGCCGTTGCAGTCCGTATCCCAACCACACATGACTGCGATCGAAATGCTTTGCGCAAGATCACCCTGACCATAGATCAGTGCCAGCAAAACCACGGCAGCGTTATTGAGGGTATGAACCCAAAAATACTTGCCATAGGTTGCGGCCACTTTATCAAAAGTCTCTTCCCATGTCGCAAATTCCCGGGTCCAGGCATCCACCTGTTTAACCATTTCGGCAAAGCGGCTGTGAGCCGGAACCTGGGTCAACGCCATTTCGATCATTTCATCCAGGTCATCCGTCAGGAAGGCGGCTGAGATCATGGCTGCCATAAACATCTCACCGTAAATGCCGTTCTTGACATGGCTGACGGAGGCATCCCGGAAAGCCATTTCAGCAGCCAGATGGGGCTGCCCTGCGGCGGCATAGGCAAACCCATCCGCCCGAATTTGGGCCCCAATCCATTCGCGGAATGGGTTGTGCGTACTGGCGGATTCGGGCGGTAAGATATCGTCGGTCAAATTGCGATAGGCGATGCGCTCAGCTGTAAAGACCAGGTTATAAGGCAGAACGTCCAGCCAGGTATCGGCCACATTTTGGGCCGTAAAGCCCGGGCCAAATTTTTCCAGCAAGTGCAGACCCAAAATGGTATAGTCGGTATCATCATCGCGCGGCATATAATTGATATTTCCGCGCACAGAATCAAACCTGCCAGGCATCAGTTCGATACCTGCCGGGGGCGTAATCAGTGGCACAAAATCCTGCAACGGATAAGCACCGGCGGCCTTCAAGTAAATTTCTAGGTGCTCGCGCGACAAGCCTTCAACGGGTACACCCAATATGCAGCCCACACTTCGTCCCAACCAGGCGCCCAATAAGCGTTCCTGAATTTGCTCATCGGTCAGGCGCAGCATGGGAAATTTAACCTGCGGCGGGCAGGCTTTTTGGATTCCAGCCAGGTCAGACGGTTCATCATAAGCGAAGCTTTTGAGCGGTTTGAGGGCACTGATGCGATCATAAAGCGCAAAAACATCACTAGTACTGGTCGACTCATTCACTTCGGCCACGGCGGCACGAAATTCAGAAACATCACAGCCTTCTTCTTCGCGCTGCATCATTTCAATCATCAGCAAAAACGCGGGTTTCATCCAATAGTCAGTCATAATAATCCTTCTTTATCAAAACCTAATTTGGCTTTACCGTTACCAGATCACAGTTAATTCGACCTTCTTCAACGATCAGCGCCACTGCCCCGTGCAACAATGGTGTCTGCTGGTCCTCAAGATCAAACATCAGTTGTCCGTTGATCCAGCCTTGCAAATGGGTCCCCTGGACCGTCAGTTTGAAGGTGATCGATTGATCCCATTCAAAGTTGAAATCCTGCTCGGCTAGTATCTGGCTGCCATCCAACTTTTTCACCAGGCGAACCTTGCGATCGGCACACAGCAGCAGGGCATAATAACGTTCCAGACCCTGAACGCGGGCTGCAATACCAGTTGAGGTCACCAGGTGCGGAATGATGGCAGATTCGACCGTGTAATTACGCCAATCCTGGGTACCCTGCGAGATCAAGCCAGTCCCCCGATTTTGTGCCAGGCGATAAGGCTCCGGCCAACGCATGTCGAATGAATCAATGGCATTGACCCAGGCCTTGCGCCACAAGGTACCACCTGCAGCCGGACGGCCAAGGTTAACATTCGGTTCGCCATCCCAGGTCAGATAATCCAGGTAAAGGCTGCCATTGGCCCGTTCAAAGCTGGAGATTTCGACACCAATTTCCGCCACCGGCTGGCCGTCCAGATCGGGGATGATCCAGGTCAATTCCTGGCTGGCACCCGGCTGCAAAATGGTGGTCGTGCCGCGCAGCAGGTTAAACTGATCGCCCGCCGCGTAATGCTGAATGTATAAACCCACTTTTGCGGGTTGGGCATTGCCAGCATCCGCAATCACGCGCGCACGTACTGTTTGGCCTGGGTAAATCGTAGGCGAAGCCAGCAGTTCATAATGCAGGACGGTATGTGCATGCTCCAGTGGGATAAAAGTAGCGCTGGCAGCGCGGGCATCACGTCCATCAGCAATGTTGCGGTAACGCAAAGCCAGTACGCGCTCACCGGCAAGTTCCACATTTTCAATGGTCAACGTGCCTTTGCAAGCCACGCTGTTCTCTTCCTGAAACCCCTGGACCGAACCGGGTAAGCTAAAGTGGAAGCGGGCAGCCTGCTTGGGAGTGACAGGAGCCAAACCTTGCAGTGTCCGTCCGATATTAATAATGAAGTAAGACTGCGTCAGCGCATCGTTGATGGCGCTGCCGCCTTCTGCAGTCGGCAGGAAGATCCGATCGGCCACCGGTCCACGGAAATCCGGACCCGTCTCCAGCCCGGCTAACCCATTCTTGATACCCAGCAGGCAGCCTATGTTGCCCGAATTACAGTCTGTATCCCAACCACAGGTATTGACAATCATCATCGTCTTCTGAAAGTCATCGTCCCCATACAACATGGAGAGAATGATCAGCCCGTGGTTTGGTACCATGTGACAATTACCACCATATTTATCGTAACCGTAGTTTTCTTCAAGCTTCACGCGCGCATCCCGCCAATCCGGGATGGATGCATGCCACGCGCGAATGTCGGCGATCATGCGATAGATGACACTGTCTTTTGGAATAAACGAGACGCCTACATCGATCAGCTTGTTGATATCGCTCTCAACAAACGCCTGGGCTTCCATGGCAGCCAACACCTGGGCGCCATACACAGCTTCACCATCGTGGCTGACGACACTGGCGCGGCGCGCCAATTCCACCGCCTGGATCGGATCACCCGGGCAAACCATGGCCCAACCATCGATAAAAATCTGTGAGCCAATCTGCTCGGCCACGACCTTGCTGTTGAGCGCCATCGAACCACTTTCAGGGGCCGAAATACCAGCCTTGAGCCGCAAAAATGCCGTATGTTCGGTGGAATTACCCAAACCACCCCACCACAGGATGGTCCGATTCTCGATGATGTAGTTAAGCCAGCTCTGACCAATTTGTTTTGGAGTTATGGCAGGAGAATTACTGTAATCGGGCAATGCCCGCAGGAAGGTGAAAGTGCCTGTAATGTCATCATCAGTAACGATCAGGGGTAAATTCAGCTTGTCGTGGACGTAGTATTTAATATCGCCCAATTCTTTAACGATGCGTTCGTATGACCAACCCTCGAAAGGCCGTCCCAAGTAAACGCCAATGATTTTCCCAAGTACCCCAGCATAAACACGCTAATCGTAATTATTCGGTAGACTCATTTTTACACCCATTATCCTTTCAGGCCGCCTGAAGTAAGACCTTCAATAAAACGGCGCTGCAATAAGAGGAATAACACAACCAACGGAATGATCATCATCACCGCACCGGCGCTGGTCAAACCCCAGTCACGCCCGTAGGCAGTGGAAAAGTTATAGTAACTTGTCACAACCGTGTAAAGCTGCTGCTTGGTCAGGAAAACCGTCGCCAGCAAAAATTCATTCCAGACGTTCAGACCCACCACCAACCCAACGGTCAGGAAGGCCGGCCAACTAAGTGGAATAACCACCTGTGTGAAGACCTGCCATTCAGTGGCACCATCCACGCGGGCCGCATCTTCAAAATCAGTTGGGATCTGGATCATATAGGAGCGCAATAAGAAGATCGAAAACGGCGCATTCGTGGCAATATAGATAATGATCAAACCAAACAGGTTATTGACCAACCCCAGATTGCGCCACATAAAAAAGAGCGGCACCAGAAAAAACTGGACTGGCAGGCTGGATGAAACCAACATATACATCGTCAGCAGTCCTGCACCAGGCAACTTGAGCTTGGCAATACTATAAGCTGCCATGCCACCCAGTAAAAGGATGGCGATCACTGTTCCGCCGACCAGAATCAGCGTGTTTGGAACGGTCACGCTAAAACGCCCGATATCCCAGGCACGTGAATAATTTGAAAAAATAATTTGTTTTGGAAAGCCAATCAGGTTACGCCCTGCATCGGCTGGAGTCTTGAGCGAGTTGAAAACCAGGATCACGAGCGGACCCAGAGCAAAGATGACCAGTAACAGCACAGCCAGATAATTGGGAAACCTGTTTCCGGTACGACGAGAGGCTAAAAATTTCATCATATATCCCAACCTTTGGACTTCAAAAACTGGTAAGCCGCAATAATGAGCCCAGCAAAGAAGCTCATTGTCAGGCCAATAGCTGCCGCATATCCAGCATTGAAACGTTGAAAGGCATTCTTAAACACCAGGATACTGAGCAATTCCGAGGAACCCGCCGGACCACCCTGGGTGGTAATCCAGACATAATCAAAAGCCAGGAAGGACCAAATACCCGTCATCAAAAGCATAAAGATCAAGGTCGGACGAATACCCGGTAAAGTTACGTGAATAAATTCTTCCCAGGCGTTGGCACCGTCAATCTTGGCGGCGTCATATAATTCCGCCGGGACGGATTGCATGGCAGTTAGGAACAACACCATCAAAAAGCCCCACCAGTGCCAGTTATCAACAAAGGCTGCTGAAAGCAGAGATGTATCCGACCTGCCAAAATAAGCAATATTCAAAAATGGCATGCCCAGTGTGGCAGCCAGACCACCCAGGCCTGTATCCAGATGCAGCAGGCTCTTCCAAACGGATGCCACAATTACACTAGGTAGAATGTAAGGGATAAAAAGGACAGCACGGAAAAAAAGCCCACCCTTTTTTAACCCTGCCAATACACTCGCACCAAGCAGCGCCAGAGAGATTGGAATTACCAGAAAGAAAATCAGCCAGACCACATTATTTTGAAAGGCATGCAGGTATTGTTTATCTGAGAAGATTTTCTGGTAGTTGGCCAGACCAATAAATGTTGCCGCACCAACACCCTTCCAACTGGTCATCGAATAATATACCGAAGCAAAGGAAGGACCCAGTACAACTAGAAAATTTAACAACATGATCGGTAAAACAAACAGAACGGGAATGATCTTGGTCCGAAAAAACCGTTTACGCTTCAGTTCTGTTTCTGTCGGGATTTTTTGTGTGGTATTCGTCATAAAATACTCCCATCAGGGGTGGTAAGGTGGTGTGCGTTGTATAACGCACACCACCTTTTTTACGCTAAATCAGAGCTGCAAATTTACTTTCGTTCTGGAATGGGAGGGGTTGTACCAGCCTTGAATTCTTCCTGGAAGGTGCTATCCAGACCCTTCAAGTAGTCCTTCAAGGTTACATCACCAGCCCATACCTTTTCGATTTCATCGTAGATATAAGCATCAGACTTGGGGGGCCAGAAGGTCCAGGTTGTGTAACCATATTGACCCGCGCCAGCGGCAGTATTCAACTGTTCAATTAAGCGGGAACGGCGGGGATCCAGACCCTTGAGCTGATCGGCAGTGATATTGATGGGAGCCGGAGCCACACCACAATCGGTCATACTGATAGCCTGAGCTTCTGGTGAGAAGTAATAGGTGATGAATTCAGCCGATTGCTGAGGATACTTGGTAGCGGCATTGATGGAATAGGTTGAGCCAATGCCCAATGAGAAAAGCTGCTTGCCATCGGTGGTTGGGAAAGAGACCCAATCCCAATCATTTTTATTGCCAGCGGCTTCCCCAAAGTACTTGCCAATTGTTCCCATCCACCATGTTCCGGAAGGAACCATGGCTACCTTGCCATCACCCAGCGCGGTCAAATATTCGGTGCTGGTGGTGGTGTAATAGCGATCCAGGCCGCCCATGAAATCGCCGCCGGTGAAGGCTTTGTTCATTGTTTCGACAGCTTTTTCAATTTCGGGATCGGTCCAGGGGGTTTTACCGGTCAATGCATCGTAAACTTTTTGTGGGCCGGCGATGTGATTGACAAACATGGTCCAATAATGCTCATCGGAGGGTTTCCAATCTGAGTTACCGGCACCGTTGGGGATGATACCGGCAGCCTTAATCTTGGCGGTCAAAGCCAGGTATTCATCCATGGTTGTGGGGGGAGTCCAGCCCTTGGCTTCGAAGAGGGTCTTGTTGTAATACAAAACCAAGGTTTCAATTTCGTGAGGGATGCTGTACAACTTGCCATCCACCTTACCCAGTGAAAGGGCCCAGGGTAGGAACTGCTTATCCCAACCCAAAGAGGTTGCATAGCTATCCAAAGGCAGTAACTGACCAGCCTTGGCCATTTCGAATACAAACGAAGGACCTGGAGTATAGACGATGTCTGGGCCACCACCACCAGCAACGGCGGTGCGGATTGCATCCCAGGCATTAGCCTGCGGCTGACCTTCGACGGTGAAGGTGTTGCCTTCCTTGGCATTGAATCCACCGATCACCTTCTCGATGATACAGGCAGAGACTGTCGCATCACCACCAGTGTCAATCCACATGGAGAGAACTGGTTTCTCGGTGCTGGCGGGCACTTCAGGAGCCTTGGTGGGTTCTGGTGCAGCGACTTCCGGGGCTTTCGTGGCTTCCACAACTGGGGCCGCGGTGGCTGCGGGGGCTTCGGTAGCCGGAACGGCAGCCGGGGCACAGGCAGACAGAACCATCGAAATCAGGATTAAAACGATACTCAAGCGGTACAAGTTTTTCATAAAATTTTCCATTCCTCTTTTGAGACGATATTTTAAAGGATAGACATTTTTATTTTGGATTTGACGAGGATATAACAGTTCAATCCTCATCCAGTAAACCCATCATAAGCATTTCTCAAAAAGATATATTCTCCCGTTCCTTTCACCTCCGTCAGATAAGCTTAGATTTATATAAACGTACTTGCCTGCAGCGATCAGGTTGTTCAGAAACAAAACCTGGCATTCATTTGTTGCCAGATTCGAAACCCCAGGTTCCGGAAACCAAAATTACATTGGCATAAGGCGTAAATTCGCCCGTCCGCACGATGGCTTTTGATTGATGTGTCAATTGCTTGAAATGTTCATGCGACAACACTTCGACTTCGGCTTTAGGAAAAATCATTTTAATAATCCCTTCCACCTGCGGACTGGTCTGGCGCATTTCCTCAGCCACAATAACCCGCTCCACTTGCAACTCCAACGCAACCTGCTCCAGGGTATCCGCAAAACTGGGCAAGCCCTTTTTCAAGGCCAGGTCAATCCGTCTGACAGCCAACGGAATTGGAAGCCCGGCGTCACACACAGTTAACATATCTGTGTGCCCCATGCTGGCCACTACTTCCGATAAATCGTGGTTTAATATTCCGATTTTCTTCATTTCGATCCTGCTCCAGCAGATTGTCAAACTGTGGGAAGTTGGTTCCCAGAGAAAGCATCTTTTTTACAAAAGCATTTTGGAAGTTTTGATGTGACAGATGCAAAAACCTCTACCGTTCCATCAACGGATCAAGCCTTTTTTCATCCACTAAACTCGCGGTTGATCCGCGAATGACCAGGGAAACAGGCAGCAAAGTCCGCTGTGGATCCACATATTTTTTTTCAATACGAGCCAACAGCAGTTTTAGGGCGGCCAGACCCATTTCATTTTTATCTTGATTCACAGTTGTAAGCGGCGGAATAACATAAGAGGCCAGGTTGATATCATCATAACCAACCACCGACAGATCATGCGGGACCGACAGGCCCAGTTCTGCCGCAGCACGCAGAACGCCAATTGCCATCAAATCGTTACATGAAAATATTGCTGTCGGTCGGTTTTCCATGCTCAACATGTGATGTGTAACCTGCCAGCCAGATTCTGGATGGAAATCTCCGTTAATAATGAGTTCCCTTAAAACGGGCAGGTTTGCCTCTTCCATGGCACGCATATACCCTTTGACACGCAAAGCGCTGGGGGTTACATTCGACTGACCTGCAATGCAACCGATGCGCGTATGACCCAGGGAAATCAAGTATTTTGTAGCCAGGTAACCACCTTGCAGGTTATCCGCCAGCACTACATCCATCGCAAGCTCCGGGAAGTCTCGATCCATCACCACCACCGGGAAATTCATCTTCAACAATTTCTCGACCGAATCTCCACGTTCACCAATAGCGACAAAAATGATCCCATCCACCTGCTTGTTTGTCAGCACGTCCATGTACAGCGTTTCCTTGGCAAAATCATTTTCGGTATTGCAAAGGATGACACTATAGCCCGCTTCAAAGGCTGCAATTTCTATACTATGACCAATTTCAGCAAAGAATGGATTAGCACTGTCTGGCAGGATCATACCCAAAGTGTGCGTGTTACCGCTGCGCAAAGATTGCGCCAAAGCATTGGGACGATACCCCAGGGCTTCCATAGCTTGCTGAACCTGCTCCTGAACTGCAGCAGATACATAGCGGGTGCCATTGATCACATGCGAGACCGTTGCAGATGAAACACCTGCACGCGCTGCTACTTCTTTGATGGTTGCCATGCTGCCGCTTTCCTAAAAATAATCAAAAATAGTTTAGTTAATCGATTACGCAAACGATTACGTAATCGATTAACTAAACTATAGTCTTTTATCAGGTCAATGTCAAGCATGACAAATGTCATATTCACATGGAATTTAAGCTATTTCCACCCCAATCCATGAAAAAACTATCCAGATTGATTAAGTAAATTTAGCGCAAGCTTTACGACCCACCTGTCCTGATCTTGCGAACCACAGTCACGCGTGGTGCCTGGATTTGTGGCACAGGCGTGGGCGTAGCTGGGTTAATCCGATAGGTCTGCCCCGTACCTGAACCTGACAGATTCGCTTCAACAATATTTTCAAGTGTCGGGATGGGTGGAAAAATCAATGCGACTTGAGCACGCGTGGCTTGAGCTTCGAGTGCCGCAGCCTTTCTGTCAGCCTGTGCCAGAAAGGCCCACCCGAAGAAAAAACTGGCAATGCTGGTAAACGTGATCCAAATGTGTAAATATTTTTTAAACATACGCTTCCATAAAATTGTGATTGGTAAAAATCATGTGCAAAACCAGCCTAATGGATGGTAATCGTTCCATCTGGGGCGATTGTGACCAGGCCTCGATCTTGTAACTGGGACAGAATCGATTGATACTGTTGGATTTGCTGATTAGCCTGATTGAGTTGTTGATTGGCATTTGAAATTAAACCGCTGGCTGATTTTAGCTCAGACTGGTATTGCAGTTCACGGGTCTGGTACTCAACCAACACTTGCTTGACCTGGGCTTCAGCACTTGCATTCATAACAGGTGCAGCACCGGCAGCAGCCACACTGGAGGTGACCAGGGCATCCTGACCGACCAGGATCATGATAAGTGCAAGAAAAGCTGTTACAAGAAACGCTGAAACCAGCGCTGGAAATGTTTTTTTCATAAATTCCTCATTCTTAAAATGGTCAAGGTTGGAAAAGCAGACTACCTACACCCCATTCAAACAAAAAAAAACTATGGACTGCCAACCTCAAAATTAGCGTACAACGTGGGCTTCAACCCAGACAATAATTTATATTAACACCTCTGGATGACAAACAAATGAACAGGGTGGGTTATGTTGGCTCTAAAATGTAAATCAAGCGCACAAAAATGTGACGGGTTTGGATTGATTCCACAAAAAAAACTCACAGCCAGGGTCGGTAATATTTCTCTGCTCTGGCTGTGAGGTTCAAACCTTTTGATAAGCATCAAGCTTCTTGAATAAACTAATTAGGTTAACCACATTAGATCCAACTGCCCCAGAAGTTAACGACCGCGCTTTTCTTCAGTTCCGTCCTCATAACGGGCAAAGCGACCGGCATCACGCGCATGAATCGGGTCACTGCGTTCCCAAGGCCAGCCACCAAACTGATTGCGCTGGTAGTCAGCGAATGCCTGGCGAATTTCCTGCTCAGTATTCATCACAAATGGTCCATACTGCGCAATTGGCTCATCGATCGGACGGCCCTGCAGCACCAATATCCGCACAGGTTCCAGCCCGGCTTCCAAAATAATTGGCTCCTCAGACTGCACTTCAAATCCGTGATATGGCGGGATGTCCATCCCTGCCGCCCTGAGCTCGGAGCCATTGAAAAAATACAGGCTGCGATTCAGCTTTTGTGAGGCAGCTGGCAAAGTCCAGCGGGCATGCGCCTCCAGCTCAACAATAAAGATTCCAACTTCATTTTTCGCATCCGCCGCCCATGAATCAGGAGCCGGAGACAGGGCAGTGACCCCATCCAACTCACCTGCGATCAAGGTGATCCGCGTGACTTTGCCCTCGGCATCACTGGAGCTGATCCTGGCCATGTCCTCAGCCCAAAGCATTTTGTAATGTGGTCTGACAAACTTCTTTGCAGCAGGTGAGTTGAGCCAGATCTGGAATAACTCCATGCGGTTGGGTTGTTCCTGGCTAAGCAAAGGAAACATTTCGGCATGCTGCAGCCCACTGCCGGCAGTCATCCACTGCACATCACCGTTACCATATCTGCCAGCCGAGCCATGCGAATCAGAATGATCCACAAACCCATCCAGCACAACAGTCACGGTTTCAAATCCCCGGTGAGGATGCGCAGGGAACCCGGGAACGGTTTGGCCATGATACATGCGCCAACCATCCTTGGGGCTGAAATCCTGGCCAATATTTCTGCCAGCCAGTGAAGCAGCCGGACCAAACTGCTCATTTCCTTTCGGGAACGTATCCAGATGGTGGACACAAAATAAGAAGGGGTCGTTGGTTTCCCAGTTGAAACCCAGAGGTTTGATATTGAGAATTATTTTATCGTTCATGAATTTATCCTTCCACATTGAGTACCTGCCAATTAGCCCTGTCGGCAGCGCCGGTTGAGCAGCTTACCTATTTGTACCTTTTGGGATCGATAGTTGAAAATCAGCCCCACACCAGAAAAGTGCAGGGCTGATAAAAAAACCGGTTAGTGAATTTCCTGCGAGAGTTGATCCAGTTGACTCAGTTCCTGTTCGGATAACCTGAAGTGCATTGCGCCAGCGCTTTCTTCAGCCTGACGGACTTTGGTTGCGCCTGGGATGGTCACGACGCTGTCACCATGAAAACTGATAACCCAGTTTAGTGCTACCTGGGCTGCTGTGGCCTCATATTTTGTGCCAATCTCTTCCAGGGCCGTTACCAGTTTACGGGTTTTCTCTATATCGCTTTTCAACCTGGAACGCCACAGAAAGGACTTATTCTGCAATAGTTCAGGATTCTTGTGATATTTGCCTGTCAGTAAACCAGATGCCAGGGGTGTATAGGCAATGATTGTCACGCCCAGTTCTTTGGCTGTATCCAGAATGCGATTCTTCTCGATCGAACGATCCAGCAGACTGTAACGAACCTGGTTAACAGCCAGAGGTAGACCCCGTTTGCTCAAGGTCGCATGGGCCTGACGCATCTGCTCTGCGCTAAAATTACTGATGCCAACTGAGCGGATCTTGCCTGCTTCGACCAGGTCTGCCATTGCCTGCATTTCACTTTCATGGGTGGACAGGCTAAAAGGCTGATGAATCATATAAAGATCAATGCTATAACCGTCCAGGAAACGGATGCGGTCCTGAATGGAAATCGGGATATTGCGTGAAGTCCGGAATAAAGGCCACCACTTGGTGGCGACCACCACATCTCCATTCTTCTTATCCGCCGCTTTCAGACTGGTTGCAAGAGAAGCCTCGCTAACGCCAGCTCCATACAATTCTGCAGTATCAAACCAGTTAATGCCACCATCCAGGGCTGCTTTGACCGTGGCGTTTTTTTCTTCCTGCGCAATGGCAGGGAACATTGAGCCCATCAGCCCACCCCCACCGGCAAATTCCATCATCCCCAGGCCAACAGGTGTGATCTGGATACCGGTATTACCGAAGGTGCGCATGGGAAATTGAAGTTGTGAATTCATGATTGGGTGCCCCTTTCAAAGGCAATATTATGGATAAAGAGTGATATGGAATTATACAGTCGGGTCTGCTGCCAGCCTATTGAAAACCTTGTCCCTCTAAGAAAAATCAAACACGTCCAGATGGCAATCTGACTTAATAAAAAAGCTCCATCAGAGCATTGGCAAACCTTCTGAAATAAATCCACAAGGGAGCTTCAACAAAAAACAGCGGTGTGACCTTTTTGAGGCACACCGCTATCATTTTGCTGCGCAAATCAACCAGCTTTACCCAAATTCCTGGGCTGAGCTGGTTGATGCGAAAAACATTTAGTCCAACAATGAGGCGGGAATATTCCCACCATTTTCAGCGATCTTCTGCAAGACGGTCTTATGCAGCCAGACATTCATTTTGGCAGAGTCGCCCATGAATTCTTCGGGGCAGTCAAGCTCAACAGCCAGCTCTTTGCGGGCTTCAAAGCTGCTGTCCATATCAAGCAGTTTTAACATATCAACAATTGAAACTTTCCAATCAAGTTCAGGCTTTGATTTGGAAAGGCCTTCAAGCTTATTGACGACATCCACCAGTGGAACCGCAACGGGTTGAACCGGTGCAGGTACAGCAGGCGCGGGTATGCTGGAGGGTGGAATACTCGGCATGGATGAATAAGCCACAGCATGCGGAGCGGGAGCAGGGACGGGAGCGGGCGAAATCGGTTCAGCTTTCACGACGGCCGGTGCAACTGGTGCGGCAGGAGCTGCGGCAACAGGGGCTGCAACTGCAGGTTTGGGAGCACCGACTGTAACACTGGCACTGGCACCCAGGTTGGTGCCGGTTGGCGCGGGAACTGCAGGTTTTTCAAAGCCAAGTGTTTGGAGAATAGAATGGAAAATGTTCATAACGACTCCTAAGTGTGAAATATGTGGATAAAGCGATAAATTAGATAAACCAACTCATTCATTATATCAAATCCATAAGCCCAGGAACACCTAAAAAACAAAGTTCCGACCAAATCTCTTTCTGGTCAGGACTTTGTTGGATTTAAATCAGAGCATTAATGATTTTTTGGGCGGCTGCAATTTCATCCGGGGTAATGGTATGCCCCATACCAGGGTAGATTTGCTTATTCACCTGCGCTCCCATTGCGCCTAATATGGCTGAGGTATCTTCAACACGCTGCAATGGAATAAATGGATCCACATTCGAGCAGCCCAGAAATACGGGCATCGCTTGCAGGCTGCCGACTGGCGGTTCTCTCGGAATATCCATGGGCCAGATATATCCACCGCTGAAAGCGATCAAACCACCCCAACGCCTGGGATTACGAAGAACATATTCAATCGACAGGCTGGCCCCTTGAGAAAAGCCGCCGATGATCACTCGCTCGGCGGGTATCCCATTGGATTGCAGCATGTCCACAATTTCGCCTATACGCAAAATAGCAGATGAAAGATAGGGTTCATTCGTCGCGACTGGAGCGGTCAATCTTTGTGGATACCAGATATTTGCATTGGCCTGTGGGGCGAGAACGATCATGTTATCCGGAACAGAAAATTCACCAGCCAATCCGATCATATCTTCGGCAGATGCACCACGACCATGCAGCAAAATCATGGCGCTTTTTGCGCTTGTCAGTTCACTACCCAGACTTAATACGGGGGTACCCTGATGGGTATGCGATGTTTCAGTTTTCATATTCATAATCAACCTTTTGGATCGGTCGCAAACTAAGTGGGCTGAGCACGCTTTCAATTTCCAAACGCTGACCCTCTAACCAGTCTGGGAGTTTTAAGGTTTCGCCCAGGGCTTCAGCAGGCTCATCGATGGCAAAACCCGGATTTCGGGTGGCAAGTTCAAACAAAATACCGCCTGGTTCTCGAAAATAAATCGAATGAAAGTACGAGCGATCACGCTGACCAGACACTCCCAACCCCGCTGCCCGAAGCACCTGCTGATAATCCAGTTCCGATTGATCATCAGGCACCCGGAAGGCAATATGGTGGATGGAACCCGCCCCAAAAACTGCGGGTATGCCCCCAGGACGGTGAAGAATATCAAGGTGGCACCATTGCCTATATTATTACAAGCTACTTACTATTTGATAGTAGGAATTGTAAAACTTCCCAGCCTGTGTGTCAAGCCAGAATGCCAAAAATTCAATAAGAACTTCGTTAGAAAATCCACATCCCGAACTCCGTCATCAAGTCATAAAACTGACGCAGATCATCAATAAGGACTTTACCAAGATACCCACCCCTGAATATTCTCGCAATTTGGATTACCCCATCCGAAATTTACGGAGGAAATGCAAAGAACAACCTGCAGCCAGGAAGCCGCAGGTTGTTCGTAATGAGAATATTTTTTTGTGACAGGCTAAGAAGAGTACGACAGCAACCCGGATAACACGAACCGCCATTTAAATAGGGACAAGTCATCCACCCGCTAACTTTAGGAAATTTACTTTATCAATCTGTTTGTTTGATAAACCGGTAACCTGTGCCATGCTCAGTTTCAATATATTTACAATTCTTGGGATCAGGTTCCAACTTTTGGCGCAGATGGGTCATATACACGCGCACATAATCAGACTCGTCACGGTATTCATAACCCCAGACATGCTCAAGTATCTGACTGGTAGTTAACAACCGGCCTGCATTTTCAACCATATAAGCCAAAATACCATATTCCTTGGCACTTAATTTTACTGGTATGCCATTGACCAGCACCCGATGCTCAAAGAGGTCAATCGACAAATAATCATCGGCATAATACGGCAATTTTTGCCCAGCCGGGGTGAGGGCCACCCGCCGTAAAATTGCATTGATCCGGGAAAGCAGGACGGCGGCACTAAAAGGTTTAGTCAGGTAGTCATCCGCTCCACGATCAAGACCCTCGGCGATATCCGCATCACAATTCTTGCTGGTGAGCATCAAAACCGGAATATCGGACATCTGCCGAATACTCTGCAGCATCTGCCAGCCATTCAGGTTGGGCATCATGACGTCCAAAATTGCCAGATCTGGCCGTATATCAAAAAATAAACGCAGACCCTCCTGTCCGTCCTGCGCAGTAAATACCCTATACCCAGCTTTATCCAGTATTTTCTGAATCAACATCCGAGTAGTTGGCTCATCATCCACGACAAGTATCTTTCTGCCTAGCATGCCGGTCATAAATTACCCCAAGTTAGATATAGTTATTTGAAAAATTCACAACCACGAATATAGCAAGTAAAACAATCAATTTAACTGGATTATATAGCAACAATCGGGATTTGAGAATTCCATTTAACCTGGATGTTACACCGGCTGTAATATATGAAAAATCCTCAAATCTCCAATTATCCGAATTATATCAACAAGCAATAAAAACTACTGACTTTGACAATTCTGGTAAATGTTCAGAATTGTTTTTGTGTGGTGGCAATCAAACTTCTGGTTGGTGAAGGATGAAAACCCAGCTAAATATAAAAACAGGCAGCAGTTGGCTGCCTGTTTTTATATTATCGAACCTTACCCACCCGTTGTTGGCCTGGGCGTACTTGTAATTGTCACTGTCGGAGAGACAGTTGGAGTAGGCGTTCGGCTTGGCGGTGAGGTCAGCGTTACGGTCGGCGCTCTGGTAGCTGTGGAGGTAAAGGTTGGTGTAGCAGTCTTGGTGGCTGTTGACGTAAACGTGACGGTAGGCGTGAACGTTTTGGTAGGCGTAAGTGTAACCGTGGGCACAAGCGTCTTGGTAGGCGTTAAAGATGGAAGCAGCGTCTTAGTCGGAGTAAATGTAATTGTAGGTGTAAACGTCTTTGTAGGAGTGAACGTGATTGTGGCCGAAGGCTTCGGTGTATTCGAGGGCCTGACGGTCTTTGTCGGCGTCAGCGTCCTCGTCGAGGTTTTCGTAGGGGTTAAGGTGATGGTCGGTGTTTGTGTGATGGTTGGCGTCAGAGTACGCGTAAAGGTAGGCGTAACGGTAGGCGTTAACGTTTTGGTTGGCGTGAGGGTGACCGTTGATGTTTTTGTAGGTGTAAACGTAACAGTTGGTGTAAATGTTAAAGTGGGCGTACGTGTTAAAGTTGGTGTTCGAGTTACGGTAGGCGTCAAGGTTACGGTAGGCGTCCGGGTACTGGTAGCAGTCTTGGTAGGCGTCAGCGTGATGGTCGGGGTTAGTGTAATTGTGGAAGTTAATGTGATAGTCGGGGTTTGCGTAATGGTAGGTAATAGCGTGGAGGTGGCAGTCCCGGTCGAGGTAGGCGTGCTGGTAATGGTTGGCGTCGTGGTAATAGTAGGCGTCTGGGTGATGGTAGGTGTAAAGCTTGGCTCGCTTGTCATTGTTTCTGTTGGCGTCATGGTTTGGGTTGGCGTTAAAGTAAACGGATCAGGAGGAAGAGCAATTCCTCCCGGCACGTTGATCGTACGCGAAACGCGGAATTGCTCAACGATGCCTTCACGATAGGAGGACAGATGAAATAACGGCCAAACGTTATTAATAAATGGGGTCACAAACGGATAATTAAAATCGACCGAGACCAGCACCCGGTTGCCAGGTGCGCCTGGATCTTCAGTCACATTGCCGTCCAACTCACATTTTGCATAATCAGTCAGTGCCAATCCACCCATAGTGGAAGGATAGAAAATATAATTATCTGTATCCGGGTTGCTGTCTGTATCCCGATTTGAGCACACAATTATTTTCAAGAATCCATGCTCATTAAAATGATCCATATCGGCCGTATTGGCTGGCAGGATAGCCGGATCTGTGAACAAGAAAAACAGGAAACGTTCGGCTTCATCATGGGTGGACCTTAAGCGGGCATAATCTATTTCCCGGTTTTTAAAGATCAGGGCCTGGTGCGGATCCGGGTCTGTGCTGGTGCAGTCAACACTGCCATCGTTATCACCAACGAGTGCATCCGCATCTTCGCAGTAGGCCTGATTGTATTGACCTGTTGCGGCATAGCGCACTGCCTGACGCGAAATATTCTGTACGATCAACCATGAAGAAAATAAAAGCGAAAAATCAATAATCCCAAACACAATCATTAGAAAAATGGGAAAAGTCAGTGCGAATTCCACAGCAGCCTGTGATTTGGATCCCCTGCGTTTGAAGCTACCAGTAGGCGATGAAAAATGAGGATACATGGTTAAATTTTCCCTGTCTAGTTAACGTGAGAGGCGGGTGGCAATTTTATTCGCAATCGCCAGAAAAATAGTGTTAAGCTGATCAGCATCGGGAGCGGCATAATAAATACCACCCCCTTTTTCTGCCCCGTATTGAAGCAGGGTTTGTCCGAGGGGAGGAAATCCATTGTCAATTTCGTTTTGATTACGGTCTAATATTTTACTTCCCAAACCAATCGTAAACAACAAAGCACCCTGACCAGGCCTGACCGGGTCTGTATCCGGGTTGGTCACAAAATCGACCATATCGCGGGCATAGTCGTCCGTGTCATAATTTTCCAGGTCGGTACTGAGGTGCCTGGCGGCCAGTGCTGCCGCATTGGGCGGATTGGCGTTCAACTGGGCCACCGTTGGTCGGGCATCCTGATCAACACAATAACGCGTTAAGTTATTTGGCGCAATTGGTCCCCATGTATTCAAGGGACAGATTGCCTGACCCTGGTTGGCAACTGTCTCTATATAATTATCGCCATCAGCGGTGAAACCGGCATTGGTGTAACCATCTGTCAGCCAGACCACCACCCATAAAGCCGTTGTGCGGCTGGGCGGCAATGTGCCAGGAAAACCCGCCGGATAAGCACCGCCCAGCACATTTCCAGCAACTTTAAGTCCACCACCACTATTCGTAATATTCGAATCCCGTGGATCCGGAGGACTTTGATCCAACTTGGCAGACCAAATATCGAAATATGCGCCGCTGCCGTAAAACATACGGCAGGGACCATCAAAAAGATCAGACTGAGGAACCCACGAGGTGGCCAACATTTCATAAGGCCAGGGGCATCTTTCTGGCTGGTAGACCGAAAGATTTCTGATAGTATCTTCAATTTGGGATTGATCGTCCGTTAATTCCAACTGAACCATGGGGTAACGGTCAAATGTCACTATACTGACCCTATCATAGCCGGCATTTCCATCATGGGCCAGGAACAGTCGCCGGGTCAGCAGGATGGCAGCTTTTTTTATTTCTTCGAATGGATGACATTCGCCTGGGAATGTCAAGTGCAGTGGATTGGAATTGCTGGATTCGCCAAGATCATCCGTACCACTCGGGTCGGCAGTGGGCTGGTTGCATTGCTCTGGATCAACATACGCGCCAGAATTTAATGCCATCGATGTGGAAGTATCAATCAGGAGTACCAGGTCAACAGAGGCCGCTTCTGAGATGGCATTTACCGTAATCGGGACGTCGTGAATGCCCACCACACCCATAAAAAACAAGGGTACTGTCTCGGTGACCTGGACACGCACCAATTTTCGGGCTGGGGTGGTACATAAGTCCCCGTCCCCAGGGTTTGTTTCGCAAGTTTCAATTCTGACATCGACCGGATCAGTAATTTCGTTTAAAGCCAGGAACTGTTCTGCTTCTTTAATGAGGTTATCGGTGCTATAACCCTCACGAAATTGGGAGGTAGTCGCAAGCGCGGCGGCATCAACTGCCATGCGCAAGTGTGAGTAACTCACAAACATATATCCCAAATCGATAGCCAGCCCAATAATTGCAATCAAACCAATAGACATGAGCGCCATGATCACAACAATCTGGCCACTTTCGTGCTTTTGAAGAGATTTACTTTTCCGATAAAGTTTCATCTATATCATCCTGATGCTGATTAATGGGTAGGGGTGGGTTCGGCAGCAGACAGCGGCATAATGGCAGTCGCATGCAGGTTAACAGGATCGGGCACACCCAATATCCCCCAGAACTTTAAAATCTGATCATAATGATAATAAATCTCAACCACCACCATGCCCGTATCCGGTGTGGTCGGATCGGATATGCGCGCTTCAAGGTCGGCAGTGGAATACATGGATTCCCGACCGGCATAACCCTTGGATTTGTAATAACTCCAGCCAGCTTCACTGGCTGGAAAGCGCAGCGCAGCGCCATCGTGGATGCTAAAGAAAGAAATCACCACATCATCGTCCTGATCTGGCCGCAGAAGGATGGGAGTCAGAGCACCTTTGGCGTGCGGGTCACGCGTAACTCCGTCTGCCAAAAAGTTACCTTCTACAATCTGATCAATATTTGTAAAAAAAGCCTGGCGCACACAAAAAGTTGTAGGCGCACCAGGACAGTTTGTGGCATCATAATCACGAATGAATGGATCATCGTTGGAAGCAAATCGCGCCCCTTCCCGGGCAGCCTCAATAACAGTGATATACCGGTTAAGTAAATAACCGAATTCGACCATGCCTGTCAACAAGGTTAACAGCACGATCAGCACCAGGCTCAGTTCAATCAAACTCTGGCCTTTGCTTTTTTTATTTGTATTTTGAAAAAAACGAATAATTAACATTGAAAAAAACTCCGGGGCAGCTATTCGCTAAGCAATATGTACTTATTACTATTACTGATAAAACAAGACCATAAAAGCCAGCACCAGAATTCGTTTACCCTAGAAAAAAATAATTAGCAATAATTTATTCAGCAATATAAGAATCAATAGAAAAATCATTCGTATCAAATTTAATCATCGATACAACTGTTGAACCCAAAAATTGGAAAAACCATGGATTCGTATCCTGCCTTTGATTTCTTATCCGTCAAATTGGTGCCAATCTTGATTTTTTCTTTTAATGTCACATTGGGCATATCCCATTATTACTGCGAGTAAACAGTCTCAATCTGAATTGGTCATATCAGCAATAAAAACAGTTGATTTTCCCGGCCAATCCATCAAAACCAACTTGATGACCTTAGCTAACAGATAAGGAAATCGGATCGGACTTTATAAACTTTGCCAAAGTAATCTTTACCGACCTTTCAATAAAGTGGCTTTTGATCAAAATTATTATTCATGGGGGGAGATGTGGGGAGTAAAAAAAGAAAAAAATAGAAAGCCCAGTAAAATAAACATCACCGAATGCACCCTAGAATACTAATTTTATAAATAAACTTATTTACTATTATTATAGTCCAAATTAGCATGTAGTAAATAGGCAAAATGCCCAGCCATCAGTGTCAGAAAACATCAGGTTAGCGGATCGCGAAATCGATTTTGTCACGGGTTCTCTCACCTACGAAGCAATCCAATGTGTCATCCCAAAATTAGTAAGCGCCGCTCCGACTCCAGAGTAACCCTGAAAACCAATCCTAACAATAGCATTAATAGAAATAGGTGCAAGCGATTATCTCTGTTAAGTTAACACTGGAAGAAGGTATAGTATTCAGCCAGGCTGGCCGCTTGCAAAGCCACCATAAAAGCACTCCAACATGGAGGCCTGTTTGTGAGGCACAACCGTAAAAATGTTTTTTACCAGGGAATGAGTTGTATATGCAACGGCGTAAAATGATAATTCTATTATAATTTTACACAGATGAGGTTAGCCTGAGTGCGCTTGTGGTCGGGAGTGGTTTCAAGACCCATGCTTTACCAAATGACGCTTTTGTTATCCCATCTTTTTGATGGCCATAATCCGATTAATTTACTAACTTTTCCTGGCCTATTGCAGCCATTCTAGTAATAGGGAATCAATGTCGCGCAATGCATTACAATCTACATTCGGGAAACCCTCAACGATTTTGCTATTCATGCGTTGCGAATTAAGTCGCAGCTTGCCAAAAAATATTTAACAGGACAGGCCATGATCGCCATCCCTTCAGATCTGATCACAATTTTAAAATCTGCCACACACGTGACAGTCTTGACCGGTGCTGGAGTTTCACAAGAATCGGGCTTGCGCACTTTTAGAGATGCTCAGACCGGTTTCTGGGCCCAATACAGACCGGAAGACCTGGCTACACCCGAGGCTTTCGAACGCGATCCAAAGCTGGTCTGGGACTGGTACGCAATGCGCCGGGAAATAATCAAAGAAGTGAAACCAAACCCGGGGCATTATGCATTGGTGCAAATGGCCAGGCTATTCCCCAACTTCACACTTATTACGCAAAACGTGGATGGATTGCACCAGCAAGCCGGAAGCAAAGCAGTAATTGAACTGCACGGAAATATTCAAGAGATAAAATGTTCACGTTGCACAGAAATTGCCCGGCAGTGGGATGACAATACGGAAAATGTCCCCATCTGCACAAAGTGTGGCGGCTTGCTGCGTCCAAATGTTATCTGGTTCGGAGAGTCACTCCCAGGGCAGGCGCTGGTAAATGCAGCTGAAGCTTCCAGTAAATGTGATGTGTTTTTTACAATTGGAACCTCCGGGTTGGTCCAGCCGGCAGCCTCCCTGGCGATTGCCGCAAAGAACAGTAACGCGATTGTGGTGCAGATCAACCTGGATGCCACACCTGTCAACCCAAAAGTGGATTACATCCTGGTTGGAAAGTCTGGCGAAATTTTGCCTGAAATAATTCGAGCGGGCTGGGACGCTGCGGTCGAGGTTTAATCTTTTGCAAATTTACAACAAATTGAAGCAGTGTTGATGCGAGGAAAAAATAAATGGACATTTCACTTGAAATAGAAAATACCGTCAAAGCAGTCATGCAAACCTGGAAGATCCCCGGATTGGCGTTGGTGATTGTCAAAGATGACCAGATTTTGATGGCAAAAGGTTTCGGCATACGGAAAATTGGAGAACCCGACAAAGTAGATACACATACCCTGTTTGGGATTGGCTCAAATACCAAGGCTTTTACCGCCACAGCCATCGGATTGCTGGTGCAGGATGGCAAAATAGGGTGGGATGACCCGGTTACAAAATATATACCGTTTTTTAGATTGCAGGATGAGAACGCGACTCGCCTGATCACCATCCGCGATCTTTTGTGTCATCGCAGTGGGCTCGGCACCTGGGCTGGGGATGTATTGCTATTGAGCAATTATTCCACCGAAGAGATTGTGCGGCGATTAGGATCCATCCCACCGGAATTTGGCTTCAGAGTAGGCTATGGCTATTCCAACTTGATGTTCATCACAGCCGGGTTGGTCATTTCCACAGTAAGCGGTCTGAGTTGGGATGACTTTATTGCCAAACGCATTTTTGAACCTTTAGGGTTCCGCGATAGCGTGACCAATTCGCGCTTTTTTCACGAAGACAGCAACATCGCCATACCCCATGAGGAATTTAACGGCCATGTGCAAAGCCTGCCCAAACGCGAAGATGCACATGTGGGCGCCGCTGGTTCCATTTGCGCCTCGGTCGCAGATATCGCCTTATGGCTCAGGATGCAGCTCAATCAGGGTCGTCTGGATGGTAAACAAATCGTAGCTGAGACCATCCTATCTGAGACACATAAACCACATACCCCGATCCAATTAACTGCACTGGATAATAGGCTTTTCCCATCCCGGCATTTTCTAGCCTATGGATTGGGCTGGAACCTGAGCGACCTGCACGGCAGAAAAGTCATCCGGCACACGGGTGGCGTGGATGGGATGCTTTCCGGTACGGTTTTTATCCCGGAAGAGCAGCTCGGTATCGCTGTCTTTACCAATAAATTACCCAACCCGGCTCACAACCTTATCCCCAACCTGTTGATTGATACATTTACGGGTGCCCCAGAACGGAACTGGATCCAGCTTTATACCGAAATGGACAAAGAAAACCAGGCCGAGCTGGAAAAGAGTCGCAATCAAAAACTTGCAGTACGGGTCCTAAATGCACCAACCAGTTTTGAAATTGAGAAATACACCGGAAATTACGAAAGTTCAATCCTGGGTGGGGCAAACCTGAAAGTGAAGGATGGCAAACTGAAGATCCAACTTCAGGTCCACCAAACCGTTTCAGGTAGTTTGGAACACTGGCATTATGATACTTTTTTATGCACATGGGATGATCCGGTTTTAGGCGAAAGCTTGATACCCTTCATCAGCGATGGGCAGGGAAACGTGGTCGAATTCAAAGTGAAGATCCGGGAGGATTGGATCGATCCGTTGGAGCACAGTTTTTTCAAAAGGTAGATCCATCATCCCCCAGGCACTTGCACAGGACCTCAAATAAAACAGCCCTCAATCACATGAATTGAAGGCCGTTTTATTTAAATCAGCAGTAGTAAAAAAGCATCAATCGAGAAGAACCGGGGCTGGCTCACTGCACACGGATTGACATTCCAGGATAGATCCAGTTAGGATTGTAGATCTCCGGATTGAGTGACTGCAAATAGTAGACAGTCGTGCCATACATATTGGCAATAATCCGAAGCGTGTCGCCAACCTGAACCGTGTAGTAGCCAGGGTTACCCGGGTTGGAAGTGGCGGCAGGGCTGGAAGGGCTGGAAGCATAAATTGCGCCCGGTATATAAATCACCTGGCCAACATAGATCAGGCTGGCATTTGTGATCTGGGGGTTGACCGCAAGAATGTCCCAGACAGTAACACCCCAACGAATAGCCAGGTTGCGCAGCGTGTCTCCAGGCTGGACGACATAGGTTCCATTTTGTGCTGGCACATTGGGAACGTAAGAGGCAGGGGGAGGTGGCACAACATAACTTCCAGATGGGATTTTTAGCACCTGTCCAACATAGATGAAGTTATAGTTGTAAATCCCATTCAGGCTTGCCAGGGCATCCATGGTTGTGCCAAACCGAATGGCGATATTTTTGAGCGTATCACCGGGTACAACCGTGTAATAGGTATAGCTGCCGCCAGTGCCCCAGTTGGAACCCGACAGATAGAGAACCTGCCCGGCATAAACCCAGTATCCCAGTCCCGGGTTGGCCTGACGAATGGCGTACATGGTAGTACCACATTTGACTGCAATACCGGACAACGTATCTCCCCACTGAACCGTGTAGGTGGTTCCACAGCCAGACAGGGCTTCAACCTTGCCCGCCATTCCGAAGGACCCAATGATCAGGGCGATTACAAGCAGTAACTGACAAATCGTTTTCTTCATAGTTAGCCTCCTTTTACATATTAAGACAGAATAAATGAAAGTACCATTGTTAATTCATAATAGTTTTGTTATGCCAATTTCCGAAAGAAATCCGATATTTTGAAATTTCAACCAGTATGCCGCTGTGCGCGGGCACGGATCGATAGGTCATTCACCAATGGTTGCAGATTTTCAGGGAGAGCACGTTCACCTACCCGGACAGTGCAAGCCTCACCATCATCTTCAACACTAAGTGTATATATGAAACCATCTGCCATCGAAGTTCCAGTTTGCGATGTTGAAAAATGAAATAAATCCGCATTTTGGATGAGTATACGCAATATTTCTGAATCAGTTGCTGGAAGCTGATCCAACTCAACATCGATCGACAGGTAGTTTCCTGTAAAACCACCGCTCCGTTCAAATGAGATCTTCATATTATTTCTTTTTTTGTAGATTTCCTAAAAAACTGAGGGGACGCATGATTTGACTCAAACAACCCCCACCAGTCGCAGGATTATTAGGCTTTGGAAAAGGCGTCGGATTGGTGGGAGCGGGAACGACATCCATGTTAATACCCACCTGCATCCAACCATTACGAACAGCCTGCTGTTCCAGGCTACCCTTGCCATACAACTCACCGGCAGACTGGAAGGTGTAATTGGCAGCATCCTGAAAATTAGAACGGTCGGTTAATTTGTCAGTCAGGGTCTTGTACCAGATCAGCCCAGCTTTATTCCAGGCGTACCCTCCCAGGTCTATGGCAATCACATAAAAAGCATGGTTGGGAATGCCGGAATTGAGATGTACACCACCATTATCCTGCGTTGTAACGATAAAATCTTTCATATGCCCCGGTTGAGGGTCCTTGCCCAGGACGGGGTCATCATAAGCACTGCCCGGAGTCTTCATGGACCGCAATCCAAGACCTTTGACATTGGCACTTAGCAAGCCTTCACCAATCAGCCAATTGGACTGATCGGCTGTGTGATTAAGTGCGTATTGTTTGACAAGCACCCCGAACACATCCGAGATTGACTCATTCAATGCCCCAGATTGATCCCAATAGGCCAGGTCAGCCTCATTTTGCGTAACCCCGTGCGTAAGCTCATGGCCAATGACATCCATCGCAATGGTAAAACGATTGAAAAGACGCTGGCCAACAGCCATGTCCTCATCGCCATCACCATAAACCATTTGCCGCCCATCCCAAAATGCATTGTCATAGCTTTTCTGATAGTGAACAGTCGAATCGAGATTCATGCCTCTGCCATCAATCGAATTACGACCATAAATTTCAGCAAACAGATCATAAGTAAACCCCGAACCATCATAGGCTTCGTTAACAGCGACATCTTCCATGGCCGGGTCACCTTCCTTGCGCACCACTACCCCAGGCAGGATATTGCCATTCTGTGCATCATAAACGGTACGGTTTTTTTGAGGTTGGCCTGTAATGGAAGCCATGGTTAATGAACTCATGCTGGCCAATCCGGCTCGCCTGCCGCGCAGTTGCTCGGTGGCGATAATGGTACGCATGGCTTTATCCGCTTGTTCAGCGGTACCATTCTCAGCTATCTTTTTTAAAATATGAGGTGGCAGGATGCAGTAAATTGAATGATGATGACTCATATGGTTTTCTCCTGAATGATTGGAGTTATGTTTAGTATACGCTTAACTTTTTTTCTTTTCAACAGCACTTTTGTATTGACCACCTGGCTGTTTTTTTGAGAATCGGATTGAATGGATCAACATTCGTCCAAAATTATCTCTACAGTTGAGGCAGGCCAGCCTGTTTTGACAGATAATGAAATAAGCTGTGCAATGGATGGGGGAAATAAATCAATATTTTCAACCTGTTTGAGTAGTATCCAGACCGGCGTATATGTTCCACGCTCCGGAGGATATTTCCCAATCATCTCGGGACCGTTACCGGTGCCGAAATGACCCCCAATGACCCTGGCAGAGAAGTAGTACTGCTCACGGCCATGATATATTACCTTCGCTAACAGCCGTTCAATGGAAACATTCAACCCCAATTCTTCCAGGCTTTCCCGTATGGCTGTTTGCTCCGGGGTTTCTCCGGGTTCACGTCCACCACCGGGGATTACATAATAAACACGCCCTTCACGCTGACGCTTGATCAGGGCGATGTAGTTATTACGAACAATAATTGCGCGAGAACGAAACATACCCCCATTATACAGGATGGCGCCGCAATACGAAGAATTCCGAATTGCATCACGTAAAATGTTACTTTACAAACTAACGTTGCATCAAGAAAG
>CAYWXS010000052.1:0-47102 GCA_964462245.1 uncultured Anaerolinea sp.
TCTGCCCGGGCGGGTAGCTCAGTTGGTTAGAGCATTGCGTTGACATCGCAAAGGTCGTAGGTTCGAGTCCTATTCCGCCCACACAATAGTAATACTGCTTTGACCGGGAAAAGTATGCGATCCGGAAACTGACAGGGAGAACTGGTCAATGACTGAGAACCGGTTCCAGGTTTCACCGCAGAAAACCACTCGCGAGCATAACCCTGAAATCCACGGAGAGTAAGGCGAACGGTTGGCCTCGTTATTGGCTCAAAGAGATGCCGCTTTTGCGGTAATCTGGGTGGAACCGCGTGATAATCAACTCTCGCCCCAGCAATGGGCGAGAGTTTTTTTATTTTCCCCGCAAGGGGCTAGGAGGTCTGTCATGACTCATTCGGATGATGGTACTGTCACTCTCTGGCAGCCCGGTGGTCATTGGTCAGGTTTTGAGACTTTGCCGCCAACCCGGGTCTGCCTGTTTTTCGGCGGCACGTTGACCAATTTTTTATCTATAAGGAGATCAAAATGTCTCAAGAACGTTATGAAGATACGCAGTTATATCGTATTCGCCATTCTGCAGCGCATGTGATGGCGCAGGCTGTTTTGGATTTTTATCCTGAAACCAAGTATACGATTGGTCCTCCCGTTGAAAACGGGTTCTACTATGATTTTGAATTGCCGCAGTCGATTACGCAGGAAGATCTGGAAAAGATCGAAAAGCGTATGCGCCAGATCGTTTCGGGGCAGCATAAATTTGAGAAGAGAATTGTATCTGCCGATGAAGCCCGCGAAGTCTTTAAAGAACAGCCTTACAAATTGGAATTAATTGAGGGTCTGGAAAAAGGCGGTCTGGATGAATATGGCAATCCGCTTTCGGAAAAGCCGGAAATTTCGCTGTACCAAAGTGATACATTTACTGATCTATGCCGTGGCCCTCACGTAGAAAACACCAAGCAGATTAATCCGTCCGCTTTTAAGCTGATGTCGATCGCTGGCGCTTATTGGCGTGGCGATGAGAAGAATAAAATGCTGACGCGTATTTACGGCACCGCCTGGGAAAAACCGGATGAACTCAAGCAGTACCTGCAGATGCTTGAAGAAGCTAAAAAACGTGATCATCGCAAGCTGGGCAAAGAGCTGGATATTTTCATCTTTGATGATGAAGTTGGTCCCGGCTTACCGCTTTGGATGCCGAACGGCGGTATTCTAATTGAAGAATTGGAAAAACTGGCCAAGGAAATGGAAGACAAGGCCGGATACAGCCGGGTGCGAACGCCTAACCTGACCAAGGAAGATCTTTTCCTGCGCTCCGGTCACCTGCCCTATTATGCTGAAAGCATGTATCCGCCCATGGACTTGGAAGGCGTCAAGTATTATGTCAAACCCATGAACTGCCCAATGCATCACAAGATCTTTGGCGCTCGTCCGCGTTCTTATCGTGACTTGCCCGTCCGATTGGCGGAATATGGGACTTGTTATCGTTATGAAAAGTCAGGCGAATTATTTGGCTTGATGCGTGTGCGCTCGATGCAGATGAATGATGCCCATATTTACTGTTCTGAAGAGCAGTTTGAACAGGAATTCATGGGTGTGATTGACCTGTATAAGAAATATTTTGAACTATTTGGAATTGGTAAGTATGTGATGCGCCTGTCACTGCATGGAACGGCTGGGTTGGGTAAAAAGTATGTTGATAACCAGCGTCTGTGGCTTAAGACTGAAGATATGGTGCGACGGGCGATGCTGAACGGAAATGTGCCATTTGTGGAAGCTGTTGATGAGGCAGCTTTTTATGGTCCCAAGATTGATGTTCAGATCTGGAGCGCAGTTGGGCGTGAGTTTACGCTGGCAACCAACCAGGTTGATTTTGCTGTACCTGAACGTTTTGATTTGAAGTTTGTCAATCGGGAAGGCGCGGATGAAATTCCGCTTTGTATTCACCGTGCTCCGCTCAGTACGCATGAGCGTATGATCGGCTTCCTGATCGAGCATTATGCGGGTGCGTTCCCGGTCTGGTTGGCTCCTGAGCAGGTGCGTATCATCCCCATCACGGATGGTCAGAATGAGTATGCGGTTCAACTTGCAGCGCAACTGCGCGAGCAGGGTGTACGCGCAAGTGCAGATCTTAACTCGGAGCGCATGAATGCCAAGATTCGTGGTGCGCAGTTGATGAAGGTACCGTATATGCTGGTGCTTGGCGAAAACGAGCGTACTTCCGGAACTGTTTCCCTGCGCGGGCGGGATGGCAGCCAGAAGAATAATATCCCGTTCGCCGAATTCATGGCTCAGGTGAAGGATCGTATTGCCACTCGTTCCAGTGTATTGTAATTTGAGTAAATGATTGCCGTGTAAGAATTGGCTAAAAGAAAGTGCCCGGCTCATGCATGAGCCGGGCACTTTTACTTTTATTTGGATTGATTAACCGAAGGAGATCCCCAGATCATTGGCTGTCAGGATGATATCGGAATCCAACGGGACCATTTTCATCTTGCCCATGGCCTCTTCGATCGGCACATACTTGATATGTGGCGGATCAAGGGCGACCATGACTCCGTTTTCTCCATTTTCCAAACCGCGTACAGCTGCCGCACCAAAACGCAGTGCTGTCAGGCGGTCCAGGGAGGTGGGGGAACCTCCGCGCAGAAGGTGACCCAGCACCACTACACGAGTTTCCTTGCCGGAGATGGCGTGAATTTCTGTTGCCACCTTTTCACCGATGCCTCCCAGGCGTTCAGCCTTGCCAGCTTCGTGTTCGACAACTGAAAGGCCCCCGCCCAAAGGTACGGCACCTTCGGCGACGACAACGATAGTGAATTTATTACCGCGTGCTTCACGTTCCTTGATTTTTTCGACGACATTATAGATATCGTAGGGTTTTTCTGGGATAAGGATGACATCGGCCGAACCGGCGACGCCGCAGTGTAGAGCAATCCAGCCAGCATAGCGTCCCATGACTTCCACGACCATTACGCGGCCATGCGATGCTGCGGTTGAGTGCAGGCGATCGAGGGCTTCGGTGGCGAAACCAACAGCAGTATCGAAACCAAAAGTTACATCGGTTTTATCCAGATCATTGTCGATTGTTTTTGGAACTGAAATCAGGCGCAGACCTTTTTTAGCCAGGACACTGGCGATAGCAAGAGAACCATCACCACCGACTGTAATGAGCGCGTCGACATGATGCAAGCGGAAAGCCCTGACGATTTCGTCACTACGGTCAACTTCTTCGATGGTGCCGTCGGGATGAATCAGCGGGTATTTGAGAGGATTATTGCGGTTGCTGGTTCCTAGGATGGTTCCACCGAGGTGGGTTATTCCACTTACCCTGGCACGGGTGAGTGGGATAAGCCCACCTTCCGGGTATTCTTCTGGTAACAACAACCCATGAAAGCCATCGCGAACGCCATATACTTCCCAGCCGCGTTTGATCGCGGAAAGTGTCGCAGCTCGAATGACAGCATTCAAGCCTGGAGCATCGCCGCCGCCGGTACTGATTGCAATTTTTTTTATATTTATACTTGAATTGGTAACCATTTCATAAATCTCCGCACTAAAATAATATCTTCGCAAAACCTGCGATAGTTTTAATTTTTTTTTTAACAGGGTAGATTATAGTACTAAAATTAACAAATGACCTTTGCCGGGCAAATGGAATTAATTTTAGCGAAATGTTAATTACAGTTGAGGCTGTTTTGGTATTATTTTCTCAGGGTGATTGTCAATTGCATCGACTGGTATTATCCTACAGCTAGGTTACTCAAGGTGATTGATGTGCTGGGGGTTGCTCAATTTCTTGATTTCGTGGCGGAAGAAACTGTGCCGACTCTAGCTTATGCTGCGAATTGTGGAAATTGGTCATTTGCGGGCGAGAGCTGATTTTGTCCTGGTTATTTAGGTATAATTATGGGATTGGAGAGTTTGTCCAGTTCATACTATGGGGATCGGCGTATATTTGATGGAAACCCATTAAAAAGTTGACGCTGATGTGGGTCTGTGGTATTATCCATTCGCTCAAAAGCCAGCCAACTGAGGCTGGTTACGTGTTAATTGATTCAAGGAGACGCATATAGCTGAGCAAGAGTTCCGAGTTAACGAGGCGATCCGGGTTCCGGAAGTGCGCCTGATTGGTCCGACCGGTGATAACGTAGGCGTTGTTCCTATTCGCCAGGCGCTTCAAATCGCGCGTGATGCCGAAATGGACCTTGTGGAAGTTTCCCCGAATGCCGCACCCCCTGTTTGCAGGGTGTTGGACTTTGGGAAGTTCCTTTACGAGCGCGAAAAGAAAGATCGTGAAGCCAAGAAGGCTCAGGTTAAGATCGAGGTAAAAGAGATCCGCCTGCGGCCAAAAACGAACGAAGCGCATCGTGGTTTTAAGGTTGACGATGCCAGGCGCTGGTTGAACCAGGGTCATAAGGTACGCGTGACCATCAAGTTTCGTGGTCGCGAAATGGATTACCCAGAAATCGCATTGGAAGATTTGCGTGAGATCGCCCAAGCATTGGCGGATGTGAGTATTATTGAACAGTCTCCGATGATGGAAGGTCGCACAATGTTGGTGGTTCTTGGACCTGCCAAGGCGAAACCTGTGAAGGAAGGCAAGCCCGAATAATCGGGGTTGCCAGTTAGAAATAACAAGTACGTCTCCATCCTATCCCGTGCGTGTCCGGGACCTTGCCAAGGTGATATCCCGTGGGAGTTGTTTCGACCCGCGGTTAATTTGTCTGAAAGGAGTAAGCCGCTGTGCCTCAAAAGCAGAGATCTGGAAAGTTCAAGCTCAAGACCCATAAGGCGACGTCGAAGCGTTTTCGCCTGACTGCGTCCGGGCTATTGGTTCGTACGAAAGGTGGCAAGAGCCATTTGCGCCGCCATACTTCCAAGCGTACCAAAGCGCAGTTCCTCGAAATGATACCCGTCAATGGACGCGGTATTATTAAGCGCATTCGTCGGTTAGTGCCGAATCTTAAGTAGGCAATCCCGTGCAGTAATCGGGACCTTTGTATCCGTTTTTGTAATTTGCGGCTACCGGGTGTATGCAACTGGTAAGGCGGTTTTCACTCGACGTGATTTCCACCACCGACGCCCGGAGGTTTGCAGGAGGTTTGAAACATGCGTGTAAAAGGTGGTCCGCAAGGACATCTGCGACACAAGAAAGTTTTAAAGATTACCAAGGGTCAGCGTGGCACCCGCCACTTCCTCTTCAAGCGCGCCAGCGAGGCGATGCTCAAGAGCATGTGGTACGCTACCCGCGATCGTCGTGTTCGCAAACGAGATCTGCGTAAGTTGTGGATTGCTCGTATTAACGCGGCTGCCCGTCTGAATGGCATTAGCTACAGCCGTTTGGTATCTGCGATGAAGAAAGCTAACATTACCCTTAATCGCAAGATGCTGGCTGACCTGGCAGTGCGCGATCCGCAGGCATTTGCTGCTGTGGTGGCTCTGGCCAATAGCTAGTAAAGAAATAAAATACAAAAGGACGGCGCAATGCCGTCCTTTTTGATTCCTGGTCAATTATTGAATAGCGAATATCAATCGATTTCCTTGTTTTTCGTAGATCCTTTTTGTTCAACGGTAAAAGCAGCTTCCAGGGCCTGGTAGATGGATCGTACTTCAATGATTTGAATATTTTCCGGCCATGGTTCGGCTTTGCGAAGGCGTTTGGGTACAATGGCGACTTTAAAACCCAGCTTTTGCGCTTCACGCAGTCTGGCAGGCATTTGACCTGGTAGACGAAGCTCTCCGGCCAGGCCAATTTCACCGATCATGACCGCATCTGCGCGTAGTGAGACATCCTTCATCGAGGATGCGATTGCGGCGGCAATAGCGAGGTCGGCAGCGGGTTCATCTATTTTCATACCACCGACGACGTTGACGAAGATGTCCTGTTCTCCCAATTTAACACCCACCCTGCGTGTGAGGACGGCAGCTAGCATAAGTAGGCGGTTGTGGTCTACGCCGTTAGGGGTGCGGCGGGCATTTCCAAATTGGGCCGCAGCGGTCAAACCCTGAACTTCCACCAGAAGCGGCCGGGTGCCTTCCATCGTGACTGCAATGGCTGAGCCAGGAGCGTTGATCATTCGCTCTGCCAGAAAGGCTTCGGAGGGGTTTTTGACTTCAATCAGTCCGCGTTCCCGCATTTCAAATACGCCCACCTCAGCGGTTGCGCCAAAACGATTTTTAACGGAGCGTAATAGGCGATAGGCCTGAAAGCGATCGCCTTCTAGATAGAGCACGGTATCTACAATGTGTTCCAGTACGCGTGGTCCGGCGATGACGCCTTCTTTTGTGACATGCCCAATGACGAAGACTGAAACCCCGCTGGATTTAGCCAACTCTCGCAGTTGGGAAGAGCATTCGCGGACCTGTGAAACGGATCCGGCTGAAGAATCCAGTTCGGACAGGTAAACGGTCTGGATCGAGTCGATAATCAAAAGGACAGGGCGTACTTCACGGTTGTGATCCATGATGGTGCTGAGGTTGGTTTCGGTCACCAGGTACAGGTTATCAGGCAGGCTTGTTCCGGCTTCCAACAAACGATCTGCGCGCATCTTGATCTGGCGCTCGGATTCTTCACCAGAGACATACAATACCCGCTGTGTTTTTGCCATTTCCATTGCCATCTGCAGCATGAGTGTGGATTTCCCTATGCCGGGATCGCCTCCGACCAGGACGATGGAACCAGGGACAATGCCACCACCCAATACTCGCGAGAATTCACTGATCGGAACGACCATGCGTGGTTCTGGATCGGTGGCAATATCGCTGATTTTACGGGGAGCTGTGCGCCCGGAGAGTCCGCGCCCTGCATTTGGAGATCTTGAAGGGGCTTCCTCCTGGATAATCTCTTCCACCATGCTGCTGAAGGACCCACACTGCGGGCATTTACCCATATAGGAGGCAGAGACGCGCCCGCACTGCTGGCAGACATAACGGGAATGGGTTTTTGACATGAGTGGGTTCCTTTACCGATGGTTTTCTTAGAATTTCAATATGAGGCTTTAATATTATACGGACGCTTTTTATAGTATAACAGAATTTATGTTCTGGTAATATGCTCCATACTCATCCGGATAAATTTGATATGGAAGTCTATACCGATGAATTTAATCCCGACCAGGAAGAGTCCATTTTTTACATTTATGTTGCAATCCAGTAACGGCTGCCCAATTATGGGTGCTAAAGTTTTTTAACATTCTTTTTGGATCGTAACCGGATAGCCGTCTCCTGTGAAGATTTTCTTTGGCCGGATGGGGTAACAGTGAATAATGCAAAGAGGCTGCCCAAGATTTCAGGGCAGCCTCTTTATTTTCCAGTTCTACTTTGATCTGCTTATCTTACTACGATGTTGTAAGCCAGCAGGGTCACAGGGTTGTACTTTACTTCCACAATATTACCTACCAGTATATCGGCGAGGGTAATCGCCAGGCCCCGGCGGGTGATGATCGTGGTTTCGTCCACGGTCAAGTTCACCAGAGTGGTGGAGTAATATTTTTTGACTGTCAGGGTGTTTAAGCCAGCATCCACTGTGCTTATACTACCTTTTAGCTGTACTACATAAGGTTTGGCGGAGATGCTGTAGACCAGATTGGTTACCGGATTGTACTTACCTTCCAGCAGGTCACCCACTTTGAGGTCTGCGAGTGTGACAGGCAGCCCCAGACGGTATATGCGAGCGCTGGCGTCCAGGCTTAAAAGAACTTCTGTCCCATTAATTAGGTTCTTGATCGTTAATGTGCCAAGGTCGACATCTGCAGCGACCAAGCTGCCTTTCAACCCTACCTGGTAGAGCTTGGCTTCAATTCTATAAACTTGCAAGGTTACCGGGTTGTACTTTACTTCCAAAAGGTCACCCACCTGGAGGTCGGCCAGTGTAACGGGCAGACCCAGACGATAGATGAGGGCGGTGGCGACCGGGCTTAGGAGAACTTCTGTCCCATTAATCAGGTTCTTGATCGTTAATGTGCCCAGGTCGACATCTGAAGCGACTAGGCTGCCTTTCAACCCTACCTGGTAGAGCTTGGCTTCAATTTTGTAAGCTTGCAAGGTGACAGGGTTGTGTTTCACTTCCGCCAGATCACCGACTTGTAGATCATTCAGGGTAGCAAGCAGGCCCAGGCGTTTGATATATGTACTTGCGTCTACGGTTAAAGTAACTTCACGACCGTTCACTATGTTCTTTACTGTCAGTGTTCCGAGATCGAGATCCACCGCACTGACACTGCCTTTAATTTCTACTGTGTTCAATTTGGCTTCGATTTTGTTTGCAAGCCCTGTTATGGGGTTGTATTTGGCTTCCACGAGGTCACTCACCTGCAGAGCATCCAGGTTTACCCGTAATCCCAGCCGCTTTATCAATGTGGTGGCGTCCACGGTTATCGTCACTTCAACCGCGGATTTAGGATTCTTGACTGTCAGTGTGCCCGCGCTGCTATCAACCGCGCTGATAACACCTTTTAATTCTACCAGATTGAGCTTGGCTTCGATTTTGCTGGCGAGTTTGGTTCCGAAATTATATTTGGCTTCCACCAGGTCACCAACTTGCAAACTACTTAGCGTGACCCGCAGCCCGGAGCGTTTGATAGATGTTGTAGTGTTCACTTTAATGGTTACACCCGCTGAGCCGTATTTCTGTGTGATTGTTATGCTCTGCGTAGCTAAATCCACTGCCGAAATCAGTCCTTTGATTTCTTTTACGGGACTACTTTTTGCAAAAGTTGGCGTGGCAGCAGCAAAAAGACCGAGAATGACCAGCCAGCTTGCGAGTAAATTTAGAAAATGTTTTGTTTTCATTACGCTCCTAAGGATTATAAAAAGGGTTTATTGTTGCGAGTTGAGTGTCTTGACACTTAATCGAATTGTAGTTGTCAACTGACATGTAATTGTGTTTTAGGTGTGCCCGGTAATGGTCCCCAAGCTGTTTTATAACAAAAAAGGGCCTGGTGCATACATACACCAGGCCCGCCGACATCCAATTAGGGTGTCATGATTTCGGTGGCCTGGCAATCCTGACCGGTTTCCCGGTTGTAGACCCGTGGCTTTGCGTCGCTGACTTTGGTCAGCTTTGCCTGTTCGTTTCAAACTTCTCTTACTTATGTTATAGGCAGATTCTCTGCCAGAAAAAAAATAGCGATAAAATATTTCACACCAATTGGTGTGTATTTATTTTAACTCGAATTTGCGGTGAAGCTACTTATTCTGACTGGTTTTTACCTCCTTTATAATGACAATTTTGTAATAACTCCAACCATTGACAATTAGCTAGTCAGATGATATCCGAATCGATGCTACAGGTTATTTATTAGTCGTTCAAGCCCAAAAAAAGTTACGGCAAAATCGGACAATCTACATCGAATATTTTTACATGGAGAGGGAATTTATGATCTTAGTGGGTGCGCCGAAGTCCGGATTTTATTCAAAAAAACTGATTGTCGGGTAAGCATGGGGCCGGCGTAGGGTAGGCGTCAAGCACCGGGTTGGGATAAATGGTAAATTAAGAGTGTAAGCATTTCTTTTCTCCTCCTTAGAAAAAGAGAGCCGGGGTCGGCGTCCCCGGCTCTCTTGATTCTTTTATATTGAAAGGCCTGGTATTACGGGTTTACGATAGCTTCATGTTTGATGATAACAAAAGATTTAATATGATTGTAATGGCCAGGGCGAACAGGCTGACTATATAGACTGTTTCGGGTTTGTAATTGTATAGGAAGCCTGCTGCCGGAGGAGCGAGGATAATCGCCAGGGCGCTGCCGGTTTCCACTAACGAACAGGTATCCGTAATAAAAGGCAGCCACGTTTCAGATCGAAACTCAGGGAAGATTCCATATTACCAGTTTGACCTCTGTAACTATGTATCCATGGCAGACATGTCTGTGAGATTAACGAGTTGGGTTTATTTCTTTGCTCTCGGGATGCTGACAATTATCGAAATTTACTATGCGCCCTTTCCCAAGCCAGTGATTAAAGTGTTTTTCTGACCGATTCGATGAACAAGATCTGGTTTGTTGGGCAAACATGGGGCAGGCGTAGGGTAGGCGTCAAGCAGTTGTTCGCTAATTATGTTAAAGTAGACATATAAGCATTTCTCTTCTCCTCCTTTGAAAAGAGAGCCGGGGTCGGCGTCCCCGGCTCTCTCGATTCTGGGGGAAGGCGATGGGGGAGTGGTGACTTGACAGGCAGGTCACCCGAGTAGATAATCAACATGAAGTTTGATGAGCATTATGTGTAACCAGATGAGAATCAGGAGCGAAAAGTGACAACCAAGCGATTTAATTGGGGTCTGATTGGCCCAGGGCTGATTGCCCAGCAGTTTGCAGATGATCTGAGGGTGGTTGATGATGCAGCGCTTTATGCTGTAGCCAGTAATAATTTGGAACGAGGCAGGGCTTTTGCGCAGAAAAATGGCGGCGAAAAAGTATACGACTCGTATGAAGCGCTGGTAAATGATCCGGAGGTGGATGCTGTTTATATTGCCACTCCACACCGTTTCCATTTTGATAATACGATGTTATGCCTGAATGCTGGCAAGCCAGTCTTGTGTGAAAAGCCCCTGACCGTGAATGCTGCCGAAACAAAAAAATTAATCGAAACAGCTAAAGAGAAAAAAGTCTTTTTGCTGGAGGCACTCTGGACGCGCTATTTGCCTATTTACACACAAATACGACAGTGGTTGGATGAAGGAGTCATTGGTGACCTGCACTTGCTATCCTCCACGTTTGGTTTTAATATCCCCAAAAATAAAGACCTGCGATGGATGAATCCTGAATTAGCCGGTGGGACGCTGCTGGATATGGGTGTATATCCGATAGCTACCTCCCAATGGGTGTTAGGGCAAATGCCGGAATCGTTTGGCGCTGAGGCAATTATTGGGGAAACTGGTGTGGATGAATTGATCTCTGTAGCGCTAAAATATCCAAATGGGGTTATTTCCCAGTTCAGTACCAATTTTTTGAGTAACAATATCAATGATTTTTATATTTACGGGACCAAGGGAATCATTCGTATTCACGCAAACTATTGGGGATCCAGCCGGGCAACCTTGATGGTTGACGGAAAAGAACTAACTGTAAGCAAGCCGCTGCGCGCCAGTGGTTTTGAATACCAGACTGAAGAAGCCATGCGCTGCATTCGCGCCGGGTTATTGGAAAGCCCGGGAATGCCGCATGCACAAACGTTGGCAAATATGGAATTGATGGATAGCATCCGGGCTAAAATTGGTCTGAAGTATCCTTTTGAGCCGTAAAACTACAAAATATAAAACTGTAATGAATAGCCCGCTGATCTGCTGGGAGTGTTGAACCGGGTTAGTTGGTTAAAACAAAATTTTTAATATCCACAAAACAACCATGCCTGCCAGGATGGTCAGGATCACATTTTTCGTGCGATAGGCGACAAGTGTGGCAACCAGACCGGCCAGCAGGCGTGGATTTGTTAATGAGAGTGCAAGCGTGTTGTTTGAGTAGCCCAGTTCGGGCGCTATGATGGCACTTAATACAGCAATTGGGACAAAGCGCAAGGCGCGATGGAAGTTTCTGGGGAGGTTGACCCGTTCCAGCAGCAGGATAAAGCTCAGGCGCGTGGCAAAGGTCAATAGCCCCAGTGCAATCATGATGGTCCAAATATTCATTTTCCGTCACTCCATAACCCGGCGGCGATAGCTACAAAAGCCGAAGCCAATAATCCCAACTTGAGGGGTAGCCCAAAAAACAGCAAGGCTGCCAGGCTGGCAACACCGGCTGTAATGATCGCCGGTCGGTCTTTTAGATTTGGAACAACCAGGGCGATAAAGATCAAGGGGAGAGCAAAATCCAGGCCCCAGGCGGCTGGAATTTGGGCACCCAGGAAGATGCCAAACCCGGTGCTGATTTGCCAGCAGGTCCAGAGGGTTAGTCCCGCGCCCAGCAGGTGCCAGTGTTTGTGGGTTACCTCACCTTCACGTTGATAGTGGATGATGCTGACTGCAAAAGCTTCATCGGTGAGCAAGTAGGCCAGTGCGGCTTTCCATGCTAGTGGCAGGTGTTTTGTATATGGTGCAAGGGAGGCACTGTAAAGCGCATGGCGTAAGTTAATGACGAAGCCGGTCAGGATCACTATCAAGCCAGGTGTGGCAGCGCTGATTAGTTTGGCTGTCATGAATTGGGCTGACCCAGCAAAAACAACAGAGGACATGGCCTGGGCATCAAACGGACTCAACCCTGCACTGAGCGCAAGAATACCGTAAATCATTCCAAAGGGGACAACCCCTAACAAAATGGGCAGTTCATCGCGAACACCGAGCCAGAATTCTTGGGAGGGGCTGGAGGTTGTGTTTATCATATGGATTGGCAATTATATACAAAAAACTTTGTTTGCGACGGAAGCCAGGCTGATTTCTTTTATCCTTTGTGATGAATTTTGGCCTGTTACAGATTGTGTTGTAATGTAAAATAAGCCATTCATCTCTCTGGAGAAACCATGAATCCTTTTTTTGCGATGATTTTGACCTTTGTTGCGGCCCTGGGTTGGCTGCGGTTGATGGATCTGTTTGCGCAGCAGGGCTGGATTGAAAGCCGTCTTAGCCGCAAGATCATTCATATTGGTACCGGCCCGATATTTGTGTTGTGCTGGCTGTTTTTCCCAGACGTCTGGTATGCGCGTTGGTTGGCAGCTCTGATCCCTTTCGCCATTACAGTACAGTTTGCGCTGACCGGTTTTGGGATTATTAAAGACGAAGGATCGGTTAAGGCCATGTCGCGCAGTGGAGATCCACGTGAGATCCTGCGGGGTCCATTGTATTATGGGATCATGTTTGTGTTTTTGACTCTCGTTTTTTGGAAGGATTCCCCGGTCGGGATGACCGCCCTGATGATGTTGTGCGGCGGGGATGGTATTGCCGACCTGGTTGGTCGGTACTTTCGCTCTCCCAAGCTTTTCCACAGCCCTCAAAAATCTGTTGCGGGTTCGTTGGGGGTTTTTGTAGGTGGTTGGATCCTGTCTTTGTTTATTTTAGGTATTTACAGCCGCTTTGGATTTTTTACCGGAGATTTCTTTCGTTTTCTATTGCCTGTGACTTTGATTGCATTGGCATCCACCCTGGTCGAGTCCTTACCTCAAAAGGATATTGATAATATTTCGGTCACTCTGGTGGCTTCTTTTCTGGGTTATTTTTTACTGAAATGAGCGTTTGATCTGTTCAATACAAAGGCGCCTTGCGGGTGGTTTGTCCTGCAAGGCGCCTTTTGTTTTTATCGAATAATCCCAGTTTTAGTGGGAAGGTGTGTCGCAGTGGATGTTGGATTGTCCCCAGCGTTTTATAAAGCCGCTTGGTCCTGTTGGAGGATCATAACCTTATAGGATTCGGCATAAACCATTCCCTTTTCTTTTCCTTCGTTTTCTGCCCATTCGCGGATCATTTTTTCTGGATCCCAATCGCCCAACTGGCTGATATGCTCCTTGAGCGCGGTGATCTTGGTTTCAATGCTTGCGCTGATATCGACCCAGGTGTCCGGTTTTTCCGTTCCATGCAAATATAAGCGTTTGACATTATGGGGTTCGTAGCCTTCTACCAATAAATCTGCAAATACCAGGCGGGAACCCGCAGATGGAAAGACGGCGTAAGTGGCTAACTGGGCTGCTGCGCGATGGTCCGGGTGGTTAATGTAATCGTTGCCAAAGAAGACAGACTGAGGGTCACCTGTGATGACAACTTCCGGCTTGTGGGTGCGGATGATTTTTGTGAGTTCCTTGCGAAGCGCAATGCTTGGTTCCAGTTCGCCATCTGGCTGATGTAGATAGATGGTGTGTTGAATGCCAATGCGCTGATTGGCGGCATTTTGCTCTGCTTCACGGATGCGAGCCAGGGTTGGTTTGTAACTGGCGTCATGTGCCGGATCATTTGAACCTCCGTCGCCGCTGGTTAGGATGACAGAGGTGATCTCGCAGCCGGAATGAGCCCATTTTGCAAGGGTACCTGCCACTGAAAACTCCTGGTCGTCGGGATGGGCAACGATACTCATGGCTCGTTTGGGGGTAAATTCCATTTCTTCAGACATATATTGCTCCTGTTTCGCGAGGTGTGCTATTGATTACTGGGATTTTTACTGGCAGGAAATTACTACGAAATTGACATTATGAATGGTCGCGGGACCATCTGCCGAAGTAAAAACGAAGGTTTTGTTGTCTATAAAACCGGCGTACATACCTTTGGGGATGCGAATGGTGGCAGGTCGCCCGGTTGTGATCATTTGCCAGGATCCAGGCTGGCTGCTGCGCTGCCAGGCGCCGCTCACTCCACCAAATAGATTGGTGGCATCCTGGGAACGCAGGGGGCAGCCAGCAGTTTTTGGACCGATTTTTTCAACGTAGGCAGGGGGGCCTTTTAGAAAATCAGGCTTGACTGCATCCGGGAGTTTATTAAGGATTTCCAATGGCTGGTTGGGCTGGCTGGTGTGGGCGGATTTTCCCAAGCCCTGACTTAACTGGGTATTTATTAGCTGGTTTGTAAAAAACCAGGTACCCATAAAGAGAGTTGCGATCAGCAAGATTGTCAGCCCACCCAATAGCCACATTTTTCGTGAAGCGTTTTTTTCATCCTGTTTAGCCAGTTGTTTTAGCCTTTGTTCGGCAGTTTCTGCCTGCTCTTGGGTGGCTCCAGCCTGGACCAACATGAACTCGATCATTTTGGGTTTGTTGCCCAGCTTATAAAGTCCCAGCATCCGGTTCCAAACTTCATCATCTGTCAGTGCTTGCGCTGCTATGCTTCTGGATTTCTCCTGCATAAGGTTAACACGATTATCCAGCAGCTTCCGCAAGATGGTTGGCTGGATCCAATTATGCTTCAGGTCGATTTCTGCAAAAGAGAGCTGCTCCGGGATATTTTTCAGGCGAATGGTGCCATTGTGCTGCTCAACTTCAAACGATAATTCACAGCCAGGACAGATAAGATAATCGGGGCTATCCGGCAAGTGGATTACTTTGAGGTGGATTGCGGGTAGCGCACACAGTGGGCAGCGTAGTTTGTCTGCCCACGCATCTGGTAGTTCTTTGCGGGGCTGAAGATCCGTTCGTTTGCGATTGTCATCAACAACCATTTTTCACTCCTTTTGGTGTGGATATTCTACCCAGTTTTTACTTTCCAGTCGCCCAGGAATGATATTGATGTTGCCTGTAATGAGGGCGGATGGGATGATTGTTCCGATTTGCCAGGTAAATCGTGTGAGTATAAGGGTGATCTTTGAAAAAGAGGTCGATTGGTTTGAATGGACAGCCGTAAGTTTGTATATTAATAGTCCCCAAACCCGGATAGGAATTTGGGGACTATTAATTGCGCAGTCTTAGCAGTTACCGCACGAGGTTGCGAAGAACTGTGTGGAGAATACCACCGTTGCGGAAGTAATTTACCTCGACGGAAGTGTTCAGGAGAACACGAGCCTGGAAGGAAACTACAGTTCCATTTTCTTTTTTGGCTTTGACCGAAACCAGGCTTTGTGGGGCCATGTCATCGCTCAGCCCTTGAATGTCAAATGTTTCGTTGCCAGTCAGGCCCAGTGATTCGGTATTCTGTCCTTCTACGAAGCGCAGTGGCAGCACCCCCATTCCGACCAGATTTGAACGATGAATCCGCTCGAAGGATTCGGCAATGACGGCTTTGACGCCTTGCAGCATGGGGCCCTTGGCTGCCCAGTCGCGGCTGGAGCCTGTGCCGTATTCTTTCCCAGCCAGTACGATGGAGGGAATACCGGCTTCTTTGTAGAGCATGGCAGCATCAAAGATGCTCATTTCTTGTCCGAAGGAAGGTTCACCCTTGCCGAAGTATTTGGTCCAGTTGCCTTCTTTGGGTGCAACCAGGTTGTTTTTCAGGCGGATATTAGCAAAGGTGCCACGTGTCATCACCAGGTCATTTCCACGCCTTGCCCCATATTGGTTGAAGTCTTTGGGCTGTACACCGCGATCTTGCAGGAATAGGCCTGCAGGGCTGTCTGCGGCGATGTTGCCGGCGGGGGAAATATGATCAGTGGTGATCGAATCGCCAAAAACGCCCAGTACACGTGCGTTCATGATATTGGTCAGGGCAGGGATGTTCAGGCTCAGGCTCTGGAAGTAGGGTGGGTGGTGAATATAGGTTGAGCTTTCATCCCATGGGAACAACTCTCCTTCGGAGACCTTGATGTCTTTCCACATATCCGGGCCTTCAAAAACGCTGGCGTATTTGTCAATGAACATTTCGGTGCGGACATGCGCGGTAATCGCTTCGGAGATCTCAGCGCTGCTGGGCCAGATGTCGCTTAGATAGACTGGTCCCTGGCTGCCTTCACCGATGGGCTCATTATTCAAATCGATATCAACTGTGCCTGCCAGGGCATATGCTACCACTAGAGGCGGAGAGGCCAGAAAGTTGGCTTTTACCAGGGGGTGAACACGTCCTTCAAAGTTGCGGTTACCGGAGATGACAGCCGATGCCACCAGGTCAGCGCTGGTGACGGCTTTGGCAACTTCGCCAGGCAGCGGGCCACTGTTGCCGATGCAGGTGGTGCAACCATACCCTACGACATTAAAGCCCAGTTGTGCCAGGGGTTCAATCAGTCCGGCTGATTTGAGATACTCACTTACCACGCGCGAACCGGGGGCGAGGCTGGTTTTGACATAGGGTTTAACTTTTAGCCCTTTTTCGAGTGCTTTTTTAGCCAGCAAGCCGGCGCCGATCAAGACCGAAGGGTTACTGGTATTGGTGCAGGAGGTGATGGCGGCGATCACCAATGCACCGTGTTTCATTTTAGTTCCATCGGAACCAAAAGTTGCCTCACGTGTGAGAGCCTGCTCCGAAAGTTCATAGCCGCGATCTTTGATGGGGGCGGTCAGCGCTTTGCGGAATGTGGATTTCATATCCGCCAGGGCAACACGATCCTGGGGCCGCTTGGGACCTGCCAGGGAAGGTACAACTGAGTTCAAGTCGAGTTCCAGGGTATCAGTGAATTCCGGATCGGGAGTACTTTCATCGCGGAAGAGACCCTGGGCACGGCAATAGGCTTCGGTACGTTCGATTACGTTTTGTGGGCGGCCGGTCAATTTCATATAGCGGATTGTTTCGGCATCCACCGGGAAGAAGCCCATGGTTGCACCGTATTCAGGTGCCATGTTGGCGATTGTGGCACGGTCAGTCAGTGACATGGAAGCCAGACCTGGCCCGTAGAATTCCACAAATTTGTCAACCACGCCTTTTTTGCGCAGCATTTGGGTAACGGTCAGCACCAGGTCGGTGGCAGTGATGCCATCCTTGAGTTTACCAACCAATTTGAAGCCGATTACATCCGGCAGCAGCATATCCATGGGCTGCCCAAGCATGACAGCTTCGGCTTCGATACCGCCCACTCCCCAGCCCACCACTCCCAGGCCATTGATCATGGTAGTGTGTGAGTCGGTGCCTACTAATGTGTCTGGGAAGGCATAGGTCTCTCCGTTTTCGGTGCGGGTAAAGACAACTTCGGAAAGGTATTCAAGGTTGACCTGGTGAATGATTCCGGTCATAGGTGGAACAACTCTGAAGTTTTTGAAGGCTTTCTGGCCCCACTTCAGGAATTCATAGCGCTCACGATTGCGTTGGAATTCAACTTCTGCGTTACGGTTGAAGGAATCGCTGGTGGCGAAGAAGTCCACCTGCAGCGAGTGGTCGATGACCAGGTCAACTGGGACGAGAGGGTTGATCTTATTGGGATCGCCTCCCATCCGGGCAACTGCAGCACGCATGGCAGCCAGGTCGACGACTGCTGGAACTCCGGTGAAATCCTGCATGACCACACGCGCTGGCAGGAACGGGATACCCGGCCGCTCTCCCTGCGGCTTCCAGGCGGCGATGTTGCGTACATCAGCCTGGGTTATCTCGTTATCATTGCACTGGCGCAGCGCGGCTTCCAGCATGACGCGGACTGAGAAGGGTAGTTTGTTCAGTTTTACCAGCCCGGCTTTTTCCAACGCATCCAATTGAAAAATAATGTATTCGCCATGGCCTGTTTTTAGTGTTGCACGTGAATTGAAAAAATCTTTTTGCATGACAGCTCCTTTGACAATCGATCAATCAAAAAAACCTCTGTGTTTTTTGTGACCGTGTGGTGTGCGCAGCGTGATTCACAACACTTCCACAAAAGACCTAAAGGCTTTATTGCTAACAAAACTTAATTATATTACGGGTTGAGTTCTAGGGGGTAGCGGTTTGTGTGAGTCGGGCGACCAGTTTATTCTTTTCAGCGTCCGGCAAGAAAGATGCCCTGGCACCAGCCAGAATACGCTGCTGAATAACTTCCAGTGGTATTTTTAATACTTCCTGTGCGATACGGTACTCATCGCTGAGGGTGATTTGCGAAATTGAAGGATCATCTGTGTTAAAGGTGACATTTAAACCGCATTCCAGCATTTTTGCGGCGGGGTGCTCTGATAGTTCTCTTACTACGCCGGTTTGATAGTTGCTGGTAAGGCAAACTTCAAAGGGAATATTACGTTCGCGGGCCAGGGCAATGGTGGCAGGGTCTTCAAGAATGCGTGTTCCGTGCCCAATCCGGTCAGCGGAAAATGTTTCAATAGCCTCGCGCACATTTCCCGCAGGACCCCATTCACCGGCATGGATGGTGGTCTTCAGCCCGCTTTGGCGAGCCTCATTGAATAGAGCTAAAAAGGGGACGGCTGGGAAATGTGCTTCGTTTCCAGCCAGATCAATTGCTGCGATGCCTTTTTCCAGCCGGTCGATGGAAAGCCAGACGACCTGTTCGGCCAGCGCGATGGATTCATGCCGGTTGACTGAAGCTATTAATCTGACAGTAATATTATTTTGCAAAGCGCTTTTAATGGCGCTTTCGCAAACCCAATCCATGACGTCATTCAGGGGGAAGCGCTCTGCCTGACTGAGTGCAACGGGTGTGAAGCGCAGTTCCAGGTGCTGGATATTGTCACGTGCTGCATCTTCAATGGCCTCGCAGGTGATCCGTTCAATTACCTCAGGTGAACGGTAAAACAAACGCAAAGTATTAAATTTGGCTAGAAAATTTTCAAAAGTCAGGTTGTCGTCACGTTGAATCTGGACCAGACCCCTGAGAGATAATAAATTGGCAGGCAATGTGCGCTCAACGTCCAATTTGCCCGCCAATTCAATTATGGTATTCAAACGTAATGAGCCTTCCAGGTGTCTGTGCAAATCCACCTTTGGAAGTTCGCTGAATTCATGGAATAATCCCAGTACTTGATTGGGATCGGGTTTGTTGTTAAAGCTGACTGACAATATGCACCCGGATCTATGATTTTCGCTAAGCGAGGGTCCCGATTTCTGCACGAGATCGAGCCTGTCTATATAAAATAAGTGAACTATTTCTTCTTGTGCCTTTTTCGGCTGTTGCCGTGCAGCGTGGCATCGTCCAGTTGTGAAGCATGCTGCGCGTGGGCAGGCGCAGCGGTCGTGTTGACGGAGGCAGTGTGCGCAGCGGCAGCAGGTGCGGCGGATTCTAAATTATTTTCTGCTGCGACAAGGCGTGGCAGGTAACGGAAAATGCGATCAATTACACCTGAGCGTACTTCGCCAAGGAGAGTCTGGAACATGTCGGAGGCCTTGGTCTTGTATTGAACGAGGGGATCACGCTGCCCATAAGCTTCCAAGCCGATTGAAACGCGCAGGGACTCTACGCGGGTAAGGTATTCCACCCAAAGTTCGGTGATGACACCCAAGAGCACGTTGCGATGAATTTCTGCGGTGCGGCGCTGGCCAAGGGTACTGATCACATTCTCGCGCTGTTCGACTGATAGAGCGGCTAATGTGGTTTCGGGTGCAATGCCTGGAATTTCATCCTTCAAGCTGAAATCATTGATGGTTGTGGCGTTTTGAGAAATCTGAGCATATTCAGCTTGACCCCAACCTGCCAGTAGTTTGGCTGTGGCGTCATTGAGGTGCTCCATGATATCTTCTTCCACTGTTTCAGGTTTGCGTCCGGCCAGCAGAAGCGCTGCAAGGTAAAAATAATTGAAACGTGCGTATTCCTGAGTTTCCTGCTTGTGGGTTTTGGGATTGAAGGCGGTTCGTCGTCCGCGTGCCAGGCTGGAAAGCAGCATGATCATGTCCGACTCATCCATTTCAGTTGCATTCATCCGGCTGAGAATGGTTTCAAGGTCACGTGCAGGTTGGGAATTACTGCCGGTCAGTTTTTCACGGCGGACAACCAGCATTTTCTGGGCAGCTTCCATCAGGCTGGCGGCTGCAGCGTTCCAATCCAGGCGAGCCAGATCATCTGCTTTTACCAATAGCTGTTCATCCATACGATATTCGATGCTGCCCAACAGGCGCGAAATGGCGATGCTGGATAAGGTTACATCAATTTGTTCGTGGATGACTTCTTCCAGGTCTTCTGGTTTTGTGGTTAATAATTTTAACTGTTCGTTGTTAAGGCGTATCTCGATGTGCAGGATGGATTTTAGCTCATCCAATAGTTCAGTGGATTTTCGCGAAGCGGGTTCTTCGTTCTCTTTCAGACCTTCGAAGAAGGTATCGAGTGAGTCAAAGCGTTCCTGGATCTGGGTTTCCAAAGATTCGGCTGTGCGTGCGACCGCGGTTTCTATCGCTTTGAAGATATGGCCTTCTTCGGTATCAACTGCACGGCGGACAATCTCCAACAGTGTTTCGGTGGGTGTGCCCTGGGCGTTGGCAAGTTCATCCAACAGCAGCCGAAAGGTGAATGAGGGGAAGATTTTATTGTCACCGTAAGAAAAAGGAGGCTGGATTTGTTCGAGCCATGCCAACAGTTTCCACGGGCCTTCCTCATCTTTCATCGCCGGGGGAACGCGGATTGCAATTTCGTCTTTTAGCAGGGCTGCGACATCTTCAGTCAAATCTGATTTGAACATGGCGCGATCGCGCTGGGAATAGATGATGGTTCGCTGTTTATTGAGCACATCATCGTATTCGAGCAGGTGCTTGCGGACATCAAAGTTTGAGCCTTCCACGCGATGTTGGGATTGTTCGATTAACCCGGTGACCATGCGGTTTTCGAGTGGGAAGTCGTCATCCAGGCGGAAGCGCTGCATGATGTTATCCACTTGTTCGCCGCCAAACAAACGCATCAGGTCGTCTTGTAGTGATAGGTAAAAGCGTGATGAGCCTGGGTCACCCTGACGGGCGGCACGACCACGCAGCTGATTGTCGATACGGCGTGCTTCATGGCGTTCGGAGCCGATTACGTGCAACCCACCCACGCGACGAACTGTTTCCATGTCTTCAAAATATTTTAAGAAGTAGTGGATCTCTGATTCGTAAATTCCAAACTCAGATGGATCCATCTTGATGATCGTCTGGCGTTGCTCTTCCAGGCGCATATTGTAGGGATCGAAACCGGCTCGTTTTAATACCCGGCTGACAATGGCAATGATTTCATCTGCCAGTTCGCCACCTAACTTGATATCGACACCACGACCGGCCATATTGGTGGCGATAGTGACCGAGCCAAAGGCACCAGCAGCGGCGATGATCTGGCTTTCTTCGGTATGTTTGCGGGCATTCAATACTTCGTGCGCTACGCCACCCTGAATAATAGTCTTTAAACGCGCACCATGTTCTGCATCCAGGCGCAGAATTGTGAGCAGCAAGCTCAGATTGGTGGGCTCTTCAAGATTGATCGAAAGGTTGAACGGTTTTGCAAAATTACGCAGGAAGAGCGGCTCCAACTGATCCAATGGTTTATAGAGCGGTTCCAACTCGGGGATCAGGCGTCCGTCTTCCTCTTTGCCGCTGCGTTCAAACCAGACGTGTCGCAACAACTGAACTTGCAGCAGACGGCGCACAGGTTCAGATTTTAATCGTCCGGAAAGGCGTTCGGATGATTCGACCGAAGTGGTACCCACCAGGATTGGGCGTCCGAGAACATGATCGCGAATGATTTCGGTGACAATGGCACGCAGTTTGGCTTCCACGGTGCGGTAAACCACGTCCGGATAATCTGCCCGGCGCCAGAAGACAGGGGTCTTGGCCGTATCGCCGCGAGGTGAGAAGTAGGCGATATCGTATCCGTTTTCGTCCTTGGTCTTGACTTCAACCAGCGGTGAATTTCCCTGGGCGGCGTTGAATTCCAGGTTGGTCGGAATGGGTAATACATCCAACTTGTAAATCTTGTGGAACTCTTCTGCTTCTGTCAGTGCCGTACCGGTCATGCCTGCCAGTTTTTGGTACATACGGAAGTAGTTTTGGAGAGTGATGGTGGCGTAGGTGACATTTTCCGGCTCAATTTTTACGCCTTCTTTGGCTTCAATTGCCTGGTGCAGACCATCACTCCAGCGCCGTCCGGCCATTAGACGACCGGTAAATTCATCCACGATAACTACTTTGCCAGCCTGGACAAGATAATCTTTGTTACGCCTGTAGATATACTGGGCACGTAGGGCTTGTTCCAGGTGTCCCAACAGGCGTGCCTGTTCGGGTGTCACATCTTCTGGACGTTCCGGATCGCGCAGGGGCTGTCCGAGCAACTGTTCTACGTGAACTGTCCCGATCTCTGTCATTGAGATGGATTTGTCTTTTTCACTGATTTCGTAGTCTTCGGGGATGAGCTGTTTTACCAGCCCTGCCATTTGGCTGTAATATTCCAGGTCACCGGAAGCTGGGCCGGAGATGATGAGCGGGGTGCGGGCTTCATCGATCAGAACGTTGTCGACTTCATCAACGATGGCAAAGTAATGTCCGCGTTGAACTTTTTCGGACGGAGTGTAGACCATGTTGTCACGCAGGTAGTCAAAACCAAATTCTGCGTTTGTACCATAGGTGATATCGGCCTGGTAAGCCAGATGCCGATCAACCAGGCGCATCTTGTGCTTGTCTTCTTGAGGCGAATCCCGTTCAGGGTCGTAGAGAAAGGCTTTTTTGCCATTTTCGGTGGCGGCTGCTGACTGCAGAACTCCCACACTCAAGCCCAGGGCATGATAAATCGGTCCCATCCAGCGTGCATCACGTCGGGATAGATAATCATTGACTGTGATGAGGTGAACGCCGCGCCCGGTTAATGCATTGAGATAGAGGGGTAGCGTGGCGACCAGGGTTTTACCTTCACCGGTGCGCATTTCTGCTATTTTCTTGAAATGCAAGGCGGCACCACCGATTAGCTGTACATCGTAGTGTCGTAATCCCAGTGTGCGTTTGGAAGCTTCACGTACTGCTGCAAAAGCTTGGGGTAGGATTTCATCCAGGACAGCCTGTTCGAGGACCTGACGTTCTGGACCGTCTTCCACACCTTTTAATTCGGCAGCCAGGTGCGCACGGAATTCATCCGTTTTTGCGCATAGTTCTTCATCGCTCAGTTTTTCATATTGAGCTTCAAAACCATTGACCGGTAGAATTTTCTCGGTCAGATTTTCGACTTCGCGTTTATTGGGGTTTCCCCCGACTAATTTCATGAATTTCTGTAGCATGGTTATCCTTTCAAAAAATAAATTATAGCATATTGGTTATGACTGCATGATATGAGGCAGATAAGAATATTTTGTTCTTTTACAAATATAGTCGTAACCAATTGTTTACTTATTGCCAAAAAACTTTATATCGAGTATCCAGTTTTTTCCCAAACAGGTTTTCAGTTAAGTGAATTATTATCCGCAAGGTAGAATTAGTTTGGCAAGATTAGCCAGCTTATTTACTTACTAAAAACTCATTGACAGGTATAGCAGGTAACAAAAATGAAAAAGCGAAGATTGTTCTTCTTTATTTTTTTGATGATGGGGTTGGTCTTTTCATTTTCTAGTTGTGGCCCTGCGCAAACTCAGAAACTCACCAGTCCAGCTTCAGTTGCTGCAGCCAGAGACCACCCCTATGATGGTTTCTGGTCCGGTTCAGGTGTCACACCGGAAGGAAAAAAAATTAATATTGCCTTTACTGTGCAGGAATCCCATTTGAGCGCAGTGAGTTATGATTTTATCGGTCGGGATGGCGTGCCCTGTACAAGTATTTCTTATAATCTGATATCCAAAAGCCAGCGTCCTGCCATTATTACGAAAGAAATAGCTGCTCCGTTGGGAGATGACCTGCAATTATACGCAAATTTTGCATCAGTAGATTCTGCTTCCGGGACGCTGCTGGTAAACTGGCAGGGTCGACACAATTGCAATATTCAATTTAAAACAAGCTGGCAAGCCTCCAGGGTTGGCAGGCCGTTTGTGGCAGAGGTTCTGTCCTCGGTCGATAATGGGCTGTGTGGGAAAGGCAGTTGCCTGGAGGTACTGTTCCAGCTCCTGGTTTTTGGCCTGTCAAATGGAGCTGTCCTGGCTTTGAATGCCATCAGTGTAACGGTTGTTTATGGCGCTGTGCGTACTTTGAACCTTGCGCATGGTGATGTTTTTTCACTTACGTCTGTATTGGTTACATCGATAGTGATCGGATTGAATGTCAAAGCATCCTGGCCGCCAATCTATATTTTAGGGGTATTGGTGTTGTGTCTGGTGTTTGCCATGTTATTTGGTTTGCTGCTGAATATCGGACTGGAATGGGCAGCTTTTCGCCCCTTTCGTGGAAATTCCAGGCTGGCTCCGGTAATAGCCACCCTGGGAATTTCCTTTATTCTATTTCAAGTCGCCATGATTTGGCGCACGCACCAGGGCAGCTGGATTCCGGGTGAGCATCGCAGTGTGCCAGGTTTACCGGAAGTGCCCACGGACGGTATTCCAAGCCTGTTGCCAGCCATCAACCTGGTGAAGGCCCTTGGCATACCGTTGAATATTACTTTTCGGTTTAACGATTTGTTTATTATCCTACTGGCATTCGGCTTCGCTCTGGGTACCTATGCTTTTTTGAGGTACAGCAAAAGTGGGTATGCCATTCGGGCCTGTATGGAAAACCCTACCCTGGCCCAGATGATTGGTATTGATCTTAATGCCAGCATAAGACGTGCGTTTGCACTGGGTGGTTTGTTGGCAGGTGTGGCCGCTTTTGTTTTTGCAGTGTATTATGGGCGTCCTTTTGGCCAAAATGGAGCCCAAAGTGGTCTGTTTGCGTTTATGGCGGCCATGCTGGGTGGATTTGGGAATCCACTTGGGGCATTGGTCAGTGCTTTACTAATGGGAGTTTTCTCTTCGTTCAGTGATTATTTGGTGAGTGCAGAGTGGACCCCGGTACTTTTATTGGGTTTGTTAATTGGCATGTTGCTTTTACGACCGGAAGGTGTTTTTGCAGAGGGAGTGGCATATGATCCTTCAACTTCCACGCTGCGCGTGCGCGAGACACTGACCTCTGATTCGGGTCAGAAAGCGCGCAATAAATATGTTCTTTTGTGGATACTGGCAGCCCTGGCTGTTTTCCCTTTATTTTCGGTTCTATCCGGGTTGGGTTGGCAGATAATGGTGCGCGGGATCGGAATTTTTATTCTGCTGGCACTCGGTTTGAATATTTTGTTAGGGCTGGCAGGGGTTCTCGACCTGGGGTATGCTGCTGCATTTGGTATTGGGGCCTACGGCGCTGCGATTCTGACTAATCCCTGGGGTTTGTTCGGTTCTGTTTTACCCCGTCCGCCAGATTTTTTATTGATCTTTTTGTTTTGCATGATCCTTTCTGGTTTCTTCGGTTTATTAAAAGGGTTATTAACTGCCCGCTTGCATTCGGATTACCTGACCCTTGCCACTCTTGCCCTGGGGTTGTTGGTGCCGCGCCTGGTGGTTAATCTTAAATTTTTGACGGGTGGAGCGGGTGGTATCTCAGCTTTGCCCGCCCCACAGATACTGGGGTTATCTTTTGCCGGACATGAAATGGGTTACTACCTGGTGTTTGTGGTTATGCTGGCAGGGGTATTTGCCAGTCAGCGTCTGATCGTTTCACGAACGGGACGTGCCTGGCAGGCTTCCAGTGAGGATGAATCTGCTGCGAGTGCTGCGGGGGTAGATATCGGGCGTTATCGTTTGCTGGCGATGGTTATCAGCTCAGCCATGGCAGGTGCTGCCGGAGCGTTGTATGCAAGTACTTTTGCATACGTAGATCCAGATATATTATCTTTTCACTGGACTGCCATGCTACTGGCAATGGTGGTGTTGGGTGGGGCAGGTAATGTCAGTGGAGTACTGATGGGTGTTATTCTGATTGTAGGATATGACAAGTTTTTTATTCCGCGTTTTTCTGCATTCTTATCTTTGGTCTGGCCAAAGGATTTCTTTATCGGTTCGGTTCCGGATTTACGTGGTACCAGTTTTTTAAATTTTGGTCTCATTCTTTATTTGACAGTCCTGGTGCGTGCGCGTCTGCGTACACACATACGGAAATAAGCTAAAATAAGGGTTACTATTGACCATTCTGCTAAAGAGCTGCCGGAATTATGTTCAAGCCAGCAGCAATTCCGAATAATAAAGGTTTCGATGTCAAAAAAAGTATTCATCTCCGCCGATCACGGCATGGCGCTTATTTATTTTCTGCAAAGTGATGTTATCCCCAATTTACTGGAGGCGGGAATCGAAGTCATCCTGCTGACGGATGATGACATTAAGGATCGTATTGCTGCCCAGTTTGCCCGACCCGGCTTGACATTTGAAGGATTGAGACTGAAGCAGGCCAATGACTATAATCAGAAGGTGGATCCCCGCCGCCAGTGGTTGCTGGCATTTTTGCGGCGCGTGGGTGGGTCCTGGCGCATTAATAACGAGGCCCAGACCAGTCACATATGGGAAGTTTGGGCTGAAAATTCTTGGAAATTTCGTCTCGTAGGTTGGCTGCCTGCCGTACTTGCGACTCTGGTGCTGCGCTCCAGCCGGGCTGCCCGTCAGGCATTGGTCAAAGCCCAACTGCGTTTTACACCGGATTTATATGAGGATTACTTTGAAAAATATAAGCCTGACATGGTGATTGCATCCACGCCGGGATGGAGAATTGACCGGTATCTGCTGCGCGAGGCTGCACGGCGTGGAATTGAGCGCATGACCGTGATTGTGGGATGGGATAATCCGTCCAGTTATGCCATCCCCGGCGTGTCGGTGGATTGGGCTACCTGCTGGTCACAGGAGCAAAAGGATGAACTGGTATTTGGTTCGGATTGGCCTGCGGAGCGGGTCAATATTGGGGGTATCCCATCCTATGACGGGTATTTCCGTCAGAGCTGGCTGCTTGCACGCGAAGAATATTTTCGGCTGCATGGATTGGATCCTTCCCGGAAATTGATTTCATATGCTTGCAGTTTTGTTCATTTTGCGCCAAATTATCCCAATGTCGAAGCCCTGGCGCGTCTGGTTTCCACTGATGCGCTGGCAGAACCCAGTCAATTGTTGGTACGCTTGCATCCAAGTCATTTTCAGGATAAACCCAGGATATTTGCTGAGGAGTGCGAGAAGATCCAAGCACTAGAGCATATCTATCCGAATGTCCACATTGTGCGTCCGATTGCCCTGGGTGGTTCGTTGGGGTATTATGGAGGCGAAGACATGGATGAGAAATCATCGATGATGGCTCATTCGGATGTGTTTGTAACAGTCTATTCAACCATGGTGGTGGAAACGGCTGTGCACGGAACACCGATCGTGGCTGCCGTTCTGGATACCCCCGGTGGTTGGAATGTGCCGGGGAAATTTTCGCTATCATTGAAGAAAATTGGCAATTGGCCCACTCACAAACGTTTTCGAGATGCCAGGGCAGGGCGCGTGGCCGCCAATGAGAGCCAGTTGCGCGAGGTTTTAAATGCATATCTGCTTAATCCCGAGTTGGATGCTGCCGAGCGCAAGGCTTTTATAGAAAAAGAAATCACTTATACGGATGCATCTGCGGGTAGCAGGACGGCAGCATTTATTCTGAAAGTATTAAATAAACAGGGTTAAAATTATCTGATTTTTTACGCAACGCGCACATTGATTTATTTGGAGAGGTATTATGGCTCAAGCGATCATTCGTTTCCCGCGAGGATTTTTATGGGGTACTGCCACGGCTGCACACCAGGTGGAAGGCAATAACACCAATAATAGTTGGTGGGCCTGGGAACAGCAGGAAGGGCACATCCTGAACGGCCAAAAGTCTGGCCTGGCTTGTGATTGGTGGGGTGGACGGTGGAAGGAAGACCTGGATCGGGCAGTCGAAACGGGACAAAATGCCCATCGCTTTTCGATTGAGTGGAGCCGAATTCAACCTACACCCGATCAGTGGGATGAAAATGCGTTGGAGCGTTACCGCGGCATGCTGCGCGGTATGCTGCAGCGCGGTCTATTACCGATGGTGACACTGCATCATTTCAGCAACCCGATATGGTTGGAAGAGCAGGGTGGTTGGGAGAATGATGATACGCCCAGGAAGTTTGGGGTATTTGTACGCAAGGCAGTTGAAGCGCTAAAAGAGTATGTTTCATATTGGGTAACAATCAATGAGCCCAATGTTTATGCTTATGCTGCTTTTAGTGAAGGACAATTTCCTCCTGGTAAAAAGGATATTAATGCCTGTTTGCATGTTATGGTAAACCTGGTTCGTGGACATGCACAGGCTTACAAAATCATTCATGAGATCCAGCCCGAGGCACGTGTGGGGCTATCCATGAACTACCGTTCTTTTTTCCCTGCGACCAGCTCACCCCTTGATAAATTCGTTGCCAAAACTCAATCCTCCATATTTAACGATATGTTTCCCATGGCTGCAAAAGATGGAAAGGTCCGCCAGTTATTTCGAACCATAAGAGTTCCGGAAGCCGCTCATACTCAGGACTTCCTGGGAGTCAACTATTATTCCCGCGACCGGGTCTCTTTTGATATTACCCGTGCCCCGGCACTTTTTGGACGGATGGGCTATCCGAAGGATGCGGACCTGAGCGGAACAGGTTTTATTGCCAACGAACCAGAAGGTTTTCATGAGGCGCTGAAATGGGGGTTGCAGTTTAATGTACCCATGTTGGTGACTGAAAATGGTGTGGAGGATCACGAAGACCAGATGCGTCCGAGGTATATTGCCCAGCACATTCAGCAAATGTGGCGAGCTGTAAACTACAACTGGCCCGTAAAAGGTTATTTTCACTGGTCACTGGTTGACAATTTTGAATGGGAAAGAGGTTGGACACAGCGCTTTGGGCTATGGGGTTTGGATGTTGAGACTCAGGCCCGCATTCGCCGGCGTTCGGTCGACTTTTATGCGGATATTTGCAAGGAGAATGGCCTTTCGAGCGAGATGGTGGAAAAATATTGTCCAGAGGTTTTAAAAACTCTTTTCCCCGATTAATCGTTAACGCGCTGGCTGGTTTTGCGTTATATAATGATATTGAGTAACATTAATGGTAAAAATAGCGATCACATTGAGGCATATATTATGAAGACAACCAGGCTTATGGGAAGCGCTGTTTTTTTGATTGGGTTCTTACTTACCGGTTGCTCGGGGAGCGGATCTGCAGTTGCTGCGGTAACGCCCACTGGAATTGATGTGCAAGCGTTGCAAACAGCAGCTGTTGCCACTATATTTGCAAACATTACCCAGACTGCGGATGCTCAACCGACTCTCACTCCCACCCAGACTTTCACCCCTGTACCACTGGTCCCTACAGAAACACAAACCCCAACGCCTTCAGGTAATGCGACGCAATCATTGTGTGATAATTCAGCTTTCATCAGTGATGCGTCCGTAATAGATGGTACCCAGATGACGGCAGGTCAGGAATTTGTAAAAACCTGGAAAGTCAAGAATACTGGTGCTTGCCTCTGGAAAGTTGGCTATAAGTTGATTTTTGCGTATGGCGAAAAAATGGGTGGGGTGCCTGTAGCGCTTACTGCTGAAGTTTCGCCAGGTGGTGAAGCTGAAATATCGATCAATTTAAAAGCGCCTGATAAGTCTGGCAATTACGGTGGTTATTGGCGACTTGCCAATAATAATAACGTGCCATTCGGACAGATACTTACAGTTATTATTGTCATTCCATGATATTGGCGAAGGTTGCATTTGCAATTAAAGCAAAAGCACGTCAGCTTGGATTTACTTTAACGGGTATTACTTTACCCAAGCGTCCAAACCACCTGGATATTTTTCAGGGTTGGTTGGATGCAGGACGGCATGCTAGTATGGCGTATCTCGCGGACGAACGTGCCATTGAGCGACGTTCCGATCCATGTCTGATTCTGCCGGAATGCCGTTCCATTCTTGTTTTGGGAACCCCCTATTTTAATCCGCACGTGTACGAACAACGGCTGCAGTCCGAGCATGGTTCACGCGAAGCAGGGCGGGTGGCGGCTTATGCTTGGGGTGATGATTATCATCTGGTATTGCCGCAGCGCATGCAAGCCCTGGTTACTTTTCTCGAAGAGTTGTTGGGGCAGCCGGTTCCGAACCGGTGGTATACCGATACTGGCCCTGTTCTAGAGCGTGAGCTGGCCATGCGCGCCGGCCTGGGTTGGATTGGAAAGAACACCTGCCTGATTGCCCCTGGAAAGGGGTCTTATTTTTTCCTGTCAGAAATTTTTCTAGGTGTAGAGCTCTTGCCAGATGAGCCGTTTTCTTCGGATCAGTGTGGAGCCTGTACGCGTTGTATAGATGCCTGCCCAACAGGTTGCATCAGGCCAGACAGAACGTTGGATGCCGGGCGCTGTATTTCCTTCCAGACAATCGAAAATAAGGTTAATATCCCGGATGATTTGCGGCCATTGAGCGCTGAATGGATATTTGGATGTGATGTTTGCCAGATGGTTTGTCCATGGAATATTCGTTTTGCGCATGAAGTTGGTGACCCGGCCTTTGCGCCTCGCCCAGATGTACCAACTCCATCACTGGTGCAGGAACTGGAGATTACGCCAGAGCAGTTTAATCAGAAATTTAAAGATAGCCCGCTCAAGCGCACCAAGCGGCGAGGTTATTTGCGAAATATTGCCATTGCCGCCGGGAACAGTCACAATATGGATTTTCTGCCTGCGTTGGAGCAGGTACAAAATGATGCAGAGCCGCTTGTGCGCGAGGCTGCAGAGTGGGCGATTCGCCAATTAGGACTGGTGGGAGCGCATGGCACGCGCAGCGGCCCATCTGATGAATAGAGGAAAAGAGCTAATGCGAAAATTGCTTATTGCGACGGGCAACCGCGGAAAAGTGAAGGAACTGCAGACGTTGCTGGCGAGTCTGGAGGTTGAGTTGATCATCCCAAAGGACATAGGGCTGGATTTGGAGGTAGTCGAGGATGGGTTGACTTATGCAGAGAATGCCGGGAAAAAGGCACGGGCTTATAGCCAGGCCAGCGGGATGATTGCACTTGCCGATGATTCCGGGTTGGAGGTGGATGCGTTGGACGGAGCGCCGGGTTTGTATTCTGCTCGTTATTCCCCACTGCCACAGGCTACAGATGCCGATCGGCGGGCTTATTTGCTACAAAACCTGGAAAAAAAAGCACGCCCGTGGACAGCGCATTTCCATGCCACCATTGCGATTGGTGTGCCTGAGCAGCAGGTTCTTTTTGCGGAGGGCAATTGCCTGGGACAAATAATTCCTGATGAACGTGGCGAGAATGGTTTTGGGTATGATCCCATTTTTTACATCCCTGAATTACAACGTACCATGGCGCAATTAAGTATGCAAGAAAAAAACCGCCTGAGTCATAGAGCCCTGGCGGTCAATAATGCTCTGCCACTCTTGCGAAAGGTGCTGGCGGGCTGAACTAACTGTCTTTTTCGCGAAGCGTCTAGCCGGTACTTCCGGGTTGGTAAGGGATACTCGTTAGAAATGTGTCCAACAGGTTTGAGACAATCTGAGGTTGTTCCAGCATGACCATATGCCCGGCGCCGTTGATTATGTGAAGTTCTGATTTTTTCAAGCGGGTGTGCATGATTTCTGAGTAGTGTACGGGGGTCATCCGGTCTTCTGAACCGCAGATGATCAAGGTGGGGGCTTTTACCTTGCCTTGCATGGCGGTTTCATCAAAGACGTCGCAGGCTAAAAAATCACCGTGGAGAACAGGAAAACGGGTTTCGGCCATGCGATGGGCAGCCATTTCCCGGATTCGATGGTCTGTCTGCGAGCCAAAAGCCATGTCAATGATAGTCTTGATCGCCACAGGCTGGGTGGCTTGTACGGCAGAACTGGATATGATTTCGTGGGAAACCCGCAGTCGCGGGGCAGTACCAATCAGCCCCAAGCCAAGCGTGCGGCTGGGGTTATGGATACCCAACCAGAGCGCCACCGCACCACCCATTGAGTGGCCAACGAAAACTGCCTTGTTAATCTTGATAGCTTGCATAAAATCCAGCACGCTACGGGCATAATCAGCGATGGATTGGCGTCCGATCCCTTCAGATTTTCCATGTCCTGGTAAGTCGATGGCGTAAATACGATGGTTTTTTAAATGGCGGATTTCAGGGGGCCAGTGTAAATGATTCCCACCCGCGCCATGAATCATAATTACTGGCGGTTGGACCCAATTGCCGCCGTTGTCAAAGTAATATATTCCTGCTAGTAGTGGCATATTTCCTTGGAATTATTGGGGGATGGGGTTTAAAAACAGATGAGATTTTACTTTACTTTAGGCTAAACTGGTTGGCTTTCGCTGCCGTTACGTGCTGCGGGGCGGGCATTGTGCAGTAAGTCTGCTGCATCTTCTGATAAGGGTATGAAGACCTGAATTTTTGTGCCTTTGCCAGGTATCGATTTGATGCTCAAAACACCATTGACCAGTTCAGTTCGTTCGCGTAAATTTACCATTCCCAGGCTGCCGCGCTTATCGTAGGATTTATTCACTTCAGCCAGGTCAAACCCAACGCCATTATCTGAAATTTCAAGGAATGCAATATCTGCATGTTGGGGCAGGGGGTTCAGACGGACCCAGATTTGAGAAGCATTGGCGTGTTTACGAGCATTGTTGACGGCTTCCTCAGCAATGTAGAAGATAACCCCGGCTTTGCCCATTTCAATCTGGCTGACAAGTGTTTCATCTGTTTGAATGCTGACATTCTGAGCGTAAGTCTCCAGCATCTTTTCTGCGCTGGCCTGAAGTGCCGCTGTCAGTCCTTGCGATTCCAGCACCAGCGGGCGCAACGTAAAGAGCATGTGGCGGACTTCTTTGGTTGTGCGGCGGGCCAGATCTTCAATTTTTACAAGTTCATCCATGGCAGAGTTAGAGTTCGAATCACGTTCGAGCATGCGGCGAACCAGATTGACACGCATGGCGATGCCAGATATGGATTGGGTGGGACCGTCATGCAGGTCGCGGGCCAGCTTTTTTCTGGATTCTTCCTGGACTTCAATCATGCGTTCTTTTTCATTGGCCAGGTCCTGGTACAAACGGGCGTTCTGAATGGCAATTACTGCCTGGCTTCCAACGATCCCCAGGATGTCGCAGCGTTCACGGGTAAAGTAACCGGGTGTGATATGTCCAAAGATCATGACGCCATAGATGTTGTAACCGCTGCGCATCGGCATACAATAGATGGCTGCACATTGGGCGAAGCCGCTGATCTTGCCCAATTCTGGGTCTTTGGTGATACTGCCGGTAACGAGGGGTTCACCTTCTTCGATTACTTTAGCCAGGATACCTTCCTTGGCTGGGAAGGTGGCACGTAAATCCTGTTGCGTTAAGCGGCGGGCTGTGCCAACAATCAATTCCCTGTCTTGAAATAATAAAAATGCGCTTGTAAAAGCCGAATCGGTCTGACTTTTTTGAGAAATTTCTGAGCCCGGTGTGGTTGGGGTGTTCTCCAGTTGCAAGGCATTGACGCTTAATTCAAGTGCGCTTTCCAGAACACGGTTATAACTCAGGGAAGTGGTGAGTGCGGATGCCATATTGTAAATAGCGCGCAGCCGGTCTGTGTCCACCTCCTGCTGTTTTTCGCGTTGGGTGATTTGTTTTTTTCGTTCAAGCTGAAGTTGATTGTAGGTCTGCTGGCTGATATAGCCAAACAGGCTGCCTAAAACCAGCGTGGCGATAGCGCCAATAATGATTAAGATGATTCCTGCGGATGTATTATGCAGGAAAAAATCCAACGCTTCAACCAAAATCATGACACTGGCTGTTGAAATCCCACCGATGAAGTTGAAGTACAGGCTGCCGCTGAGCATGGGCAGCAACAGGATCCAGGCGGCTGGACCTATTAACCCACCTGCCAGCCAGAAATAAATGGTGGCGATGATCAGATCAACTGCCACACCTATTTCTCTGTGATATGGCAGCCGGCGGCTTTGGGCGGCCAGCCACATCAGGATTGTATTCCAAAAAAATAGTAAAACCAATACGAGACTGCCAGGTGTGATCAGTTCGTTTGCCAACGAAAGTGATACCGTGGTTCCCAACAGGATTATCCAGCGAAGAGAAACCACGTACCAGTCAACCAGGTAAGGTGAGTCAGAACGATTCATGCTTTTAATAATAACCGAATTTTCCCGTAGGTGCGCCTGTGCTAAATCTCATAGCCCATTTTCTCCAGTGTCTTGCCGAACTTATCTGCCAGGATTTTTTGTTCGGCCTCAGTATAGCGTTCACGGAAGCGTCCAACCTGGCCCTTGAAAAAATGAGTGCCCTGTTGGCCTTGAACCTGTCCGGCTGGGCGATATTTCTCGATAACACCCTTTACTTCAGCCAGCTCGGGGTTTACGTCCAGAAACCGGACCAGTTTGTTGGCTTCGGCATCATAATTTTGCAAAAGATCTTCATAACGCGCTTTCAAAACATCCGGTATTTGCATCCATTTTTCCCAATCCTGAACATATTCTGTGAAGAAGGCCATTGTTTTGGCGAAATCTGTTAGGTGTGAAAATGCGTTCGGACGGCCTTGCTTTTCCAAAACGCGTTTGCCATAGTCAAAAGCTGAAAGCATGGCATCCCGCGGATCGCGGTATATGTAGGTTGTGCGCATTAAGCCACTTTGAATCAGGGCCCGAGCAGTGATGGTGGGCCCTGAATGGGCTTTGATCACAAAAGTATGTCCAAGAAGCGCCGGGCGAACAACCATGATCAACCTGCGCGGACTTAAGACGCCAATATTACAATTGACATCGGTTAGAATTTTTTCTAGTCCAAATTGGGTACGGATAGTTCGGGCATCGTCACAACCAGTTGTGGCCATTAAATCATGCACAAGGTTATAGTGCCAGCCCGATCCGGCGCGAGGCATACCAACAGAAAGAATGATCATTGTAAATCCTTTGCTTTTTTGTCTTGATTTGTAATTGCAGCTGTGGCTCCGGCCAGGATGCCCAGGTTGATCCATATTTCAGGCATGGCGAAGGAATCTTGCGAGATTCCCTGTAAAAATATTGCGGTTAGTGAAAAAATACCCGCGGTTGCCAGCCAGGCAGCCAGCGGCTGATCTTTGAATTTCAAGAGGCTGAGTGCATCGGCAAATAGAGCCAGGTAAAACGCCAGGAAGAGAACCAATCCTACCAGCCCGGTTTCCGCCAACAGGCGTACATATAAATTCTTGGGGTTAGGATAGATATTCGAATTTGGGCTCATTTGTCTGGCTATTTCTGGTTCACCGGAGAGAACCCAATCTGGCATATTTTGGTAAATGCCAAACCCACTGGCACCCAAGCCAACACCGGTTAGCGGGTGTTGTTCAAACGCTTTCAGTGCGGCAGAGGCATAAGCCAGGCGTGGACCAAGGTACACATCTTGGGCGTAGGAAAAAAAATCTGTTTTTTCTGAATTGAAAAAAGCAGCGATATAGCCTTTGTCCACCAAAAAAGCAGCCGCACCTGCCATGATGGCCAGGACCACGACTGCCAGTAATATGCGGCTGCCTGCAAGTTGGAGGGTAGATGAAAAATTTGTCCAGTTTTGGCGGTTAAAGCCCACCTGTACCCAGCTCCAAAAAGCGATCAGGGTAGTTTTGCCTGTCAACGTAAATGTAACCGCACCTGCTAAAAAAGCGATGACCAGTCCGGAACGGGAGTAGGTCATTAATAAACCAGCCAGTACTGCCAATAAGAGAGTCGGTTCGATCCACGGCTCCACGCGCAGCAGTAGGGGGGCATGCCATGTGCCTTGTTTTGATCTGAATAGACCAGCTAATGCGCGATAACGTGTTAGCATGGCTGCCATCAACCAGGGCAGGTACAATGTGGCGATTTGTCCTGCCAGCCAGGATGGTTCGTAGGCAAAACCGGAAATTCGCTTGTTTTTTACAAGCCCTCGTACCGAAAATAAATTTTGAATTTGAATTAGTTGTTTGCGGTGACCGCTGTTGAGACCGATAAACTGTACTGCGCCCCACAAGAGGTGGGCCAGCAGACCAGTTAGCAGCCATGTGATTGAAAACTTAATATCCGCTTCACTCTGATTCATCCAGACTGCTGCGATGAAAAACGATACGCCAATTACCAGCGTTACCATTGCACGGATGGCACGATCAAAAAAATCTACCCCATGCAGCTCGATTGGTGAAAAGGTTGCACCAACCGCTGTGGCGGCCATGGCTAATAACAAAAATACCAGTAAAACACTCATTGCCCCGGGCCACGCGAAGCGGGGCGAGATTTCTCCCCGCTTGAGGCGTAAGAGCAGGAGTGGGATTAATAATAGGAGCGGGTAAAGGGCAAGCGGGCGAACATAGGTGCCTGAACCAAAAAATGGCATAAACCGAAAGCTGGTGACAGGCAAAGTCACCAAAACCAGACCCCATAAAAAGCGAGCGAGTGAGGCGGAGGAGATCTTAGGCACGCTTGAAACTCCCCTTTTCACGCATGGTCCCGATTTCCGTGCAGCGCGGGAGTGAGCCCAGGGAAGAAGAGTATGAGCAGGCAACCAATGGTCATGAATAGAACTGCACCTGCTGCGGCGTACACGCCCGGACTATTTTTCCGGACTGCGGGTAAGTTTTTCCCCAGCGCAGCTGCCAGTGAGATTTGAATTTCCGGGGTGATTGCCAAAGACCGCGATTCGAGGTCTGTAATATCTGCCTGTAGTTTATTATTGCCGGGGTCATTTACCAGGGATTTACGGGCAGCATCCAGGGTAACGGCTGTTTGAATGCCTTGCTGTGCCTGAGTATTAAAAGCCTGGGCCCAGGCGGATGCCAATTCGGTTGCTACCTGGGCTGATTTATCAGTTGCATAAAAATGCCAGGCACCATCCTGTGGTTGGCTGAGCTCCAGTTTCCCCGAACGCAGTTCTGGAATGGTTTGCCCGGTCTGGTCTGCCACCAACTGTAAGGTGGCATCGTTCCATGCCACTTCTTCCAGTTTGCGGCTTTCGCGTTCCAGGTAATAAAAGAGCTCATTATCGGGTTTGTTGGGCCAGGCTTTTTCCATGTTGAAACTGACGACTACCGTGGCGCGGGCGCGAAAGTTGGGTGGAATGAGAAAATAAAAAGCCATTCCAATCAGCCCGCCCAAGAGTGCGCTGAGCATCCAGAAGCGCCATGCGCGCAGCAAGTGAATAAGGTCATCGAGTGAAGCGGGAGTCAGGATGGTTTTCATAGTTTTCGCGAATCGTGCAAAAGGTCGTGACGCATTATAGGGGCCGTGCAGCGTGGCACGCGCAGGGGCCCTATAATGCGATGGATATATTATCGTAATTTCTGTTTGCGCCGCCAGTTCAAAAGTGGCGCTACCAATTTGCGGACATAATATTTAGCCACGATGGGCGCAAAGAAGGAGCCACCGTCACGGTAGTGTACGTTGAGCATCTCTGGCCAACAGCGGTCATCGGCGATGATGGTTTTTCCGCTATTGTGCAATCGGAAATTGGCCCAGGTCTGTCCGGGGAGGTACTGCAAGTGGGTAAGTTTTGCCAGGCGTACCCACAAATCGTAATCCATTGCAAAGTAAAAATCTGGATCCAGTGGGCCAACTTGATTCCATAGTTCGGCCCGGAAGAAAGCAGCCTGTTGGGGAATATGCACATAGCCTCTACGCAGGAGTTTGTAGTCGGTTTGGGCTGCCGGGAAAATACCGATTTTATGTCCGTTTTCATCGATAAAATTGGTATCGGCATAGACCAACCCCACTTCGGGGTGATCCATCAGGTACTGGGCTGCTGCTGAAAACGCGCCAGGTTCGTAGGTATCGTCCGAGTTGATCCAGGCCAGGATCTGGCCTTTTGCTTGGGCGAAACCTTTGTTAAGTGCGTCGGTTTGACCTTTATCTTTTTCAGACACCCACCAGGCCAGTTGACTGGCGTGGTGCTGGATGATATCCACTGACCCGTCGTGAGAGCCCCCGTCTACGATGATGTACTCAATCGCCGGGTAGTCCTGATCCAGGACTGAACGAATGGTGGCTTCCAGGTAGCGTGCCTGGTTGAAGGATGGTGTGATAATTGAAATGAGTGGTTTGTCCATTATTTTATTTTTGTCAGATCAAAAATGATATACCCTTTACCTTCGGCAAAGATTGGGTAAGTTTTGTTCACGAAATTTTTTATTTCGGGTTGTTGATCGAGCTTGCCCGATTGGGTCACAACCAGGAACTTTTTCCCGGCAGCCTGTTCCTGAAAACGCTGCATCAAGTTGATCTGCCGGCCGTCCAGGTTGCGCAGATCAAGATCACCAGAATCGTACCACGAATCAACCTCCATCCAGCCCCAGTAGGCCAGCCGGTAGCCGTAATCCTGCGAAATTGTCAGCACTGGACCCGCGTCCGCGTGCCCCATGATTTCACCGAGGTTTGACCAGAAAGCGGTGTCCGGGCGCCAATCATCACGCGCCAATTCAACACGCACGTTCCAAATCTGGATTGTGACTACCAGCAGAATCAGAGCTGCCAATATTATTTTGGTGATCAACAATCGCACGCTGCGCGCATGCGGCACGGCATCGCGCAGCGCGGCGACTTTCTCGAATAGGGTTTCGGCTACAGGCGCTAGGGAGACTGCTGCAATCGGGATAAGCAGCAATTGATAGTAATCATGGGTGGTGATGTGATACGCAAAGGTCATACCGTATGCAAAATATCCCAACCATAACCCGGTCAGGAAGGCCATGCCTCGTCTTTTTGCAATAAAGATGCCTGTTACTCCGGCCGCCAAAGCACCAAACCCGATCACTCCATCAATTTGACCTTTCCAACGCAGGTAAAAAGCCGGGTCGGGCCAGAGCTGAGGGAAGAAACGGAATGCGAACTGTTGACCTAGAAAACCGGCGACGAACAAGCCATAAATGGCATACATAGCGGTAGGTAGTACAGCCAACCCGGCCAGTACCCAGGTCTGTTTGTCCTTGAGCGATTTAAGTAAGCCACGCTCCAGCACGAGTGCTGCCAGGCCTAAAGCTAAGGGGAAGACGGCGACATTTTTGACAAAAATAGCCAGCCCATTCAAGATACCCGCAATCAGAACCCACTTCCAGGCTGATTTCCCCGAAAGGTTTTGGTCGCGATTGCGCACAGCGTCCCAGTGGAAGCTGGCCCAGGCAGCGCTGGCAATAAGTGCCACCATTAATGGATCTGGTTGAAAGGTGCGACTGGCAATGACCCCATAGGGCAAAAATAAATAAAATAACAAGGAAATCAAGGCACCGGCTGGACCTGCTATTTCCTGGGCCAGTAAAAATATTGGGATGCCAGCGAGTACCCAAAACAAAGAAGAGTAGATGCGGGCGATCCAAAGCTTTTCACCAAAAACCTGGTAAGTCAGCGCGGTAAGATTTTCAATTACCGTTGGTTCAATCACCTGGGTCGATTTCCACTGCCGGACCGCCATCTCTTGCTTCCATTGAGGAATCCCTGACCCAATGGGGTCTGTCAGGGTGGCATAGTACATGCCACGCGCTTTGAGGGCGGAGAATAGCTGCCGTGTGGGGGCAAAATCCAAAGGCAGATCAGTTAAATCATAAAGGCGAATAGCGCTGGCAAGGAAAAATACCAGGAGCAGGGTAAAGGTCAGGGATTTGCGATTTCCAAAAAACCAGGTCATGATATGTAGGGGCACATGGTATGCGCCCTCGCCTTCCGGGGGTTGATTACGATTTGAATAATTGACGCAAACGCATGTAGATTCCGCGTAAGTTTTTTAGCAAGTTTTTTAGTAGGGGCGCATGGCGTGCACCCTCGCCTAGAAAAGCATAGATTATCCGGTGCCAATCCTTCAATACAGCCGCTGGGCTGTAACGGAAGGCGCGTCCATAGGCGGAAAGGGCCTTGGCGTATTCTCCTCCGTCCAAAAGGTAAAACGCATCGAAGCGATTCGCCCCGCCCATGATTCGGGCTTTGTTGCGGGCGAAGATGGGCGATAAATCTGGATGGTTTTGCATCCAATCCACAATTCGGAAGGCTTCGCGTCCAAAATCGGCAGTGCGGGCTAGATTTTTAGCTTCAGCGTGGTAGCGCGCGGCAGCCAGGGTTTCGGGGATATAGATACTGGGAGCCAATAAGCTCATACGCAGCCAGAGGTGGTGGTCCAGCAGGCAGTGATAGCTGGGATCCAGGTATCCGGCTTTTTCCAGTACTGAGCGCCGGATAAAAACGGCTGGTTGGCTGATGATATGAAAGGACATCAAATCGATCAGGCTGAAGGCCTGAAAGGTCTGAAGATTGAAGGATTTACTCTCGGCATCCACCGAGAGGACATCTCCATATACCAATCCTGCTTCTGGATGTTGTTCAAAGGTCCGTATGGCGTGTTCGATGGCGCCTGGCAGGTAATAATCATCGGAATTTAGCCAGGCAACGATATCGCCGCTTGCCTGATGCAGACCTTTGTTTATGGCGTCTGCCTGGCCTTTATCTTTTTCCGAAACCCAGGCAGTTAAGCGCTGTTCATATTTTTGGATGATCTCCACGCTTGAATCAGTTGAGGCACCATCCATCACGAAATATTCCAGGTTTTGGATATGTGAATCCAGGACCGAGCGGATGGTTTCTTCAAGGAAGCGAGCCTGATTATACGAGGGTGTGACAATGGAAACGCGCATAAGCGGAGTACCGTGAACTCCGGGATGGTCCCGATCACTGCACGGGATGGTTACTTTAGGGGATGCGCCAGGTCAAAGACAATATAACCTCTTGCCTGGGCCAGGATGGGATAGTGAGTCTTAAGCTGTTGCTGCAGCTCAGGCTGACGCTCATATTCATCAAAATCGGTGATCAGGAAGTAGTCTTTATTTGCTGCAAGTCGCGAAAAAGTATTTTTGTAGTTACTTATATCCACGGATGCGGGCCAGGGTGTGGAGTTTTGCCAGCCGTAATATGCCAGTGGATAACCATAGTCAGTTGTTAGTGCCAGCACACCTGGTTGGTGACCAATGGCATTGCCAATCTGGGCCCATAGGGCGGCTTGGGGGCGGTAATCATTTGTGCGGCGTTGAATGTACTGATCAATGGAGATTAGGAGGATGGTACTTAATAATATGATCAGGGCAACCAGTTGGAAAGAACCCTTCAGGCCTGGTCTGTCATGTTTGACCGGTTGAGAAGAGCGTATGCCAAATACCGGCACAAATGTGACAACCGACAGTTGCGCCAGGCCCAAAGCGGCGATGGGCAAGAAGGGGACGCTGTAATAATCATGGCTGGAGATGTGGTGGGCAAAGGTCAGCCCGAAGATGATGTAGGCAGACCACAGCCCCGCGAGGAATATTTTTGCGGGTTTGCTGCTGAACTGCAACCAACCCAGCAAGGCGAGTGCAATCCAAATAATACTGGTAACGTTTTCCAGTTTTAAAAACCAGCGCAAGTAGAAGAAAGGGCTGATCCACATTTCGGGATAAAAGCGTGCGCTAAACTGCTGCCCCAAAAAACCACCCATGAAGGTGCCATAAAGCAGCCATGTGACTGGTGGCAAAATTCCAAGGACGATGATGACCCAGGTTCTTGGCAGCTTAAGTGATTTTAACAGCCCAATTTGCCCAAAAATTGCGCCTAGCGCAGCCCCGATTACAAAAAATACTGCCGGAAATTTGACGAAGATTGCCAACCCTCCGGAAATTCCGGCGATGACAGCCCATACCCATAAGCTGCCAGATTTTTTTACGGTGTTTTGTCCTGTGGGAGCGTATGGTGTGCGCCCGAATGCGATCGCTTCGTGCCTGCTCCAGTTTTCGATACTCCACCAGAAGATCAGCAGCAGTAAAACCATGAGAGGGTCGGGTTGGAATGCCCGGCTGGCACTGATCGAATAAGGAGTCAATAGATAAAAAGCCAGGGCACAGGTGGCTGCGGGCAGGGAGCCCGTCAGGTTTTTGGATAGCAAAAAAAGAAACAATCCTCCAAGCATCCAGAACGAGGCAGAGATGGCACGTGGGATGGCAGTTTGCTCGCCGAAAGTAGCGTATAGAGTTGCGGAAACTTGCTCCATGATCGGCGGTTCAATAATTGCTTCGCCTTCGTACTGCCTGACAGCCAGATCTTTTCGCGAAGCGTCTTCGGGTGTGGTCATCTTCAGCGATTGATAATAAATCCCGCGTGCTTTTATGGCGCCAAACAACTGCCGGGTGGGGTGAAAATCCAGCAGTGGGGCTGAAAGATCGCTGAAACGAAGCAATGCACCGCATCCGATCAAAAAGACCAGAATCAGGCCAAAAGTCCAGCGAGGGTTAAGTAGAGGGATGGTTATTTTTTTCAATACAGTTTTCTTTGAATGAAATTTCGGCATGGTTCAAAAATTGTGCCAGAGACTGTTGTAATCCACTTTTTCAAAAATTGTGAGTTTGCCACCCACCGTGGCGTCCATTATTTTGCGTCCAGCATTTTCGTATGTCTTGCGTGCCATGCGGTAGGCTATTTCTGAAGTTTCCAGGTCGGGTAACTGCCAGCGAAACCCTTTGCCAAAGTATTGCCCGGAGAAATGGTTGGGGTCATCGCCTTCGGATGTGATGGTGGTGTTGGGTTTACCTGTGGTGGTGTAGTTGTGATCGACTCCGATCAAAATGACTTCGTCAAAGCCCATGTGAAAGGCCAATTGCAGGGTGACATATGTTACGGTTGCACCTTCCCAGACTCGCCCACGTACATCGGTTGAAAACCGGGGAGAGTCGTAGGTAGTATGTAAAAAGGTTGGCAGTTTGGCGTATGCCAAAGGCGATCCATTGAACAGGGCTGCGTCAAAAAAACGGCGTGAACGCCAGGTAATGAACTTTGGAATTTCCAGCGAAGCCAGGTCATGGGCGGTTTGTTCTATCACCAGGTCATTCACGACCGAGAGATAAGTGGTGTTGAACCCGAGTTCCTGGAACATGAGGTAGATACGGTTCATGCCAAAGGTAATCTCACCTTTGAGTTTTGAAAGGTCGGTTTGCTTCAGGCTGGGTCCATTGCCGATGATAAACGCACGTTGACCTTTGTGAATGTCTTTGAGTTTTCCAAGACGTTCGATGGCGGTCCGGCGCCAGGGATGCAAATAAGCGCCGGGCAACTGGGGCAGGTCACGCAGACTTATATAGGTGTCGCGGATGAGGGGCCAGAGAAAGGATGATTTAAGTGATTGTTTCATTGTATCCGGATGGTCCCGATTTCTGCATGGGATGGTCCCGATTTCTGCATGGGATGGTCCCGATTTCTGCACGGGATGGTCCCGATTTCTGCACGGGATGGTTGTGCATTAACCTTGGTTGTAGGGGTACATGGTATGCGCCCGCAGCCATTAAATAGAAATTTATTCTGTACTCAGGCGGGCAGTAGCGCCACCATCGACGACCATGGCCTGACCGGTCATAAATGATGATTGTTCATTATCGGCCAGAAAATAAATGGCATGTGCGATTTCGGAGGGTTGGCCAACGCGACCGTTAACGGTTTTGCGTGCCAGATTGTCTAGGCGGGACTGCATATCGCCCTGCCCCACATGTCCACGTCCGAGGCCGGCTCGCAGCATGGGGGTATCCACCGCGCCTGGCAGAATGGCATTGACACGAATGTTGTCGGGGGCGAATTCGATTGCCATGGCTCGTGTGAGCGCCAACAGCCCACCTTTGCTGGCGGCATAAGCTGCAATATTGATAGAGGTCTGTACTGCATGGACTGAGGAGACGTTGACAATTGCGCCACCACCGGCTGCTTTGAATAAAGGGTGAGTCAATTTCATGAATAAAAAGGCTGAGCGTAGGTTGGAGGCCATGACTGCATCCCATTCTTCCACAGAAGTTTCCACAAGCGGTTTGGCTACCTGTACAGCCGCATTGTTGACAAGCGCATCCAGAACAGGCGTGGAAGATTGGATGTGGAGAAAAATATCCTGTAGTTCGCTCACATCTGAAATGTCGGCCCGGATAAAGCTTCCGTTTTCAGGGAAATTATCTCCGAATTCTGCACGGTCTACGCCGATGACTCGCCAGCCTTTTTGTGTAAAAAGGGCGACGGTAGCGCGTCCGATGCCTCCGCCGGCGCCGGTGATAAGAACTGTCTTCCCGTTGTTTTCCATATACTATCTCCTATCCCGGCAATATACCGGGATCCTGGGTAACCAGGTCTTTTATTGCAATAATCCCAGCTTTTGATTGGGACTGATAATCAATCTGCAACCCATCGAGCAGGTTTTTGATGGTGTTCCAGTGCACACGTTCCCAGGCTGCCGGGCTGGAATTAGAGTTGTGCGGAGCCAGCATGACATTGTCCATTTGAAGCAATGGACTGTTGAGGGGCAGCGGTTCGACCTCGAAGACATCGAGTGCCGCACCACCCAGGCGGTTGGCTTGTAGGGCGGCTATCAGATCTGTTTCGTTTACGATGGGGCCGCGCGCTGAATTGATCAGGACAGCCGTAGGTTTGGTATGCGCCAGGCTTTCCTTGTTAATCAAATGATAAGAAGTCGGGTTCAGGTCACAGTTGATGGAAATAAAGTCGGCTTTGGATAGCAGCGTTTCCAGATCTGTCATCTCGATCCCGGATTCTGCCACAAAGACGTGGTCGATCTCGATGATATCCGTACCCAGGACGCGCATGCCAAAGGCACGGGCACGCCGGGTGAGAGCCTTGCCAATTGCACCGACACCGATGATTCCCAGTGTCTGTTCGTGCAGGGCTTTGCCGGAGATTTTTTCCCAGGCACCCGTTTTCATGGCTTTGTCCATCCAGGGTTGGCGGCGTGAAAATGCGAGGATATAACCCATGACGGTATCTGCCACTGGCAGGGTGAAGGCATTCGGGGTGCGACCAATCTTGATGCTCAGACTGGCGCAGGTTGTTGCGTCAATTGAATCGATGCCAGTGCCCCATTTGGAGATGATTTTAAGTCGCGGGGCGCAGGCTTGTAGTACACGTGGTGTGTAGCGGTCATCACCGCAGATGGTGCCGTCAAATTGGCCAGCATATTTCAGGATATCGGCTTCTTCAAGACGTTCGTTTACATCCGGAATGATCAATTGAAGGTTAAAGCGCTCGAAAACCGGGCGAAAACGTTCCACAGCTGGAAGCATGTAAGGGGCAGAGAAGAGAATGGTTGTTGGCATGGGTTAGGGGGTCTCTTTTTTCTTTGAACGCATCATGATATCTGCCAGTTGGAAGTCAAATTCTTCATCGATATCGACTGCCTCGTGTCGCGGGATCTCAAACATGAGCGGGCGCTCACCAAGCCGGTTACGGCGGGCAAGCAGGTTGGCGCGGGTGAACAGGTAAAAGCAAGAGTTTTCTTCGAAGACAGGCGGCAAGTCCTGGGTTTGGAGCAGGATGGCCGGGTTGTGGTTGATGGCGCGTGTCAGCCCATCCCACAAACGAGTCTGCAGACGGGTTACTGAAAACATCGAGTCATAGATCGGGACCTGGTTAAGAAAAGATAGGATACCCCTGGAGAGCGTACTGGCTGTCAAGAGGGGGTTGGTGGTGTGAGTCTGTAGAAAATAATCTGCCTTTATCTGTGCGGTATCATAGGTCAGAATTTCATTCATGGGGATATGGTCGGCTCGCAGGTGTTGTGGGCGTTCGATGATTTTGACCTGTGGAAAATTGAGACGCAGGCCTTCTATGACCGGTTCTGAATCTGTATCGACCATGACGGATGTGATTTCAGGTACAACAAGCAGAGTATCGATGATGTATTGGTAAAGTGGAGTATCTGCCAGTAGACGGTAGTTTTTACCGGGCACACGCTGGCTGTGGTGACGCATGGGGACTAAGGCGACGATTTCTGTCATATCTTGATCATTCCTGGTACACGTGGTCCCGATTTCTGCATGGGATGGTCCCGATTTCTGCACGGGGTGGTTATTTTGATCTATTATACCGAAAAGGTTCTACATCCCGTTTACCGGGCTCCAGCCCTCTGGGATAGCTCTTTGGGAAAGGAGGAGCCGCGCAGCGTGGCATGCCACCCTTTCCAGCCTACCAGTCGTTATCTTTTTCATATCCGAGCTGAATGAGCAAATCCCCGGCTGTGTCTTTGAAGAGCTTTTTATGTTCTTCCTTGAAGTATTTTTTCCATTCGCCAGTTTTACCTGAACGGAAGGTGGGCGAACGTTTGGGGTCGATGTTTGCTTCGAGTGCATCAATGATCTGTTCACGACTGGATGGCAGGGTGTTGACCCGTTTCAGGAAATGATCTGCTACCTGCCCGAGAGTTTCGCGCCGGTTGTTGATCACATCTTCGAAGCGCAGGACGAGCACCTGAGGGTGGTTCAGCCAGCCGCGATAAAGTTCAAAGCGTTTAGTAATATCCGGGAAATCCAGGTCCGACTCTGGTCGTCCCAGGATACTGACGGTCAGACGGTCTTCAAAGCTCTTCAGGTGTTCACTGTAAAATTTATGGTGGGCATGTCCGGGTGCCATCTCGGTTACATAAAATACATGCGAGACGACAATATCGCGTGGATCACGAAAAATGATATAGGGTACAAAACGAGGGGTGCAGACAGCTTCCACTACTTCGGGCCAGGCTAAGAGATGGGCGCTGGTAACATCCAGCGGGCGCAGGGCATTGATATAGGCCAGGGCTTCTCGCAGACTGCGTTTTTTGCCAGTTTCGCCATCGAATGATACGAAGGGTAGTGCCACGTGGGATGAAAAGGGTGCGCTTCGCGAAAATCCCATCAGGATCTGGTCCAGTAGATGCGTGCCGCTTTTCGGAAAGGAATTTGCCATTAAAACCGGCCAACCGCCTTGTGGCGTCTTTACGCCCTGCGCTGCAAACCTGGCACGTTGTATCAGCACTTCGGTGCGATAAACAGGCAGGCGCAGGAGGTTTCGCAAACTGTTGGGGACAATGGCTGCAAATTGTTTTTTCATAAATTTCCTGGATAAATACACGCCGTATTTGTCTCGCACTGCGTGCATTACGGACTGGTGTAGAGGTTGATTTTGATCTTTGGCATGGGATGGTCCCGGTCACTGCACGGGATGGTCCCGATTTCTGCACGGGATGGTCCCGATTTCTGCACGGGAT
>CAYWXS010000053.1:0-46622 GCA_964462245.1 uncultured Anaerolinea sp.
AGCCGGGGACGCCGACCCCGGCTCTCTTTTCAAAGGAGGAGAAGAGAAATCACTTTTTACAAACTAAATTTATCACTAACACTCTGACAATACTTGACGATTACCCTACGCTTCCCCTACGGTTACACGATAACTAACAAAATTGTAAGTTTATAAGGTCATGTTTAAGAATGATCGGAAAAAAGCCAATGTCTCTAATTTTAACTGCCAGCCTAGCTGCACTTTCCACTGTTCTGTATAACCTTTCGCAAGCGAGAAAATCACCCCAAATCAGGTCAATCCTGCTCTGGGTTTGAGTGTGACCTATGGGGTTGCCCTGGGTACAACCCTGGTTCTGTTTGTTTTTTCGCAAAGCGCAGTGAACGGTTTTGGACTGGCCATCCAGAAACTAAACTGGGTTAGCTTCGCGCAGCGGCTTGGACTGGCCATTGCCGGGGCTGAAGTGGCGACATTGCTGGCATATCGCGCTGGCTGGGAACTCAGCCTGTTGGCGATCATGGTTAATGTTGTAGCATCACTGGTCCTTGTAATTCTTGGGGTTATTTTTTTTAAGATAAGCTGACGCCAATTAATATTTTGGGTATTCTTGTTTGTATTGTCGGTTTGGTGATGTTGAATTACAAACGGTAATTACGAATACTTCCTTCGTTTGTTAAAAGGTTCTTCTTTTCTTCCAGTGTAAAAACCTGGACTTTGCGCTTTCCGAACTTCATGGTTTAATCATTCCATGAATCCAACCTTCATCAAACCACGCTACGATATCGGCGGTTTTGCCGGGCTGCCAGCAGCCATCCGGGGTATTTTCAACGGCGAACAACCCTACCCACAGTTTTCCACAGACTACGATAATGTCATCCTGTGTTTTATTGATGGTTTTGGTTGGCGGCACGTTGATAAATTCGGTGCGTATCCATTTCTGGATCGTTTTGCACGCAACGGGTCGATGCAAAAAATCACCTCACAGTTCCCATCCAGCACATCCTGCCATGTCACCTGCATTCACACCGGGCAAAATGTGGGACAGAGCGGTGTCATTGAATGGAACTATTACGATCCATTGCTGGATGCCATGATCGTGCCGCTTTTATTTTCCTTTTCAGGTACATCTGAGCGTGATCAGTTGAAAACCACCGGTATCGATCCGGCTAGACTCTATCCGGATGAGACACTTTATCAAAAGTTGAAATCGCAAGGGGTTGAATCTACCATTTTTCAACATCGTGAATATACCCCCTCTACATACTCCAATATCGTATTTAATGGTGGTAAAGCCCGTGGCTATAAATCACTGCCAGAAACTGTGTTAAATTTATCAAAAGGGCTTAACCAGGCGCAGGGAAAAAATTACTTTTTTTTGTATTACGATCGTATTGATTCTATCGGCCATGACTATGGACCAAATTCTGAGCAGGTGGAAGCTGAAGTGGACATGTTTATGCAGGTTATGGACCGACAATTTACAAACAAAGCCATGCCAAAAGGTAAAACGCTTCTTCTTTTAACTGCTGATCACGGACAGTCCGAGGTTGACCCCGCGACTACAATCTATATTAACCAGGTTCTTCCGGGTTTTGAAAAATATATCAAGACCAACCGTAATGGAGAACTGCTCGTACCGGGTGGTTCCTGCCGTGATTTTTTTATGTATATCAAGGATGATCTGCTGGATGAGGTTTTGCAGCTATTGCAGGAACGCCTTGAGGGCAAAGCAGATGTAGTCCGGACAAGTGACCTGATTGATCAGGGATATTTTGGGCATGAGGTTTCAGAGACTTTCCGATCGCATGTAGGTAACCTGGTAATCCTGGCTTATCGTCATGAGTCTGTCTGGTGGTACGAACAGGGTCGTTATGAACAAAAATTTTATGGTCATCATGGAGGGCTTACCCCTCAAGAAATGGAGATCCCGCTTTTGGGGCTGGAATTATGAAAATAATTTTTATTGGACAGACTGGTATTACTCCTCTTGGCGATCTATGGGTTGCTGTTTCTGAAAATGGCCTGATTGCGGTTGAATTCCCAATCAATCAGACTGAGTTTAGCATTCTTCTGCAAAAACGACATGCAGCCAGTGTCGAATTTGCTCCACAGAAAGTAGTGGAAATTGTCACGCAACTGCAGGAATACGCAGCTGGAGCAAGGAAAGAATTCAATTTGCAAATCGACTGGTCCGTATTGCGAGAATTCCAGCGGCAGGTACTTTTGGCTACCTTCCGAATCCCCTTTGGCGAGGTGCGTACTTATCAGGAAGTCGGCATTTCAATTGGGAAACCTCGTTCTGCACGTGCAGTGGGTCGTGCAGAAGCGACCAACCCCATGCCGGTCATACTGCCCTGTCACCGGGTGATTGGTTCGGATGGAAAGTTGCACGGATATGGCGCTGGAGATAGCTTGCATACAAAAACCTTGTTGCTAAAATTGGAAGGCGTAGACATAGCGTGAGGCATAAACTGCCTGGTTTACCCTGTATTTAGCTCTGTTCGTTTTATGGAATAATCCCAGCTATTGTGGGACTGTTTTCTTCAGCTAATAGAGTTTATGATAAACTCAATGGTCGAAGAGGAGAAATTTCGTGCAACCCAAACACTGGACTGTTTTTATTTTACTCGGCGCAATTTGGAGTGCCTCTTTTTTATGGATCAAGATTGCGTTGGAGGAGGTTCAACCTCTCACTCTGGTGGCTTACCGGGTGATATTTGGACTGATAACTGGTTTGGCAGTTGCCCTCATTCTCCGTGTTCCTCTGCCGCGTGATCTGAAGACCTGGCGTATCTTTGCGGTCTTGGGTATTTTTAATGTGGCGATCCCTTTCTTTTTGATCACCTGGGGAGAGCAAAGTATAGATTCTGCCGTTGCCTCCATTTTGAATGCCACTGTTCCACTCTTCACGATCATTCTGGCTCACTATTTTTTGAGTGATGACAAAATCAGTCTACCCAAGATTACCGGTTTGCTGATTGGTTTTGCTGGTGTGGTGCTCTTGCTTGGAAAAGATTTGAGCTCAAATGCGCATAACTCAGCCATCGGGCAGGCAGCAGTCATCCTGGCGTCGCTGTCCTATGCAGGTAGTTACATCTATGCTCGTTTGCATACAGCGGAAGTTCCCGGTCAAATCCGCGGCATGCTGCCTCTCTTTAGCGCCAGTCTCATCATGGGGATCGCGGCGCCGGTTGCCGAAGCTCCTTTTGTAATTCCGCATCTGCCCATAACCTGGGTGGCATTACTCTGGCTGGGTGTACTTGGCACCGGGCTGGCCATGATCATGCAGTATTATCTTGTCCACGAGATCGGTCCCACCCGGGCCACCCTCGTAACCTATATCTTTCCACTTGGTGGCGTATTGCTAGGAGTGCTTTTCTTGCATGAAGAACTCTCCTGGCAGTTAGGCACAGGCGCCATCCTGATCATCTCATCCATAGCTGTTGTAAACTGGAAGAAAAAATGACTGAAAAAAAATCCGGCTTCGTATCCATTATTGGACGTCCCAATGTGGGCAAATCCACCCTTGTAAACGCTTTTCTCGGCCAAAAAATTGCGGCTGTTACGCCCAAGGCCCAGACCACCCGTCGGCGTCAGATGGGTATACTAACCACTGATGAATATCAACTTGTCTTTCTTGATACACCTGGTATCCATAACCCGCACCATAAGCTGGGTGAGTTCTTAAACCAGGAAGCAGAAGATGCCATGCGTCAGGTGGATGTGATCCTGTGGTTGGTGGATGCTGCTGCTGATCCTACCGAAGATGATCAACGCATTGCTGCGACTTTGGTGCAGATGAAAAAACGTCCACCGCTGGTGTTAGCCCTTAATAAAGTGGACCTGATTGGCCCCGAACTGTTGGCATCCAGACTCGCGACTTATACCAGCATGGCGACGAATGCAGAAGTCTTTTCACTCAGTGCTACGCGTGGTGAGGGTCGTAATGAGCTGTTGGATGTACTGGTTGCAAAAATGCCAATGCGTGAACCGGAGTTTGATGAAGGTCAAATCACCGATTTTTATGAACGTGAAATTGCTGCCGAATTGGTACGGGAAGCCTGTTTGATCCATCTACGTAACGAGGTGCCGCACGGTGTTAATGTGCGCATCGATGAATTTACAGAGCGTGGTGACAAGGGCGCACATATCGCAGCCACAGTTTTTGTCGAGCGCGAATCGCAAAAAGGCATTATGATAGGTGAAGCTGGCAGTATGCTCAAGAAGATTGGCATTACAGCGCGTCAGGAAATTGAGTCAATGAGTGGGCGTAAAGTCTTTTTGGAGCTGCGCGTCAAAGTCGAAAAAGACTGGCGCGATGACGAATCCGCCCTGCGGCGATTTGGTTACAAGATCGAGCCGAAAAAGAAAAAATAAATTTAAATGTGGCGCAACTTCTTGGGAAGTTGCGCCACATTTTTTAGGAATAAAATATTTTTGTTTGTCAGAGCTGTTGGTCAATTTTGAAAACAGCTCAATGTTTTTTAAATGGTTGAAAGCCCTCGCCCAAAGCCTCGTATGCTGCTCCAATCACCATAAATGCTGCCGGATCGGCCTGATGCACAATGGTTTTCAGGGTCTGAACTTCGGCACGTGTAACGACTGTATATAACACGGGTCTTTCTTTTCCTGTATAAGCCCCGGTTCCGGAAAGGACAGTTACTCCACGTTCCATTTCCTTCAAGATGGTATCTGCCACCTGTGTGGGTTGGGTCGTAACAATCAGGGCTGTGCGGACAGTGCCAGCACCTTCCATGGTAGTATCTACCACCAAGCCACTGACATAGAGCGTGATGATGGCGTATAACGCCTTGTCCCATCCAAAGATGAAGCCGGCACCCAGGATGACGGTTGCATCTGTCATGAGATAACTCTGTGTGATGGGGATGCCACGATAATGGTTCAGGATACGCACCAAAATATCGCTTCCACCGCTTGTGCCCTGGCCGCGGTACACCAAGCCATAGCCTACACCAGCGACAACTGCCCCGTAAAGCGAGTTCAATACCAGGTCGTTGGTTACACCATGGCGGGGGAAAAAGGGTAACCATAGCAGGGCATCGGTCAGAAATGATAAAGTTACAATTGCGGTAGCCGTTCGCAAAGCAAAACGACGCCCGCCCAGGTAACGCCATCCCAATATGAATAGTGGTAAATTCCCAAAGAAAACCATCAAGCCGATTGGCCAGCCTGTAAAGTAATTGACCAATTGGGCAATACCACTCACGCCACCTGAAGCCAGATCCGCTGGAATAAAGAATATACGCAGGGCGATAGCCTGAATGGTTGTCCCGATAATGATCAGTCCGTAATCTTTAATACTGGGCCACAGGTGCTTGATGGATTCCATTTATTGCTCCTGCAACTTTATGCCTGCCAGCATTTCAATCACACCCACTACAGCCGAGTTATCCAGTTCCCCCAACCCCATTTGCAGCATAGCATTGAAAAGTTGGGCGTTTTCGGCAGTGCCCGGCAACGGTACACCGTATTCACGCGCTGTTTCCAATACAATATTTAAATCCTTGGCCTGCATGAAAGCTTTGAAACCCGGCCCACGGTTGCCTGCAAAAAGCCGGGGTGGTTTCACGTCCAGAGTCCAGCACTGTGCTGCACCGCCCTTGATAGCTTCGACCACTTTTTGGGGATTGACACCTGCTTTTTGAGAAAAAACCAGTAATTCTGCCATGGCAACCATTTGCGCGGCAACCATGATCTGGTTGGCTGCCTTGGCAACCTGTCCGGCACCGGCTTCGCCAACCAGCGTTACGCTTTTGCCCATGGCCTGGAATATGGGCATCACTTTTTCCAATGCCGAGGCATCGCCGCCGACCATGATGGTCAGCGTGCCATTGCGTGCGCCGATATCGCCACCACTGACCGGAGCATCCAGTGCAAAAACACCTTTTTCTGCCATCTTTATTGCGATTAAACGTGCCGTGGCAGGTTTAATGGTTGAATTGTCTACGTATATCATTCCTGGGTGAGCTGCTTCCCGGATACCACCTTCGCCGAGTACCACTTTCTCCACATCGGGTGAGTCAGGCAGGTTGGTAAAGATCACATCCACCTGCCCTGCCACCTCCGCCGCCGAGTTAGCGGCGATTGCACCTTCCGCAACCAGTTCCTCTACAGCGGCGCGGCTGCGATTATGAACAATAACCGGGAACCCGGCTTTAAGGATGTTTCTGGCAATGGATTTTCCCATCAATCCGAGACCGATATAGCCAATTTTGAGCATTTAATACGCCTCCAGCTTTAGATTTCTGGTGATTATACCCGGTTGATGGGTTCGATACTTATCTCGCTGCCTTGAAGCCCAAGCCATAAATTCTTAGCCTATTCTCAAAACATTTGTCTCAAGTGGATACGCCAAGTAAAATAAAAAGGGTGTGTCCTTAAGTTTCGGCAAATATTTTTGATGAATGGAATTTGTTTACCTGTTGGGCTAGATTAAGCGGTCAGAGGCCCCATCCCCGGCCTTTCCCGTCCATGAATAAGATGAGCGCAACAAGTTACATTGGACTGGGAAGGGAGAAGTTCTTAACCTGGGCGGAAAGTGTGGCTGACCGCTCCCTTTCCGCCCAAGACCCCTCATTTCTCCGCTACAAACATGCCTGAGAATGGCATGAAACTTCAAAATATCAGTGCCATGAAGCATTCAATCTAAAGTTTCCGAAATATTAGGACACACACAAATGAAAATTGCCGCTTGACAAACGAACATTAACATCGTACGATATCTACATATTATTTGTTTTATTCAAACATATATGAACAATTCTGAGCAACGTCATCGATTTATTCTTGAACTGATTGAGCAGCGAGGCTCGATCAATGTTCTTGATTTAGCCAAGTCTCTGGATGTATCGGATATGACTATCCGACGTGACTTGAATGAGCTGGAAAAGTTAGGCAATATCCGTCGAATTCACGGTGGAGCTGTCAGCATCCGCGGTCGGAGCTTCGAACCTCCACTTGCCTTGCGTAGTGCCGAGAACCGCCCCATCAAGAAAATGCTTGGAAAGTATGCTTCTAAAATGATGGTGGAAGGTGATAGTGTTACGCTGGATGTGGGTTCCACTATTTATGAACTGGCAGTGAACTTAAATGAAATCAGTAATATCACTATTGTCACACCAAGCATCCCAATAGCCAGCCTTTTTTTTGAACGTCCTGATGTTCGATTGATTCTGCCCGGCGGAATTGTCCGACCAGGCGAGACCTCAATGGTCGGAGAGTTAGCACGTAGGAATCTTGAAATTCTGTACGTGGATCGGCTTTTTCTGGGTGTAGGAGCGGTGGATGCTCACGCTGGGCTGACCGAATACAATATGGATGATGCTGCCGTGAAACAAGCCATGATCAAGAATGCCAAGGAGATCATCTTGGTAGCCGACGCCAGCAAACATCAAAAAATCGCTTTTGCTTTTATTGCACCTTTTTCAGTATTACATCATTTCATCACCAACGAAGAACCTCCCAAGGAATTGACAGCTTCCTTAAAAAATAGCGGAGTCACCATCCACGTTGTCACAGAAAACAACGTTCGCGTTTTTTAGTTGTAGCATCAAATCTAATATCCTTTATCCATAAATCGCAAATAAACCACCAAATTTCAAAGTGCTGACTGGTTCACTCCAGCAGTTGAGTTTTATTTGCTTGTTCTTGGGTTCAGTTTATTGATTAATGGGTAATTAAACCTGAAAGGAGAAAGACATGAATTGGATTAAAGATGTATTTGGTATTGAAAAACCAGTCATCGCGATGTGCCATCTTGAAGCTCTGCCTGGTGACCCAACCTATAATTGGGAAAAAGGAATGGGGTGGATTATTGAGCAGGCTCGAAAAGATATGCTTGCTCTGCAGGAAGGTGGAGTGGACGCAATCATGTTTTCAAATGAACGCAGCCTACCTTACCTTACCAAGGTAGAACCAATCACTACCATCAGTATGGCGCGAGTGATCACCGAAATTGCAAACAGTTTGAGTATCCCCTACGGAGTTAATGTGCTATGGGATGCGACGGCATCCATTGATCTGGCAGTAGCCACAGGTGCAAAGTTTGTACGTGAAATATTTACCGGAGTGTACGCCAGCGATTTTGGAATGTGGAATACCAATTGCGGCGAAGTAATCCGTCATCAACATGCCATCCACGGCGAAAATGTACGCCTGTTATTTAATATTTTGCCTGAAGCATCAACTTATCTTGCTGAGCGAGATATTGCCAGCATCGCCCGTTCGACGGTATTTAATACCCAGCCGGATGGGTTGTGTGTTTCGGGTAATACTGCCGGCAGTGCAACTGATATTCAAGCTCTTCGAATCGTCAAGAATGCAGTCCCAGAAACCCCAGTATTTGCCAATACCGGTGTCAGACTTGACACGGTTGAAATTAATCTAAGCATTGCTGATGGAGTAGTGACTGGCACAACTTTTAAACGTGACGGCTACATCTGGAATGAGGTAGATGTTCAGAGGGTACGAGAATTCATGGACCGTGTCAAAGAATTTCGGGCCACCATCTCTACGCACTGACTTCGAAGAACTACCCCTGTATAAGTGAAAGGAGGACTTTCTTCCAATATCAAGGCTAACCTCGACTTAATGTTTGGATCGTGTTCGTGTACGATTATTAAAAAATAAGTAAAGGGAACTTGGAATCAAAATAATTTTGGCAAAGGTTGCCTAATTATTCCAAAATAGTCTGTAAAATTAATAAGGAGAAGAATGTATGAACCAAAAACGCAACAAAGAATCATCGATATTTGTTCGAAAATCCACTGGGTTAGTCAGAGAAGCATCTTTTGTTGATGCCGCTATTTTCACTGCGACTTTTTCCGCCCCGGTAGGAACGACATTAGCTTTCGGACTATTTTGGGCTTTGGGAGCATTTCCTGGAACAAATATTTTATTGGCCATTATTTTATCAGCGGTAATTGACATTCCGATTTTGATAATGATGGCCTACATGGCTTCAAGTATGCCCAGAACCGGCGGTGACTATATTTGGGTCAGCCGTATTTTATCCCCTGCGGCTGGCATGGTTAGCAGTTTTGCAGCAGTATTCTCGGCATTAATTGGCGCTGCATATTGGGCACGGATTTGGGGATCCATGGGAGTTGGCCCAACATTTGTTATTTTGGGCACTGTCCTAAACAATGATTCTCTGGTTTCTTTGGGAAACATGGCCGCTGGAACAACTGGAACATTCGTTCTCGGTTTGTTACTCATTGCGATGTTAGTCTTGACCCTTATTTCTGGAACAAAAAGAATGTTTAAAATCCAAAACTTCTTTTTTGCAATTGCCATGCTGGGGACAGTACTGGCGTTGCTAGTTTTTGTTTTTGGAAACCAAAGTACATTTATCACAAACTTCAATGCTTTTGCTCAAAAATATACCAGTGTGTCAGATTCTTACAACTCCATCATAAGTGCTGCAAAACAAGCAGGCTATAACAGCGGGTTACAATCCAGCTTGGGAGCAACCCTACCTTCTGTCGTATGCATTTTCACTTTTATGATGTGGAATTTTTGGTCAGTTTATCTCTCTGGCGAAATGAAAAGTGCGGGTAATCGAAACCGCCAGTTAGGTATTATGTTTTCTGCTCTCTTGTGGGACACTGGTTTTCTTGCCTTGGGAGCGGTCCTAATCTTCAATGTGTTAGGAAAAGAATTTTTCACAGCAATAAACTTCCTCTCAACGAACGCGGCAAGTCAATATACGCTCCCGGTTAATCCTTACTTTACGCTATTTGCAGGGGTTATTATCAAAAACCCGCTTCTGAACATCTTAATAGCCGTTTCATTCTTGTTCTGGAACCTGCCTGCGATGATCGGGAACACCTTTATGCCTGTCAGATCGCTTTTCGCCTGGTCATTTGACCGTGTGCTCCCTAAGAAACTATCTGATGTGAATGAAACAACCCATACACCTGTTCCAGCTATCTTGTTAGTTTGTACATTAGTCACATTAATATTTATTTGGTCAGCTTTGTCAACCTCATTTTTCACTCTATTAGCCATGGGTGTGTTGTGCGGAGTGATTGAAATTACTTTGGTGGCAATCAGCGCAATCATGATGCCATATACACAGAAAGATTTGTACGAAACATCTCCAGCAAAAGGTTCATGGTTGGGCTTCCCTGTTTTGGTGATCACTGGTGTTTTATCTCTGCTTGTCATGGTACTTGTTACTTATTTGCTCATGACATATCCAGGAATAGGGATTGCATCACCGTTAGTTGGATTTGGATTTATTGCGGTAGTAGTTGTTGTTGGACTATTAATTTACTATGTTTCTAAATTAGTTCAAAAACGCAATGGAATCAATATCGATCTGTCCTTTAAGGAATTACCCCCAGAATAAAGGTTACAGTTTGTATATACCTTACTCCTGCTAGAGATAACAATAATAGGGATTGATTTTATAGTTGGCCTTTGAGATTATTTATGCAATTTTATTTCTTAGGCCAACTATATATTTTTTACGAGGTTAGTATGTTCAATTTTTCAAAAGAAAAAATTACCAGGATTTATTTTGCGAGCGACATTCATGGATCTCAAAAATGTTTCAAGAAATTCATTAATGCCGGAAAATTCTATGAAGCCAATGCGATCGTTTTAGGTGGTGATATCACCGGAAAATCCATTCTTCATATTGAAAAACAAGATAATGGTTCCTATCATAGTAATTTTATGGGAATAGAAAATATTTTTTATTCCAACGAAGAAGTTGAAAGTTTCGGAAAAGCTGTTCAATCTGCCGGGTTTTATCCATTTATTTCCAAAATCGATGAGTGGATTGCTCATAAGAATGATCCTGCTTTAATGGATGCTTTATTTTATCGTCTTATGAAACAATCATTGGAAGAGTGGCTGGAATTTGCAGAACAAAAATTAAAGAATAGTGGTATTAAATGTTTTATTATGCCTGGAAATGACGACCCATTTTCAATTAACGATATATTGGGAAAAAGCGATACCATCATCAATCCAGATGGTTGCGTTGTTCAAATTAATGATAATTTGACCATGGTTGGTTGTGGCTATAGTAATCCAACCCCCTGGGATAGCCCGAGAGAATGCAGCGAGATTGAATTAAAAGCAAAGATTGATCTGGTTATGGAAAATGTACCTGATTCTGAAAATTGCATCCTTTGTGCCCACGTACCGCCTTATAATACAACGCTAGACGATGCCCCTAAATTATCAGCTTCTTTACAAGTTCAGTCTTCGGGAGGGATAGTAGAAGTTGCCCCTGTCGGAAGCACAGCGGTTTTAGATGCAATTCATAAGTACGGTTTCATCGTTAGTTTACATGGACACATTCACGAAGTTCACGCCGTAAAAAATATTGGAAAAACATTAAGTATTAACCCCGGTAGCGATTACGGGGATGGAATACTTCATGGAGCTCTGGTTAACATTTCTAAAAATAAAGTTAAAAGCTATCAGTTGGTTGCTGGTTAAAAAATTCGTGAGAGGTGTAATTATAGAAACCGTAAACATAGTAATTGACATAGGTTCTTCAAGTATACGGGCAATTGCTTTTACGATTAGGGGAGAAGTAATCGCATCCGCAAAAAAAAACTATGAAACGTTCTACCCCTTTCCAGGATGGGCTGAACAAGACACTCATGATTGGGAAAATGCAACATTAAATTCACTTATTGAGTTAATGCAGATGTTACCTCCTGGCATAAAAATAAATGGCTTATCTGTGACCGGACAGTGTCCCTCTTATGTTCCGGTTGACAAGAAAATCCAACCACTTGGTAACGCATTCACATATCAAGACAACAGATCGTTAGTAGAATCAGAATATATCATTTCGGAATTTGGGAATGAATATATTCACAAGCATTCTGGCCATAGCGTGCAACCATTTTATGTATTACCGAAACTTTTATGGCATAAAAATAATAATCCAACATTATTCAAAAAAATTCACAAGGTATTACAACCCTGTGATTATATTGAATATTTTCTGACCGGTAACTTGTTCACCGATCATGCCTATGCATGTGGAACTTTAGCATACGACATGAAATCCCAGCATTGGAATCACACTTTATTAAAAAAATTAGAAATTAATGAAAATATATTCCCAGACGTGATTCTAAATTCCTGGGATATAGCGGGGGAGATTAAGAATGAAATTGCTGAAATGACTGGCCTCCCAAAAAATTTGCAAGTCATACGAGGTGGTCCAGATAGCCAATGTTGTTCTTTAGGCGTCGCAGCCATCGAAACCAATATATTAAGCAATATGTCTGGAACTTCGACTTGCTTGAACCGCACAGTCATGAATCCAATGGAGGATTTGAGAGTAGGAAATTATGCCCATGTAATTCCAAACTGTTGGAGTGCAGAAGTAGGGTTGAATACTACAGGTTTATCCTTAAGGAAAATTGCAAAAATAATTTTTTCTGATTTAAGCGAAAGTTCAATGTACGAACAGATTAATAGTTGTGTATTGCAATCACCAGTAGGAAGTAATGATCTTCTTTATTTTCCGTATTTAACAAATGGTGAGCGCGATAATCAAAATGTAAAAGGTGGTTTTTACAATTTAAGTATGATGAGCAATAAGGAAGATATGATAAGAGCGGTGATGGAAGGAGTTGCTTTTGCTGAAAAAGAAAGAGCTGATTTACTGACAACTTCAGGGGAATTATTTTCATGTATGAGAATTTCTGGTGGAGGAGCTTCATCAGATCTTTGGAGTCAGATAAAAGCTGATGTGATGAATATTCCCGTGTACGCTCTAAAAAATGTTGATGCTGCTGAATTAGGTACTTCGATGATTATTTCAGTCGGAACCAGGGCATTCCCAAGTTTTTCCGACGCTGTTAGTGAATGTACCTTACACTACGATGAGTTCATTCCGAACAACAAGAATATTTCACTTTATGAAGATATGTATCAAGATTTTATAAGAGTAGAGAATGCACTTTCCAGGTAATGGAAAACTATTATCAAAATAATTTTCTGAAATAGTCCCAGTCAATTGTCTAGGTTAAATTAATTGGAGTTTGTGATATGGCCAATGATAATGAAATACTTAAACAAGAGGCATTAAAAATTTTAAAAGCAACCGAAGAACAGTCCATCCCTGTCAGACTTCTAGGAGGAATGGCTATCTATTTAAGCTCGCCTTGTACAAAAGAAATTCCTTTCTCCAGAGAAATAAATGATCTGGATTTTGTGGTTTCAAAAAAGAAGGCTACAGCATTTAAAAAGCTCCTTGTAAAAATTGGCTATGAAGGGGATCACGAGTTTAACAGTGTGCATGGAGAATCAAGATTGCTTTTTTATTCAGATCAAATGGAACTCGACATATTTGTTGGGGTATTCGAACAATGCCATGGCATAAAACTAGAAGAATATATTAGTAGTAGTTCCTCTCAAATAATTCCCCTTGCTATCTTGCTTTTGACAAAATTACAAATAGTGAAAATAAATATAAAAGATATTTTGGATATATTGGCATTGCTACATGATCATGAAATTCAAAATGATGGTAATCCAAATGAGATTATCAGCTTAATAGCAATAAATTCGATAATAAGTAATGACTGGGGTTGGTACACGACTTGTTTGGATAATCTCGATGAAATTTCCAGTTATGTTAGGGATAATTTCATCGATTCTGAAAAAAATATTTTAACAGAAAAAATCGACCAAATCCGTACAAGTGCTCAAAATTCTACCAAAAGTCTGAAATGGAAAATTCGATCTACTATAGGAAGAAAAGTTCAATGGTATGAATTGCCCGAAGAAAAAAAATAAAATTATTTCGGACATTTTTCATAAATTGGGTAAATAGATTGCAAAAAAATCTTGCAAATAAAAATACTCCTGAAATTGCACAGTCGACGGAGACTACCAATTAGCCTGTTTGTATTTTTGAAAATGCAGTTGACATCATCCATGCAAAAGAATTTATGGACGTCATCAAAAATGTTATAAATAGCCTTTGATAAATATTTTACAGAGTAGGTGGCTGACATGAAATTTGGATTAATATCTCTTGACTTTAGAAGATTTCCTCTGGAAAAGTGTTTTGAAGTTGCAAAAAAATTCGAGTTTCAAGGTATTGAACTTTGGGGTGGCAGACCCCATGCATATCCTTATGATGTAGATAAGGATGAAGTAAAAACCATTCTAAAACTTAAAAATAAATACAACATGGATCTACCCATGTATACTCCCAACGCTATTGGGTTACCTGTTAATCTGTGTTCTTCAATGTCGAAAGAACGTACCGAAGCGATAAATTATTACAAGTGTGCAATTGATGTCACAGCTTCATTAGAGATACCAAAAATGCTGGTCGTAGCTGACCACCCTGGATTCGGAATGGATCTTGCCGAAGTTTGGAAATATTTTTCTGATGAAATTAACGAATTGGCAAATTATGCAATTAAAAAGAATATCATAATTTCGGTCGAACCATTAACTCCAATGGAAAGCCCTGTTATTACTCGCACAGATGATTGCCTAAAATTAATTCAAGAAATTAATTCCCCGAATCTACATTTTGTCTTAGATATTGTTCCACCTACGATAGTAAACGAACCAATTTCTAACTATTTTACAAAATTGGGAAAGCTAGTAGATCATGTTCATATAAGCAATAGTGATAAAAAAACAGATGCACATTTGGAACTTGATAATGGTTGCTTGAATATGAAAGATATTTTGCAAATTTTGAAAAATTATGAATATGATCAATATGTAATAATTGAGTTGTATTCAGTATCTCTCAATGATCCTGAACTGGTTGTAGCCAACGCCGCCAGAGTATTATCTGATATAAACAAATCACAACAATAATTTGGGAAACCGAAAATTTAAAATTTAGGCAGAAATTGGAGAAAGACAGGCGCATCCCTCAATAGGCTGGCAGTCGTTTCGATGAACGCATCATGACAGTCGTCAGTACCTTGAAATATTAGAAACTAAAAGCTTTGCTCAGATTAACGAGCAAAGCTTGTGTTTCTGCTAGTTACGACCAAACTGCACCTTCTTTGTTGCCTACCTTACTTGCTTGCAAATAGTCATAACATTCGTACTCCGTAAACGGTTACTAATAATTTTTATACTTTTGTCATCGTGACAAAGACCATGGGGCGCCGCTTGGTTTCATCAAACACAAAGGTTCGCACAACATCCAGGATATCTCTTTCCACGCGCATACCCACGTTCTGAATAACATCCTTCACGCGCTTGCGGATGGCCGGGACAAGCCGCTCAACATCATCTGCAGAAATAAAACCACGTGTAATGATCTCAGGGTCCTCTATCAGGCGATTGGAACGCTTATCGATGCTCAAGTTGATCACCAGGATACCAGAGCGGGACAACTGTTCACGCTCGCGCATCACATCCGCATCCGCATCGCTGATATTGCTGCCTTCCACCACAACATACCCGCCAGGAATACGCTCTCCCAGGCTGATTTTGCCATTTTCCAACTCCACAATCTGCCCATTTTCGATCACATTAATATGATCAGCCGGGATACCGACTTGCTCTGCCAGCCAGGCATGTCGCTTTAATTGGCGTAGTTCACCATGTGCTGGGATAAAGTTTTTTGGGCGCACCAGGCTAAGCATCAATTTTTGTTCTTCCTGGCTGGCATGCCCGGAGACATGCACTGGAGCTTGGGAGTCATCAATCACATTTGCGCCCATGCGTAACATGCGGTTAATGGTTTTGCTGACTCCTTCTTCATTACCTGGGATCGGATGAGAAGACAGGATGACCGTATCATTCGGGAGTAGGTCAAACTGACGATTAGTACCCGCCGAGAGCCGTCCAATAATGGATGACGGTTCACCCTGTGAACCAGTGCACATGATCACCACCTGTTCGGGTGGCAGCTTGAGAGCTGTTTCGATTGGCACCACGGTTTCATCGGGGACAATCAGATAACCGAGAGTACGTGCCATTTTGGCATTATCCACCATGCTCATGCCCACAAAAGCCAGCTTGCGCTTATTTTTTATAGCCGCATCCGCCACCTGCTGCATGCGGGAGATCAGCGAAGCAAATGTGGCAACAATCACACGCCCAGGAGCAGCCTGAATGGCCGCACTGAGCGCCGGTCCGATGATGCGCTCAGAAGGAGTCCAGCCCGGGCGTTCGGAATTGGTAGAGTCGCTCAATAGTAAATCCACGCCGCGCGTCGAAAGCTCGGAAAGCTTGGCGAAATCTGTTGGCCAATTATCCACGGGAGTATGATCAAATTTAAAGTCGCCAGTATGCACAACCAGTCCGGCTGGTGAAGTGATCCCCAAACCCACTGCATCTGGAATGGAATGGCTGACGTGAAAGAATTCAACCTTGAATGGGCCAATTTGAACACGCTGGCCTGCATTGACTGGGCGCAGATCTGCCTTGGCAGCCATACCATTTCGGGCCAGTTTTACTTCCACCAACCCCAAGGTCAGCTTGGTTCCGAAAACAGGTGCCGGAATACGCTTAAGAAAGTGTTGAATGGCACCGATATGGTCTTCGTGTCCATGCGTGATGACAATCCCAACCACCTTGTGCCCTTTCTCGGTCAGGTATTCAAAGTCTGGGATAATATAGTCCACCCCGATCATGTCGTTATCAGGAAACATCAGGCCCGCATCAACGACCAGAACCTGGCCGTCGAATTCATAGGCCATCATGTTTTTTCCTACTTCCCCCAGGCCTCCCAGAGGGATAATTTTTAATTTTTTACTCATAATTTTATTTCACCTTTTATTAGTTTGATATATTTTAAAATCCGTCAACGACGGGTAATTTCGATGGTTCCGATTATTGCACGGGAAGAAAATACAAAAAAGCCCCGGCTTTAGGGCCGAGGCAGTAAGTTACCGGTAGCGAGATATCTTTGTAAAAAGAATTTCCAGAGGTATTATTCTCAAACCAAAAAGTAACTATAACATCAAAAGCCGGACCTGTCAAATTTTTAAAACTTCCAGGTTCAGAAAGGGCTGATGCAGAAGCGTAGGATGGAAACTGCCCAATATTTTTATCTATTTCTTGGTAAAATTTACACTATTATGTTGAAGGATTGAGTTTTTCATTCGCCAGGCTCTGCCATCTGAGATGAACGGGGGACCGTTCGTCCAATCCTTATTTCTTTGTAAATTCCACACTTTTCTACATTTTACCGGGCAGATACTGAACAAATTTTTTCTTTCCCTTGGGAAGCGTTTACATTTCCAGTGGAAGAGCCAACGATTTGATTCTGTGCCAGTAAAAGCAACACATAAGGATCCGCAATGCAACCTGAAATCAACCTGACTGCTCAAAATTCACATATCAGCCGCCGCACCTTCGCGATTATCTCTCACCCGGATGCAGGCAAAACCACCCTGACCGAGAAACTGCTGCTTTATGGCAATGCCATCGAATTGGCAGGCAATGTACGCGCCCGGCGCAACCAGCGCATGACCACATCGGATTGGATGGAGATGGAACGCGAACGCGGTATTTCGATTACATCCACCATCCTACAATTCCCGTATCAGGGGCAGATCATCAACCTGCTCGATACCCCCGGCCATCAGGATTTCTCAGAGGATACCTACCGCACTCTTTCGGCGGTTGACAGCGCTGTGATGGTGATCGATGCAGCCAAAGGCATCGAGCCGCAAACTCTGAAGCTATTTGAAGTCTGTCGCAAACGCGGCATCCCGATCTTTACCTTCATCAATAAAATGGACCGGCCTTCGCGCGACCCGCTCGATCTACTGGATGAAATCAAGAAAGTTCTAGGCATGGAACCTGTCCCAATGAACTGGCCGCTGGGCGATGGCATAGATTTTAAAGGTGTCTATGACCGCGCCTCGCATGGCGTCTATGTCTTTGAACGTACTGAACGCAACGAGCGTATCTCAGCCGAGACATTCATCCCGCTGGATGAACTCGAAGCAAGCGGCCTGCTTTCGCGCACACGGGTGGAAACGTTACAAGAAAGTATCCACCTGCTCGATGAAGTCGGGATTGTCTTCAATCATCTGAGTGTCTTACAGGAAAAGCAGACCCCTGTTTTCTTTGGCAGTGCCCTGACCAATTTTGGCGTGCGCCTATTCCTTGAAAAATTTGTGCAATTTGCTCCGCTGCCGCAACCCTACATGAGCGATGCTGGAATTATCTCGCCAGAAATGTCCGATTTTTCTGGCTTTATCTTCAAAATCCAAGCCAACATGAACCCAAAACACCGCGATAGCGTAGCTTTTCTACGTATCTGCTCTGGGCGCTTCGAGCGCGGCATGGACTTGATCCATGCCCAAAGTGGCAAAACACTGCGTCTGCTGCGCCCTTATAAGTTATTCGCGAGTGAGCGTGAAATTATCGACGAAGCCTATCCTGGTGACGTGCTCGGGCTGCCAAATAATGGCGATTTCGCAATTGGGGATACCCTCTATATGGGCGCGCCAGTTCGATATCCACCCCTTCCACGCTTTCAACCTGAACATTTTGCCATGTTACGCAACACCGACTTGAATAAACAAAAACAATTTCAAAAAGGGTTGCAGCAATTGGAAAGCGAAGGCGCAGTACAGATTCTTTATAACAACAACTCATTTAAGCGGGAGCCAATCCTGGCCGTGGTGGGACAATTACAATTTGACGTGGTGCAATCGCGCTTGAAGGTGGAATACAACGTTCCCACCGTGTTGGAGCGAATGCCACACACTGAGCTGCGTTGGATTGAAGGATCAGAATCGGCCATTGAAAAACTTCCAGAACGCAACGAAGCCATCATCGCCCACGATTCGAACAATAATTGGGCGGCGTTATTCATCAGCCCATTTTTACTAAAATTCTATGCCGAAAAATTCCCCGACCTGCGTTTCACCACGTTTGGGGGCGAGTAAAAAATCTAACTTCGAAGAGTTCTCTGTTGAGGCTGATCAAAAAGCAAATGACGAGTTAACTGTCGCCTGACTAAATTATCCATGGTTTGCCCCTACCAGTGGTGTTTTGCGGATGAAATCATCCGCAAAACACCACAAAAAACAACTCTACTGCTTTAGGTGTTTCAGGTTCATAACTATTATTGACGTATTTTTTACGATTAGCTTTAATATGTATTAAAAATTGAGCGAACTCTTAATGCGGATTTCGCCTTTTCCAGATCCCATCCAGCAGGGTTGGGTGCCATAATCGTAATAGGCTGCCCAGCAGGTAAATCAAAATAATTATCGCTAAAAACTACGTCCGCACCCAAAAGACTGCACTCCACCAGCCGGGCAAGGGAATGTGCGCTCAATTCAATCGCAAGTTGTCCTGCCTGCAAACTGATATTCGTACTGATTTTTGGATCATGCAAAGACAAATGCTTGGTGGGGGCAAAGAATGCGGTCTGCAAAGCCAGGCGTTTCTCTGCCTGCCATAATTCGGCTGTAAAAACCAGCTCCCTGCGCGAGTCATCATCCAAATATTCCGAAAAATCAAAACTATCCACAGGAGTGACTGCAAAAGGTGCAGCCTCCACCGACTTCTCGCCATACGCTAGTTGTTTTCCATCCAGTGTCGCCAGACTCCAACGGACAGTACCCTGCCATTTTCCCCACAGATCACTGCTGATAAACACAGACTGCCGCGGGGGAGCATCCTCAATCGAAATCATCAGGGGCGCATAAAAGCGACGGGCGGCATAATGTAAAGCCTTCCACCTGCCAAAATAATCCAGGCTGGACCATGAGGCCACCGGCCAGCAGTCATTCAATTGCCAATACAACGTGCCCGAAACGCGCTGGGTGTGCCGGCGCCAGTGTTCAACACCGTAGCGAATACCTTCGGCTTGCAGCACCATACTGAGGTAGACTAATGAGTCAAAATCTTTTGGCAGACGAAAAGTGTCCAACATCTGTCCCACCATCAAAGAGTTTCCACTCGCATTCTTCTGGTGCTGTTCCATGATGTACGAGGTCATATTCCAATCGGCCTCTTCTGCATAGGTGCGGATGGTCTCAAGAGGGGGCAAAGCCTGGAAACCAAATTCGCTCATAAAACGTGGGTACTGGTTACGATAAGCCGTAAAGGGCTTGCGTCCATGCCAGACGTCCCAATAATGCGCATCACCCTGGATCTGGCCGTTCGGATTCTCAAAAGGTGTATCGGATGAAGGGGAACTGGGCCAGTAGAAATTGTCCGGATCCTCCGCTGCACACCACTCCGGCAGAGTGTGGTGGAAAAAGCGATCATAGGCTGCCTTCAGATCATTTAACTCCGGTTTGGTCCAGTTCCATTCTGCCCAACCCTGCTCCATCTCATTGTTACCACACCACAAGGCCAGTGAAGCCCGGTGCCGCAGGCGTCGGATGTTTTCAATTGCTTCAATACGGACGTTTTCAACAAACTCAGGCTCGTCGAAGGGGTATATACTGCAGGCAAAAACAAAATCCTGCCAGATCAGGATGCCATATCGGTCACAGAGATCGTAAAAGCGATCCTCCTCATAGAAACCACCACCCCAAACGCGCAGCATGTTCTGATGCGTGTCCACCGCTGAGCGAATCAGACCTTCCAGAGATGATTCGGTCAGACGAGTGGGGAAGGAATCTGCCGGAATCCAGTCGGAACCCTTGGCAAAGAATGGCTGTCCGTTAACTACAAATGTAAATGAACGTCCCCATTCGTCGGGCTGCTGCCGTAATTCAATCGTTCGCAGACCTAGCTGAAATTCTTTCTCATCCAGAACGGCTTCACCCTGACCCAGTTCCACTTGCACACGGTAAAGCGGCTGGGATCCCAAGCCATTAGGCCACCACAATTTCGGATTTTCTATTTCAAGAGAGAGGGTGTTCCCAACGCAGGAATCGAGAGCGGCACGAACACTGCTGACATTGCCATCGGGTGCGGTAACCTGTAAACAGGCAAATAACCCACTCGTCCAATTCTCCACTTCCAGTCGCGACGAAACGACCACCTGACCACCTGAATGCTTCTGCCGCAGATGAACCTCTGCCAGGCGTGCAGTATCAAACCCTTCAAGCCGGATATCCTTCCAAATACCGACTGGAGGAAGCTGGGGACCCCAATCCCAACCAAAATGGCAGGGGGCTTTGCGTACATACGGCCCACCAATAATGGCTTGCGGCACACCGGCCATTTCTCGAACAGCCTGTCTTTTTGCAGCATAAAGGACTGCTGAATCAAACTTAATCTGCAGTTGATTCCCATCCGCTTTGAGTAATTTTTTTACATCCCAGCGATACTGCCGGAACATATTTTCAGTACTTCCCAGAACCTGCCCATTCAGTGTAAGCGTCGCAAGGGTATCCAGCCCATCACAAACCAGCCAGACCTGCGCACGGGATAGAACTTCGGGAACCACATCAAACGAGCGGCTATATTCCCAGTCACTCTCCGCCACCCAGGCAACACGCTTCTCATTATCGCCCACAAATGGGTCAGGGATACGACCCAAAGCCAATAAATCGGTATGGACGCCGCCCGGAACGGTCGCGGACAGCCATTTATCCGTACCAGCCTGTCGAAATTGCCAGACACCTGTTAATGTCATTTTTTCCATAATCGTGGACCTCTTTTTTGTTTTCAACTATCGATTTTTTACGTTATTTCCCTGCGCTCGCTTGTCATCCTGGCTGTTGCTGATACCATTAATAAAAAGTAGGCGCTATAAACAGACAAGCCAACTCCATATGCCACATAACAAAACAAACGGAGTTGGCTTTGACTAAAACACATTACATTATTACGAATTAACTCATACTCAGAAAAAGATTACACGGTCGAAAGATCCCATTCTTCATAGATCTTTGGAACATCACTGATCAAACGACGGGTGTAAGCCTCTTTCGGATTCAATATCACTTCTTCGGCTGTCCCACTTTCAACAATTTTTCCATGCTCCATGATAATAACTTTGTCGGACACAAAATATGCCAGGCCAATATCATGCGTGATGAAAATAAGTGTCATCCCAGTTTCATTACGCAGTTTCATCAACATATCCAGGATGGTTGCGCGTGAACAGGCATCAATCATTGATGTTGGCTCATCAGCCAACAGAATTTTTGGCTTGAGCAAAAAGATTCGGGCAATCATTAATCGCTGCATCTGCCCACCCGAAAGTTCGAAGGGGTATTTGTTGGTCAATTCCTCGAACTTCAAGTTGACGAAGCTGCAAGCCTCCGCCATCAACTCCACTTTTTTGGCACGCGGAAGATTTCGACCACCGCGCATATTGATACAATCCAAAAGCACGGAATCGATCTTGTTAAAGATATTATAGGAAGAGAAAGGATCCTGGAAAATCGCCTGAATATTTTTCCAATATTCCTGTTTCTTTTTCTGAGAAGTGATATCGCGCTTCTTGCCAAGGAAGAAAATATCGCCTTCAGTGGAACTGATCAGACCCAAAAGCATCTTCGCCAGTGTAGTCTTTCCGCTGCCCGATTCGCCCACAATCGAGACGATTTCGCTTTCATAAAAATCGAAATCGACATGATCAACAGCAACAGTTTTCCTTGCACCCAACCCAAATATCTTGGTCAGTCCTGTCGCACTCAAACATAGTTTTTTTTCAGCGGCCATTGTTGTAAGTCTCCCTCAGTTCTTTTTCTGATAGGATACAGCGGTAAGTACGGTCATCACCCACTTCATGAAGACCAATAGAAATTGCCCTGCATTCCGGGCGAACATATTTGCAACGTTCAGCAAACCGGCAACCGGATGGTGGATTTTTAAGATTAGGCGGTACCCCTGGAATGGCTGTCAGCTTGACATCCCGCAGCCCTTTTTCTGGCACAATGATCGAGCCCATTAGTCCTTTGGAATAGGGATGCAGTGGATCAAACACGGCTTCCTTAGCATGCGCCTTCTCAACAATCTGCCCAGCATACATAACCATGATGTCATCGGTCACGTTGTAAAGCAGAGGCAGCTCATGTGTGATGAATATCATGGCTTTGATGTAATTCTTTTCCATCAAAGTGCGCAGCATCTTGATCACCATCTTTTGTGAAGTGACATCAAGCGCAGAGGATGGCTCATCCGCAATCAACACTTTTGGACCCAGGATCACGGATATCGCAATCACTGTGCGCTGTTTCATACCACCCGAAAGTTCAACGGGGTATCTTTGCAGCACGTCGGCTGGAAGTCCCAATCTTTCGAAGGAATCCCTGGCAAGTTCATAGATTTCTTTTTTGGTTCGACCAGGCTCGTGAGCGTGAATCACATCTTCAATAAAATTGATCACCTTCTGAGTGGGGTTGAGTGCGTTCATCGCAGCCTGGGGAATGTAAGCAATCTCCGTTCCCAGTATCGATTTACGAACATCATCCGGGTTCATTCCAGAAATATTGCGCCCATCGATGATAATTTCGCCACTTGTATAGTGCAGCGGAGCAAAATAATATCCCATCAAGCTGAGCGCTAGCGTTGACTTTCCACAGCCTGATTCTCCCGCAATACCCAACGATTTCCCTTCTTCAACCTTCAGGGAAACGTGATCAACTGCATAAACATCCTCACCGAAGCGGGTGATATATTTTGTTGTCAGATCCTTGACTTCTAGTATTACTTTTGACATTTCAATCACCTACTCCCTCAAGGCTGGATTGAATACCTGATCCAGACCGGTATTCATTAAGTTCAACGAGAACGTAACCAGAGCGATGGTGACGAGCACGGGGAAGTACGCCCACCATTTTCCCAGGATTTGGGCCTGGTAGATCATTGCCCAGTTCATCATCAAACCCAAAGTGGGCACCTCGGTAGTTCGCGGTCCCAACCCCAGGATCGATAGACCGGCCTCTGCCAGGATACCCGAGGAAATCTGTAAAATCAGCGCCATCACAACATACGAGGCGATATACGGTAATATATCGGTCAAGATGATGTGAACTATTGAATGCCCGGAAAGTTTCGACAGATTGACATGGTCACGATTCCGGAGCGACATCACTTGCGAGCGCACCGCCCTGGCCGTCCAAACCCAGGAGGTCAACCCTATCACTACCGCGACCGTAAACGCACCGCGTTTATCCTGCCCAATACTGAATGAAATTAAGATCAACAACACAAAACTGGGGATAACGGTAAAAAGATTGGTGATGAACATGATAATGTCATCCGTCATACCGCCGATATATCCCGATAACAAGCCGAGAGTCAAACCGATCAAGGTTGCAATGATACCGGCGACAAAACCGATCTGCAAAGATACGCCCGTGGCGCGGATTAGCTCCGTCAGCACATCCCTACCGAAATTATCCGTTCCGAGTGGCAACCAGCGTACATTCTGAACTTCGCTAATATTCACGTAATCAGATTGGTTGACTGTGCCGATCTGGTCCAGGGCACTCGTTTCCGGGTTTTTGGCTGCAATGATCAAACCCTCGGTTAACAAAATCCCTTGAAGCGAAGTATTGAGCCTTTGATAGTACCTTTGCTTGGCAAAAGTCATCCCGGGCAGACTCTTTTTGGGATCATAATTCTTTTCCCATTGATCCAGTAGCTTAACTGTATCCGTGATATCAATTTGGTCTGCTACAAAGCCATCTGCCACCAGCCAATCCTTGATATCCTGACGTTCCTGGTCACCTAACTTGTTGGCAACACGTTTGAGGGTGGCATTTTCCAAATTAAGTGTATAGGTGGTTGGGGTATTAACAGAATCGTAAGCGCTCACATAGACCCCAGGCGGGAAAAAAGTACCCTGCCCGATGATCGCTAATGGAGAATCTTTTATTATCAACGGATAAATTAACACGACCAGCAGCAACGTGATGAAAATGAAAAAACCAATTACAAACTTGCCAGAACGAAAAACTTGTTGAAGTGTATTTTTCATAGCAGCATCTCCACCTAGTCCGACTGTGCCGCTTTGATGCGCGGGTCAATAACACCATAAATGAGTTCGATGGCAAAGTTGGCTATCAAAACCATTAAGGTTATGAGCATGGTGGTTGCCGAGATCAGCGGATAATCCTGACCCATGACACCGTTTAGCAACGTAGAACCAAGCCCCGGGTAACTGAAGATAATCTCTGCCACCAGCGCACCACCGACCATTGTTCCAATTGACAATGCCAAACCCGTTATCTGCGGAAGCATGGCATTCCGAAATACATAGCCGACGATCTTTTGATCCTTGATACCCAGAAAACGACTGTATTTTACATAGTCCGCATTCAGTTCATAGATGGACATGGAACGCATACCAATTGCCTGACCGCCGATCGCAATCAACACGATCGACCAAAACGGCAGTTGATAATGAACGATCACAGACCACATAAATGACCAGGTAAAGCTGGGGATCAAATCAAACCCATATCCACCTGAAGTTGGAAACCATTTTAAATTGACACCAAAAATAACCAGTAAAATTACCGCCATACCAAAAGCCGGAAAGTTGCTTACAAAAATACTAAGGGGCATCAAGATTTTATCAAAGCCCCCCTTGAGATACGCGGCTAACGCACCGAGCGTGTTCCCTATCAACCAGCCGACAATGATCGCAGGGAATTGCAAACAAATGGTCCACCAGACCGAAACCTTGAGAACGTCTGCTACTGTTCTGGGGTATTGGCTGAAAGAAAAACCGAAGTTACCCTGCGCAATATTTTTCACATAAATGAGAAACTGCTCAATCAAGGGTTTGTTGGTTCCAAACAATTCCGTATATTGTTGATATATCTTTTGGACACCCGATGCATTGCTCATCCCCTGTGCCATCCTGGATACAATGGCCGCAACAGGATCGCCCGGCATCAGGCGGGGAAGGATGAAATTTAGCAAAAAGGCACATATAAAAGTAACCAGAAACCAAGCCAGTTTGTTAAAGAAGTACTTTCGGTATCCTTTCAACGGAACACCTCCCACAAAGAGTAATAATTATCTTTCCAATATAACCAGTCACCTGTTCAGGCCAGGTATGGATCTGCTACTTTCGCGATTTTCCATACTGGATGCAAGGTGACTTGGACTGCTTTTACATCATGTTTAAGAAACAGCCATGTCCCAAATTTGCGGAACATGGCTGTTTTTATAACTTATTAATTACTTGACAAGCGTCAGGTTGTAGAGACCAGCAATACTCCAACCATCAGTCAGGTCCAGGGGTGGGACGGGTGGGGTCGTGCCATCACCGTCATGTGGGTAGTTTGTCCAAACACTTTCGTTTACGGTGTGGAAAGACTGCGGGCGGTACATGAGAGTGAAGGAAGGAACGTCGGTCAAATAGATCTTGACTAATTCGGTGTAGGCAGCCTTCAACTTGGCTGGATCAGATTCTGTGGGGATCGCTTTGATCAAATCATCAGCAGCGGCACTCTTATATTGACCCCAGTTACCATTCCAGTTGCTGGGCATACCATTCCATTCAGAGCTCATCAGTTTTCGGATGCGGCTCCAGGGTTGAGTTGGGCCAGCGCCATCGCTCCACATCATGAAGATGTCATAGCCAGCGGGCAGTGGTGCATCGGACTTGGTGACGACGGTCTGATAAACGGACCATTCAGGATAATTGGTGGTGATATCAATCCCGATCGCTTTTCCAGCGGCGGCAACGATTTCAATGGCAGCTTGCCAGTCAGACCAACCATTGGGGCAGGTGGCTACATAGCTCAGCTTCTTACCATTGAATGTACGCCATCCATCAGCACCGGCTTTAATGCCAGCGTCATCCAGAAGTTTTTTGGCGCCTTCGATATCTTTGCCAGCAAACTGAAGATCCTTGACGGCAGCCTGGTCATACATGGCTTGCTCGCCAGCGGTTGGGTTCATGAGTGATCGTGGAACCTGGGTAAAGGTCGCAGATTGGTTGGTCATAGCGTTGGCGATGATGGTATCAAAGTCAACTGCCATGGCGATGGCCTTGCGGACCGCAACCTGGTCCAAACCAGGGGACTGCAGGTTAAAGAAGGCAGTCGGGAGGCTGGCGCCAATGCCATAAGGAGCTTCGGGCAGGTAGGTGGAGATGGGCAGGTTCTGCTTGAGCCAAAAATCTTGAACGTTGGAGTTAAACTGCTGGCTGACATCCACTTCACCAGCTTGCAAAGCAGTTGTACCTGCGGCATTATCCTTGAAAATGGTATGCGCGAGGTAGGTCGGAACCGGCAGTTTGCCCCACATGGAGGCATCCTGACCCCAGTACTTGTCATCACGTACCAAGATGACCTTAGTGTCATCAGTGAAGAATTTGTGATATGGGCCGGAGTAAACAACGTCTTCAGCAACATCAGCCATCAGCTTGGTGGCATCGCTACCAGTGCGGGCTTCCAATGCCTGGGTCCAGGCCTTCTGGATGACATAGTTGTTGCTCAGGAAATGAGCGACTTCCAAAGGATTGGCAGCCTTGCCATCTGCACCCAACTTAGCCTTGACGGCAACAGTCAGAGCATCAACAGCGGTAATGGTGTCAATGAAATCTTTATTACCAGTACCAACACTGGTAGCGTACTTAACATTGGTGTCCCATGTATAGGCGACATCAGCAGCAGTCACCGGGGTCCCATCGCTCCACTTGGCAGCAGCTTTGAGTTTGAAGGTGATTGTGGTCAGACCGGCATCCCAGGCGAAAGCACCATCAGCCAGCAGAGGATACTGCTTGCCATCAAGCATGTTGTACAGGTAAGGTGCTTCGAACATGGTAACGCGGGCGTTATCCTGTTGGGCAATAGCCATCGCATTGTTGCAGCTGGAGGAATATGGGTTCCAACAAACGACTGAACCCCACTGTTGACCATTGAAGTACAGGGTCTCAGTACGGGGCAGCGGATCGCCTGGCTTCAGGGGAGCTGCAGTGGGAACTTCTGTTGGGGGAACTGCGGTAGGAGCCTCGGTCGCAGCGGGGACAGCTGTCGCAGCTGGAGCAGCCGGAGCTTCGGTGGCGGGCGCGGCGGGGGTGCCGCAGGCAGCCAGAATCATCGACGCGATGATTAACAGGCTGGCAAGTGATAACATTTTCTTCATGGTAATTTTTCTCCTCTTTCGAATGTGTTAGAGAACTGTTTTAATTATACACAAGAGATCAAATTCTGATTGAGTGTAACCACCTCCTTTTATGGATTTAGTATCCTGCCGTTTCTCACAAACAACCACACGAACGGCGAATGATAATTTCAGTGGGCAGCAAAGTTACAGGTTCGGCGGACTGACCTCTGATCAGCTTGAACAAAAGGTTCGCAGCAGTGCGGCCCACTTCTTGGGTCGGCGCACGAACAGTGGTCAAAGGTGGTGATATAAATGAAGAAAGACGCAAATCATCAAATCCAGCCACAGAAATATCTTCAGGAACGCGCAAACCAACCTCTCTCAGGGCGGTCATTGCTCCAATCGCCGCATTATCAGAGCCAGTAAAAATCGCATCAAATTTTCGATGATTCTGGCTGAGGAATTTTTTCATGTTCTGGTAGGCAACTTCACCGTTGAATTCACCATCCAAGAGCAGCGAAGCATCAACAGAAATGCCATGTGCATCCAATGCCTCGAGATAACCTTGTTCGCGCCATTGCGAATCTTCCTGCTCATGTGGGCCACGTAAAAAAATAATGGAGCGCCGCTGGTGGTCTTCAATCAAGTGGGTAATCAGCTTGCGCGTGGCAGCCTTGTTTTCAACCGTTACAAAAGGAATATTTAAATAAACTGGCGGCGTACGGTGAATGAGAACCAACGGAAATTTGTTCCGGCATAAAAACGTCAGGTGTTCATCACTCAGGCTGTCAGCGAAGACAAGAATCCCATCTGTGTTGTGCGCGCCAACGGGAAGCGTGCTTTCGTTGAATAGCACTGACGCTTTAAAAGTGGAAACCAGCAGGTTATATTGATTTTCGCTGACCACTGCCTCAATTCCACTCAGCAGCGGCGCGAAGAAATCGGTATGCATATTATGCAGTATCAAACCAATCGTATGGGTCCGGCGGGTAGCCAGGTGACGCGCTGCAGCAAGGGGGTGATAATTCAAATCCAACATCACCTGTTGAATACGCTCGGACACTTCTTGTGAAACCGTAGCAGTTTGATTAAGATAACGACTTACAGTAGCCACGGATACAGCTGCGTGCTTTGCGACATCTCGAATGGTGACAGAATCTGATTTAATCGTCATATAGTTTCCTGATGTAACCAGTTACATTAAAGCATTAAATTTATTCAGAGTCAATGTTTTTTGTCACTATTTTATAGTGATAATTTATTTTTAATGAAAAAAAGCTGCCGCAGGAGCACAGCCTTTTGTACAAATTGATTGCAAAACTTGACATGGTGGTGCAATTCTCCACGAGCAATGACTGCGACCTTCATTTAATCGATGCGTTGAGTTACCTGTTGAGGGATGGTCTGAGTAGGCTGGCTAATTGGCTTATCCATTTTCCATAGGATAAAGTCATAGCCATCAATGAATGGCGCCCTTCCATCTGTTACCCGTACAAATCCTTCCTGTTCAAAAGATGGCAGAATTTGCAGATTAGAATCAACCACTAACAGGCGGCCACCTGGTTTGAGTACCCGCGCCATCTCTTTTATTCCCTCGAGTTTGGTTTCATCGGGCATATGATGCATGACGATAACACAAAAAATGACATCAAAGGCATTGTTCGGATGGTTCAACCGTTCAATTACCCCAGGTTGTATGTCCACCAAGAGGCCACGACGGGCCGCTTTGCGACGAGCATAGGCCACCATATCCAGCGAAGGTTCAATACCAGATACGAGTCCTGTTTCACCGACGCATTCCTTGGCAATCAATGCCTGTGTTCCAGTGCCACAGCCAACGTCCAATACAGCTTCACCCGGTTGTAGCCCTACCAGATCCGTGATGGAATGTCGAAATGCTCGTTCTTTACCCCTGCTGGCGATCCAAACAATTAGTTCGTAAAATTTTGGCGTGTGAATAACCTGTCCTTTTGTTTGTGGGGCAAGGGCTGGTACTTCAGCTAATTTATTGTCGTGAGTTTCATTGAACCATTTCATCGAGACCTTTTCTTCTATAGTTATTTTTAAAAGAGACTTTGCTAGGCTGATCGCATATCTATTTGGTGCCACCCGATTCTCAATATCAATCTCTCTTACTTGAAAAATCTTTTACGAACAACTGCTCTTGATAGATAAGCCATGCCAGCCCTATCAGGTAAAGCAAACGTTGGACGATTCCTTTTTCCAGTAAAATACTGCCATTTTCCGCCAACCCAAACATACTGGAAAACCCCATCACTAGCAGCAGAAAAAGTAAATGATTACGCCTCTCCAGTTTTCCAGGCGAAGCAAACCCTTGCCAGCCGATTGCCAGGCTCAAACCAACTCCGGCAGTGGTCGCAAAAATCGAATGTAACCAGGATTCGGATAAAGAATTCGGGTATGAAGGGTCAAGCGAGTTGGTACAGAAAATCCCTGACATTAGAATGGATAATCCATATAATGCGACAAGCAGTAGAAAATATGCATTTCTGTGCTGATTGAAATAATGGAGCACACCCCAGGTTAAAATCAAGCCAAAGCCAATGAAGCCTGCCTGCATGATCCATTTAAATATATGTCCCTGCGATGCCAGGTCACTGATCGTGTTTTGAGTCCAAGCATAGGTTGGAGGAACAAAAAAATGGGCGATTACGATGAAAACTACAAAATAAGCGACTGCGAGGGCGAATGGCTTCAGTTTCATAAATCTGACTCCACTTTACGGCATGACTTGTTTTTCACGCCTGGATAGGTTGGCTGGTTCGTAGATAAAAATCAGCGCAACAGCCCAAACCACGACGAGTGTGCTCATAATTGCAGCACCCAATCCTTCTCCTGCCTTGGATGCTGTAATGTAATTAAAAGTACCATGCCAGAGCACAACCGCCATGAGGCTACCACCTGTGCTGTTATAAAGCCAGGTAAACAGAATCGCCCCGCTCATCAGGCCCAGGAACCATCCAAGTGAAATGGCGGGGTCAAACAAGTAAAAGAAGGTTGGCAAATGCCATAATGCCCATAACACACCCAGCACAAGAGTTGCGGATAAAGCGCTCATTTTTTTCCTGCAATTTTGGCAGGGCATATCCACACCAGCCAATTTCCTCACCGATGCCATAGGTGAAAATCCATAAAAAAAGCGCTCCGAAACCCAAATTGGGAAGGAAATTGACTTCTCCCAAAAGATTCAAATCCACCCAGTTCCCTTGAATGACGCGCAAAACGATCACGATCACAAAATACCCGGCTAACGGTGAAGGGGCAACCAACCACCAGGCAGAACCTATCCGCCATTTGAACAGCCGTTTGAAAATATCATCAATTCCAGCCATACCCTTTGTAAGCCCGGTCATGATCAAAGCCGCCAGCGTGGGTCCATAGGCGTACAGGTAATGTACATATAGGGACCTGCCAGCTTGCTTTCCCTTGGGCTACCAGCGCCAACGGGATACCGATACTCCAGGAAATTGCGTACGCCAGGATAAAGTAACCTTGCAGAGAATATTTATGAAGCCACAAAGTTTTTGTATTCATTCTTGTTCCTGTTTTATGAGTAACTGCTGTTACTTTCCCGCAGAAAATGAGTAGCGGATTGCCTTCTTTGAGCAATTATCTACACAGGTGCCACACAGGATACATTCGGCATTTTCCATTTTCTGAGCTTGCACCATTGCGTTGACATCCAGACTCATAGGACAGGTTTTCGTACAAGATTTGCAATCCTTACAGTTAGAGGCATCCGCTACCAGCCTGAGAGACGGCCATGAAAATCTATTACGAATCCAGCGGCCAATGATCATAAACGGCGCCATCCAACAAATGGAATGACAGCCCGCTCTGCGTCCCGCAAAAATCGCCAGACCAACAAAAAGGACAACCACTACATAATAAATAATGTAGGCAATAAAAATTGGTCTGTCTGCCGTTCCTACCACCGAGATTCCGTTCTGGGTGTGATACAACAAGTCCACACTTTTATATCCACCTACATTAATTGCGAATATAACAATCAAAGAAATCCAGACAATCCAGATCGCCCATTTAATCCAGTTAATTTTTGTACCGTTGACGGGTTGATTATTAATAGGTTCAACGATCTCTTGCATCCCACCGCCTGGACAAACCCATCCACACCACAGTCTGCCAAGAAAAAGCGACGAAAAAAACATCAACCCAAACATCCCCAGGCTGCCATTGATGATGCCATTCATAGCGCCATCGATGATGACATAGGGTGAAAAAAAGTTCATGGTGATGGGGAAGGATAAAAATGCCAGGAGCACCAGTGCTTTGCGTACGCGTTGTCGGGAGGGTATTTGCCTAATCATGTTTTTTTCCTTTACTTCAATCCTAATATTCTGACCATCTTTTCTATTTCGAAATCTATAAATGCTTCCACGTTGGTCTGCAAAAAACCTGTCAAATAGTGATAAAGATACAATGAAGTCATACCATGGATCATCGACCAGGCGGATAATGCCAACTGGGTAACGGTGCCTGTATATGGCATTCCATAATTTTGCAATACGGCATATGGAACCTGAAGGCCAGCAGGCAGCGGAAGGGTGGATAACTCCCCGCTGATTCTTCCCGCCGTATCCGCAGCTCCGATCACACCTTGCAGCACGAGAAAACTTCGTCTGGCAACCGGCCCCAACTCCTCTGCAAACATATAACCCTGAATGGGCGTGCCAAACAAAAGCGTATAGCGCTGTGGGTTTTGCGCTGCCCATTGAAAATAGGCCTTACACAGCGCACGAAAACGCCCAGCGTGATCACTCGCCTCGCAGGTATCACGCCCAGCTTCAAGACTTGCTGTGAAGGATGTAAATGCATTCATCAACAAAGCTGTGACCAGGGCATCCCTGTCTTTGTAATAACGATACAGTCCGGGCGCAGTCATGCCCATTTCGCGCGCAATCCCACGCAAGGAGAGCCCGGTCGCGCCAACTTCGCCAATTTGCTTCCAGGCGGTGGTAATAATTTCTTCACGGGTTACATCCCGCACACGTTCTCTTCGAGTTTGTGGCATAAGCGCCCTAATGTTATATGTGTTTATATTGTTTACAGTGTTTACTATTTTACGCCAACTCCTTACTTTGTCAAGGAACAAAATTGTGCTTGCCCAACACCACCGTACTTGGCACCAGGTTGCTGCATGCGATGAGCAAAAACCCAACCATACACTTAACAAAAGAAGGTGACCACGGTAGTGTCGGTCACCTTCTTTTGTTATCACAATAATTCAGCTGTAGTGCTGAAATCACATTCCAAGTCGCCAAACCCTCGAGGGATCGAACCCTTTCAAACTATTGGTTTGGGCCAGCCCGACAAACGAATCGAGCGGTTGCCGGTTTTCTTGACGATTGCCTGAAAGCTTTTGGCCGTCTCAGCATCCAATGCGACAAAATTGTACAAATACAAATCACCCTGCCTGGAAAAAGTGGCCTGCGGCATGGTTAACATGTTCAAAACTCCAAAGACAGGATGGTGGATGGACAAAGGAATGAGAATATTCATCATCTCATCATCCTGGATAAATGGTGCCTGCCACTCCTTACGAAACAGGGGCAGATGATTTAACTCGGGAACCAAGCGCAAAAAATAAGGCTGGCAACGCAACTTAAGCGACATCATCTTGAACATCAAGATCATATAGTGTACGAATTCACTATACCCTGTCCCGGCGACAATTTTTTGCAGATTGTATTCAGGAGCACACAACCACCTAAAAAAGTTGTATCTGGAAAGGAACACCAGGTCATTCATTTCTTGCAGGGGTAAATTAATAATTTCGAGAAAGGCCATATTAAGTGCCACCACATCCCCATAGGCATCCGCGAGAATTGCCGGCGACTGCAAGCTGGTCAGGACATCCACCAGTCGGTCGAGCATATCTCCCGGCCCTACCGCCTGTTTCAACAGGACGGTTTCCGCGACCCCTAAAGAAGTAGTCAGCAGGATCTGACGGGCACGCGTTGGGAGATTTAAAGCGACCCCCAGGCTCAGAATCACATCCGGATCCAATTTATTTAATCGACCTTGCTCAATTTTCTGCAAGGTAACCACAGAGAGATGTGCCTGCTCGGCCAATTCTTTTTGAGTAACCGCCTGGTCAAACTCGTTACGAATTTCCTTGCGAAGCGTTGTTATGAGTAATCCGAAGGTTTTTCGATCCATATTTTCCCCCATGTAAGTCAAGAACGACGTTTATTAAATTCCAAATAAATGTTTCCTCAACAACATTGTAGCACTTTTTTAACTAAAAATGTTGGATTAACTCAATTTCAACTTATCAACTGGTCGATACCAAACAGTTGTATGCACAACTACAGCACACCCACGCTACCATTTGGAATACAATTTTTCGGTGTAGACAACCTGACGTTTTGATATACTGTGATTAATAATATTTACGCAAATTTTACACAAGTACCGAATGGGTGTTTTGGCTGAACGAAATATTTGCGATCATCCAGGTTGATTTCAGCAATTCACAGGGCGGCTTCAATATTTTCCGCAAAAAACCAACCACTTCCTGCCGCTGGGTAATTATAGCAGGATAAAGTCCTAAAATAATAAAAAAGGTACTCCCTCGCCTTGGCGCTTAACCAACAACAGCCTGGTTTTTCTTCTTCGCGTCCCATTAATAAGGTGGTTTATGGCACTAGCATGGTATGTTTTGCGCAGCAAACCAAACAAGGAAGACTTCTTCTGTGGTCAACTACTCGCCCATCGGGTTGAAACCTTTTACCCGCGCGTTCAGGTTCGCACCGTCAACCCGCGTGCACGCAAAATACGCCCTTATTTCCCGGGCTACCTTTTCGTACATGTGGATTTTGAAGTCATCAATTCATCCAGCCTGCACTGGCTGCCCGGCTCAGGCGGGCTGGTCTCTTTCGACCTCATTCCCGCCTCCGTGCCCGACGTTATGATCGCTTCCATACGCCGAAAAGTGGATGAAATCACTCTATCCACCACACAGCCTCTCATCGGTATTAAGCACGGCGACCGCGTCCTGATCACAGACGGACCTTTCACAGGTCAGGATGCAATTTTTGACAATTGCAGAAATGGCAATGAACGCGTACGCGTGCTGATCCAGTATTTGCACAATCGCAGCCTGCCTATAGATCTGCCCGTAGGGCAGATCAAGATTAAAACCATGCCTGCAGCATATACCCGAATGGCCTGAACAACACCCGTGCGCACCGCAGCGCCAGCGTCGTAATCGACATGCTCAGCACGCACAACGCAAGAGAATGGAAAATAACCGGCTTCAGACTCTTCTGGTTGGGGGTGAGTTTTAAAGAACCCTAGTCCATCAAACCAGTCCCGACTTCGCCCCATCAACCTGTTCTTTTCCAACCCGGCGCGGTTAACCCTACAAGCTCTGCCCAGTATATATTCAAACACATCACAACGTATGTCGGTGGAATCAACACACAACGAGATAAAAATATGACATCCACCAAGGCCACATTAATCGTGCCTTTTCGAAACAAAAGCGCGCGCATCGCCGTGGTGGGCTTGGGGTTTGTTGGTCTGCCGCTCGCCATGGTCTTCGCGGAAGCCGGTTTCGAGGTGATTGGCCTGGATATCGATTATTTCAAAATCTCCTCGCTGAACAATGGAGGTAGTTACATACAGGATGTCCCCGCCCAATCCGTCGACAAAATGGTCAAGGCCGGCCGCTTGTGGGCTTCCTGCGACTTCTCGCTTCTGCAAACTTTTTACGCAGTCAGCGTTTGTGTCACCACACCTCTCCGCAAAACCGGCGATCCAGACCTATCCTTCATCGTCTCAGCCTGCAATCGGATTGCCCCTTACACTCACACTGGCATGGTGGTCGTGCTCGAATCCAGCACGTACCCTGGCACTACGCGCGCAATTGTCCTCCCCCGCCTGGCGGGCACAAACAGCCTGGATATCTGCAAAGATATTTTCATCGCATTCTCTCCCGAGCGCGTCAACCCTTGTCGCACGGATTGCCCCCCTCGCAACATGCCCAAAGGTTATCCAGTTATAACCCGTCAGCCTGCACCCACCAATATTACCAGACCACATCTTCGCCCCCTCCCCGCTTTGGTAAACCCTCCCACAAGATTGCCTAATCTTGTGGGAGGCAGGGGCGAGTAAAAAACAAAAAGGAGGAACCATGGCACTCACCGCGTTGGAACAAATCTTCAGCAATAAAGCAACACATGGCGACTACAGTGCCCTGCTCCTCAAGCACGCCTTTGACCTGACTGCCGCGATCATTGGATTGATCCTGCTCTTACCATTTTTTGCCTGGATTGCCATCCTGATTAAGAAAGATTCCCCCGGGCCGGTTTTTTATAAGGGGCCTCGAACAGGTCATTACGGCGAGCTTTTTTGGATCATTAAATTCCGCACCATGCACGAAGAACCCGCCAGCTACGCCGGCTCGCGCGTGACGGCGAACGGGGATACCCGCATCACCCGCGTCGGGCAGTGGATGCGCGATACGAAGATCAACGAACTACCCCAACTTTGGAATATTATCCGCGGCGAGATGAGCCTGGTCGGCCCTCGGCCCGAAGACCCCGACTTCACCCGGCTCTGGTCCGAAGGCGATCGGCGCGAGATTCTTTCGGTCTGGCCCGGCATCACCAGTCCTGCCAGCATATCTTACCGCGATGAGGAAAAACACATGGGCGGGGGTGATTTTATGACCAACTATCTCGAGCACATCGCCCCCGACAAACTGCGCCTCGATAAGCTCTACGTGCGTTACCACACCTTCATGACCGACCTGGACGTAATCTTCTGGACCCTTGCGGTACTGGTACCACGTCTTTCACCCAAACTTGATACCGAAGGCCTGCTATTTGGGGGGCCTTTCACCCGCCTCGTACGCCCATATCTCAACTGGACCGTACTCGACCTGATCACCACTTTGTGCGCTGCCTTGCTGACAGAGCTGATCTGGCGAGCCACCGAACCATTAAACCTGGGATGGCAGCTCTCTCTGGCGTTTATTCTGGCTTTTGCACTCCTCTTTGGCATCGTCAACAACCTTCTGGGCATAAATCACGTTGCCTGGTCACGCGCTGCAGTGGGGGACATCCTGCGCCTGGGCTTTTCCTGCGCCCTGGTCACCGCTCTGGGTGGCCTGATCGATATCCTGATACCCGATATAAACCTGCCGGATGGTTTTATCCTCACCGCTGCCCTGGTAGCCTCCTCAGGCTTTGTCATCACCCGTTACCGGCTGCGCCTGGTCACCGGTCTGGCATCCTACTGGGTGCGCTCGCGCGGCTACAGTGGAGGCGAACGTGTCATCATCGTCGGAGCCGGCGCCGGCGGTGAGCTGGCAACCTGGCTGCTACGCCGCACCGATTTCCGACAGTTGTTCAGCGTAGTCGGCTACGTCGACGATTCCCCAGCCGTGCAGGGCATGCGCCTGGATGGCATACCCGTCCTCGGCACCACCGCAGATATTCCCAGCCTGGTCAAAAGCAACGATATAGGCCTGATCTGCTACTCAATCAGCCATATCGAGAATTACGATCAGGCACGCATATTACGCACCTGCGCGGACACAGACACGCGCGTCGTCATCCTATCCAACATAATGAAAAACCTGCAGGATCAATTCGCAGCAACCAAAACCAGACCGCAACCGTACGAGAGGGAAACATGACATCCGACTGGACAGGCAAAAAAGTACTGGTCACCGGAGCTGGCGGGTTTATCGGCAGTCACCTGGTGGAGACTCTTGTAAAAGAAGGCGCCCAGGTACGCGCCTTCGTGCGCTACAACTCACGCAACGACCCGGGACTGCTGGCCTTGCTCTCCCCTGGCATCCTCTCCCACGTGGAGTTGCTGGCAGGTGACCTGCGCGACCGTTCCGCTGTACAAGCTGCCGCACACAGGGTCAGTCACCTATTCCACCTGGGCGCATTGATCGCCATCCCCTATTCCTACCAAAACCCAGCCGAAGTGGTTGAAACCAACATTATGGGCACGCTCAACGTACTGCTCGCCGCCCGCGATCAGCAGGTTGAGCGAATGGTGCACACCTCATCCAGCGAAGTTTACGGCACAGCCCTACGCGTGCCGATTAATGAGAGCCACCCCCTCCAGGGCCAATCGCCCTATTCTGCCAGCAAAATCGGCGCCGACAAGCTTGCTGAGAGTTTTTACTGTTCTTACAATCTACCAGTCGTTACCATCCGTCCCTTCAACACCTTCGGTCCGCGTCAATCGGCCCGGGCCGTCATCCCCACCATCATCACCCAGGCCCTCGCACGCAGCGCCATCCGCCTCGGTAACATGAACGCCTGGCGCGACTTCACCTATGTCAGTGACACCGTCGCAGGCTTCCTACGCATCGCCCAAACCCCCAATATCACCGGACAGGTCATCAACCTCGGTACCGGCCGCGAAATCCGCATCGGCGACATAGTCAAACACATCATGACCCTACTCGACCACCCCATCATTGTCCAGGTGGATACCGACCGCCTGCGCCCAGAAAACAGCGAGGTCCAACGCCTGGTCTCAGATAACCGCCTCGCGCTTGAAAAACTCGGCTGGAAACCTAACGTCACCTTCGAAGATGGGCTCGAAATGACCTTTGAGTGGATTCGCAGCAACCTGACCCGCTACGCCACCGACCGCTATGTTACATGAGTCAAACCCTCGCCAATCTAGAGGCTCTTTTATGCAGCACTCGATAAAGACTAACGCAGCTCCTCCAAAGCGGGGGAAACTATGAAGGCTATCATCATGGCAGGCGGAAAGGGTACCCGCCTTCTTCCCTATACCAAGGTCATTCCAAAACCGCTCATGCCTATCGGAGACATGCCCATCCTCAAGGTACTGGTGCGCCAGCTAAAGTACGCCCGGGTGGATGAAATCATCTTATCAGTCAATCATCTTGCATCGCTTTTACACGCCTTTTTCGAGAATGGCGAAAAAGTAGCCGGCTACCCCTTCAGCGGCTACTGGAAAGACCTCGGGCGTATCGATGATTACGAACAGGCAATCCAGGATTTCGAAACCATGCGTCCCACTTTTCTCAAGGAAGAAACCCTATGAACTGGACCATACCATTGTTTGACCTTGATTACAACGAAGAGGAAGAAACCGCCGTGCTGGAAGTGCTGCGCAGCAAATGGCTGACCATGGGCGAGGTTACCCAGCGCTTTGAAAACGCCTTCGCCAGCATGCTCGGCGTCAAGCACGCGATCGCCGTCTCCAATGGCACCGTAGCCCTGCACCTGGCCTGTCTCGGCGTGGGCCTCAAGCAGGGTGATGAAGTCATCGTTCCCGCACTGACCTTCGTCGCCTCGGCTGCCTGTGTGCGCTATGTTGGCGCCACACCCGTCTTCGCCGATATCAGCGGACCCAATGATCTGACCATCTCTCCAGCCTCGATCGAGGCCCAGATCACTGAACGCACCCGGGCCATCCTGGTCATGCACTATGCAGGCTACCCGTGCAACATGCCCGCCATCCAGCAAATAGCAAAAAAATACCAGCTTAAGATCATTGAAGACGCCGCACATGCCCCGGGAGCGGAGCTCGATAATATAAAGTTAGGCGCCTGGGGCGATACAGCCGCCTTCAGCTTCTTCTCCAACAAAAACCTCGCCACGGGAGAGGGTGGCATGGTCGTCACCAACTGCGACAGAGCCGCCGAGCGTATTCGCCGTGCCCGCTCGCACAGCATGACCAGCCTGACTTGGGACCGGCATCGCGGGCAAGCCCTCAGCTACGATGTCCTCGAATTGGGCTACAACTACCGTCCAAACGAGATTATGTCCTCTCTCGGACTCGTCCAACTGAGCAAACTTGAGAAAAACAACCAGACCCGCCGCGAACTGACCGCCCAATACCACTTCACCCTCTCGAATTTTGCGCCTGAAATCAGCCTGCCCTTCAAGCAACACCGTGGCCGGTCCTCCTGCCATATCCTGCCCGTCCTGCTCCCGTACTGGACCGACCGCACCACATTCATGAACACGATGAAGATGCTCGGCATTCAAACCAGCATCCACTACCCCATCATCCCGGATTTCACGGCCTACCGTGACCAAAACCATTCATACGGCGACGATACCCTGCCCAACCTGCGCACCTACGCCCCGCGCGAGGTAACCCTGCCACTCTACGCCACCATGCGCCCCGAGCAAGTCGAGACCGTCGTCCAAGCTGTGCAGAGCAGCCTGAAAATTGCCCAGCCATATATCCCTGTTTCTTAATTCGTCGATCGAGAGGACGCGAAAAGCATGGAAATAAAAAATTATATTAGCATCGCACTGCAGTGGGCCTGGCTCCTGATACTCGGACTGATTCTGGGCGCTGCCGGCGCGTACGCATTCAGTTACTACGAAACCCCCGCTTACCGCGCCTCCACCCGTGTGCAAGTCATCAGTGCGCCAAAAAACAGCGGAAGCGACCTGAGCTACATCAGCGACCAACAGCTTTCCCAAACCTACGTCCAAACCATCAAGACCCGCCCCATCCTGCAGCAGGTCAGCCAGGAACTGGGCTATGAGGTGCAGGCAAAACAGATCAGTACCTCCATGCTGGCCAACACCCAACTGATTGACATCGCCATTGAAGACAGCGACCCCCAACGTGCCGCCGATATCGCCAACACCCTGGTGAATGTCTTCGCCAAGCTTAACAGCGAAAAACAAGCCCTGCGCTACGCAGATTCCGAAACCAGCTTGAAAAACCAGATCACCCAAATAGAAAAACAGATCAGCGCCCTCCAGGATCAAACCTCTGCCGAAGGGATGGCCAAGTTTGAAGAGAATCTCACACGTACCAAGAGCGAGATGAAACGTCTTCAGGACGAAATTCTGACACTTCAGGCCGATATCACCAGCCTCTCCCGCCCCGTTCTGGTCGGCCGTGCGACTGCCACCCCGCAACCCCTGGTCGAAACCGCAATCAGCGAAAAAAATTTCCAGCTTGACCAATTGCAAAACACCTATAACCAGTACAGTCAGATCTACAACAACCTGGTCGTCATGGGCGAGAACGCTATAAATACCAATACCACATCCCAGCAAACCCAGACCACCATGGCGCTCTACCAGCAAATCCGCGCCAACCTGCTCAGCAGTTATGAAAACATCCGAATGGCCCGCCTGAACAGTACCTCAAACATCATCTCCATCGAACCGGCCATCGCCCCCAGCCTGCCTATCCGGCCCCAAACCCTCAACAACACAGGCCTGGGCGCGATACTCGGGCTGATGCTGGCAGCGGGCATCGCCTTCCTGATCGAATACCTGGATGACACGCTCAAGACCGCCGAGCAAATCGGACAGGTGCTTGGACTGCCTGTGATTGGTTACATCGCCAATTTTGAGCACAAGGGCGCCTCGGCCTATGTCGCCGAAAACCCACGCTCACCCGTCTCTGAAGCATTCCGCACCTTGCGCACCAACCTCGAATTCGCCGCTGTCGATCAGCCCATTAAAACCTTGCTGGTTGTCAGCGCGCATCCTGTAGAGGGCAAATCCACCATCGCCGCCAACCTGGCGGTCACACTGGCCCAGGGCGGCAAACACGTCTTCTTGATGGATGCCGACCTGCGCCGACCCAATGTGCATCGCTTCTTCAACCTCACCAACCGTACCGGGTTGTCCGACCTCTTCCGCGATACTCTCTCGCTGGCAGATGTCACCCGCGCCTGGCGCGACCCCAACCTGTGTATCGTCACCAGCGGCGATATCCCGCCCAACCCAGCCGATTTATTAAGCTCAAAAAAGATGGAAAGCATCCTTAAAACTGCCAAACAAACGGCTGATATCGTCATCATTGACGCCCCGCCCTTCGTCGTCGCGGATGCCTCCATTCTCGCCTCCCGTGTGGATGGCGTACTGCTCGTCATTCAGCCAGGGAAAACGCCGACAGATGCGGCAATTTCCACCATTGAACAGATGAAACGTTCCGGCGCACGTGTGATAGGCGTGGTCATGAACCGCATCCCACGCAACCGGCCCTATTACTACGGCGGCTACCGCCACTACAACGCCTACTACAAGGGCGATTACTACTATTACGCTTCAGGAGGAAAGGCAAGCCGGGAAAGATCCGAAGGTTCCCCCGGTAAAAACCTGCAGCAGAGTCTTTCCGCGTTAACCAGGAAAATAGCCGGGCCAATCAAACCCGGAGATACCGCCAGTAAGAATCAGAAATAGAGGGAACACAACGTGAAAAGCTGTACCTACTTGGGTCTGGAAGAAGATCGGGAGACCGTGGCGGGCTTTCCATCCACCCGTAATCTCTGTTATCGTCCGACCCCGCCTTGCACCGTAGCTGAGGACCACCAGCGCGACTACTGTCTCGCTTGTGAGCACGTCAGCTGCTCCGCATTCACCCGTGAACCCTCCAACGAGCATCCCACCCTCTGGACGACGCCCAGGTTGCCTTTCTTATCCCGATATAGGACCAGTCGGTCTGTCTGGGTGCTGATCCTGGCAACCAGCCTGCTCGTGTTCTTCATTCCGATTGGGTCACATCTGGTCAAATTCCCCGCTCTTGCCCCACAAGTAGGTAAGGTCTTCCTACCCATCTTTGCCCCATCTCCCACACCTTCCCAGCCGCCACCCTCACCAACCGCCCTGCCAAAACCAGCGGCCACGCCAACCTTACCGGCTACCCCATCCCTTACCCCCCGCCCAACCCTGACACCCTCGCCAACCGCTGTGCCTGGTTTCGCGCTCGAGACTCCCGCACTTGAGAACCCGCGGCTCGTGCTCCACAAAGTCGTGGCTGGAGAGGGCTTCACCATCATCGCCGCCATCTACAAAACCAGCGAAGCTGCCATCCGCCAGATCAACATCTACTCCAGCGGCCCACTCTGGCTCGGTTCGGTAATCGTCCTGCCTCTCGATCAAACCAATATCGACAGCCTACCCGTCTTTGAGGTGTACCAGATCACAAAAGACAACCTGACGCTCGAAAGCCTGGCACAGGAACGCAACTTATCACTCGAGCTGTTGTGCAAGTACAACCAGGCCCATCCCGGCGACAATCTACCGGTCGGACGTTGGCTGCTGCTGCCGCTGGGACCTCCCTGAACCCTATCACAGCCCGGGGTGACCCGACCGGGATAAGGAATCACAACATGCCCTCAATTTTATTTGTTTGCACTGGCAATTACTGCCGATCTCCACTCGCCGTCGCTTTCTTTAATAAACACCTGGAAAAATCACTCGATAAAAACAACTGGCAGGTCGATAGCGCCGGTACCTGGACGCGCCGAGGATCACCCGCCCCGCCATTTTGCATCGAACTCGCCAGACAGGTTGGGGTCAACCTCAGCAAACACCGCGCCCAACTGATCACCTTTGTGCCCATTGAAAAATATGATCTGGTCATTGTCATGGAAAAAAGCCACAAAGAAGCCCTGCTTTCCGAATTCCCCGCCATCGAAGAGCGTGTCTTCCTGCTCAGCAGCCTGGCAGGCTTGTCCCCCTATGACATCCGCGACCCAATCCAAAAAGATACACTCACCGCCCAGGAGATCATCCGTGACTTGCGTGAGTGCATCGGGCTGGCCTTCGAGACGATCCACCAGCGCGCCTATGCGCTTGCAAAATGACAGCCCAACTCGCCTTCCGTCGTACTCATTTACCAGGCGGCAAGCTATCTTGCGCACAGACCGGTTCACTCGCCTCTTCCAGACGGCAAAATGCCCGTCCCGGATTCAGCACCACAAAATCAGGCGCATGAACCTGCCCGGCGAACGGAACACCCAGGCCAGGGTAAGCATCCCCCAGGCTGCGCAAGTACCAGGGATAGACCAGCAGCCCGTCCGCGATGATACTCACATCCATCCTGCGCTTCTTCGCAAACTGTGCGTACCACAGCGCAAAAACCTGACGGTCGCCAGCCACAAAAACCAGCGCCCTGTCCGGGATCGCATCCAGCGTCTGCGTAATCCAGATCGTAGCGCTCGCATCCCGCGAGAGATCCACCTGCTGAATTGTGCGCGGCAGCCTGAGCAAGACCAGCAGCAGCGCTCCCGCCACCAGTATGCCCTGTGCCCAGCCTCTGGATCCGAACAAATCCAGCAGACTGCCCAGGCCCAGGGCAATCCAAACCGCCATCACCGGCCAAACCGGTGCCATGTAGACCTGCGAATCAGCCGTACCGTACTGAATAGCAAAGGCACCAAAGACCAGCACTATCCACAGGCTCGCAGCGCGAAAACGCTCCCGTCCATGGGACATACCAACAAGTCCCCAGGCTGCCAGAAATACCCCCACAGCGCCGTACTGCTCCAACAGCAGGCTCCCCAGTCCCCGCAAGCGCTGCAGCATATCCGGCAGCGGCGTGGCGAACAGGTACCCACTGTACAATCGCCCACTCACCAGCCAGGCGAAACCCTCCAGGCTGGAGGCATCCCCCCAATTGATCACAGGGTGCGCCGCTGCCCGCAAAGGCAGCAACAGGTAAAGCGACAGACCCGCCAGCAGTCCCAAAAACCGCTTCCCCAACTCACGCGGGCCAACCCACCAGTGTTCCTCGCCACCCAGTACCAGCAGCGGCAGCACCAGCAAAGCCGCCAAATGATTGGCGGCGGCTATCCCAAAACACAGGCCCACCAATGCCTGCCGGGCTTTGGGGTGGACAAAAAGACACAGGCTCACCAGCAGCGCATGCAGCGCGTAGACCTCTGTCACCAGTGCCTGACCCCAAACGAAAGGCGCCAGCCCGTAGGCCAACCCCGCGATAACGGCCAACCACTGCCGCCAGCGACCGCCAGCCAACCAGTTCGAGGTCATCAACGCCACCAGATTGGCCGTCAGAATGGTGGCAATTGCTGAGAGCAGGTTTGTGCGAAAAGCCGGCTCACCAAATGGAAAGCGCTGGAAGAGCCCACCCAACACCAGGTAAAAAGGATAGCCACCAGGGTGTGGAACACCACCGGTGGCTATCGCGGCAAGAAAATCGCCGCCATCCGCGCTAAAGTTGGCCCATGTCAAATCTGGCGCAATTGTCCTGGCATACAACAACCCAAGCGTGAGGCTGACGATCAGTGCAACAGGCATCCTGGGCCTGGGACCCTATGGCTTGCCGAGCAAAGTGACCATTAATCCGCCCCCAGGAACAGATGGGGTGGCGCACAACTGCCCTCCAACCAGCTCAGTTTCGGTGATTTCCTCCCAAACTGGAGGGGTAAGCGAATTGTTCAGTTTGTTCATCTTCACACCCTTGGTTACATACTCCGGTGGAAAGGCGAAGCAGACCTCCACCAGCGCATCCACCTGGGAAGCTGTGATCTGGAAAGCATCACTGGTAAACACCAGTCCGGCGGGTGGTTGGGTAATCTGATCGAGAAACTGACGTGTGACGACAAGCGACACGTTTGGATCCAGGGGCGTCAACGCGGCAGTACCCATGTTGACCGTTGCCCCCTTATCGCCGGTAACCGGGATGCCGGGAACCGGGGTCGGCTCACTCGTTGCAAGAGGCGGCGTGGTGCCGATGGGCGGGTTAGTCGGGATCGTCCCCGCAAAACGGGGCGAGGCCCAGACCTGGTTCGAAGTCGCCACCACAATCAGTGCCACCAAACCCGCAAACAAAAACCTGGCAATTGTTTTCATAAACCGCTCCTTATATCCAATTTTGATCCAATTATTTTGCGTCTTTTCAATGCGCTCTCATACCATCATTATAAAAGCCTCCACGCTCAATCCACTTACGGAAAACATACGGATTGCCACAGGAGGGACAAAAGGGCTACCAACATGCAAACAACCGAACCATCCTCGCTCGAATCCCTCAAACAGGTGCTCCAGCACCTGCGCGAACCCGAAAAATTAAACCACCACCCTTGGGCAGCTCTCGCCGCCGGGACACAGCACCCCGCCCCCGGCGCAACCCTGATTGACCTGGTTCTGCATGTCTTTCGCAAGACCATGCCGCCCGCCCCGCCTCGCGCGAGCAAAAGACTCGATACACGCTGGGGAGTTTTCGGCCTGCTGGCTGCCCAGCACTTTGCGCCTGCGCTGCGTGGCTCTCCCACCCCCACCAGCCAGAAGGCCGCCTGGGAGGACATCGACCGTTCCATCCTTTTTTTTGTCCACGAAAGCAACCCGGCCCTCAGCCAGGACCAGACCCAGGCCTATGCCTTTGCTGCCCACGAGATCGAACCGGCCCCCAACAGCACATTGAGTGATTGGTACCGCAAGGGTCTCGAACAGCTCACCAACCTGCTCCTGATCGAGCTTGAGCAGTTGGCTCAGGCTCGCAGCACAGCCGCCCGCCCGCGCCGTACAGCCAAAAGCGCCGGGTGGCTGCTACTGCTCCTGCTCCCCAGCCTGCTGCTCGGCCTGATCGCCTGGCGCAGCTGGACCTTCTTTCAAAAAGCGCTTTCCATCCGGAGTCAGGCTTACGCCCTTCTCGCCGATCTCAACCCACCGCCCAGCCGGGATCAACTGCCCCAGATCACCAGCGCCGTACATACCCTGCGCAGCGACCTGGATGACCTGTCCCTGGAGCTTGAACCTTACCTATGGTTGACCGGCTACGCAACCTGGGTCCCGACTTATGCCGGAGACATCGGCCAGGCGCGCGAGCTGCTCAGCCTGGCTCAAAACCTGCTGGCAGCCGCCGATGAAGGCCTGGCAGCCGTCGGCCCAGCCCTCACAAAAACCGGTATCCCCAAACAACTGCCAGACCTGCTCGACCTATTG
>CAYWXS010000054.1:0-46157 GCA_964462245.1 uncultured Anaerolinea sp.
CTCCGATCGCTGCGCTTGAAACATTTCGGGAAATAGAAATTCAGCATCCTTTTCTTCTCAGAGCTGTGGCTCCCGCTGAGCTATCACCAGGAACTCCAGGGGTGACGTTGGATTGGATCTTGAATGTTATTTACACCCGCATGAACCCGGCTGCCATCCTGGTCGGTGAGGTCGTTGGCAATGAAGCACTGCAATTTTTGAAGGCTGCCTGCCTGGGGCGTAAGGCTCTATCCACAATCCACGGTGGTTCCATTGAAGAAGCCTTGATGCGTCTCGAGCAGCTTGCACTGGCGGCGGCTCCGGAATTGGGACTCTCCGCAGTACGGTCGATGGTTGCCATGGGTGTGGATGTTGTGGCGCTGATGGGCCGCGTTAATCAATCTGGCCGGGTGCAACGAGCCTTACGAGCCATCGCCACTATCCAGGGGATGGATCCAGATGGAAATTACCACCTGAAATATTTATACCGCGCGGATGGAGAGCAACCTGCCCAGATCTTTGAGCAAGTTTTTCAACAAATGCAAGCATCGGAGTCGAAATGAAATCAAACTCCCAAATCGTTTTCAAGCCGAACAACAAAATCCGCAAGCAAATGCTTCAACCAAAGCCATTGCGCCCGGGTGAAGTAATTATTTTCAAAGATGGTGACCCTGAAAATTGCAGCGCTGAAAACCTGAAACGCGTATCCCTGTCAGGTCTGGCCAGGAAATTACCTAGAAACGGAGTGATGATCCAATGCCCCCATTGCGGCCAGCCATTTTCGATCTATTTAACCCATCGATTTCAGCGTTCCAGCCATAACCGACCTTGCGATGATCCAGCCGCGCAAAATTTTGAGATCGAACAGGCCGAACTCAGCCAGCTGGTTTGGGAACTGCCCTTGCCTCAAATCGCCAGTTTGTACGGCGTTTCAGAGAGGACGGTCGCCAAACGCTGTCGTGCCCTGGGTATCATTTTCCCAGATTCTGGATACTGGATTGGCGGGGAACAGACCTATACCACTCAGGATGATAGCCAATGAGCCTGTTTCGATGGTTGATCGGCGCAGGATCAGTCATGCTAGTTGGCGGCACCTTTCTTGTGTTTTACACAACCCTGCTTTCGACCACCGAGATTGCCGTCAAACTCTGGCGTCGAATATTCCTGTCCTGGGCGGACAAAAGGTTGCGCGACATGGGCATCCTCCAGGAAAAACCATTTCAGTACCAGGCAGAACTGGACTGGAAACGGTTGATCCTGCTCGGTGTCACCGGCTTATTGATGCTGGCCGTACGCGACCTGATGCTTTCCCCGCTCGTCCTCCTGATCGGGGTGACCATCCTGGCCTGGCTCAATTTTCAACAAAAGCAAATCGAACATGCGCAAGTTAACGAAGATGCCGAGGCAGTCGCCCTGCAAATCCGGGCTTTGATGACAGTGGATCATTCAATTCTCAATGCTCTAAAAGCAGTCAGGCTATCAGATGGAACGATGAAAAAAGCCATAGAACAAGTTGCCAACCGCCTGCAGATGCATCAAACCCCGGACCAGGCCGCCCAGTCGTTGAAAGGTTTGCCTGGGAAAGTAACTTCCAGGCTGGCTGCTTTGATTGCCAACAATTCGCAGCTGACCGATGATATCCAGGACGAACTGCTTCAATCCCTGGAGCAGGAAGCCCACCGGCAAAAACTGTTGCGGTCCAAAACCAGTCAGACTCTTTCGTTGGTTCGTGGAACCATCCGATTGCTGCAGGCGGCAGTTGCCTGCGCGGTGGGTTTTGTCATGCTGTATCCGGCTTGGCGTGATTTTTTTCTTCAGGATATTTCGCACAGGGTGTTGCTGGCAGTCACCATCGGAGTGGTAGTGCTTTCCAGTCTCTATTTTGAGTTTGAAGTCTACCAATTAAGTTACGGCGAGGTGTAGTGTGGAACCTTTTTCGTTAGTGGTGGGCTTTGGCCTGGCAATCGGAGTGGGCATGGTTGCCAATACTATTGTGTCAGTCTTTTATGAAACTGGAAGGAGGCTGTTTGGTCCCGGAAACCGTTCTCGCCTGAACGCGCTTGGGATCAGAAATAACGAGAAAAATCAAGAACAACAAAAAGAAGAGGCGTTGCTGGGTCTCGAGAATATCTCCTGGAACACCTACTATGCTGTCTCAACCCTGATTGGTCTGGCTCTTCTGGCCTTTCTTGGTCCAACTATGCCTGGCATCCGGCTCGGTTTTCTGGGTCTGCCCATCCTGGTATGGCTTGCAAGAGGATTTCTGGTGCAGCAGCGCAAACGCTTCATGGCAGGGCAAGTCCGGCAATTCCTGATCGATGTGCGGCTGCATTTGAGCCTGCAAGGCTCTTTGCTGCTTGGGCTGGAAAATATCGGTCGTACGACCCTTGAAACCAGCCCGGTTTACCGACAATTGCAAATCAGGCTGAAGGGAAGTTCCGCTCGAAGCGGGTTGGATTTGCTCAACCAACTGACAGACGACCTTGCTTCTCCCCAACTGCTGCGTGCGGTTCAACGCATTCAGGCAGCCCAACAGTCTGGAGGAATCTCCAATGTCGATCAGGCCATCGCCAGTGTCATTTCCGAGCTGAATGAGGAAATCGGTTATCAGGCTGAAGAGGAAATGCAGCGACTGCCCCTGCGCATTACCCTGCTGGCCATGCCATTTCTGCTCGGACCTATCGTTATCTTGTTGTTTTACCCGTTGATCGACCGAATTCTGAATACGCTTTCCGGAGTATCGATCGGCGGGGGTTTCTAAAATCCGCAGACTCACTTACTGCGGCAATCCCTATTTTCAATCCCGTTCCGGGAAAAGGAGAAAGTATTTATGTTGTTTGACAAGAAGGCATCTGAAATTCCACAGTTCGTGGTTGTGCTCGCCATCGCGGTTGTTCTCGGCGCAGTGGCTGTCTGGGCAATCCTGAGCAATGTCGGCACCCAGGGTGCCAGCGTGGCCGGCTGGATTAACAGCATCGCGGTTCCTGCGGCTCACCCTTAAAAGAACTTTCGTCTGGCGACCGGCTGATAGATAGCCGGTCGCCAGACAAGAGTCCTATTTCGTAGTTTCCCGGGTATTCCGGTTGCATAGGTAAGGAGAAATTATGTTGTCTGACCGAAATGGACAGAGCATCGTGGAATATATCGTGATCCTGGCGATCTTCATCGCCCTGGTCGGAGGCGCGCTTTGGCAAATCTTTTCCACCCTGCAGGTGAAATTCAACAATGTCAACACGCAAATCGGTTCTTAGAATAAGCCAGAAAGGTCAGGCAGCTGTCGAATCACTGCTGATCCTGATGATCCTGGCGTTGGTGATCTTTGGCGGGATTGAATTGAGCCGGGGTGTCGCCATCCGCCAGGCGCTGGACAGCACCGCCGGCGCAGCAGTACGAGCCTTATCGCTGGATCCATCCCAGTGGAGCTTTGCTGCTAACTTGATCCAAACCGGCACGAATAAAAACATCATGGGAGCCAGCGTCACCACGACGATACAGGTTTACGATGCATCCGGCATTTTGCGAAGCTCCGCCTGGCTGTCTGGCAGCCCATTCGGCACTACTTTCATTCTCGAATCGTCCGCTCCTTTTCAGGCTGATATCCCCTTCCTTTCCAGGAATATCCTGACGATTAAAGTCCAGCATTGGGGAATCGTGGAGCGATATCCGTGATGACCATCAGCCCTTCAAAACATACAGCCGGTCTGCTTTTTGAGACTCGGGCTCAAACTGCAGCCTGGGGTCTCCTGATCATCCTGGCCTTGATTGTGATTGCCGCCGGGTTGGTGGATGTGTATTCACTCTATGCCGCGCGCAATTGGGCATACTCCGTGGCCCAGGAGGCAGCCTTGACCGGTGTTTCTAAGGGGCGGGATTGGAGCTCGTTAACTTCAGGCAGCGGGATCAAGCTAAATAGCTCAACTGCCAAAGCAGAAGCTCAGAACCTGGTTACTGCTGCCATGAACCGGCGCGGTATATCCACTTACAGTATGGACGTACGCATATTGCCAGATCCAACCGGTGGGAGCATTGCTGGTTACCCACCCAATCCGGTTCGACTGGGCAGCAGCCTGGGAAATTGGTCCAGCACCGAGCCAGCCGTTGGTGTTTACCTTGAAGTTCCGGTGCGATGGATGCTTTTGGATTTGTTTGCCATTCAGACCAAAACCGTCAAAGTTTTTGCTTCAGCAGGTGTCTCTCAATGAAAATAGCAGCACAAAAACTTCCGCCCAAAATCGTATGGGCTTTGTTATTTGTTTGGCTGGCTGTTCTGGCCACCATGTTTTTGGATATCCATCCAGCCCTGGCTGTCATTTATCCCCAATACTTACCCAATGGACGGACCTACGATCAGGATTCAGCCTACATCAAATGGACTGGTCCAGTTGGTTATGTCAGTTTGTACCACAGAGATGGAACATCTTTGCCACCGTCTGAAGGAGGTGGCAGTTGCGGTGGAGGCTGCACTGAAACCGTAACCCGCATCTATGATGGTGGCTCAATTTCAGGTAATTTCACCTATTTGCAAACCTTTAACGTCCAGGTAGCCTTTACAAAGGACACCGCGGTTGGAACTGCAACAGTGATCGCTTGCGGCCAGACCATCCTCAATGCAGATTTATATACTTCCGTAAATGGTGCGCCGGGTTTCACCAATCAACCATCGCCCGCATGGAATGTGCCAACTGCAGGGGATTGCACCTGGTCGATTTCCGCCAGTGGCGGTTATGTGGATGTTCGAGCGGTAACCACGGTCTATCGGTCAGCTGGTAATCCAATTGTGGATTTGAGAGTGAATGGCACGAACGGACCACTGACCACCGCGCCTCCAGGAAGTTACACCCTCAGTTGGACCAGTTCAAACGCAGCTGCGTGTACTGCCAGTGGCGCTTGGAGCGGCGCGCAAGCAACCAATAGCAGCCAGGCGGTCAGCGGAGTGGCAAGTGGTTCGTACACGTATACCCTGATCTGCTCCAATCAGAACGGCAGCGCCACGGATAGCGTTGTTGTAAACGTACTCAGCCCTCCTACGGTTTCTGTAACAACTCCCGCCTCCCTGACAGCCCCAGCCAGCTTTACTGCCAGTTGGACGAGCACAAACGCCACGTCATGCACTGGTTCAAATCGTTTTGTGGGGTTATCTGGACTAACTGGTTCAAAGTCAGAAAGCGGATTGACTGCTGGAAACTATGATTACACCGTGACCTGTGTTAATGCCGGCGGATCTGCGTCAGACACAAAACGCACAACGATTTATGCCGCGCCGACGGTCGATGTCCGTATAAATGGGGTGGATGGAGCAGCGATCACTTTAGTCAGCCCCGCAACCTATAGCGCCACCTGGACGTCGAGCAACGCCACTTCCTGTACGGGTTCTTCCAGACTGGCGGGTTATTCAGGTCTGACCGGCAGCCGAAACGAAACCAATATTCCAGGCGGCACAACTTATACATACACAATGGTCTGCCAAAATGCTTTGGGGGCATCGGCTACTGATTCGACGACCGTCACGGTGATTACGCCGCTAAGTGGCACCATCTCAGTTACCTATGCCAGGCTTTTGTTGATGGCAGCTAATCTCGGTCAGCCAGCCCAGACCCTCAATGGCAATGTAGTAGGCGGTATCGCTCCATATTCAGTGACCGTCACGATCAAATCGCCCACTGGAACGCTGAACACATTCTCCCGCAGCGGCTCGAGCTGGTCTGTTTCTCCAGGCAACACAGGAAATGTAAACATCGGTGCAACAGAGCAGGGAACCTGGACGGCCTGGGCTGATTTACGCGATAGTCTTGGGCAGATTTACAAAACAGCCAGTGCAACCTGGGAGGTCGAATGGTATCCCGTTCACGCCCGTCCCTGAAATTTTTTCTATTGTTGGGATTCGTTATCCTGTTCCTGGTCATGGGATTTGAATCATCTGTACGGGCAATGGGTGAGAGTACGTGCCAATCTTCCTTTGGACCTATTCCAACTGAGCTTCCAGACTGGTTATTACCAGCTACTGACAAAGCCAACCTGCAAACCGATTACCGCTATGACCTTCTCTCCGCCAGATTACTATCCTCCGGATTTGTTTCCGCTCCAGATTGCAGTTTTAATGGGCTAAACCCGGATGGAAGCGTAAATGCCTGTGGATTAGAGAAGGCTTTGAAGCAGGTCCGAACCTGGCAAAACGAGTATGACCCAGCCATCCTGAGCGCTTCTTCTTCCGGTCGGGTGCCACCAAAGATAGTCAAAGCAGTAATAGCGGTTGAATCTCAGTTCTGGCCAGGTGCAGATTGGACCAGGGGCGAAATCGGTCTGGGGCAAATGACAACAAATGGCGCTGACCTGGTATTAACCTGGCAGCCAGGATATTACCAACAGATCTGCTCACAGATATATGGCAGTAGTACCTGCAGTACTGGATATCGCTTTCTTGATCCAGCCGCCCAGCGTGTCTTGCAGGGCGCGGTATTGAAATCAATTGATCCGACCTGTGCAAGTTGCCCTGGTGGACTGGATAAAACAAAAGGAAATCTGGCTGTTCAATCCCTGGTTGAGACGATCAATGCCAGTTGCCAGCAGTCCTCACGCTTGATATATCTGGCAATGGGAAAATCCCCAGCGCTGGTGTTGAGCTACGAAGATTACTGGCGAGTGGTTCTCGCCAATTATCACGCTGGGGCAGGCTGTGTATATCAGGCGTTGCTACGGGACAAATCTGCAAAAAGCTGGCCTGCGATTTCTGCCAATTTTCCGGCAGGATGTGCCAGTGGCAGGGAGTACATCCGGCGAATCGAAGAACAAATTAAACCATGAGCAGCGAGGTTTTATGAATTGGCTAATTTTTGGATTGGTTTTGATCTGGTTGGGGATTATTTCATGGTTCGATTTGCGCGACAAAGAAATTCCATCCAGCCTTTGGGTGATCATCCCTTTGATAGGCGCAGGGGCTTATCGTTACTGGAATGGAGGCGGCGCACTTGTTGCTCTGACACTTATGGTTACGATGATCAGTGAACGTGATCGCCTGGCCAAATTGTTTCGGTTCGAGGCAGTAGGGTTTCTTTGTGCTTGCCTGCCAATATTATTCCTTTGCACCTATATCAACATACAAAGTGATCCACTGCCCACGATTGCGATCCTGTCATTTTGGCTTGCCTGGGAGTTTAAATGGTGGGGTGGCGCTGATGCATCCGCATCATTGGCTTTAATTTTGATTTATCCCGAGTTTTCTTTAGCACTAAGTTTTCTTGGCATCCACTTAATTACTACACTAGCTTTAACCTCCCATTCTCTATTACGGGAAAAAACTCTCAAATTGCATTTTATCCCTGGTCTTCCATTATTATTTTTGACACTCATTTCATTACCATTTGTGAGTCGGATAATTTGATCGGATGCGGTAACCTTGAAAAACATCCACGCTGCATCGATCGAGATTATCTTTGATTATCTATTTCATCCAATTTGATTCCAAACTACCTGAAGTCCTTTATGAATTAATTCTTTGAACCATCAATAAAAATAATGACGGTGGCCTTTTTACTTCTTACAGGTCTCGTGATAAGGCTCACCTCCAAAATATGTACTCCACTCATTTGGTGACAAATTTCGGCTAACCCGTTGACATGCAGTTGTAATCAAGTCAGACGGACGCCATCTCCATACGGCAATGGTCCCACTAATATCGGTTTGTGATGTATAAAACTGACTATCTAAACTGAGTCCAGGTAAACTGCCTGCCGGAAAACGCATAATTTCTTTGCCGCTATTAGTGTCAAGTACCAAGAACTGGTCTTTGACACCTGTAAAAGCCCAATGCCCATCTTTACTATACTCGTATTGTCCAAAACGTTCAGGTTTCTGCACCACCATTAGTAATTTCCCATCAACAGGAGCCCACACCGCTAACGTAAAATTATCTGTAGCGGCAATTCGAGTGCTATCCTGGTTAAATGCAATAAATGAAATTGAATCTGATAATTTTTGAACACTTAACTTTTTTCCAGTTTTGGCATCCCAGACTGTAATATCACCATCTTTATTGCCTGATCCAATAAATGATCCATCAGGACTAATGGCTAATGAAGTTAAGTTCGGTTCTTCGAAGCGCAACATTTCTTCGAAGTTTTGGTCAGGAAGTAAAATAATTATCGAGCCATCTTTTAAACCTAAAGTCATTAGTTTGTGATCGGAACTAAAGACTAAATGCCGAATGTTACCCGCCAGACTTTTACTAATAACTGGGCGAGACCAGTTATTAGTCTTGAAAACATGTAGAAGACCATCCTCCCAACCTATTGCTAAATATTGTGAATCTGGGGAAAACTGTATATGGGATTCTGCCGGACCGACATTCGCAATCCAGGTTTTTGCCCTGTCGTCAATTTGAACGGCTAAACCCGTTCTCGCATTGAATAATCGGACATTAGCTGGACAATCACCACCACCTTGGCAAAATAAACCTGCCATTGCAACCCACTCCCCATCTGGACTGAATTTCATTTCTTTGGTTACATTCATATCATATGATTTTTGCTGAAAGAGAATCTGGTTCTTTAAGAAGTCCCAAATTTCGATATCACCATTTCCTCCGCTCACAGCAATAATAGGATCTGTGGGACTGAAGATTGGAAGAGCATAACTCCATGCAGATTGAACGCTACCTGGCGAACCGGGGTTGTCGTGAACAAGTTCGGCAACCTTTTTCGACCAGTTCCTTGAGAAATCTAATATTCTTAGAACATTGTTAGTATCGGTGGTAGCGAGCCAATTATTTTGTGGATCGAACAATATTGATGTCGCCAAGTTGGATGGAATACCAGTTTTTTCAATCAATTCACCTTGAATAATTTGTCCAACTGGAGTGCCGCTTTGTACGTTCCAAATACTTACTTGGGTAGAATGAATTGATGTGACTGGAAGGGCACTAAGGTTTGCAGTGACCAGCAATTTGTTATCTGAACTAAAATTTAGGGTGTCCGGCGCATAGGTAAGATTTAATGTATTAATAATTTCCCCTAATTCAGTTCCCCAAATATAAACCACTCCTTCCCAGCATGATGTAGCCAATAATTTCCCATCATTGCTAAATCCTAAACCTCCAAGGCCAGAGCAAGATTCAGGATGGGCGAATTGGGCAATAATATTCCCTGTACTCAAATCTATGAGTCGCAATGTTTTTCGATTCTGACTCAGTGTCAATATTTGGTTCGTCGCAGGATTAAAACTAATAAAGCGGTCATCAAATAGCGACTTTATTGGCTGGTTTTCCCCGACTTTATAAATATTAATATCAAAACGCTCATAATCATTTTTTTCCACATCACCTATATAAGGCAAAATTATTGCAAATTTACCATCCTGACTGAATCCTGCCAGTTCCGCGCCGTGTAATTCAAGCATCGGCGTTGTTGTACCACGCTTAAAGATAAAAAGATCAGACTCAAAAGGTTTTTGTTTGCCAATTCTCAATGCAATTTCTTCTCCATTTGAACTAAATTCTGCATCTTGAACCGATCCATCTATTTGAGTTGAATAAATTTGATTTCCAGAATTGGTATCCCAGTAGCGAATTTGCCCATTTACTGTTATCGTCATCAAAATAGAACTGTCTGTTGAGAAACGAGCCACTTTAAGAGTCGGTGACGCATTTTTGATTACATCTTTATCCGAGATTGTATCCCAAAGCACAAGATCATTCTTGTCATAGTACACGCACCAGCGCCCGTTTGATGAAAATTGCAATGTGTCATAAATTCGAGAAGCACCTTGACTATCTGATGCCAATGTCACGGTCCGAGAAACCATATTAATAACCTGCCATTTACTCGGTTGCCACTTATAAACTTTAACTTTATAAACGCCAGAGATGTCAGACCGGGTAATTATTGGTTTTGTAACCCAGTTTAATACATTGTCGTAATGTAACATATCGGCAATCTTTGAATAACTGCTCTGACTATTAGGTGGAAAATCAGGTAAAAAAGATATGGGGGAGTTACCATCATCAAATTTAACTTCAGCAATAGCCTGAGATGATGCTGAAAGTAATGACATCGCCGCGTCACTACCTTCAGTAGTAATGGATCGTTGCAGACTTTCAATAACCAAAAGGATGGATAGCTGTTTATCCTTTATTTGCCCAGTAAGGTTAGCGAGATTTCTTGCGAGGGCAATATTAGATTGCTGCTTGGCTTCTTCGGCTCGGATTATTTCATTTGCTTGGGCGGTTTGTCGCGCAAATGATTCAGATTGAGCTGTACTTTGTGCTTGAGCAATTTGCCTTCGATCCGGTGCATAAAATAGTGCCTGAAGAATAATAGCAGTGGCTGCAATCAAAGCCATCATCCCGTAGATGATCGCCCACCAATTAATTGCTCTCCTAAATAAAGCACTTGATTGTGATTGTAAATATAAGACTGGAGCGAAGATATCGCGTGGGATGCTTTGCTCTGATGCAATACTCTTTCGTGCTTCTGCTAACGCGGAATCTACAGGATGCATAGCTGACAGTGTTTCAAAAAAACGAACTGCTAAATCATTTGCTTCTAAGTCAGAGATTTCAAATTGCATACCCATAACAGCAGGTAATCGAGTTTGGATTGCCAGTGTTTGGGCAAAATTTGTTGATGTATCTGGATGATTTTCTGCTGTTCTGCATGCAGCAAGAAAAACGAGCCTGGTTGCTTTTCCCTCCAATTCGCGCCCTAATTCCTTAGCAGAAAGAGTCTCACAACTTGACCCGTCTTCGAAATAAATATGATTTGCGGTTCCGTGTCCTGCAAAACATAGAATGTGATAATCGTTGAGCAATGCAGAACGGAGGCTTTTAATTGTTGCATTTGGCAAAATGTCAAAAGTGATTTTTTTGTTTTTCTTCAATAACTCAGAAATACTTTGAGCAGGTTGATCTAAGTTAAGGGCTGGAAGATTTTGCGGTTCAGCCCATACATAAAGAATTTTTAATCTACCTGAAATGGATGATTTTTTTGAGTCGAATTCTTGCCGAATTCCTCGGACAAGTGGATATTCACTCTGAAATGCCAAAAACTCTTCACCGTCATGCAAAAGTTCCCATGGTAAATATGCTAATTCTGGAGGTTCGATAATCAATCGTAATCGAACGCCTCCATCTTTCTGATCTCTATGACATTGCCAATAAGCTGAATATATCTCTTGACTAAATAAAAGTTTAAAAAGCGATTGTCCTAGGGACGTCAATTGCTCAAGATTAACCTCATAAGGTTTTGTCTTGAAAATATCCATCATATTCTTATCGTAAACTGAAAGTTCTCCCTTAAGTGCGCTTGGCGCTACAATGTTACCGGTTGTGCCAGTTGCTTCAATAGAATAACCTTGAGCTAATTTCTTGACCCTTATTGTAAATGTAGCCTTTATTTCAGTTGGCATTATTCACCATTCCTTGAGGGTATAATTAGTTATACGCTCTTCAATAAATAATACAATTTTGATAAATCAACATACCTTATTCAGGTAGAGAATGGATCATGAAGGAGAAAAATGAGCTTAGAAGATGAGCATATCAATTTATCCATTTTACTTTCAATGCCTGATGAATTATCTTTAAGAAACCTAGATGAATTAAGTAACGAATTACATTTTTATTTGACAGAGAAACTCAAAAACGATGAGGCGAAACCTTATAAACGACGATCATCGCGCTCACTAGATCCTGCAATAGTAGGTGCAGTTAGTTTAGCACTTTTGCCTGTTGTGTTGCAGAAAGTGGCTGATGTTTTAATAGAATTTATTAAATTAAAACAAAACACTATAGTTACTTTAAAAATCCCGATCGAGGGATCCGAAGATATACAAATAACTTATGATCCTAGAACATCATCACCCGAACAATTAAGAACATGGGCGGCAACTGCCATTAATACAGTCTCAAAAAACACTGTAAAACGGAAAAAAAAGGCGTGATTTCATGGAAATTATTGAACCAAACAAAGCCATAAATATTTTCTACATAAACTTATACCCCCTTGGATAATTGAGCTAAATCTATATAATTAACCTAATTACCTCAATCGTTGGCCGGACAGAACCTTCTGGAGTTCTGTCCGGCTTTTTTTTATTAATTGATCATGACTATTGCCTAATGCCTACCAACTTCTCGATTTTCACAACGCTGTTAGCTTTTCTTTTTGTGTGCACGATTTTTGACCTGCGTGATCGTAATGTTCCAATGTATCTCACGATTTCAGGACTGGCAGCATCAGGCATGCTCGCCTTGCTACACGGTTTTTGGGCCTCAGTGCTTTTAACCATTGCCATCATCCTGGCATCCGACATAGCCAATTCGAGCCGGCGTTTGATTCTGGTTTCAGCCATATTCTCTATGTCAGCTTTCTTGCATCCAGGCGAAATCCCCTTGTGCGCTGGCATTACTTTGGCATGGACATTGTGGGAATTCGATGCAATGGGCGGCGCAGACGTAAAACTGTTGATCGCCAGTTTACTTACTTTAGGCTCACCTCAGGTGCTGATCCCCATTGCAGTGGCAGGAGGAATCCAGGGAGTAATCGCAGCCCTACGTAAAAAGAAAGAGATCCCATTTGTTTTGTCCATTTTCTTTGGGACGTTGTTGTTTTTGGCTGCTCCAAATATTTAGAAAGGAAAGGAGGTGGTTTGAAATGCGATTCATTAAAGATAATCGAGGAATCGAGTCTACCGAAGTTGCTTTGATTATTGCAGTGGTGGTGCTTGTCGCCTACGGAGCATACAAGTTGTTGGGACAGAACATCGCCACAATCGTCACCGATGTTGCCGGGAAAATATAACCACCCAAGTCCTGCCAGTGACTTCAGCCTGGCAGGATGATTTTCTTGAGGAGCTTTATGAAATTACTCAAAGATCACCGCGGGATTGAAATGCTCGAAGCCGCCATCACCACACCAATCGCTATTCTGGTCATGCTGGCAATCGTCAACTTGGGAATGCTGGTCTATGGGCAACAAGCAGTCCAGGCTGCTGCACGACATGGAGCTCGCATGGGAAGTGTGGCGCAACATTGCCCAGCCTGTTACGCCATGAGTGGTGCCAAGTCGGCGATCGCACAAGCCGGTATCCTGGAAAGCACATCTGTTTCTGTCCTCGCTCCGGGAGGAAGCGCCGGAAGTATTTTGAAAATTCAAGTAAGCGGAAACATCCCTAACTTTATGTCACCCTTGACCAGTCTTTTCCCAGGTCTGCCTGGGCAAACCTTCACAGTAAAAGCGGATGCCACATTCCGACAAGAAGGCTGGTAGGAAATGTTGCTAAGAGATCACCGCGGTTATTCGTTGACCTTCTGGGCTGTTTTTATTGGGCTCGTATTTGTGCCCATATTTGCCATGGCGATTGAGCTTGGGCGCTATTTTTACGCCATTGCGGAAGTTCAAAAAGCAGCCGATGCAGCTGCAGTGGCTGCCTCAGCGGAGATCAATCAACAGGTATTCCAGAATTCTGGCAAATTGGTGCCAACTTCAAAATCATGGAGCAATGCACAATCCTATGTAACCCTGAATACAGCCGGGCTTTCCGCCAAAGGTGTACATGCTTTCGTAACCGGGATCCAAATCAGCGGAAATGACAATACTGTTTCCGTCAATGTCTCGGCCGATCTTTCAATTTTATTTCCATCGGTCGTGCCAAAAGTGCTGGTCACCCAAACCGGCGAAGCCAAACTGCGTGCGCTAACACATTGAAACCAATAACCCAACTTCTCGCAATTCCGCTTGTATTCTTTTCGCTGATCGGGATTACTCAGGGAAGCTGGCCAGCGACCACACCTGTTCAAAGTCCAACCCCGAACACGACAACAATACCAACTACATTTGTAACCCCTTCACCGAATCCAACACAAACAAGCTCAACAACTGTTTATCAACAAGTTTCAACGACTGCAACACCCACTCCCTGGAAGCCAAACCCGGTTTCTGATTACAACCCACTGATCCACTTCTGTAACCAGACAAAAATGGATTCTCTGGAGTGGTGGACTGAATTAAACAGGCTGGTGATTCCAACCGACGTCTCAGTCACCGCCAGGGATCACCTTCCTTTTGATATCCGTGTTCGTCCTTCATGTAGTTTCGAGCAAGTGAACAACCCCAGGGCAATTGTCTTACACTATACTGAAGGTTCGCTTGATGCCTCGATTGCAACCTTTCAAAAACCCAATAGCAGCAGCGCTCATTACATCATCGATCGGGATGGCAGTATCACGCAACTTGTTCCGGAAAGATTTGCAGCGTTTCACGTAACCTGCCATTGGAAGCTCAGCCTGTGCAACCCATCCTGCCCGGTATGTTCGAACCAGGAGGGCTCGCTTCTGGAACCCCGTTACCAAACCATAGGGATCGAATTAGTCAATCTGGGTCATATCGATCCGCAGGTCTTTGCCAACAAAATACCACCATCAAACACCTTAATTTTCGAAGACTATAACGATTCTTTCGGATACCGTTTCTGGGAAGATTACCCGCCTGCGCAGATCAAATCACTCCAGATCCTCGTCAGGGATATCCAGAAGCGATGGAATATTCCGGCTGAGATGATCATCGGGCATTCGAGGATCAGTTTCAATGTCGACCCTGGCCCAGCTCTAAATTTATTCTGGATCCGATATGGAAATCCATCAAAAGAGCCTGTTTTTAAGACACCGTAGCCTACAAATTTCTTGATATAATTTTCTTGCACATGGAAAACCTGACCCCCTCAGGTTTCTCCGTGTGTTTTTTTATTCTGGTGAAGCTAGAATAGTAGAAATTTATCGGCAATTTATCGGCATTGCAATTCAAAAATCATTTTTAAAACTTTTCCATCGTCAAAATAATTCGGGAAAATTCCATCATAGCCAGTCTTATATCTTACGATATTTTGCGAGAAGAAAAATAACCCCCTAGGATAACCACCCAAACCTTGCTATACTGCTCATACAACTGAATAACTACATCTCTATCGTCAGCCGGACAAATCCCACAGGATCCATTGTCCGGCTGTTTTCATTTAAGCCCAGAAACAAGGAATTCATAAGGAGAACCTGATGATCAACGATGTTGTTTTGGAAGGGATCGTAGTTCGAGAACCCTGGAAATATATGGACGATTTGTTCTTTCGAATGGTCAGTTATCGTGATAGTGATCTGCCAGCCAAAAAGTTAGATCTGGAACACGATGCCGGCGATTACATCAATGTTCGACTGACCGGCGGCGCGAATGGCCTTATTCACATTCGGCGGGGTATGCGTTTACGCGTGCACGGCTTCCTTCAATCCCGTGATTACCGCGAGAGCCTAGATGAATTTGTCACAAAGGCCCGCAAAACCAGGATCTGTGCCGACCTGACGGTTGAAATCAAAACCGGTGATCTCAAGCCAAATCAGGTCCTGATCGACCGCAACATTGTAGAAGCGGTTGCCAGAAGAATTATTGTGCTTGAAAACCCCACTCCAACCGAGAAAAAAGCCCGCCCGGAGAATAAGAGTAATCCTGCCAGGCTGGCAGTCGTTGAAGACATCCAAGAGGAAAAAATTTCTGAAGTCGATCTCGATGCGTTTGCACACTGATTCATCCAATATTTACTACCACTCTGCACGCGTTCGCCATTAATCCATTTCTTTAATCTGGCCAACGCAATAACAGTACACAAATCAAACCAGGATGAATTCAAACCTGAAGCATTGAAGAAAATGGCTTCAGTTTTTCGAGGAGGATCACAAGATGGCGCTCAAGCTGCCTGCTAACAGGCAGAGCATTTTTGAGCTTGCCATCATGGCGCACACAACATCAGTGCGCCGGTGATCCTCCTTTTTATTTTGCCGAAAACAATCGGCAACAGCACCTTTACAAACAACCTTGACCCTGAAGGTTCATATCAATTGGAGAAAAAAACTATCTCATACCAGGCCATACGTCTCGAATAACAGTTATGGCCTGGCTGGGATGCTCACAGCATGGGTGGTCTGGATACTATTCAACCACCCATGCCATTTTCAGGTTCGCAGAACATCAAACCACAGGCAAGAATTCAGTTGTTCACCCTGTAGTTTGCTGCTCTGTGATTTTTCACGAGTAGTTCAAAACGTTGGAATACCAGGTTTCTTTTCGACCTCGGTTTAGTATTTTCTCTAAAAACGTTGGACATCATCACAAGGAGGCTTATGCAGGAGACACAAGATCTCGATAAAGCACAAGAAGAAAGAACTGAACGCGCACGATCCGCGATCCAGGCCGGGAAATTCCTGGTCACTCGTATCAGTCCTCAAAAGTGGACAGTGAAAAATGGCGATGGGTCACCCTATGCCGTCACATTGAAAACCGCTTCAGAAGATTTGATGATGAATGACTGGGCTTGCACCTGTATGGATTTCCAACAGCGAGGACCGCAGATTCTGTGCAAACACATTGAGGGCGTGCGCATCCTCGAAGCCGCCCAAAACCAGATTTCAATTTCAATTGACAAGGAGAGCGTTATGAATGATTTAAGCAGCACAAATGAGCAGAGCCCAGGCGATCGGATCAACCGAATTATCTGGGAACTGCGCCAACCACTGGATATGTCCCGGGTGAAACGCCGCCAGGCGCCAGGCATGGGATCAGTTCCTTACCTGGAAGGCTACGATGTGATCGACCGCGCCAACAGTATATTTGGATTTGGCTGGTCGTTCGATCTGGTTGGCGAGCCGGTGATCGTACGCTGGGCCAAAAAAATAATGATCTGGAACCAGCAGGAAAAGCGCAAAATTCCGGCGCTGGATTCCAATGGCAATATCCAGACAGAAGAAGTCGGTCTTGTTTACATCACTGGCAAGGTAACCATCGATCTGGATGGGAAAACCTACAGCCATGCAGATCTGGGACGCTGTGTATTCAGCGGAGACACACCGGAAGCACTGGATATGGCGCTGGCTGGTTCAGCCACAGATTGTTTGAAACGCTGCTTCCGGCAATTGGGCGAACAGTTTGGAAATCTTCTATACGACAAAGAGATTGCCCAAAATGCCGGTCTTGAGCAAAGTCATTCAAGCAGCCAGGCTGGTACAGCGAACCATCAAGCTACACAACCCAATTCATCTCAAGCAACCACGTCCGACGCGCGCAAGTATGCGGATGGGGTTCGCGTAAATGGCAATCTTGCTGAACAGGAAGCTTTTGATCAGTTCAAGCAGAAGAAGGGCACTGCCCCGGCTTCCAGGGAGGAACTACGATCCTGGCTGTCTACCCAACAACCGCAGAATAAACCCGTACCGACAGCTGCGTAAAACTCACTTTTTCACACACAAGAAAGGAAAACATCATGTACCAGACTCTCATTCTCATCGGCAATTTAGGCAAGGATCCCGATATGCGTTTCACGCCCAGCGGGCATCCGGTCACGACTCTTTCCGTTGCCACCAACCGTCGCTATAACGATACCGCTGGCAAGCCAGTCAAGGAAACCACCTGGTTTCGCGTCTCCGTGTGGGGCAAGCAGGCAGAAGCCTGCAATGAATTTCTCCACAAGGGCAGCAAGGTACTAGTCGAAGGTCGCCTCAGTCCGGATCCCGAAACCGGCGGACCGCATATCTGGGAAAGCAATGGCAGGATGGGCGCTTCTTATGAAGTGACTGCATCCACAGTTCGCTTCCTTTCTGGTCGGGAAGAACAGGACGAAGCGGATACCCAGAGCGCTACTTCAGCCGATGCGGATATCCCCTTCTAAATCAACTGAAAACACCAATCGAAATCACAGCAAAAGGACATGCGCTAACCCGGCATGTTCTTTTGCCTTTCTTTACCACTCACAGGAGACTCAAATGATCAAAGCTGAAATCACCATCGGCACCTGTTATGGTGACGCAACCATTCCGGTCGAAGTACTGGGAAGCGGCCCCTTTCAGGGAACTGTCTGGGTTCGCGCCCTGGATGGCCTGCATCCATTCACCCGCATGAGTAATGGCGGCCCGACTCAGGATGATACCTCGATTGTGCATATCCCTAATTTACATGATGTTCACATTCTTCCGGACAATCCTGAAACCCTGGCTAGCGCTTCAGAACAGCCATCTGAAATTGACCTGCCGGTCCCAGCTCCAGCGCTCAATCTTCCACTGGACTGGTTTCTGGAGAGTGCTTATGAAGACCGCACTGGTTCAGAATAAACCGACATTCCAGAAAAGCGGCAGGCAGACATTCTTTGTCAGAGTTGCCATTGCTGAAACACCGGTATTTGCGCCGTCGATCTCCATCAGCGGCAATCTGTATCTGGTTGATTTTGGCCACGGCAGCCCAGAACGCTATCACCGGGTCAATAAAAACAAGGAGTGCTCATGCGGAGCCCAATACTGCGACGCCATCGAAGCGGTCCGCTTGTATCTGCAAAACGGAGGGCCGCGCGCGCCTGACCCTGAAGGGATGCCACCCTGCCCCATCTGCGGAAGTAGAGCTTTCCGCGATCCAGTCTGGGATGGGAAATATACCCATACCCTTGGCTGGCGCTGTTCACAAGGCGGTCTGCGTCACTTTTTGGATGCAAAGGCCGAACGGATCAAAAACCAGCTGGCCGAAAATGAACGCCGGCGTCAAATCCAAATCTCACAATCCCCCAAGTCTAAGGGCCTGACCTGGGACATCTAAAACTCACAACATTCCCCACGGGGGGCAGCCCCCTTCAAGGGAGTCTGCCCCTTTTTCTTCACAGGAGACAGACATGAACGACATCCAGCCTTACCTGATCGACAACCCCCACAGTTCCACATACAACCATTCGCGCCTGCAGCTTCTACCCATCCGCGAACAACCCGCCTTTCGCGTGGCGAAAGATTCGGATGCCTGCAGCCTGGCTGAGCTTTTGGCCGTCATCATCGGCGGCCAGAGTCAGATCGAGACCGCTGAACGGCTTTTGGCGCAATATGGCACGATCCAGAAAATTGCTCAGGCACACGTCAATGAGATTGCAAAAACCGATGGGATCAGCAACCTGACCGCCTTACGGCTAAAAGCTGCACTGGCTCTCGGTCGCAAATTGTTACAACCTGAGGATGAACGGCCAACTATTCAGTCTCCGGCTGACGCAGCCCAGATCCTGATGCCTATCCTGGCTCACCGCGAACAAGAATACCTGATGGTGATGGTACTTGATACCCGAAACCATGTTCTTGATGTAGTCGAGGTGTATCACGGCAGTCTCAATTCATCCCAGGTGCGCATCGGTGAACTCTTCAAACCCGCACTGCAGCGCAATGCCGCAGCCATCCTGGTCGCCCACAATCACCCATCTACCGATCCAACACCCAGTCCTGACGATGTGGCAGTTACCCGGGCCACAGTTCAAGCCGGGAAACTCCTGGATGTGTCCGTCCTGGACCATCTTGTAATCGGCCTCTCCCGTTGGGTTTCGCTTAAAGAACGCGGTTTGGGCTTTTCATAAACAACACAAGGAGAATGACATGAAACCAATCCTATTTTTTGACATCGAAACCAGCGCTAATCTTGAGGCGTTGGCATTTCTACCGGAGCCGAGCGCCCCTGCCAACTACAAAGACAGCGACAAAATCGCACAGTATATTCTGGAGAAAAAGGCTGAGCAGGTCTCCCAGGCTCCCCTGGACGCCGATCTCGGTCAGGTCATCGCGATCTCGATGCAATTTGGGCTCGGCAGCCAGGTGGAAGTTCATCTGGTTGATGATCCTGAAACCCGTACCGAATCTGATCTGATCCGCTGGTTCTGGAAGGCATATGCAAAAACGGATGGCCGCTCCTGCGGCTACAACATCCTGAGCTTCGATCTTCCCTACCTGCTCAAACGATCTTTCGCACTGGGCATCCAGGTTCCAAGGCAGCCTCAGCTGGCCAAGTTCCGCACTGAGCCCACCATTGATCTGATGGCGATCCTGTACAACTGGGGCCCAGCCAAAGGACTGAAATGGGTTTGCAAACGCTACGGAATTCCCAACCCGTTATCTGAGTTGGATGGTTCTCAAGTAGCCAACATGGACCGCGAGACACTTCGCAAATATGCAGGCAACGATGTTGACCTGGTCGTGGAGCTTTACAAACGTATGTCTGGTGTGTACCTGCCAGCACTGGAAGCCTTTCAACCGGCTTTCCTCAACCTTTAACTCAACAGGAGGATTCCATGAATCAGATTTCCAATTTACAACAACTTGAATACCTTGAGACTGGTTTTGAAGTCTCAAAAATCCTGGCGAAGGCCGGTCACCGGATGGAGACACCTGTATTTCAGGTCACTTGGGGACAAGTCGCTGAAATCCTGGCGCAAACCCTGGCTGATCACGGTCTGACCCCTGACCGCATAGAAGAAGACCTGCTGCTCGAAATGGCACAGGCTGCCGTACAAGCGCTTGGCAATGATGAAATTCACCCCTGGCGTGAAATCCTGCGTAATCAGTTCAGATCCAATCCAGTTGTAACGGAGCTGTCCGCGCCACTGGATATGGAAGATGACGAAGGCCCACTCACTGAGCTTTATGAAAACGCTACCCGTCTGGGTGACGATGAGGCTTATTGGGTAGATGGTGGTGCTTCAGCAGATCTTTTTGACGACTTTTAGACAAAAGGCAGGCAGGGAGATCATCCCTACCTGCCCTGAATCAGGTCATGCATAACTGTAAATCAAACAAAGCAGCACAGGAGATTTATTTCGACATAAGTTTTTGCTGGAGGAACATGATGCAACCCACGCTCGTATCGGTTGCCTGGCATCTGGCATGGATCGATCTCGAATTGGACTGGGAATTTCCCGGTAAATCAATTGACGATTTCTATCTTGGTGCTTTTGATGATGAGTATCTGAGCGAATTACCGCCCGAATCGGACTGGAGCGATTGGTTTCCTCCACCCGCGAGGTTGACTGAATGGGAGCTGGGTGATCTCAGCGACTGGGCCGAAATTGAAGCTTAGAAGCATGATCTTGTCCCCGATCCGGATTTCTACCCACTTTCGATTTATTTTCAACAATTTACCAGGAGAAAACGATGAACGCACAACAAGAACAATTGACAAAGGAGCTGGTAAGTAGTCTGCCGGGCTTTATTGGCACAGAAAGCTACACCCGCCTGCGTTATCCATTTATGAAAACGGTACTACTGTTGACGGATGGGGCGAAATACATGGCAGATACCGCCAAAGCCTACTGGTTGATGGATGCGATCGCATCTTATCAAATCTACCCCGCTGTTTCCGCAGAGCCATTTCAGGTATGGAAACTGGTCGTAAACGAAGGCAGGAAAGCAACACTTACGTGCACCGATGGAAATTTCAATCCACTGAGCAAGATGGAGATCGAGTTCACCGATTTTCCATTGCCCGAAATTACCCTGTACGCCGAGCAATCGGGTTACCTGGGTGGACGCGTGATCATGTTGACTTCCGAATACTAACTTTAATTCCCTTTTATAAATTGATCTTTCAAATGAAAACGGCTCTTCGACTTATGATCTGTCGAAGAGCCGGCTAAAACAGACCTATCCACGAAATTTCCGAATCAAGTAAGAATTAATATTTTTGCAGAGATTACTTGTAACTTAAAGTCAAGTGCATTGATCACTTTCAGGATCGCTGCGAAATCCGGATGGCCTTCAGGAGATAAGGCTTTATAAAGACTGGTAAGTTCAAGGCCAGACTGCTCTGCGCCTACAGACATTCCTTTGGCGCTTGCAATATCTGCGAGAACCGCAGTAATCAGCACGGGGTCGCCATCTTCAAGGGCTGCATTTAAGTACAGAACCATATCTTTTTGTTCAAATCAATTCACTCAATCACGAGCATTTTAGGTTTGGTTGGGTTGGGAATGAACATGGAAGAGCATCCATCGCGGCTGGCAGGGCCTGGTTGGAACCGGCCAGCACAAGCTGGAAAAACGGCCTGCTTGCGTTATTGATGATGGTCCTGATTACAGCCCAGGCCAGCGGACTGGCTAGGTGTTGAATGAGACCCGGTTCCGACCCGCCAGTTTCGATTGGTAAAGAGCCTGATCCGCGCGATCAAGTAATGTGTCCGGGGTATCCACAGGGTTCTCGATAAAAACCGTCAGACCCATACTGGCAGTAATCCAAACCAGTCCGGCACTGGTTTCGCAGGGCTGCTGTTCCAATTCAATCCGCAGGCGCTCCGCGGCCTGCATGGCACTGCCAGGCCCGGTTTTTGGCAGCAGGAAGATAAATTCTTCACCGCCATAACGCGCCAGTGTATCGACCTCACGGAAATTGGCCCGTAACCGCCCGGCCAGAATTCTTAATACCTGGTCACCCACCCCGTGACCGAAGGTATCGTTCACTTTTTTGAAATAATCGATATCCATCATGAGAATGGTAAAACCGGTTTTGTAGCGAAGTGAAGATAAAATTTCTTTTTCAAGGGTTGCAAAAAAATAACGGCGGTTATAGAGACCGGTCAGCGGATCCGTGATGGCCAGTTGGTTGGCGCGCTCTTCCGCATCCCGGCGCAGGAGTATTTCCTGTTCAAGTGCATGGGTGCGTTCGGCCACCCGCTGTTCAAGCAGTTCATAAAAGCGGGCATTTTCGATGGAGATTACCGCCTGCACCGAGAGCAAGCGTAAAAACTCGAGCCGGTGAGGAGTAAAGGCCCCGGTTACCAGGTTGTTCTCCAGGTACAGCACCCCAACCAGGTTGTTCTGATTCAACAAAGGCAGGCACAATAATGACTTGACCTGCCAGGCAGAAATATACGCATCACGCATAAAATCACTTTCAAAGGCCGCGTGATTGAGCACCAGGGCTTTGCGGGTGTGAATGACATAGTGCAGCACAGAGGTCGCCAACAAGGGTGGATCAGACTCGACCGGCCGTGACTCAGGCGAAACGTCCAACGCTTCATTGCAGTTGCCACCCGCCTCGATCACCCAGCGACCTGCTTTTTCCAAAATCAGATACCCTTTTTGAGCCCCGGCGTTTTCAAGAATGGAATGCATCAGCTTTTCCAACAAAGTTTTCAAGACGATCTCACCGGAAAGCGCCTGGGAAGCCTTGATCAGGCTGATGAAATCCAGCGAAGCGACATTATTCTTCGAAGTCGTGGTGATATCAATCCCGAGCAAATGGGGTAACGGGTTGGAATTGCGAGATAACAGATGCGGATAGACTTCTTCAAACTGGCCGAGCTTGGCGGTGCTGCCCCACTGCTGGTAAGCCCTGTGGGCATCCAGCAAATAAACAACTCCCAAGCTGGGCTGCCCACGCTCCAAATAAAATTTTGCAGCCAGTTCACAGGCCAGGGCTTCTTCCTGTAAAAAATGGTTCTGATGCGCAAGGGCGATGGCCCGGTCATATGTTTCGCGCGCAGCGCCCCCCTGGCCCAGTATGCGCGCATATTCGGCGTCCACAAGCGCATATTTATTGAGATGATTGGCGGGGTTATATTCCGCCCAGGTTTTCAGCTTTTCCTGGTTGGCGGCGACGCGCTCCAAAATGAGCGCTTGTTGGTCAGCCGCGCGGGATGGATGGACAGCCAGGCAAACCAGGGAATGATAAAAGTGAAAGAGGGCGTAAATATATTCCGCCCGAACCGAGTCAAGGTACTTTTCGGCCATATCCAGGTTTTCAAGCGCGCGCTCAAATTGGGAAAAAAGATAGCCCAACATGGCTTTATAGAAATAAAGGTGAAACAACGAAAACTGGTCATTGGCCTGCTGGAAAAGCAGCAAATTTTGATCTTCGTCAAAAAACTGGCCCGAGATTTTGTCCGAACTGGGCCAGGGCTGGCACAGGTTTTGAACCAGTTGCATGTGCATTTCTATGACGAGCAGGTTGCGGCGATGCATCAACTGGCGGACTGCCGCGATATGAACGGTGAAATGTTCCTGCAAAACAGCGAGCGGCGTACCGCAGAAAATATCCGTGTGGGAATATGCGACCAGGGCACCGGTGGAAAACTCGATATCACCGGTTTGTAATCCAGTCGCAAACGCATCCAGGAGCGGTTCCAGGATATTGCGGAGCGGCTCCTTCCAATGAATGGTGAACGTGTAGGCGGTAACCCAGGTGCGGGATTTATAGGGCAGCGCATTGATCTTTTCGACCAGGTTGAGGGCCAGCCTGCCAAAACTGTAGCCCTGGTCAATCTGGCCGATGCCGCACAGGTAAAGCCCATAACTGCCATAGGCTGCGGGTGACATCTGGGTATTCCCATAGTGAATGGACAAGTTAACGCGCTCAAAAGAGATCAAGGAATACAACTCCGGCACGGAATTAATTGCCGCGACGGTCGAGCTGGTCAGTATCTGCATTGCTGCCAGTTTAAATGGATCGCGCATTTCGGGCAGATCGACCAATTCTTCGACCGGGCGGCCAGCCAGGCTCAGCTGTACCTTCTCCAGTCCCAGCCGGATATCAGACCGGACAGGGTGCAATGGCAATTCGACCCCCAACTGTTTTAATACCTCCAGTGCGAGTTCCAATGCCTGCAAGGGTTTGTTCTCCGCCACCAGTATCTTGATTTTGACCTGGTACGCTGCAATTTTATGCAACAACGGGCCGGCTTTCGAGAAAATGTCGCCCAGCAAGACCTGACATTGATCAAGAAAAGCACAGGCATACGCGACATCCAGGCATTCCTGCGTGAGTTCCAATGTCAAATCATACTGATCCTGCCAGCCATTGCTGCCCAAAAGATCCAGACCTGCGCGAAAATAAGAAAAAGCGGGCTTGAAGGCGGCTGATTTCTTGGCCTGGCGTCCAGCCAGCAGATTAAGCCCGGCCAGGTGCTGCTTTTCCAGCGGCATATTCTGGTCTTTTGCGGCCAGGTTAAATTGGTTGACAATATCAAATATCTTTTCGGCTTGTTTTTCTGGCGGAGTATTTTGCAGCAAATACTGCCCAACCTGTTGATGAACAACGGAGCGTTGTGGATTGGGGATCATCGAGTAGAGCGCCTGGCGGATGCGGTCGTGCGCAAACATACATTCAACGGGCTGTGTATTTGAAACATCCGGCCCGCTGAGCCGGGCTAGTTTGTATGCGTCATTCAACGGAATAATGAGGTTGGCCCTGACCGCTTCCCACAGCAGGTTGGCCATCAGCGGGGTGCTGGTCCCAGCGATCCCGGCCAGCGTTTGCAGATCAAATTGGCTGCCAAGACAGGCCGCCATCTCAAGCGCGCGCTGCGCTGGTTGAGAAAGCCCTTGGATGCGGCTGGCCAGCAGGTCAACCACATTATCGGTGATTTGCTGCACAAGCAGTTGATCCAGGTCCCAATGCCAGCCGCGCCGCTGGGTAAAGGTAATTAATTCCCTGGAAACCAGGGTTTTCAAAAACTCATTAATAAAAAATGGATTCCCATCGGTTTTGCTTTGCACAAGCTGTGCCAGGGGCCGGGCATTTTCAAGGGACACGTGAAAGGTGTCGGAAACGAAACAAGAAATATCAGCCAGCGCAAGGTGGTCAATGGCGATGGTTTGCACAACCCCGGCGGCCTGCTCAATACGCCGGATGGCCAAACCCAAGGGGTGTTCGGCGTGGGTTTCATTATTACGGTAGGCCCCGATTATAAACAAGTAGCGTTGATCAACCGCCGTGATCAAATATTCAAGCAGTTCCAAAGAGGCGGCATCGCTCCACTGCAAATCATCCAAAAAGAGCACCAGTGGATGCTGGAGCGAGGGAAAAACACCGATAAAATTTTGCATGACCAGACGGTAGCGATTTTTCGCCTGGGCCGGGGGTAGCTCAAACACCGCTGGTTGCGGGCCAATGATCAATCCGAGCTCCGGGATTAAATCCAGGATGAGCTGGGCATTGTCTCCCAGGGCAGCCAACAAAGCGCTTTTCCAGGCGGAAATTTGGTCCGCATTCTCTCCCAGAAGCTGCTGGACAAGCCCATGAAATGCCTGGATCAGGGCGTGATAAGGAATGTTGCGGTGCAGTTGGTCAAATTTTCCGCTGATGTAATAACCATGTTGACGGGTAAGCGGTTTGTAGACTTCCTGAACAAGTGATGTTTTCCCAACCCCCGCGGCGCCGGAGATGAGCACCAATTCATTGTGAGCAGTGCCACTGGCGGTGCGCTCAAATGCCGAAAGCAGGCTGGCGACTTCCTGGTCACGCCCGTATAACTTTTGTGGCAGATGGAATTGGTCGGAAAAATCGGAACACCCCAGATCAAAATCCTGGATGCTGCCGCCCGCCTGGAAGCGGGCCAGGCACTCTTCCAGATCAAATTGCAAGCCATAACAGGACTGATAACGCTCTTCAGCGTTTTTCGCCATCAATTTGTGAACCATCTTTGTGAGCGGAAGAGGCAGATCAGGGCGCAACTCTTTTAATGCGGCCGGCATGACCGCGATATGCTCATGGATCAGCGAGATGGCATCCTGACCCTTGAAAGGTTGAACACCCGCCAGTAATTCATAAAACGTAACGCCCAACGAATACAGATCCGTGCGCAGGTCCACCGCGCGGTTCATCCTACCCGTCTGTTCCGGGGAGATATACGGCAGGGTCCCTTCCAAAATATTGGGGTTGCAAAAAAATTGTTTTTCAGTGGACAGAAAGGTTGCGATCCCGAAATCAATGATCTTGACCTGGCCGGTGCGCGGGTTGAACACCAGGTTGGAAGGATTGATATCCTTGTGGATGACATGCCGGGCATGGATATATGCGAGCGCCTGGGTGATATCAATCGCCAGCTTTAGAAAGTCGACCAGCGCAAGACAGCGATTTGGATAAAGCCGCGAAAGCGCCTCCCCGCCAAAATCCTCGAAGACCAGACCATGATCCACGAGTTCAAGAACCTTGATCACACCCGGCAAGTCCATCTGGCGGGCGATCTCATATTCATTGCTCATTTGAGCAAGTTCTTCAGGAGAAGGCTGGGGGGATTTAACCAACTTCAGAATAACCTGAAGCTGGTCGCTGCGGCGCACAGCCCGAAAGACCCAGGATGCGCTGGATTCATAAAGCAATTCAGAAACCTGGTAACCGGGAAGGCTGATCACAACGGGTTCCGGCCCAGGTCTCGTACTATTTGCGCTTTAACTGGCTTCCAAGGAGAACTTTTCATGAACAACGCCTGGGTTACTGGAGGGTAATTCTGGTGGGAACAGGGGGCATCCTTATTTCGAGCAGCGGCACGGTACTTAAGCTTTGGGTCCTGTGGGCTGCCAGGGCAGGCTGACGGTGAAGTGGCTGCCGCTGCCGCTGCCGACGGTGCTGGTGACCGAAACGCTACCGCCGTGCAGTTCCGTCAACTGCCGGGCCAATGAGACGGCGTGCCAATCGGCGCGCGGGTAAGGTGAGCCAGGTCGGCATCCAGAATTGCCAGCGTGTCTGAGCTCGTTCCCATCGGCAGATCTTCCAGCAGCTCCTGGCGCGTGCATTCGAGCGTGACAGGCAGCAAGCGCTCAGAAAACCCCAGGCCGGAGAACAACTTCCGCACCCGGCCCAGGTATTCGCAAAACAATCCCGCGTTCTGGGCATCCAGCGCTTCGGCCAGAAACGAGAGATGATAGCCCGCATCGCGCACACTTTTGTCACGCGCAACAGGCGAGACATACCGCAGCCAATCCTGCGTATTGTCGGGCAACGATTTTTTCCGCCAGGGCAACGATCAATTCGCGCATAATAGTGGATGAGCTTGAGGTATTCACACAATAGCCTATACCAATAATTTTATTGATTATACCCGCACCCGATTAAATACCTGCCCATTCTGGCCGGTGTTTAATGGGGACTCCATCACCTACTCTTTTGCACGATGCCGGTCAGTTGTTACAAGTATCGGCACTAATTACCATCCTTTTTCCCCAGCAAATCACTTTCTACGTATAAAGCATTGGCCGACTGGTTGGCCAGTTTTTTCCATCCCCAGACCACCAAATTCAAATCCCAAAAGCTATTTTGATCTTTGCATTTGAAGGTCTGTATCAATATTTACAGACGCAAAACGTCGGTTTTTTTATTTCCACAAACGTTGGTTATTCAATTCACAAGGAGACTTATGGAAACAAAAACAGTTCAAATCAACATTCCAGTTCCACCTGCCCCACTACTGGAGCAGGCAGTGGGGTATAGGAACTACCACGGCGCTCGTTTTCTGGCTGTGTGGTGGGAACCTTGCGGCGATGAAGTGATGGTATCAGATGGCCTGACCGCCTTTACTGGCCTCTGGGCCGGTTATCTGGCTTATATCCGCCATCCAAGGATACAACCCCAGTTGGAACATTTCAATCTGGGTGCATCCGATTGTCCCTCCGATTTCCACCTGGTGATCGACCTGACCAATCGCCTGGCATTGATTGCCAGCCCCGCAGAATCTGAAAAACTTCTGATTTCGCAATGGCCTGGTCGTGCAACCCAGTCTGTCCCGCTGTCGATTTCTGCGGATGATTTACAAACCTGGCTGGCTGATCTTCAAGAGCAGCTCACCCAATTTCCCAGCCATTCAGAATTGATGGCCCAGATCGCAGAAGATGAGAAACACATCGCGGCCCTTGAGCAGTGGCTCGACAACCTGAAAGATATTGAAACTCAAACACAAGGAGAAACATTATGACAAGCAAAGTGACTGTACAAAAAAATAGTTTCGCTGAAAGCCTGGCGCTGGTCGGCCGGGCGGTTGGGAATCGGATGCAATTGCCTATCCTGACCACTGTCTTGCTCAGCAAAGACGAAGGCCAGTTGCGTCTGACAACAACCGACCTCACATTGGGAGTTTCAGTCTGGATGGACGCCAACATGGACGGCGGCTTCAATCTAGCCTTGCCGGCCCGCGTCCTGACTGACATGGTAAATGCCTTGAGCGAGCCCGAAATTGTTTTTTCAGCCAATGGAAAACCAGAAGCAGCCTTGAAATGTGGGGCTTTCAAGGGAACGGTCAAGGGAATGGAAGGAAGCGAGTTTCCAGTTATCCCGGATGTGGATGTCAGCAATGGTCTGACCCTGGATGCCAGGGTTTTCAAAAAAATGATCCAGACAGTCTCTTTTGCCGCATCGCAGGATGAAGCCCGCCCGGTTTTAAATGGAGCTCTGGTCAGCCTGGATGGAAAATCCATCACCATGGTGGCAACAGATGGGTTCAGGCTGGCGCTTCTCAAAGCCGACCTGCCGACCAGTTATGAGAAAAAGCAGTTGATCATTCCTGCAACCGCACTGAAAGAAGTCGCCAGGATCCTGGGTGCCGTTAAAGCACAGCAGGTCACACTTTTAATCCCCAACACTGGCAGTCAGGTTATCCTGCGAACCGAAAATGTTCAGATCGTGCTGCAATTGATTGACGGTAAGTATCCGGATTACCAGGCGATTTTGCCCAAGAACCATCAGACCCGTCTCGTACTTTCGACAGCTGAATTGGTCAAAGCGTGCAAACAGGCCGGTATTGTTGCTCGCGAGGGCAGCAATGTGATCCGGTTACACCTTTGGCCGGCCAGTTCATCCGAAAATCTCGGAAAGGTTCAAATCCTGGCCCAATCCGAAGAAACCGGCGCAAGCGAGGTCGAATTGGACGCCTCAATTGAAGGCCAGGAACTGGAGATTGCTTTCAACGTAAAGTTTTTACTTGAAGCATTGGAATCAATTTCAGCCGGTGATGTGGTGATCGAGATGACCGCATCCAACGCGCCTGCCATGATCCGAGCGAGCAATGATCCAGGATTCTTGTGCGTTCTGATGCCCATGCACCTTGATGGGAATTAACTGCAGAAGGGGGATCGATTTTCCCCCTTCTTACACTTCTTACACGTGAGCTTTTCAGAACCAAAGACAGGATTGCAAACCCGAAATCACTAATTTTCCTGGGGAATTCGGGTTTGCTCTTCTGTTTCATTTTTTTGAGCAGATCGGCTGAACGTTGACTATTCCTAATTCAAAACGTTGGTTTTTCATCATGAAAGGAGAATCAGATGAATATATATGAAGACAAATAGTTCTCAAAATATAGGCATTCATTCCAATGACTAATTTTTAAGTTTTTATTATTTCGCCAGAACGAGTCTGACCGGGCGAACTACGGCGCCCTCTATCCCCGCGGCGTCAAACGCAAAAGGGACTTCTTTTCGCAATATGTTGTAACTGCCGTTCATATCGGCCTGAATTCGTCGACCCCGCGCGGAAATAAACAAACCACGTTTCGCCCGCCTGCCAAGATAAGTCTCTCGTCGCTCGATTGGCTCTAAATCCAGGAACGAGCATTTGGATGTGTAACTCTCTTCACGGGCAATAACCCGAATGCCAACTAATTAGGTTTTGTAAGCCAGCATCTGGATGAAACGTGCATGCGGGATGACTACAAAGTTCTGATTGCTGCGTCGTCCCAGGTTGATTTCTTGCTTCCAACCATCATTTTTGCCGATAATCAGTGTGCCAATCCCTTCCTGCACGAGCAGTTCAATCACACGACGGCTGGCAAGGTGTAATTCATGAAGAATGCGGCGGTTACGCTTATCGGTCAGGCGTTCAAGACGTCTGGATGAAGCCCCAACCGGCAACAGAGCTTGTAGTTCAGCGCGGCGGCTGTTGCAATACTGGTTGATGGATTTTATTGGACGACCGTTAACGACTACCGGCACGAAGCCGGGGTTGTTTGAAGTTATCGTGACCAGATTATCCAGTCCAATATCAGCGCCTGCAAAATAAGCAGGATTCAGGTTCTCATCCACGCAAATGGCTTTTTCGTAGACCACCTCCACTGTGTAATGGGTTTTGTGCGGCACAATCCGCACCTGCTGAAGGTCCGGATGGCGTGTCAGAACTTTGATGGGCAAACCCGAAGGTTGCACCAAACTGCGTTTCAAGCTGTCCGGCTGATTGCCTGATTGGTGTATGTCAGCAGGTTCCGACCTTCGGTTTTGTGTTTGTAATTGGGAAGTTTTGGGCGGCCAGTGAAAACACCTGGAGTTTCCCGGTAAGCCCGACTGGCAGCAAAAAAGGCCTGCCAATCGTGATCAAGCTGCTTCAAGACCCACTGCGAAACCTTGCGAGGCAAGGCGCAGTAATCGGGCGAATGTTTCATCAACTTGTCCATCTGGTTGAAGGAAATGTAGCGGTGCTCGAAGATGAAGGCCTGGCGGACAGCGTAATTTGCGGCGTTGTATAGATTCTTGGACAGAAAAGCCGCGCTGTCGATTAGCTCGAAGCGCGGGTCATTTTTGCCTATGATGTGCTGCTCGACAAGCTGCATTATGGAACAAACTCCTATTGTTCAGCGACCCTTCTCATGGAGGTTTCAGTTAGTTCTGCAATAATCCGATCAGTTTTGCGTTTGGAACAGCGCTGGCCATAGAGTCGGGCACAGAAAGATGTCACAATTCTGACGAAATCCTGTACCAGGTCTTCCTTGCCATTCTCGGTCTGATTAATTACCTCGATCTTGCGATTCTGCATCTTCAACAGTTGTTCTATACCCGTCACGGTCACAAATTGTGCTTTTTCCAGATCAGGGATACGCAATTTGTGACCGCGGGCATTATATCAAGGCAATCGAAGCCATTACCACCGCCATCTTTTGTTCAACCTGTGAAAGAAGGCCCTCGTAAGCAGGCTCATTCTCTTCCGCAATCGCCTTTTCCAAATCTTTCGATACCTCGCGTAATTCGTCTGCGCCTATGGAGCCAGCCAGACCCTTCAGGGTGTGCGCCAGCCGCCTGGCAAATTCCCGGTCATTGCTCTGCAGGGCTGCGCGGATAGCTGGCACATCCTGCTTATGGTCTTCGTGGAACATCAATAGCATGCGGCGATATAGGACTCTATTGTCGCCCAGGCGCGCCAATGCGCTGACCATATCGATCGAGTCCATTGTCGCAGGCAACAGATTGGGGTTAAGATGAGATTCGGGAGGTGAAGCCTGGATGGGAGTTGTATCCTTGGGGGCATTAGGTGCCGGGCTTTCTTTTGAAGCTGCCGCGCCGCGCTCTTCGGATGGGAGGTTCATCCAGCGCGCCAACACGCTGGCAAGCTGGGCCACATCCACCGGCTTGGAAATGTAATCGTTCATTCCGGAATCCAACGCCTTCTGGCTGTCGCCATCCAGAGCATAAGCGGTCATGGCAATGATTGGTAGCCTGGCTGGGTCCGCGCGCAGTTCCTGGCTTTGTCCCACTCCACCAGGCTTCGATGATGATAATTCAGTATCCGGGACCAGGGCGCGGATTTGCATGGTCGCTTTATAGCCATCCATACCCTGCATATTGATATCCATCAGAATGGCATCGAAACTTCCCTTCGCAGCCATCTGCACGGCTTGTTCGCCGCTGCTGGCGATCGAGACCGCCATGTTCATTTGCTGCAGTATCTCCGAAGCTACCAATTGGTTGATTTCATTATCTTCCACTAATAATATATGTCTTCCACGTAATTTTTCTTGAGTCTCTTCGGGGATGTTGTTGGTCGTGGGTCTTGTGTGGGTCCGCGTCTGGTGCCCAAATACTTGCATGACGGAATCGAACAACTGTGAACGAGTGATGGGTTTTACCAGGCCACCATTCAGTCCCTCTGCGCTGGCCATTTGCTGTATATCTTCCTGGTTGCCAAGCAGAATAATTGGCGTGCCTGCCAGGCGCTTATCCCGCTTAATCCGTCGGGCTGCTTCCAACCCATCCAATCCATCAGGAAATTTCCAGTCGATTAACACCAGCCTAAAAGGGTCATCCCCGGCTTTAATCAACAGAAGCAAACCTTCTTCAGCGCTCTGGGCCGTGGTCACTTTGAAAGCGAAGGATTCCAGCGCGCTTCGTAAAAATTTCTGCGTGGCGGCATGCTTATCGACTACCAGGACCCTTAAACCTGCGAGCTCATGGGCATCCTGCCCCGTGTTGAAGGAGCCTGCCGGACCAATCATGATTTCGGGCTGCTGCTCCATTGCGATGGTGCAGGTAAATACTGAGCCAACCCCGATCTGGCTATCGACCCAAATATTCCCGCCCATCATTTTCACCAGCCTCTGGCTGATTGTCAGTCCCAGGCCTGTGCCGCCATACTTGCGGCTGATGGAGCTGTCGGCCTGGCTGAAAGGCTGAAACAGCTGCGAGATTTGTTCCTCCGTCATTCCAATGCCTGTGTCGTGCACCGAGAATTCAAGCACCGCAAGATTGTTTGTCGCTGGAACATCGCCTGCAGCGCTGTCACGTCGCTCGACCAGCCTGACATCGAGAACAACCTCACCAGTCTCGGTAAACTTAATGGCATTGGACACCAGGTTGAGCAGGACCTGGCTCAGCCGCTGCGGGTCACCGACCAGCAGGCGTGGGACATTCACTTCGGTATTAAAGACGAGTTCCAGGTCCTTCTCATGCGCGCGCGCTGCGGTCAGGTCTGTGAGGTTGCGCAGCACATCATCCAGGTTGAAATCAACCCGCTCGATATTCAATTTTCCGGCTTCGATTTTCGAGAAATTCAAAATATCGTTAATGGTTGCCCGCAGTGTTTCAGCGGATGACTGCAGGCGGGTGAGATAATCGCGTTGTTTATCGCTTAATTCGGTTTGCAGCGCCAGATAAGCCAGTCCCATCACGCCGTTTAATGGTGTGCGGATTTCGTGACTCATTGTAGCCAGGAAATCGCTCTTGGCGCGGTTGGCGGCTTCGGCCTGCTCTTTGGAAATCACCAATTCCGCAGTGCGCGTTTCAACGCGTTGCTCCAGTTCGGCGTTGAGCTGAAGGATTTGTTCCTCAGCCGCTTTCTGATCTTCGACCACGCTCAACAGCGCCTGACGGGAATGCTTCGCTTCACCCAGCAGGCGCTGCAATTCAATCTGGGCTTTATTTATTTTTTCTTCGGCCTGCTTGCGCTCAGTGATATCCTGCGCAACCGTAAAACGGTATTCTTTATCCTGCACAATAATATTTACTGCTGATAACAACACATGCTTAATGTCACCATGCTTTGTTTTTAATTCGACTTCTGCATTCGTAACATTTCCATTGCTGCCGGCTTTTGATAATACGGCACTGGTTGTTTCAGCGGTTAAAATTCCCAAATCATAGACTGTTTTACCAATTACTTCATTTTTTTCAAATCCCAGCAAATTGTAAAATGCGTCGTTTACTTCAATGATTTGGTGGTTATCCAGATCTGTTAAACTACAGGCAGAAGGATTGATAAGAAATATTTTTAAGAACTTTTCTTCGGAGGAGCGCAGAGCGGCTTCAGACTGTCTGCGCTCACTGATGTCTCGAGACACTCCGCGTACTTCCACCCGACCGTTCTCCGGGTTGATATAGTAACTCGTGATCACTTCTGTCCACACAGAAGAGCCATCCTTGCAAGGCTGCTCGGTTTCATCGGTATAAAATTTACCAGCAGGCTCATTACCCAAAAGAGTGTCTTCTGCCCGGCTGCGAATAAGGTTGGTCATGTACGTACTGACTTCGGAGGCCATTGCATGAGTTATCGGTTCAGCGAGAATCTCTTCTGCAGTAAAACCGCGCAGCCTTTCCACAGACGGGCTAACATAACGGAAATACATCGTTTCGGTATCCAGTATCCAGACCACATCCTTGATATTTTCGGTGAGAAGGCGATATTGAGATTCACGGCCTTTCAAGTCTGTTTCACGGGTGCGGATAGTTTGTTTCATCTGTTCAAAACTATGGGCAAGGCTGGCGACTTCGGGGAAATAGCCAACCTCTGCTACAGCCAAAGCCTGACCGCTGTAATCTCCGGCGGCGATTTTCGATGCCGCTTCTTTTAAAGAATCAATTGGATGCGTCAATGAGTTCGCAAGCATATAACTAATCAGTGCGCCTAATGCAATCACAACGCTGCCAAAGAGCAGGGAAGAATAGAAAATAGCCTGCGTTTGAGAGTCTACCTCTTGCATTCTACGGCTGGCACCAACCAGAAATTTCCGGCCATGCGAATCATAGAAGGGCACCAAAACCACTCGGATGCGCCCCCATTTATCAGCGTTGACCTGGAATTGAGGCTGCATTGTATCGAATGCGCGCGTATATAACTCCGGATTTGAATGGACTTCAAGAAAGCGGGCCTGGTCGCGTTTACTGGCATCCTTGCCTGGCGAGGTAGCCGAAGTAAATACGGTTTTCCCATCCAAAATCATCAAGCTCCACAGATACTCCATGCCGGTCTGCTTACAGATGGCATTAAACTTATCGACCAGTTGCAGATATTCCGCATCCGTAACCGAATCTGGACCTGTAATTTTGTCATGATACTGATCGGGAAGGACCTCTCTGGCCAGGCTCGCGGCCGTAAGCAATTCCTGGTCGATCCCTGATTCCAAAGCAGAGAGCCAGATGCGATAACCAAAGTACAGTCCCCCTGTCGATATCAGGATGAGAAACCCAACCAATACCAGGAATAGTAGGTTCCGAATTTTCATACGTCTTCTTGCGCACTGGCATAGCGCTGTGGCTTCCCAACTTCGTCTAAAAGCTTGTTTACCTCGCGTTTGAGTTCCAGAATCCTATCCTCACGCCTGAGAGTGACATTCTGCCAGCGGCGCAGTTCGTCGAGTTGCTCATCCAGTCTGGTTTCAGCTAATTTACGGGCATCAATATCTCTGGCAGTGCCGTAAAAACCTATCGTCACACCGGATTCATCTTTTATTGGAACTGCGCTGGATGTGTGCCAATTCCATGTTCCATCCAGGTGCTGCACGCGGTACTCGACGCCCTCCTGTCGTCGGCCCGTTTTGATCACAGACTGAAGGAATGCCATACAACCTGGCAGATCATCCACGTGGACAAAGCGCTGGAAGGATTGTCCCATCACCTGTGTTACCGGGTGCCCAAGTAGAGTAGTCCAGGCAGGCGAAACGAAAGTAAAGACACCATCCGCGCTGAGCGTATAAATGATGTCATGGCTGTTCTCAATCAACAGGCGGTACTTCTCCTCACTCTCGCGCAAGGCCATTTCTGCTTTTTTTCGGGCGGTGATCTCCAAAAACGCCGCGACAAAATGGTCTGGCCTATATTGGTAACTGACGCAGTCGTACCAACGGTTGTTGACCTGCAGAAATTGCTCGACGCGCACAGGCTCACCAGTTTGAGCAACATAGCCGAAGGTACCGATCCAATCAAATGGATCATTTTCAATGCCAGGAAAGGCTTGAGTTACGGTTTTGCCGATGGGGTTAACGCCTGTCAGTTCCTGGTATTGAGCGTTGGCATCAATGAAGTAATAATCAATGGGTTTACCAAAATCGTCATAGATCATGCGGTGATAAGCCACACCGATTGGGCCATTTTCGAACAAAGCCCTGAATTTCCACTCTGTCTCCTGCAGTATCTATTCCGTACGCTTGCGCTCGGTGATGTCTTTTGAAATACAAGAAACATAAAGAACCTGTCCTTGTTCATCCTTGATCGGGTCAGCCAGTGTGAGGTAAAAGCGCTCCTCACCCGTATACGTGACGACCTTGACATCGATTTCCTCTTTCTCGCGCGTAGCGAATATTCGCCGGACCAGCCTCAAGCGCTTCTCCGCTTCTTCTCGCGGAAAAATGTCAAATGGCGTTTTTCCGATAATCTCTTCCGGTTTTTTGCCGAAAGGTCGTGCAAAGGCTTCGTTGACGTAACGATAGGTTTCATCCGGGTTGAAAGCAAAAATCGGATCGCTCGAATATTGGACCATGTTGCGATATTTTTGTTCGCTTTCCAGCAATTGACGGGTACGCTGTTCAAGCAGGTCCTGGCTGCGCAGCAGGGCGTGCTCACGGCGAGCGCGTTCGCACAGCGCGATCAGATATTCGGGTTCAAAGGGCTTATGCAGGTATGCGGCCGCGCCCATTTTCATCCAGGTCAGGGCCAGTTCAGGCTGAGGATCGGCTGTCACCATCATACAAACACAATCAGGATATTTTTCATGAAGGGCTTGCAGCAATTCATCCCCCAGTCCATCCGGTAGGTGATAGTCAATAACGGCTATGTCGTAAGCAGTTTGATCGAGCAGATTCTGGGCTTCATGAACTGTCAAAGCGGTATGCGCCTGATAGCCTTTAGCTAGAAAAGTATCGACGATACGTTTCATAACCAGCTTGCTGTCCTCGACAATCAACGCTTTGAGCACAGCCTGCGGGTTTTCGCCCTTCAGCAGCGTCTGGACTTGTTCTATGAACTGCTGCCCGTCGACCGGCATGGAGAGAAACGCGTTTGCTCCCAGGTCAGCGGTGATCCTCGACGGTTCCTCGCCCGAAAAAGTGGCCGAAACCACCAGAATCGGCACATGGTTGAAACGTTCATATTCGCGGGAGCGCAGCAGGCGGCAAAAACGCCAGCCGTTGATGCCCGGCATATATACATCGGTGATGATTAAATCTGGTTGCAAAGCCTGCGTCATGGCAGCCAATGCGGCTTCTGCGCTTTTGAAAGCCAGTGAGTCCAGTCCCGCCTTGTGCAGCAACCCGCATAACATAATCAATTGGGCGGCATCATCATTGACCACTATGACTTTGGGAAATAAATTCGAATTGTTTTTCAAAGGTGTCATGTGCACTCACGGTCTCCGGCGAAAACCACCTTCAGTTCTACTACCACTCTCAAACACAATAATAATATTATATAACATCATATGTCGTCACATCGATTTGTGCTACCGAAGATCGGACAAGAGTTCGGACAACAAAGATGTCTCCAAAGCTGGATAATGGGTTTAAGGAAACTCACTCAGCGAAAGGAGGCTTCCATTAATAAGTTACTCACATTCGTACTTTTTTGAAGGGTGTATTTGACGACAAAAACATGCTCAACAAAGCGACCAAGATCATTACCGGCCTCTTGAAATCACGCTCAGCTCGTTTCAGCGATATAGCGAGAGCGATGCCAGGCGAGGAAGCCGGAAATTACAAATTGATACATCGTTTTTTGGAAACGTTTCAAGTTAAAAAAGTTTTACTCCGAATGTTCAACAAAAATGCCGAATTCTTGATTGGTGACCCAGCTGAAATGCCATGGCCACAAGCAAAACACACAGCCTAAGTTTGCAAGTTAAGCGACGGCTAGACCAGCGGCGACTGGTTGCTGTTTCTGGCAACACCTTATCTTGGACGTGCGATTCCTTGTGACTGTATCAGTTATTCTTCAAAAACCATCAATGACGAAGTTACCTCGCGTAATCACTGTCATTTTCAAGCTTTTACACATCTCAAGAAGTTGCTCGGTGAAAAACCGTTGGTGCTGGATCTGATGATCGCTTATTCGATCATTTTGATATTAGGGGAAACACTACGCCAGAACCTTTTCCTTGAAACAAGCCGAAAGTACAAAGCCTACTCTGGCCCATTCATTCTGATCAAATTCAATCGCAACTTGCCTCGTTCAAAATGGAAAGTGGTTTTAGGCCAAACCAATATTGCTTATCAAACCATCATCTCACCTGTCCGATCTCATCTCTGAATTCCGGACAAGATGGGGTGCTTATTACCAACGGAGTCTTATCTCCCCACGGCTAACAACGGAAGCATTACAGCTCGATTCGGTAAAGTTTTTGCCTGAAGCACTGTAATCAACTTTTCCACGTGAGCTTTGCAGAACCAAAGACAGGATGGCAAACCCGAAATCACCAATTTACCTGGGGAATTCGGGTTTGCTCTTCTGTTTCATATTTGTGAACAGATCTGCTGAACGTTGGCTATTCCTAATTCAAAACGTTGGTTTTTCAGCATAAAAGGAGAATCAGATGAATATTTTTGAAGACAAATACCTGCGAGAAAGGATCGTTCAGATCATTGCCCGTCAAAAAGAAGGGCAGATCGTGATCGCTTCCTACAAGGATGGCACCGGGCTGCCGACCAGAGAAGATCTGGGTGCAGAATTAACCCGTGCAGCCTTTCCTTACGACTACACAGTGGGAAAATTTGGTTTTCTCAAATACAATGCCGAACTCAGTGCTTACGTTTTCACTCCCAAACCAGGCGAAAAGCTGCCACAGGTTCTGGCGAACTACCGGCCTCTGACACTGGCCGAGGCAGTTTTGGATCTCTCCAAGCGGGTGATCAGCATCCAGGTCAACCAGACTCAGATTACCTTTACCGGTGTCCAGCCATGGAAAGGCCTGTATGAGGTCATCACTGAAATCAACACCGAGCTTGCCAGGCAGAATACCGGCGTTGTAGTCTGGAAAATCACCCCAAAAGGAAACGAGAAACCTGACCTTTCTGAGCGCTTGTTTTCAGAAGGAGTTCCACAACTGCGTAATGGCCAGGCCATGGCGCACGTCACCGGCTATGCCTACGACAGCGATCACGCCTTGGCCTATATCGGTCTGGTAAGTTACAAGACCAGCCTGGAATCGCTGCGCGTAACTCTGATGTGCGGCAAGCCACTGCAATTGTTGCAGGAGAAAGGATTAAATCTGAGCCTGTTCCCAACCGAGAAATATGAGTCGGCCTGGCAGCCGATGCCGGAGTACACCAGCCACCATGTTGGTTTTATCTCCAGGTTGAGCCTGCCCGGTAAGTGGGAACCGGAAGATCAGAATTCCTACCTGCTTGTATTTTGCGGCACGCCTGACCCACACCAAGAATTGTTGCGGCTATTTATCGAACGACTCACGGATGCCCTCGAGTACCCGCTGTTGGACGAATGGGCAGCCCCGATATGGAAGGCGGCCCTGGACCAGCGAATGATACAGGATCTGACAACCGGAGGGGATTGTATTCTTGGCGCAAAAATAAATTTGCAATCTGATTGGCTCGCTTTGTTGACCGGGCTGCTGCAGAACGAGGATATTTCGCTCGCAAACTGAAAAATTACATCAAGACCATTTTATTCACCCCGGAGGGGCGCTTTTCATCCCCTTGGGGGTGCGATGCGTCTCCTGCGGGGATTTTTGTTATCCACGAGGAGATAAAGATGCGTCCACCAGCTATTGAACGAATGGGTTACTACCCAACTGATGAACCCGTAATCGAGATCATTCGAACCTATCTGAAACCGTCCACTGAAAGGGGACGGTTATTTGATCCCTGCGCCGGCGAAGGCAGGGCTGCCTCCGCTTTGGGTCATGCGCTAAACTGCGAAACCTGGGGTGTGGAACTCTCTCCCGATCGGGCTGCAAAAGCCACGCAGGTCATGGACAAGCTGTTCCAGGCTCCCTGGCAGGCCTGCGTACTGAGCGACGAGAGTGTTTCCTGGCTCTATCTGAACCCGCCTTATGAGTTTGACCGTTTTGACAACCAGAAGCGACTCGAGTGGGATTTTCTCAAGACAACCACAGCCAAGTTAATGCGCGGCGGTTTCCTGACCTACATTGTTCCGCAAAAGATTTTAGGAATAATCGAGGTAGCTCGGCTTCTGGCCGGGCACTACGAAGCCTTAAGCGTCTACCGTTTTCCAGATGGTTTATTTGAAAAATTCAAGCAAGTTGTGATTATGGCAACCAAGCGTAAGGTTTTCCAGACGCCTCTCGAAGAAGATGTTCGTCAGCTTCAAGCCCTGGCAAGTGGCGATCTTGATGCATTGAACCCCGTGCCTGAGCCCGTTTACGAGCTTCTGGCAGCCCCTAGCAGGGCTGCGAATGGCAAGCTGGTTACGTTCAAGCGCACAGACTGGGAGCCCGAAGAAGTTGTTGATGCAACTATAAACGCTGGCGTATTAAAAACCAACGACTGGCTGGATATGATCAATTCCCGTCGCGGTTTGACCAGTCTCTCTCAGCCGGTGATGCCATTAAAAAAAGGCCACATCGCCATGTTGATGGCCTCCGGGATGATGGGCACCGTTCGCCTGACCGACGAAGACGGCAATCCGATGTTGATCAAAGGCCGGGTGGTGAAGGTTGTCGAGAAAACGGAACAGACTGATTCGAAGGATGGAGAAACCATTATCGAAGTCTATAAGGACAGGTTTGTTACCACCGTGTCTCTACTCAACCAATCGGGTGTCGAAGTAATACAGGACGTGAAGGGTCTATCGGATTTTATGAAAGCCCACGGCGAAAAGATCGCCGCTCATGTTCTCGAGACATACAAGCCACTCTATAACCTGGACCCAACCCAGAAGGAAATTAATATCCTGGATACCCTCGGGACGAAAAGAAAACCACTACCTGGACAGGAACGAGCCGGATTGTTACCTGCCCAACGACATGCAGCCGCAGCTTTGGCTCGTTCGATCCAAAAGAATGGCGTTGCCAACTGCCAGGCAGAAATGGGGACGGGCAAAACAAGCATCACCACCGGTGTTCTCGAATTACTCAATGCCTACCCCGCTCTGGTGCTCTGCCCGCCGCACCTGGTTCCGAAATGGATCCGAGAAATCGAGGAGGTCATACCCGATGCCCATGCAAAGGAGTTAAGACGCATCGGACGCAATTCTGATGAAGCTTTTGATGTCAACGACGTTCGAGAGTTCCTGGAGCAATATCAGCGCGCCAGTGAACAAGCAATCCGCACCGGTTCTCCCAGACCAAAATGGGTGGCGGTGGTGGCTCACACTTCAGCAAAGTATGGGGCAGGCTGGCAGCCGGCGTTCATCTCACGCAAGACAAGAGATCCTTTAACCGGTCAGATTGTAGATGCCTGCGCCTGTCCAGGCTGCGGGAGAGTCATCATGACCGAAAAAGAAGGATTCATCATCCCTGTCACTGATGCGGGCGATATGGCTGATAAACGCCAGTTTTGTAATCAACGAGTTCCAGGCTGGGAATTAGGTCCAGATGGGAGACTCAACCTCGATGCAAACGGAGAACCGATCTGGGGTACGCGTCCCTGCGGGACACCACTGTTTGAAATCCAGGGCGCCCGCCGTCACAGCATTTCGGAATACATTGCAAAACACGAGAAAGGTACATTCAAAATCCTCGTAGCGGATGAGTGTCTTGTGAAAGACACCATGATCGAAACTCAATCAGGCTTAAAAGCGATTCAGAATATTCAGGTTGGAGACCGCGTATTGTCTCACAACCACGGAACCAACGCCTTAGAGTACAAGCCCGTACTCAGGGTAATGAAAAATTCTGCGCCTGACCAACTGATTTCCGCTGCTGGTTTAGTTTGCACTTCAAACCACCCAATATTCACGGAGGAACAAGGTTATGTCAAAGCACAAGAAATCCGCGGAAAGACACTGCGAGTATTGCGGAAAAACTTTCATGACCTACCCCAAAGGTCAAGATACAGCCCGTTTCTGCTCGAAATCCTGCGCAAATCTGAGCTGGTCGCCAGAGACGAAAAAGAAAATGGCCGATTCACACCGAAAACCAATGGTTCAAGTCACCTGTCAAAAGTGTGGTCTGGTTTTTTGGGTTACACCAGCTGGCCAAACTTCGGCAAATCGAAAATTCTGCTCAAAGAAATGTTGTGCAGATTATCGTTTCAAAGCGACACAGTTGGGCAAGGAATACGCAGCCAGAATGAGACAGGCGGGGAACGGTTGGGAAGGAACGAAACGACCGGACGTATCCGAACGAATGACACGCTCAAATCCAATGAGCAATACAGAAATCCGAGAGAAGGCGAGACAAGCCTTGATTGGAAGAACATTCCTTTCCCGAGGTGGCAATGGAACCATCACAAAGCCACAGGAGTTGTTACACCATGTTCTTGGTTTACCAGAATGCGTGATGGAATACGGGATACGTACAGCGGATGCAAAAACATTCTTCCTGTCATTGCCACCGGCCTACAAAGTAGATATTGCCATTCCCCACGTCAAGCTTGCCATCGAAATCGATGGGAAGAGCCACAAGTTGAAGAAATGGAGGTTCTTGGACAAACGCAAGACAGCTGTTTTGAACACCTTAGGGTGGACAATATTACGGTTCTGGAACGAGGAAGTGATGGAGGATACGAGCAGGTGTGTCCAGATGGTTTTGTCTACAATCTCGAGGTTGAAGGAAATAACAATTACTTCGCCAATGGAGTGCTGGTCCACAACTGTCATCAGTTCAAATCCAAATCATCCGACCGAGGAGTAGCCTTTCACCAGCTCGTCACCGCAGCGAAATCGACCCTGACTCTGACTGGGACTTTTTTTGGCGGCAAGAGTACATCGATATTCTGGCTGCTCCACCGCTTGAACCATGGCGTGCGGCGTGACTTTGCCTTTCACGACGAGAAACGCTGGGCACGACTCTATGGTGTCCTTGAATCCACCAGACGCAGGAGACGCGACGATGATGCTGACGAGGATGGTGTATACACCGGCAATCGCCGGTACCGAAACCAGGCCAAAGAACAACCGGGTGTTAGCCCGGCAATTGTAAGCAGATTGCTGGATACAACTGTTTTCCTGAGTCTGAAAGACCTGAACCTGGCACTTCCTGCTTATAAGGAGGAAGTGGTTACCCTGGACATGCTTGATGACCAGAATTCTCAATACCAGAACATGAACAACAATCTGAAAGACCTGGCAATTCGTTCCAGTCGCTACCTGTCCACCTGGCTTCAATGGAGTTTGGCGCGGCCAAACTCCGCTTTCCGGGATGAGGTCGTGGTTGTCGATGAAGTTGATGACCACGACGGCAAAAATGTCCGCAAAGTACCCTTGATCGAACTGCCAGCTATCAATCCAAATGGCCACAAGTGGCTGCCGAAAGAAGGCTGGCTGGCTGACTTCTGCAAGCTGGAGAAACAGCAAGGGCGAAAGGTTTTGATATATGTACGCCAAACCGGTACCAGGGATATTCAAGATCGGGTGATGCTGCCACTGCAATCAAATGGTCTGCGCGTTGCGATCCTGGGCGGCAACATCGACCCGCGAAAGCGTGAAGAGTGGATTGCCAAACGGGTGAATAGCATCGATGCCATGATTTGTAACCCACGCCTGGTTGAGACGGGCCTGGATCTCGTTCAATTCTCAACCGTAGTCTTCTTCGAAATTGAGTACAGCCTGTACACGTTATGGCAAAGCGTTCGGCGGGTATGGCGATTGGGGCAAACACAGCCTGTAAAGGCGATTTTCTCTGTCTACAATTCCGCACTCGAAAGCACGGCCCTGGCCTTGATGGGAAAAAAGATGAAAGCGGCACAGCTCGTCTACGGCGACGAAGTGGGCGGGGCAATCGTCCCTGAAGATGATGGTGACTTCCTGACACAGCTTGCAAGAGATGTCCTGGATGGAGCCAAACTCACCGATCTTCAAACCCTGTTTGCCGATGATTTACAAGTCAGTCACAATCCAATGGGCAGCCTGACAACCCCGAGTGCGATCATCGTACCCAGTACAAAGGTGATGACTTGGAATGATTGGGTAAACCAGAAAACGGTAATTGTCCGAAAAACAAAAAGAAAGGAGGTTGTACCGGAGGGACAGATGGGATTTAATTTGTAACGAAAAAAGGCCGCAGGAATTTCTTGCGGCCTTTTTTTAATCTAAAATCTAGAAAATGATTTTCGGCTTATAAGGTTTTCAATACGGTCAATATAGCGAGTTTTTTCTCAAATCCTATTGCCGCAGATAAACAGGTGGATAGCAAAACAAGTTTATTTAATTTGGTTGATTACTTCTCTTTCAAAACGGTTTGAACCAAACTGGTTGCGGTCGTCTTTCGGGCTTGAGTGGTACCGAAAGCCGTTCGGGATTCGCAAGATGCCATTCATATTCCGTAGGACGGTTCCAATACCGAAGCTTATAGCAAGCGACTATTTCCACAGTACCAAGCAAAAATCCTTTTGGTAATTCTTCCAATTCATCCCTGAGTTCAGGGTACAGATCAACATTACCGAACTGAAGGCTGGCATATAAATAAACCCGTCCACGAATTCGCGTTGGTTGACTGCGGTATTCAATTTTCTTGATACCTCGCAGGATCGCTTCTGCATATGGTTGTCGAATGCTAATGGCACGATTCTGTATTCCATCCGGAGCAGGATCGCTGGAACAAATTATTGGCTGTGGGTGTTTCATTTTATACTGATAACAACAGATTTTCTTCAAAGAGGTTTTCTCCTGAAAAGTGAGGCGTCTTCGCATCGCCCACGCCTCACTTTTCTCATGGCGAACTCCACCGTTTTGCATCCACTAGACAATGACTATCAGCCTTTTCTCGCAACAAGACATTCTGAGCATGTGGAAGTTACGACCGATTTCTATGCCCACTTAATTGACGATGATAGGCGAAATAATTAGCTTTTGATTTCAATGCAATCCAAATGTATCACATTAAATGCGATTCTCTTTTATAAAGGCTGATACAGTCATTCGATTAACTTTTAAGATTCGCGCAATCTCACTCTTTGAGATACCTTGCCCCAATAAATCTTTAATTAAAATTTCTTTTCCAGTTAATTTTAAATGACTCGCTTTTCTACCTTTCGGTCTTCCCAGGATTACGCCATCAGCTTTTTTTCTAGCAAGTGCCTCTTTTGTTCTTTGACTAATTAAATTCCGTTCAATTTCGGCTGAAAGACCAAAAGCAAAAGCTAAAACTTTACTTTGGATATCGTCACCTAAACGATAATTATCTTTAATGGTCCAGATTTTGCATTCTTTGTTCATACAAATATTCAATATTTCCATAATCATGAACAAATTTCTTCCTAATCGGGATAACTCTGCACAGATAATCAGGTCATCCTTACCTACTTCTTTTAATAATTTACCAAGAGCACGTTTATCGTAATTTTTTGTTCCACTTATCGTTTCTTCGATCCAATTATCTATAACGATGTTCTCCTTTTGCGAAAATTTGTTGATTTCATAACGTTGGTTTTCTATAGTCTGTTTATCGCTGCTGACACGGATATAACCAAAATTCATGATATTGTCCTTTTTTACTTTTATTATAAAAAAGGAGCGTTTTTATTGAACAACACCAAACAATTAATAGCTTCAGATCTAAGCAAAGCTGGACTATCTTACAAGATATCGAACAGCGAATAAAGAAGAAAATCGAAGAGGCAGGTATTCCATTAAGTAAATGGGACATTTCTATTAATAGAGGAATCCTAACTGGATACAATGAAGCTTTTATAATTTCAGGAGAAAAGAAAAATGAGATCATCTCGGATGATCCAAGATCTGCTGAATTAATTCGACCGATATTAAGAGGCAGGGACATCAAACGATATGGCTATCAATTTGCAGACTTATATTTGATTTGTACATTTCCAAGTAGAAATTATGATATCGAAGATTTCCCAGCAATTAAGCAACATTTACTATCATTCGGTTATGAAAGGTTAGAACAGAGCGGAAAGTCTTCTGTTGTGAATGGCGAAACAATTTTGGCAAGAAAGAAAACGAATAATAAATGGTTTGAAACACAGGACAGCATTAATTATTGGGACGATTTTTATAAGCAAAAAATGTATCTTCTCAATAAGTCATGGTTAGGCAGG
>CAYWXS010000055.1:0-44082 GCA_964462245.1 uncultured Anaerolinea sp.
TCTACAATCTTGAACTCAAGATGGTCAACTGATCGACTTTTGCAAGAGGTCTAATAAACAAAGCGATTTTTATTCACAGCTCTGGCTACGTCATCTCTTGCATGATGACTGCGCAGAACTGATGAAAAACCGTGATTTTCGCCCACAATTTCATCCTGATACACCTAGAATCCCCTTGAGTGAGGCTGAGTTTGAAACAGCAGTTGAAACAAAATTAGGTAAATGTAAATGCGGAGGGCAATTCACAAAAAAAGCCTCTGTACGCTGCCCTAAATGCAAATCAATAGAACTAGTTATTATAGAAACTGGGCCAATGTTCGATTGAGTGAGATTAGCATCTTATCCATCGCTCAAACCTGGGTGCTCATTTTCGTTCCTATTCCAAACCTTCCAACAACTGCGCCAGAAATAGCTCAACCTGCTGCAACAAACTTTCATAAACAGCGGCATTTTGGCCGGCAAGTGCCAATTCCAATTCGCGTGCGGCCGCTTGCAAATCTGTCGCGCCAATCGTTCCTGCCACACCTTTAAGCGTATGCGCCAAACGATTCGCGCGCGAAATGTCATTCACCTGTATAGCCAGACGAATATCACTGGCAGTATGGGCATGATTTCCGCGTGTCATCACCAGAAGCCGGTCATACAAATCCTGGTTGCCACCCAAACGCAGCAAAGCTTCCCGCGTATCCAATTTAAGCGCCTTATCAGTCCTGTTCACTTCCCCGGGTGGAATGGAGCCTTCTTTTTCAGGAATTTTCAAAATTACCTCACCTGGCCTACCCGGCTTTAACCAACGCAGCAGTGCCAGGCCCAACAGGTTCACATCAATCGGCTTGGTCAGGTAATCATTTGCGCCAACAGACAGAGCTTTCTCCCTGTCCCCCCTCAGAGCATGAGCCGTCATGGCAATAATCGGCAAGCGATCAAACCCAAAGCGTGGATCGCTTCTTATTCGAACCGTAGCCGTATAACCATCCATGCCAGGCATTTGTATATCCATCAGCACCGCAGCAAAGCTGCCATTACCCACCATCTCAACCGCTTCCTGCCCATTATTAGCTATTGAAATCACCATCCCCATGTTTTCAAGCAGTTCCTTTGCCACCATCTGGTTTATTTCATTATCTTCCACCAGTAAAAGATGACTACCGCGCACACTTTCCATTTTTTCGAAGAAATGTGCTTTCTCTTTCCGGATAGCATGGGTCTGTGCCCCATATTTAAAAACTTCCATAATCGCATCATATAAGGCTGAAGCAGTAATTGGCTTCGTTAATACTTCATCGACACCTGCATAATCTCTGGCATGCGACTTGCTCGCAGGTTGAACAAGCAGGATACCCGGCAGATAAGCACAGCCAGGTATAGATCTTATCCTGCTGATAGTCTGAACTCCATCCAACTCCCCATCCAGGTTCTGATCGATGAGCATAAAATCAAAATGAGGTACCACCGCGGCAGACAAAAGCCCCAAAGCTTCACTCGTCGAAGAAGCAGAGGTTACCTGAAAAGTAAACGCCTTCAGACTGCTTGTGATGCATGCCAGGCTTTCCAAATTGTCATCCACCACCAGGGCATATAAACCAATAATTTCAGTGGGGATGCTCAAGCTCTTATCAAAGGCCGGATCCTGACAGATCAACTGGACGCCAAACGTGAAATTGCTGCCCCTTCCAGGCTGGCTCTCCACCCGAATCTCCCCACCCATTAATTTTATCAAGCGTTGGCTAATGATCAGCCCCAATCCGGTTCCACCATACTTGCGATTTGTGGAAGAATCTGCCTGGCTAAAAGGTTGGAAAAGGTTAATAATCTGATTATCATCCATTCCAATCCCAGTATCTCGTGCTGAAAACTCAATCACAGCCATTTCTTCATTCAACCCGGTTCTTCCCAACAACGAAGCCATAAATACTACTTCGCCCTGCTCTGTAAACTTAATGGCATTCCCCACCAGGTTAAGAATAATCTGCCTTAACCGGCTCGGATCTCCAATCAGCAAGCGTGGAACATCCGGCGCGATATTAAAAACAAGTTCGAGTCCTTTTTCCTGTGCCCGGTATGCCACCATATTTATCAGGCTATTAATGATCTCATCCAGATTAAACTCAGTACTTTCCAGAACCATTTTCCCGGCTTCAATTTTTGAAAAATCCAGGATATCGTTAATAATCGCCAACAATAATTCACCAGATGACTGAATATGGGTCAGGTAGTCACGCATTTTAATATTCACTGTATTTTGCAGCGCCAGGTGGGTCAATCCTAAAACCCCGTTCATGGGGGTGCGGATTTCGTGACTCATAACTGCCAAAAATTCGCTTTTTGCCCTGTTTGCAATTTCAGCCTGATCCCGGGCAACTTCCAGTTCTGCCGTCCGCTCTTTTACCAATGATTCCAGGTGATCACGATAGCGCAGCAGCTCAGCTTCAGCTTTTTTTCGCTCAGTAATATCTGAAAGTAACGCCATGAAATATTCCACACCGCCCGATGGATAGCGGCGGCAGCGTACACTCAGATCCACATAAATGATAGCTCCATCTGCCCTGATAAATCTTTTTTCCAGCCGGTATCCATCAATTTCGCCACGCAAAACTTGGGCAAAGTAACCCAGGTCCATATCCAAATCTTCCTGATAAGTTAAATCGGCCCACGATTTGGTAATCAACTCATCTTTGCTATAACCAAGCAACCTGCAGGTGGCTTCATTCGCATCCAGCCAGCCCTTGTCAGGCGATGTAACCGCTACTCCGATCAAGTCCTGCTCAAAATATCCACGGAAGCGTTCTTCACTTTCGCGCAGCGCCTCGCTTGAGACTTTCCGCTCTGTAATATCAATGCAAATTCCAGACATTCTCTGTGGCTGTCCAGCCTGGTCATAAGTTGTATCGCCCAGTGTATTAATCCAATGAATTTCACCTGAAGGGAGACTGATCTGATATTCAATCACCAGTGGTTTGTGCTCCAGGATGGCCTCGTTTATCGCATCCGCTGTAACTTGTCTGTCATCGGGATGCACAAACCTCAACCAATCTTCCAATGACAGACTGGGTACATATTGAAGTTCAAACAACTCAAAGAGCTCGTGTGTCCAAATCAGTCGATCGGTCAGAAAATCCCAATCCCACAGCCCCGATTTCGACGACCGTTGCGAAAGGGATAAACGTTCGGTAGCTTGCTGCAACTCAGCCTCAGCCTTCTTCTGTTCAGTTACATCAATGAAAGAGACCAGCACCCGTTCCAGGCTATCCACATATGCCGGATGAACGATCAGGTTTAAATCAAAGATAAGCTTCTCTTTTTTTATATTTAAGATGGGTAACTGAAATTTGAACCCAGTTTTCCCTTCTGCCAGAGTGGTAATTTCTTCCTTGATCATTTGCATGGATTCTTCGGTTAAATAATCGGATAAATGCTCACTGATCAAGTCTTTGCCGTGCATCCCCAGCATAATTGCACTGGCCTTATTGATCTCGATAATTTTTACCAATCCGGGTAAACCACTAAATTCCTGGGGGTTTTCCTGCCAATATTTTTTAAAGTCGGTTACCCCTGTCTGACGCAGCCTGTCGATTTCCCTTTTTACCAATGAAAAATCTTCTTCCCACAGCGCAATAGGAGAATCGTCGAACAATGAGTGGTAGCGTGCTTCACTCTGACGCAGCTCTTCTTCCACCCACCTGCTCTGTGAGATGTCACTCGCAATCAACACTACTTTTTGCGCCAAATCATCCGGCATGCGTGCTGATTTAACCCGGAGCCAGGTTATTTTACGGTCCGGACCCATCACCCTATATTCTATTTCTGCGGGTAGCCCTTTCTCAACAGTTTGCAACAGCGAGGCTGCAGCCCGATTGCGATCCTCGGGGCAGACCCAATTTAACCATTTTGAACCAGGCAATTCTTTTTCATCCAACCCAGGTGGAAGGTGGTTAAAATACTGAATGCAGCCTTCAGCATCGAGCATAATCACACTGTCGGTCAAGGAACCCAGTATCAGGCGCAATTTCTCTTCACTTTCAAAAAGAACCTGCTCCGAGCGCTGGCGATCAGAGATATCATTCGCGATTCCTTCTATCGCCACCAGGTTTCCATCTCCATCAAACTGGGCTACATTCCGCTGCTCTGTCCAGAAAACACTACCATCCTTGCGCACCCAACGCAGTTCCAATGGTTTGTGAATGGTATCCCTATTCAAGATAATATTATCAAGAAGTTGTCGATCTTCCGGGAATACCATCTTCAAGCCCAGGTCAGGATCAGCATAGTGTTCTTGCGGGGTATAGCCGGTCATATTTGTGACGCTCGCACTGACATATGTAAACCCTCTGTGCGGACTTAACTCATAGCGATAGATCAGACTCTGCGCATTTTCCGCCATGCGGTGAAAGCGTTGTTCGCTATTAACTAAAGCTTTTTCCACTTGTGTTCGTTTACCGAATTCGCGCTTCAAAGTTGCGCTTAATTGTGTAAATACCGAAGTGTTCATCTCCCCTTTTTGCGTAAATGCAAAAATAAAAAAAACACTGGCAACATACTGTGCCGCCCGTCCTACCCAACAAGTGGCACTCGCAACCACTGGTGATTGTAATAAGGACAGCAAACCAATTGCTATCAACCACATAGCCAGGCTGGACCAGTAGGCATATTCTGACTGTGTCTTGATGAATATTTTCATATTCAGAAACCCGGTCGTCCCAAAAAGGAAAATAGACACACCCAGAACAAAGTTTCGAAGCAGGCTGGAGCCATTTTGGACATCGATAAAAAAAGGCAGCTGTTGATCAGAAGTCAGGAACAAAATGACAACAAAAAATAGAACGATGCCCCCATAGATCAATTCGTATCTGGGAAATTTAATGGATGGTTTTAAAACAATGGCTGCATCAGATAAGGAATAGCATACCCCAAAAAACTGAAATATTCCCGCCAACAAACTTCCCACGTTAGTAATGGTAACCATGTAATTTACATTACCGGTCAGGACCATTACCCAACTACCAAAAAGGTTGCTGATGGCATAAAAAACAAAACCGCACCCACTGGCGAGCAAGGCCAGATTACCTGAACCTTCGTAACTCTTCCCAACATAAAATGCCGCAATCAAAGGAATAATTCCGAGGAAGATGGTGTTTAGAATTGCCAGTAATATTGGCAGCTCAAATGCCGTAGGCGATCCCCAAAAATTCAATATTGGTAGCTGTATTAAAAAGAGAACAACAACCAATACCCCAACATACTTGCCAAAATCGCGAGTATGGCTATATTTCATCATATCTACCCTCGACTATAACTATAAAAAAATCGAACTAATAATAAAGTAAAAAAATGATCAAGTTTATACAACCTAGCCGATTATATACCATCCACTCCATCACCAATCACGAATAAAAACTTTGGCTCTTTGGGATTGTCCGTGAAACTCGAAGTTAGCACTGGCGTAATAATATACAAAACACAGAGGTGATCTAAAATGCGGTTTTATCCGCGTTTTTCGTGTGATTTGCTTAAGCAAATCATCCACGGCCAAAGGTTTTATAACCACACCAATTTCCAGAGAGCCAAAACATTAACTCTAGGGGAATTTTTAGGAACTTCGGAATTTACAGTTTGATATGCGTCACCAGATATTCCATATACCGTGATTTTACCTGGTTCGTAGCCATGATCTGCTTGATGGGTGGCATACGCAGAATTGCGCCCAAAACGGCTGCCAGAGCACGATGATTAAACATCACGCGGTTGTCAAAAATCAAGTTTTGCAGATCCCCACGCTCAATCGCCATCATGACTGTACGGTGCACCGAATTGAGCGGAGTGATAACCCTTTCCGGCCGGGAGTGCAGGCTAAGCCCGTTGTGCGTGCAGGTACGCACACACACACCACAACCCAGGCAGATATCTTCATTAAGTTTAGCCTTTTTCAACTTGGGATGCTGCGGATCATTGCTGGAAACCAGGCTCATAGCCTCCACCGGGCAAACACTCACGCATTTTCCACAACCATTACACTTCGCCTCATCCACATCTGGCAGAAAGTTACTGGTATGCACTGGGCTTAGCAGCCCAAATTTGCGCGCCGCTATCATAGCTTCACAACAACACCCGCAGCAGTTGCAGATGAAATTCACCCCCTCGCGAACATTCTCGCCAAACTGCACCAGGTTTTGAGCATAGGCCTGCTGCAGCAAATCCAAGGCTTCGCTCGCATCCACCAGCCGGGCATAGCCATGTTTGGTTAGCGATTGGGCCGAAGCGTTAAAGGTCATGCAAATCTCCATAGGTGCCTCACAGTTGCGCCCGACATGTAGCATCTTGTGACGGCAGTAGCACGTGCCAATCCCCCGATGGGTGGCGGTTTGGATCACCTGGCTGGCACGCTCATAATCCAGGACATACAGACTGTTTTGATTGGAAAGCACCGGCTCGTGGACAAACACCCGCCCAAGTTCAGTTTCACCTGGCGCAAACAACTCACGGATGAAATCCTCTTCCACGTTCATATATTGATAGAAAAGCTCACCCAACACCTTCTGATCCACATCACCGCGCAGGCGCATCATCGAAAACTCAAAGAAACCAGCCATGGGTGGTGGCAAAGTGTAAGTAGTTTTACCTTCAAACTCTACATCCACCAGGATGGCACGACTGGCCAGTTGATCGAGTACCAACCGGGCTTCGAACAGGCTCATTTTCCATATCCGGCTGGCCTTTTCGGCGGTGAAGGGCTTGATGGGCAGCATCGCCACCAGTTGAGCCTCGCGTTCGCTAAAAAGAATTTGCAGGATTTTATAAAGTGCCTCGGAAGGCGGTGCACCTTGCGGAAAACGATTCAAACGATCAACAAGCTCGGTATAACTGGATTTCATACTGGTATGAGACATTTTGACCTGCCTTTTCTGCTTTGAAATTTTCAAGCATTCACATGCCTGATAAACCGCCCATCCATTCTCATTTTTTTCCCAGGTAATCAGCCAACCAGGCCATCATATCAGTATGCGCCATCTCTACCTTTTGCAACAAAGTTTCAAAAGATGAATCGTCATGGGTGGCACATGCCAGCTCAAAGTGCCTGGAGGCTTCCTGCAATCCCATCGCTCCTATTGTACCGGCGACACTCTTCAAATTGTGCGCAAGACGGTTTGCCAGGGTAATATCATTCACCTGTAAAGCCGATCTGATCTCACTAACTGCGTGGGATTGGCTGTTCAGGGTTGCCCACAGCAAGCGCTCATACAAATCCAGATTGCCGCCCAAGCGCACCAGGGCTATCTTTTTATCTATCTCAGCCATTCGCCCAATCCCTACCCCTAGAGCCTGCTTTTCCAGTACGACGGAACCCAGATTCACAGATAGAGCGGGGACTACTTCCCTAGCCGGCAACCAGCGCAGCAGCACCCTGCCAAGTTGACGCACATCAATCGGTTTAGTCAGATAATCATTCAACCCGGCTTGCATAGCTTTCTCCCGATCGCTGCTCATAGCATGTGCTGAAAGTGCAATAATTGGGAGCTGATCTTTTCCAAAACGGGCATCTTTACGAATACGCTCGGTGGCTTGATACCCATCCATGCCTGGCATTTGAATATCCATCAACACAAAATCAAAATGTCCCGCAATAACCCTGTCCACGGCTTCCTGGCCATTATTGGCAATGGTCAATATCTGGCCCATCTTCTCCAACAGTTCTCTGGCCACCATCTGGTTGATTTCGTTATCCTCAACCAACAACAAATGCCTGCCTCGAATAGATTCGAGCGAGTCCAGGGCAACCACCTCCTGCCTGTGCCAGGTTTGCGGCACATTCGAATGCCCAATCACCTGCATGACTGCATCAAAAACAGATGAAAAAGTGACCGGCTTCACCAATAAAACATTAATTCCGGTCTGATCAAGTGACCTGGTCTTTTCATCTGGAGGGGCGAGTAGAATAATTGGCAGCTCCTCAAACCCGGAAGTTTTCCGTATCTTATTCACCACTTCCAAACCATCCATCCCAACAGTTGTGCTGCAATCCATGATTACCAAATCAAAACCACCTTGATTCCGTTGAACGTCTAGAATCAACTCCAGTCCATTTGCCGCAGTAGTGGCTGTCTTCACCTCGAATTTGAGCGAAGTCAGAATCTGGTATAGAAAATTCAAGGCTTCAAGATTATCATCCACCACCAACACCCGCAGTCCCATCAAACCCGGAATAACACTCACTACCGGCTCCACTTCCCGGCAATCCAGCATCACACTAAATATAAAGGTACTTCCCACTCCAACCTGACTCTCTACCCGGATATTACCTTCCATCAGGTTGATCAAACGCTTGCAGATGGTTAATCCCAAACCAGTACCACCATATTTTCGACTCGTGGTCGAATCCGCCTGGGTAAAAGGTTGGAAGAGATTGCCGATCTGTTCGGTATCCAGACCAATTCCGGTATCCCGCACCGAAAATTCCAGCAAAGTTCGGTCCTTCAGCTTCTGCTCAACCCGCACCTTTACAACAATCTCACCCTTTTCCGTAAACTTGATGGCATTCCCCACCAGGTTTAGAATAATTTGTCTTAATCGTCCCGGGTCTCCTATTAGCTGTCGCGGTACATCCAACCCGGTATTGAAAACCAGCTCCAAGCCTTTTTCCTGGGCGCGATAAGCCATCATACTCGCCAGACTGTTCAATACCTCGTCCAGATCAAACTCAATCGCTTCAATTTGGAGTTTACCAGCCTCAATTTTTGAAAAATCGAGGATATCGTTAATTATCGCGAGCAGCACCTCACCAGAAGCCTGGATATGGGTCAAATAATCCCGTTGTTTTTCAGTCATCATGGTTTGTAGAGCCAGGTGCGTCAGGCCAAGCACGCCATTCATGGGGGTACGAATTTCATGACTCATCACTGCCAGAAATTCGCTCTTGGCCTGGTTTGCTGCTTCGGCCTGGTCCCTGGCAATTTCCAACTCAGCCGTCCGCTCACTTACCAATGCCTCTAGGTGATCCCGGTAACGGATGATCTCAGCTTCGGCCTTTTTTCGTTCGGTAATATCGCGGATAATAAAGACTGCTTCACCAGCGGTCACATCTGCCACTGTGCGTGCTTCAAAAAAAAGCGACTGACCTTCGAATTGCATTCCGTATTCAAATGTTTGCAGCGTTCCAGACTGAAAAGTTGCTTCCATTTCATCCATAATCTGTTTTGCCAGGTCTGGCGGCAGAACCTCCGAAACTTTCCTACCCATGAAAACTTCTGGCGGAAGATATAATTTTATGTCGGTATCGCCCTTGTAATCCAGATACGTGCCATCCCGCCGGTTGCGGAACATCATATCTGGAATGGCATTTACCAGTGAGCGATTGCGATATTCACTGGCACGCAGTGCTGCTTCGGCCATCTTCAGTTCAGTAATATCATTGATAATGATCGAATAATGCGTGATGTCACCGTTCATATCCCGATGAGCCACAATATTTTCCAACACGTGATATTGCCTGCCATCCAGGCTCTGGACAACCGTTTCACCTTCCCAGTGCCCAACTTGCGCAGCCTGTGGCAAGGCTGTTTCGTTGATAAGTTTCAGGCTTTCTTTCGAATGGAAATTAATATTCCGATAATTTGAAATAGGTGCTTCCAACGGAAGCCCCAGCATTACCCGGCCCGTCGGGTTAATATAAATCAGACTGCCATTCGCATCGATCGATGAGATTAATTCCTGGGCCGAATCCAGAATGCTCAGCATGCGCTTCGCTTCAGCTTCTGTTATCTCCCGCTCCACAATATCCCCAACATAATCGGCAAAACGGGCAGCCAATTCCACTTCACGCGGAGTGTAATCGCTGGACTTGTTACCCACTCCCAACACAGCAATGACCCTGCCATTCCGGGAAATAGGGATAACAATTTCCCGCACCAAGTAGGTATGTCCAACAGGCAGAATCAACTTTCTCTCCAACGCTTCAAAATTATTATGCACTATCATCTGACGCTGATGTACCGCATCCGCCCAAGCCCCAGCCTCGGAAATTGAATGATGGCTAGCATCGCTCTCGGCGCTGCAATATTCCTGCCTGGTTCGGGTAGACCAGACCGTCAACTTCAACTGCGTCTGGTTTTCTTCCACTAAGTGGAAGAAACCAACCTTGCTGGAAACAAGCGTTTCTAATTCATCGAGGGCCCTCACCATGGTTTCATTCAAAGAATGTAAGCTGGCATACTCCATCAAATCCAGCCGTTTCTGCAGGATCGTTTCATCTTCTTTCTGCACCGTTACGTCTTGCAGAATGGTACCCATGCGATAGCCCCTGGCAGTCTTGATTAGAAAAGTCTGCTCCTGCACGATTTTATAATGACCAGATGCGGTAATCAGCCCCTTGGTGATACCGGGGGGCTCTGCCAATCTGGTTTTTCCAGTTTGCACCAAGTTTAGAATTCTTACTTTTATATGCTCAAGCGTGATATCCGTACGCAATTCCGGGGGCGTGCAGGCAAACTGAATCTCCCAGGCAGGCTTCCCAACTGCTTGCTCGCGCGAAAAACCAGTAATTTCCGCCATGGCGTGATTCCACTCCAGGTTGTTCCCCTCCTCGTCAATCAACATTTGTCCGAGCGCAGATTGTTCAATAAAACTGCGGAAGCGATCTTCACTTTCACGCAGAGCAACTTCAGCCTGCTTACGTTCTGTAATATCAATCAGGGTAATCAACATGTGCTGCTGATCAACCAGATCAAACACATCTCCCGAGAGTATCACGTCCTTCGTTTCACCATTTTTAGTTGGGATTTTAATTTCCTGGTTACGAACGCTTTCTTTTTCCCTGGCAAATTTATCAGTCTGGATAAACACTTCAGCCTGGGTTTTCCCGATCAATTCGTTACGTTCATACCCGCTCAACGCCAAAAAGCTTTCGTTAACATCCACAAAACGATCATCGCTCAAACGCATGATGATAACTGCAGCCGGGTTCGAATGAAATGCCTTGGCAAATCGTTCTTCGGATTGAATACGTGCAGTACGGGTTCGTAATGCGTCAATCCCAAAGGCCAGGTCACTTGCCAGTTCGGTCAACATGGTCAATTCATCCGAACCAAAACCGAACCGCTCTGCAGAATAAATATTGATCACCCCCATAGCGTGACCCTCCAATAACAAGGGCAGGGCTGCCGCTGACCGGTAGCCTCTACGCATGGCTTCCTCACGCCACAAAATGTAATCGGGATTGGTTTCCATATCCTGAACGATATAAGGATGTTGAGAACGTATGGCTATCCCGGTTGGGCCCTTCCCGTTTTCATCATCGCCCCAGGTTAGCCTCAACCAACCAAGATAACCTTCTTCGAAACCAGAGGAAGCCACCGGACGCACACGTTTATGCTTATCCTGCTCTGCATATCCAATCCAGACCATGCGGTACCCACCAATCGATACCAATACATCACAAATTGCGGTCGCCAGGTCCTGCTCAGAGGTGGAATGAACCATAACCTGGTTACAACTGCTAAGCATTAACTGCCTGCGGTTTATACTCTGCAGTTCGGCCGTTCGTTCTTCCACACGCTGCTCTAATTCGTCATGCGCCAATTGCAGCTCAAATTGAGCTTGTTGCCTGTTTTTTACTTCATGTACCAGGGAATGGTATAGGTTGTTATTCTCAATTGCCGCTGCGACCTGATTCGCCAATGACATCACAAGATCCACATCATTGGTTGTAAAATCGCGATTATCCAGACTATTAATGATGGTAATGGTCCCCAGAATTTTATCCGAATACAGGATCGGTACCACAATAATCGCTCCACACTCTGTATCGGCCCGACGCTTTTGCACCGCTGGACTTTCGCGCTTATCCGCCACCCCTTTATGCGAAAGAGCTGGTTTACGCTCACGCATTACCCAACCACTCAGACCTTCCCAAAATTCATCAAAGTCGATCTGCATAACCTTACTTCTTTCAACCCCACTAATGAAAAAACTTACAATTTGGTGAATTTTCAAATCCACGGTGGCAATCACCACCCGCTCCACCTTCAAAATTTTTCCAATAATATCTGCCACTTTTTGAATGGCATCTTCCACCTGTTCCACTTCAATCAGTGATTGACTGATGGAGTATAAAGCTGATGTGTTATCCAGTGCAGCCTTTAATTTGCTATTTGTGATTTCCAGCTCTTCGGTGCGCTCTATAACCCTGATTTCCAGCTGCGCTTTTGCCTTCTGCAATTCAATCTCAACCAGTTTTCGTCGAGCTTCTCTTTGCTTATCAAGTGTGACATCACTGTAGACCGCAAGGATACACACCTCACCGTTTACTTCAATATATTCCGCGTTTAACACTACATCCCGGATCTCGCCATCTTTCCGTCGGATTTGCATCTCATCATTCTCGATCAACCCCGCTTCATCCAATATCGATAATAAGCGCGGACGCTCGAAAGGTGTAACCCATATTTTCCGTTCTTGCAATGAATATCCGATGATCTCTTCCCGACTGTACCCGGTTAGGAGTAAAAACTTATCATTGGCTTCAATCACACGACCATCAGATTTATTAGCGATGATAAGCGAGTCCGGGCTGAGAAAAAACGCCTTTGAAAACTTCTCTTCGCTCTCACGCAGCGCCTTTTCCACAAGTACCCGCTCGTTGATATCCCTGAAGTTGATCACAAGTGCCTGAACGGCTGTCACTTGCAATAAATTACTGAAGGTACTTTCGATCCAGCGCCAATCCCCCTCTTTGTCCAAAAACCGATACTGCAAAGTGGGAGTCAACGTCGGGTCTTGAATAATGCGCGAAAGCACACCCAGTACCCTGGGTAAATCATCCGGGCAAGTCATTTTTTCCGGAGAAAAAGTAAGCTTATCCTGTTCGTTATACCCAAACATGCGCAAGGCGGAAGGACTGGCATAAATAAGGTTGCCCGCCAAACCCAGCAGGATAAAACCATCCGGCGATTTCTCGATTATGGTTCTGTTACGTTCTTCAACCAACCGCACTGCTTCTTCAGCCCGCATTCGCTTGGTAATTTCACGTGAAACACCGATGATCTGGACCGGCTGATTCTTCTCATCCACGACCAGAGTGGTGGCAACCTCTGTCCAAACGGTTGACCCATCTTTGCAGGGTTGTTCAAGCTGGATCGGCTCACCATCGTAGCCCTTACCCGCCAGATAGTTTTTTATATTAGTTGCCAACCTCTGATTGACCTTTTCAAGTCCCTCGCTAGTCAGCGATTGTTCAACCGGTTGTCTCATCACTTCTTCCGGTGTGTAACCTCGCAGCGCAAAGACAGAAGGGCTAACATAAATAAATTTATTCTCTCGAATATCCATCAACCAGATCACGTCATGCATATTTTCGGTCAGTAGCTTGTATCGTTCCTGATCTTGTTGTATGGTGACATTCCGATATTTGGATTCTGAAATATCTATAATGGAAACAAACAGCCCACTTGATGCTGGTTGGATACGGTGCTCAAACCAACCAGCCACGGTTTTGGAATAATCCCTTAAAATTACCGGCTCGTGAGTTTTCAGCGCATGCTGATAGCCTTCCCCCAAAACAGTATTTTTAAAATCTGGCAGGATCTTCCACAAGCTTTTACCAATCAGATCATCCGAAGCGCTCTCTAAAATATTGGCAGCAGTTTCGTTAATATAAAGACAATCCATCTGAGCATCAAATACAGCCAACCCGTCCTGCACCTGCCCTAATTGGTCGAATATTGCTTTAACAATAGTCACATTACTTATATTAGAAGAAAGGGAACGCATAAAGATTCCTGTAAATACAATTAAATGGAATTTTTTTTCTTTAAAAAATAACCGACCAACCGCATCTGGTTTGATTATCTATTTCAAGGATTACTATAATATTATCGCATTTTTCAATATATTTTACTGCCAGCCCATAACAAAAATATTCGACCAACCATAGTTATTCGCTCTACAATCTGTTATGTGCATCAGATAGAATCCAACATCAGCCCCCACCCAGCCTGACCGAACCACTGAGTACCCTATTAGATGTATAATTAATCTAGGCCTTTACGGAGGCACCCATGGAAATCCTGCTGAACCCGAATATCGCGTACGTAATCATCGTCATCGCCAGTTTGCTTGCATTTATTTGCATCCTCATCCCCGGCACCGGCTTGCCGGAAACCGGCCTCTTGATATGCATTGGGTTGTGCTGGTACGAATTAAGCCACATCCCACCCAATCTCTGGGCTATACTGCCCATCAGCCTGAGTGTCATCCCTTTTTTTGGCGCATTGCGGTTCAACCGTTTGCGTCTGCCGCTGCTGATCGCCTCAGCCCTGCTGCTCAGTGGCGGATCAGCCTTCCTGTTCATTGGTAGCAACGGCCAGCCCAGTGTTAATCCCATCCTGTCAAGCTTCGTCTCACTGCTCAGTGCTGGCTTCGTCTGGTTTAGTATCGAGCGCGGACTATTGATCCAGAGCAAGCGCCCCGTCAACGACATCGATGCCGTTATCGGTCAGGTTGGTCAGACTCGCACAAGAGTCCACAAAAACGGCTCTGTCCAGGTGGGTGGCGAGTTGTGGTCCGCCTGCAGCGCACAACCAATCCCCTCTGGCTGTCAGGTAATCATTCGACAGCGCCAAGGCTTTACATTAATCGTCGAAAAAATTCCGGAGATCACCTAGAATTATCCAACTCGGTCAAAAAAGCTGATAAATTTGGCAAATTCTGCTCCCCCTTCCTTGATATCAAGCATGGCAGCCTGGGCAGAAAAAGATAGATAAGGAGAAGTAATATGAACTCATTAACACCTCTGATTTGTGTTGCAGGACTGGTGTTGGGTGGCTTGCTGGTCCTATTTGCCAGCGCTATACGGATCGTCCCCGAGTACCAACGCCTGGTGGTTTTCCGCCTGGGGCGCTGCATGGGTACCAAGGGTCCGGGGATCGTTATTCTGATCCCGTTTGTTGATCTGGCCAAAATGGTGGACCTGCGCGAACAGATCCGCGAAGTGCCGCACCAGACCTCCATCACCAAAGACAATGCCCCAATCTCGATCGACTTCCTTTGGTATTACAAAGTCCTGGACCCAGCCGAATCGGTGCTAAAAGTGGGTAATTTTGAATTATCCGCGGCGGGCATCGCCGCCACCACCCTGCGCGCCGTCATCGGCGGCATCCCGCTCGACGATGTGCTCTCCGAACGCGAACACATAAACAACATGCTGCGCACCCGCCTGGACGAAGTCACCGAACGTTGGGGCGTAAAAGTCACCAATGTCGAGATCCGCGAAATCATCCCTCCCAGGGACGTACAGGACGCCATGAACCGCCAGATGTCCGCTGAGCGTATCCGCCGTGCAGTTGTGACTGAATCAACCGGCACGCGTGAAGCAGCCATCAATGTCGCCGAAGGCGAAAAACAATCCGCCATCCTGCGCGCCGAAGGTCAGAAGCGCTCCGCTATCCTTGAAGCAGAAGGTTTGCGCCAATCCCAAACCCTTAAAGCCGAAGGCTTTGCCGCAGCGCTTGAAAAGATCAATACCACAGCCCTGACCGCCGATCAAAAAACCATGACCTTGCAATACTTCGAAACTCTCAAAGCTCTAGGTCTCAGCCCCTCAACAAAGTACATTTTCCCAATGGAATTCACCAGAATGCTGGAAAATTTCACAAAAAAAGAATAACAGCCCGCATAACAAAAAAACTGCACGGCTTAGGCTGTGCAGTTTTTCATAAAAATTTATCAACTATGGGATTTTAAAATTTCTTCAAAACAGACGGAGCCATATTAAACCTGCTCTGACGGATGAATAATAAATCCCGGGCGACTGATAAACCAGACCAAAACTGCGCCAACTACAAAAAGACCCATATTGAATGCAAACGGCAAGGTACGATCAATTGCCGAAAGCTGTCCAGCAATCCAACCGAAAGGCGAAATAAAAACGATCAATAACATGTAAACAATTGCACTCATGCGTGCCCGTTCTTTCGATTCCAACGAAATTGAAAGCATGGATTCTGTCATAGGGTTGACGAGTGCCGAAGCCAGCGCTTCTAACACCACGCTGAGCACCAACAACCCAATCGCCCTGGCTGGCATCATCACCAGCAAACCCTGGCTGATGAAAAATGCAAGGAAACCAATCCAAAGCGGCAACCTGAACTTGCGCGGATTGGTCAAACGGTTGCCCATAACAAAGAAGCTTGCTGTCATGATGATAGAACGCAGCGCCACATAAGTCGAAATTTCAGAATTACTGAACCCCAGTTTACTGGTGAACAGCACACCCCAAAAGTTACCACTCACCGTCGCATAAATATTAGTAATCACCATCAAAGACAAAGCCGTGAGGATCGGACGCGATTGCCAAATTTCGCCAAATACGCTGCGATATTCTCCCAACAGGCTCAGGATGGAACTGTGCCGGGTTTCTTCAATACGTTGAAAACCACGCTCAGTTTCGTGCGTTTTAAAATAGAGAAAAATGGCTTTTCCTGAAAACATGAAGAAACCAAAGACATAAATGCCGCGCACTGCCGGAATCAGTCCGTATTCTTTTACAAACCAACCACCCAAAGGCGTAAAGAATGCCGAGCAAACCGCAAAAATCGTGATCCAGGTCCAGATATGAACCAGGAACCGTTCTTCGGTTTCTTCGACCATCAGGCAAGTCCAGGCCGTATGCGCCAGGCGCCAAAGACCGTTTAACAGCGCCGCAACCATGAAATAACGCACATCCTTGGCGAAGGCCCAGATCAAACACGGAATACCCCACGAAATAATATCCATCACCATCAGGGTTACCCGGCGGCCAAATTTATCCACGACCGCGCCACTTACCAAAGCCGAAAATACCTGGCTCAGTAAACCCAGACTGACGATTGTCCCAATCTGTTGATCCGTAATACCGAGGGCCAGCATATAAACCGAGAAAAATGGCATAAACAGGTTGTATGGAATACCAAACAGCACTTCAGTCAATACAATAATCCGCGCATTACCTTTTAACTCACCCAGTGTCTTAAAAAGGGGATGTTTCAATAATATCGACATGCACAATCCTCAAATTTTTCCTGGTATCCACCAAACAATAATCCAAACCGCAAGTTTCAATAAAATAAGGTTAAGCCCAGGGTAAATAAAATGGAATAAATTTCTATCTGATTATATCCGCCAATCAAGAAAGATACCCAGTTGTAAATGGATAAATTCATAGTCGGGCTAATTCAAACCAGATTACGCGATTGCCTAACCCCAGAATTTGGTTATTTCGGAAACCGCTACTTGTTCTTTTACCCTGCATCTGGTAAAGTTAATTTTTTATTTATGCAATTGAGCTATTGATACCTCAAGAAATTACCCAATCATACCGAAACTCACAAAGATGATCATCACCTCCGCCAATTTACTCGACCTCAATTCTCTGCGCCATCTGGAAAAAATTTGTTTTCCACAGGATGCATGGCCCCTCTTCGATTTAATCAGTGTGCTCAGTATGTCCGGTGTCGTCCGACTCAAAGCCGTGGAAAATGGGGAAATGATCGGCTTCATCGCCGGTGATCCACGCCCACGGGAAGGCATCTCCTGGATTGCAACCATCTGCGTCCTGCCGGAATTTCGCGGTCAGGGTACCGGGCGTGCATTGTTGCAAACCTGTGAAGACCTGCTGCCGACTTCCATCATCCACCTGTGCGTCCGTATCAGCAACATCGACGCCATCCGCATGTATAAAAAAGCAGGCTACCAAAACATCGACCGTTGGGCGAAATATTATACCGATGGGGAAGATGGAATCATTATGGAAAAAATGAAGGGAATGGGGGTAAAATCAACCTCTAAACCCACATGATTCCAACTCTAACCGCACCCATTCTGATCGAAACCCCTACGGCTCTCAAACATCTGGCTGAAATATTATCGCGCGAATCACGCCTGGCAGTTGATACCGAGGCCAACTCCCTGCATGCCTACCAGGAACAAGTTTGCCTAATTCAATTTTCGACCCCCAACACAGATTATCTGGTCGACCCACTAGCCCTTGACGACCTGACTTACCTGGCTCCCATCTTCTCTGATCCAAAAATTGAAATCATTTTCCACGCCGCAGAATACGATGTACTCGGACTGCAGAGAGATTTTGACTTCAGCTTCACCAGCATCTTTGACACCATGCAGGCTGCACGCACACTTGGCTACAAACAAGTGGGTTTGGGCAGTCTGCTCTCTGAAAAATTTGGCATCGATGTGGACAAACGCAACCAGAAAGCGGATTGGGGTCAACGACCATTGACACCCTCGTTGATTGACTATGCCCGCCTGGATACACACTACCTGATTGAATTGCGCGATATGTTGGAAAACGAGCTGCGTGAAAAAGGCCGCTGGGACCTTGCCACGGAAGATTTTCAACGAAGTTGTTTCGTGAATAATAACAATTCGCATCGCCCCGTCCGCGCCGGATGGGAACGGATTGATGGACGGCAGGACCTGTCCCCGCGTCAACAAACCGTCCTGCGCGAACTCTGCCTCAGTCGCGAAAAAAATGCGGCCCGCCTGAATCGTCCCCTTTTTAAAGTGATGGACGACCGTCTGCTGTTAAAAATTGCACAAAACGAATCCCGCAGCATGGATCAACTCGCTGCAGCCGGTCTTTCTGAAAGACAATTACAACGCTTTGGACGATCCATGTTGGAAGCTGTTGAACGCGGGCTGAATGCACCCATAGTCCACGCAACCGAAACCGAGCGCATTCCTGAAGCAGTGCTTAGCCGTCTGCAAAAATTAAAAGTGTGGCGCAAGCAAAAAGCCGATCAAATGGGCGTCGAATCCGACGTCATCCTGCCCAAGGTCTACATGAGTGCCCTGGCAGAAAAAAACCCTCACAGCCCTGAAGCCATGGAAATAATTCTAAACAGCAGTCCCTGGCGAATGGAAAACTTTGGCTCTGAGCTTATGCAGACCCTCGGCATCAAACCCACACAACTTTAACAGGTAAGAAGAGAGCACGCTGAGCGTGCTCTCTTCTTACCTGTATTTGGCGCATCATTACAACCAGGCTTCGTACACCATTCTTTATTTTCCAAGGAGTCTCAACATGCAAATCAGCTTTTTAGGCGCAGCTCAAACCGTTACTGGCTCCATGCATTTGATCGAACTTAACGACTCCAAAATCTTGTTGGAATGTGGCCTCTTTCAGGGCGGGCGACAGGAATCCTTCGAACGCAACCGCAATTTTCCCTTTGACCCCAAGGAAATTGATGCTGTCATTCTCTCTCACGCCCACATTGATCATTCCGGCAATCTGCCGCACCTTGTCAAAAATGGTTTTAAGGGCCGGATCTACGCCACACCTGCCACCACGCACCTCAGCCGCATCATGCTGCTCGATTCCGGTCACGTCCAGGAGCGGCAAGCACAATCCACAAATATCGCCCGTGCCCGACGCGGCGAACCAGCCGTAGACCCACTCTATACCCAGTTGGACGCCGCCGAAGTCATCCCATATTTCAATGAAGTAGAATTGGACACCTCCTTCTCGGTTGCTCATGGCGCCGTTGTCCGCTTTGTTGAAGCTGGACACATTCTGGGCTCGGCTGCCATCCAACTGGACCTGGAAGAAAAAGGGAAAAAGACCCGATTATGGTTTTCCGGCGATATCGGACGCCGCGGGCAGCCCATTCTGCGCGATCCCGTCCTGCCACAAGAAACCGATATCCTGGTCATGGAAAGCACCTACGGTGACAAACCTCACCGCGACCCAGAAGAAGCCTACCAGGAAATGTGCACCGTCATCCACCGCACCCTGCAGCGTGGCGGCAAAGTTATCATTCCCGCCTTTGCTGTCGGGCGCACCCAAGAACTGGTCTATAACCTTAACCGCATGCACTCTGAAGGTAAACTACCAAATATCCCTGTCTATGTCGATAGTCCGCTGGCAGTCAACGCCACCGATATCTTCAAAAAACACGAAGAATGTTATGATCAGGAAACCCGCACCCAAATCTACAATGGACACCCTGCTCTTGAATTTCATAACCTGACATACATCCACAGCCTGGAAGAATCGAAATCACTCAACCAGCGCAAAGACCCAATGATTATCATTTCCGCAGCGGGCATGGCGGAAGTCGGACGCATCGTTTACCATATCCGCTGGAATATCGAAAATCCAAAAAATACAATCATGATTGTTTCATGGATGGCCCCCAATACTCTTGGGCGACGTCTGGCCGACCGCGAAGAACAGGTTCGCATCTTTGGTGAAACATACGACGTGCGGGCCGAAATTGCCACCATTGGCGGGCTCTCTGCCCACGCCGGTCAAGATTTGCTGGCTGAATACGCCTTGGGCGTAAAAAATAGCGCCAAACGCACCTTCATTGTCCACGGCGAAGCACGTGGAGCATTGCCCCTGATGGAGAAGCTGAAAGCAGGTGGCATGCGCCACGTTCACTACCCTGGTCAGGGAGATGTTGCTGAGATTTAAGTATCCCGAAACGGCAAAAAAGCGGTATAATCCGCCCCGCCACACTGATCAAATGGAGAGGTGCCAGAGTGGTTGAATGGGACGGTCTCGAACACCGTTGTGGTCCTCCGGGCCACCGTGGGTTCAAATCCCACCCTCTCCGCTGAATAACTGGAGTGTCTGTTCTCGAAAAGCGGACACTCCTTTTTTATTCCTTTCGATTTAGCAATAACCCCTGAACCTATCTCATATTACAAGACAACCTCGCCCAGCTGATTCAATTTATAATAGCGTCAAGAAACTCCAAAATCAAGACACAGGCTCATACAAGATGAAAATTATTTGGTTAAACATACTTCGATTGGAAATACTATCAACCGGTTTCCTGATATGCTGGATGTCACTGATAAACCTCACAATCAGTGGCAATTATATTTTCACGCTAAGTTGGACCCAGGTTCATCCACGCCAGCTGGTAGTGGGAATTTTTATTTTACTGATCGGCTCCATTTTCTTATCCATCCCGCAGATTATTACTTTTTTGAAAACAAACAAAATCCTGGCCTACCTGATCCCGATGCACATCTGGATTGGCTTGGTTTTACTAGCATTTGAACTCGTTTTACGCTTAGCCGTCTTCAGCCTACCATTGAGCACAACATGGACAAATTGGTTTGGGCAGCTTCCCTCCTCTGGATCGGTATATCTATCAGGAACCGAAGGCTACTCCATCACCCATTTTGACGGTTCACCGGGTGAAATTACCACGCCCTTCCAGGGCGGAGAAAGTATCATCCTGCTCGGCGATTCCTATATGGAAGCCCGCCAGGTTCCGGACGGAAAAAAATTTGCTTCAGTCGCTGAAACCCTCTTACGTCAGTCCGGTTACAATTTTGATGTCCATAACTTTGGACATTCAGGCATGTCAATGGCGGATTATGTAACCAGGATTGCCGGGTATCGAATAATTTACCAGCCCAAGGCTTTTGTAATTCAAATTGCGCCCAATGATTTTATCGAATCCTTTAACGATAAGAGATTAAATTATTTTATTGCCAAAGATTCTAAAATCACCAGCCTTTTTAATAAAAATAAAGTGAAGGGTAATTTTACTGTCAGCAATGAAATAAAAGTCAGCTACGATCTCATGTTATGGCAGGATTATGGCAAAAGTAGATTCGATCAAATGCTGCAGACCCAGGGTAATAACTCAGATGATAGCGCGGCTTCTTCCAGGTTCGATACCAATCTGGCCGGTCAACAGATGAATTATTTATTGAAGGCGTGCAAAGATACACCTCTAATCTTGCTGGTCATTCCACATGCACCACTTATTTCCAATAATGCTATCCAAATGGATGATTCGGAACATACCAGGTTGATTGAGCTTTTAAAGAATTATCCTCAAGTCACCGTAATAGACGCTCTTCCAGAATTTCAAAAACATACCAATTCATCATTTTTACCGATGGGATTTAACAACAGCGCAAAACCAGGCTGGGGTCACCTTAACCAGAGTGGCAATGAAGTTCTGGGGACTCTTCTGGCAAAAACAATCGAAGAGGTCTTGAAATGAGTTTTGTATCCGTGGAATTTGCTGTTCTTTTTTCTGTGGTCATGACACTCCTTTTCGTGATCAAGAATCCCTTTATTCGAAAATTGATCCTCCTGACCGCATCCTGCTTCTTTTACGCCTGGTGGGACTGGCGCTTTCTAGCCTTGCTGGCTACCGTCACGATCCTCGATTTCTACGTTTCCCAGTTTTTGGTCCACACCGAAGAGTTGCATAAACGCAGGCTGGTATTATGGGTCAGTATCCTGGTCAACCTCGGCTTTCTGGCTTATTTCAAATATTTCAACTTCTTCATCGACTCTCTCGACCTGATGATCCAGTCCCTGGGCTGGCATGTTGGCACCCTGGATATTATTTTACCGATTGGCATCTCCTTCTATACCTTTGAAACGCTCAGTTATGTCATCGATGTTTACCATCACAAAGCCAAACCAGCAAAATCACTGCTGGATTACGCCATCTTCATCACCTTTTTTCCGCGCCTGGTGGCAGGTCCGATCATGCGTGCCAGCGAATTTTTACCGCAGTTGGACCGGGGTGTGATCATCAATGTACATAACCTGGTGGAAGGAGTGCAGCTATTCCTGCGTGGACTGCTAAAAAAATTGGTGATCGCAGACAATGCCGCTATTATGGTCGATCAGATCTATAAATCCCCCAGTGTCCTTTCCTCCCCAACCATCTGGCTGGGTATTTTTGCTTATTCAATCCAGATATTCTGCGATTTTTCAGGTTATACCGATATGGCACGCGGCATTGCCAAAATTCTGGGCTTTGAGTTACCTAAAAACTTCAATCTACCCTACACCGCCCAATCCATTTCTGAATTTTGGAACCGCTGGCATATCTCGCTTTCTACCTGGCTCAGGGATTATTTGTATATTCCACTGGGTGGCAATCGTAAAGGCGCTTTCCGTACCTATATCAACCTAATGATCACCATGCTGTTGGGTGGGCTGTGGCATGGTGCCAGTTGGAACTTTGTACTGTGGGGTGGCTTACACGGATTATATCTGGCGCTTGAACGCCTGATTTTCAAAGGTAAACTAAAAGAAGATGCGTGGCTTTCACCAAGTGCCTGGTTGCGTGCCTGCCTGGTCTTTTTATTGGTCTCAGTCACCTGGGTACCCTTTCGCTCTCCAAACTGGGCAACAACCGTGATTATTTTTAAGCGGTTATTCTTCCTGAGCGGCGTGTATAACTTTGAGTGGTTTTATGTTTGGGCTGTCATTGGGGTTTCAATCATTATGCTGGGCGGATTTTTGGCCCGTCGGTTTGAATGGGAATGGCCCATTTTCCCGATCGAAAAAAGCTATACCCCGGCCATCATTCTGCTCGAAATTCTGATCGTATTTTTCTTTGCCCCCTTAAGTTCTTCGCCATTTATTTATTTCCAGTTCTGACTTGCCTGATCTGCTATTTGAATTTCAGCACAAGCATTTTCCCCTAGCTCACCCACAATGTCCGGCAAGTACCCCGGGTAAAATATGACTAAAAATGGAGTGAGGACACAAAGCATTGTGCCCTCACTCCATTAAATATCAACTTTGAAAACCTGCCTAATTGCCTATAATATTGCAGACTCATACTTCTCGGCAAACAAAGCTGGCTGTCCACCTGTATGCCAGAACAGAACCGTTTCGTTCTTTGTAAAAACTCCCTTCCTGATCAAATCGATCAACCCGGCAGCGGCGCGACCAGTATAAACCGGATCCAGTAAAACACCTTCTTTCCCGGCAAACAGACTGATAGCCTCGCGCTCTTGTCTGCCAAAGACCCCATACCCGGCCTGGCAGTATTCATCATTAGCCAGCACATCCTCGCCGCTGAAATTAATTCGCGATCCCAGTTTCTCACTGGCCAGGCTAGCCAAGACCGAAACATTCGCCTTGAGCGTGCTGACCGACTCATCAATGCTAATTCCTAAGATCTTTGCCTCACACTTAAATATCCGGGCACCCAGCGTCAACCCGGCATGCGTCCCACCAGAAGATGTTCCGAACACAATCCAGTCTGGCTTCAATCCCTGCTGCATCAATTCTTCTACTGCAAAAGCATAACCCAGGGCTCCCGTCGGGCTGGAACCACCGTATGGCACCAGGTAAGGCGCATTCCCAGCAGTCAGGGCTGTCTCATAAGTATGCTTCAGAACAGCATCACGATCATTACGATCGGCTACAAAGACCACATCCGCATTGAATAAAAAATCCAACATCAGGTTGGCGGAGGGTTGCTTGGGATGTTGACCATTCAGAACCAGAATACACTCCATTCCAAACTTGGCAGCCGCTGCAGCGGTCTGTCGGCAATGGTTAGACTGCATCGCCCCGGCTGAAATCAACATTTTGGCACCCTGGGCCTGGGCTTCAGCCACCAGAAACTCTAACTTGCGGGTTTTATTGCCGCCAAAAGCCAGCCCAGTCTGATCATCACGCTTGATAAATATTTGAGGACCACCCAGGGCCGTCGAAAGCCGGGGTAATTCTTCAATTGGCGTGGGTAAATGGGCAAAACGGTAACGAGGGATCGAGTTCATCATTCTCTCCTGTTCTCATAAAATATCATCCGGGTGAACCTTGAGCCTGTTTCAGGCTTCCAGGCTCTGTCGCGTGCGTATCTTTCCACGTGAACGCATAAAATTTAATACCTTTGGCATCAGCTGAGTATAGATCTGATACCACAAATGGTTTGGAGCATAATCCCATGCACCCAAGGTACGCCGGACCTGCCCACCCAGACCTTCCTTGAAGCGAAAAACGCCCCACATCGAATCACGCTCATCGAACAATTCCGGCGCACCCCACAAATCATACACATTGCAGCCCTGCTGCCTGGCCCAACGCATAGCCTCAAACTGCAGCAGGTAATTGGGCATGAGATCACGGTGTGCCTCGCGTGACATTCCATATATATAATACGCCCTTCCAGCAAAATGGAAAAGAAAGACCCCGGCCACAGCCTCTCCCTCCGCAGTTTCCGCAATCAAAGGCGCAGACGAAGCCGCGAAAGATTGCCAGACCACCCGGTAGTAAGCCTCGTCCCGAATCACAAACCCATCCCGCACAGAAGTCTCAGCATACATCTTATACAATAACGGCCAATCCAGGTCAGTGCCTATACGCACCCCGAGGCCCTTTTTCGGTCCCAGGCGTACGTTATAACGCGTTTTTTGCTTCATGCGAGCCAACAGGTCTTCTTCTGCCAGGCTTACATCCAGCATAACTGTATTCCGAAATTGGATCTGATCCTGTGAATACTGCCAGCCGCGAGCCACTAAATCCTGCTCCACCGATAGTCCAACCACATCCGGCTGGTCAGACTCGGTACCTGGCAGTCCCAGCCCGAGAACCACATCCGGATCGAACTTTAAAAAGATAGAACCTTCCTTCCGAGCGAAGCGCTGTAAATCATCCAGCACCCGACTACGTAATACCGGGTCTGCCCAATTCAAAAGCGGTCCCTTGGGGCAGTATAAAATACAAACCTGGGCCGCAAAACTACCCCGCAAGATGGGCTTCCTTAAAACCAGCGCCGCAGCTTGCACCTCCACCGGGGATAACTCCGCCAGGGCTGCGGGTTCAAGAGCCACCAACATTCCTGGCACGTTCTTGCGCCAAACCAAGTATAGCGGTTCCCAACTATAATGCGCCTTAACCTGTCCCCACTCATAAGTCTGCAAAAGGTGCGCTTCAGGTAGTCCCGCGATCAAATCATTCCAAACATTTTTACTCATACTTGTATTTTATCCTGACTTACCCAAACCCGCCGCCCTCAGCTTGCTGCTCAAACCTATAAACAGCCAGGGCGCTTATCACAATAGACCATTCATACCAGTAAGGCGCTGCTCATGACGAGTGGTTAACGTTGTTTTTCGCAACCACTTTGAGATAACCGCTCACTTACTGCTAAAGCTGTGAGTACCTGGGGCGATTTTTGTAAAACGCGGCTCCACAGCTTGGAAACCGCAGGACATAAATCTTTTTGTGCTTTGACCATCCGGTTTGTCAGGATAAACGCCTGATCCACTTGTCCGCTCATGGCATAGGCTTCGATAAATGGTAGATTTTCATCCGGCTGCGAAGCGCTCAAACCCGTTTTTTTTGCCTGATCAAATACATCCAGAACCTGCTGCCAATTTGTTTGCTGGCGGGCAAGTTCAGCCTTCTCGTAAAAATAACACCAATCATGCCGGGGTTCCTTTCCAAAAAAGACAGGGTCCAACGTCAGATCCGCTACATTTGTATCAATTAAGCCGGGGTCAGAAAGATGGATCGCATCCGATAACAAATAATTGGCACCCGGAACCGTCTCTGCCGTTCCATAAACATCATCAAGAACCCGCATACAACCGGCGGCGTTTTTAAAGATCACAATACTGTTTGAGGTCGAACTCACAAAACGCGCAGTACGATATTCTGCCTGAATCGGAGTATTGGCCTGAAGCGAAGGCAAAGCCGGTGAATTTAGCCTGTTTTTGATATACATCAGCATGTATGGGAGGTCCCGGTTAGAGATTGAGGACGCATACATCCAATTTATAGGGGCAGTAAGTTGCATATCTGAAACATATACCAGCGGCAATTCATCGGTAATCAATACCGTCCCCTTTTTAAGGGCGGGTATGCGCCAGGCTAGCTGCCAAAAGAAAGCCTTCTGATTATCGGAATCACGTCTGAAAGTATTTGCAACCGAAAATTGATATGCTGTAGCTAGACCTATCAAAATACTCAGGATAATAATTTTCCGCTTTCCATCTTTTGCAAAAATCGTTACCATCCCAATAATAAACAGACAGGCCCCCAACATGATTGATAAAAAGAAACGATCGTAATCAAAAACCAGCTTTAGCGGTAACCCGGCAGCCCAGGAAGGCAGGCGCCCGGCCACTATCGCCACCATACCTAAAAATAAAGCCTGAAAACCCCAGCTATCATCCTTCTTTTCGTTGGCTCTGAAATCAGATTTATATAAATTCTGCATCAAGAAATATACAACCATGGCTGAAATGAAAAGTATCAGCAATGCGAGCACCTGCGAAAACGATCCATCCATAAAAGTAATAATTTGGAATGTATTCACCCAGGATAAAAACCCTGAGAGGGAGATGGTGGAAAGAATCTCATTCACCAATGTCAAGAACGAAAACGATTGGATCGAACCAATATTAATGGAATAAGAATGATATGCCGCCGATCGATGATAACTATAAACCCAGGCCGCATTAAGCAGCCAGATCACCATATACGGCAGCCAATTCTGGATAACTTTAGATAATTTGTCCTTAAATACCTGAATATGCTCGGAAAGAATAAAATAAATAAAAAAGAGCCGCATAATTTCGAGGCCAAAAAAATATTCAGTGGTAAAAAGGCCAAACATCTGTAACGCCAATGCGATAGTGGTCAGGATGATTCTATAACGAGAATTTCTGATCGCCCAGGCGGTTACCCCAAAGGATGCGATCAATCCAAGCAGTGGAATCAATTCCTGGTTAACATGCGTTAATGAAACCCATTGCTGCTGATAGCCAGGGAAAACTGTGAAAAGCAGCACCACCCAGATTAAGTTCCATTTTTGCGAAGGCCAAACCAGCTTAAGCACAAACCATAATTCAATGGAAAGGAGATAGCGGGTCAATAAACCAACAATCTGCCATGTAGCCGGCTGCCCACCGAATAGAGTGGTCGTCGCAGCAAATATCGGTCCAAGATAAGGACGGAAAGGACGAAATGCTTCTACAAATTCAGCCGGACCAAAAAAACGGTATATCCAGGCAAAGGGCCAATCATCCCAATAGAAACCCAGCCAGGGTATTAACAATCCATAGGCTAATAAAATCAGTAAGAGGATCAGCAAAAATACAATATAGTTTTCTTTGCGGAAAAACCGGGAAGAAATCGATTTTAACATAAGCTGTTACTCCAAAAATAAACTTAATAATTTTATTCTATCATTACTCCTCTCCAGCCCGTTTATAATTTACAAAAGGGGGTTTTTTAAAAATAAACCAGAGTAAGTTAATACAACCCATCCTAGAACCGCCGGATTGATTTCCAAAGTTTCACTCGTTTAACTCATTTTTCGCTACCCTTATCAAAATAATTTGCTCTAATTTGGCTTTCACATAATAAAAACCTATGGATACAGCCATCATTGCCCGCCAGAAGGGCATATAATTCAAGAAAACAAAACGGAGTTACGATGCAAAAAACACCGATCCACGACCAACCCGTACAACTGCTCCAAAACCTGATCCGCTTCGACACCACCAACCCACCGGGGAACGAAACCGACTGCGTCCAATATATTAACAACCTGATCACCGAAGCCGGGATTCCCACCACCATCCTTAGCCGAACTCCGCAGCGCAGCAACCTGCTCGCCCGTATAAAAGGACAGGGAAATGCCACCCCGCTTCTACTCTATGGCCATGTCGACGTAGTCACCACCGTCAATCAGAACTGGACACATCCGCCTTTTGCCGCTGAGATCGCGGATGGATACATCTGGGGCCGCGGCGCTTTGGATATGAAAAGCGGGATTGCCATGCTTCTGGCAGCCTTTCTGAAAGCAAAAGCCGAAGGCGTGAACTTGCCCAGTGACGTTATTTTTTGTGCCGTTGCTGATGAAGAGCACTCCGGCGCATTCGGAGCCCGCTTCCTGGTGGAAGAACACGCCCAGCTTTTTCAGGATGTTCGCTACGCTTTCGGGGAATTTGGTGGATTTAATTTGAACATGGCCGGAAAACGCATTTACCCAATAATGGTTGCCGAAAAACAGATTTGCGCGATAAAACTCACCTTCCAGGGCCGCGGCGGGCACGGCTCAATGCCCATCCAGGGCGGAGCCATGGCCAAAGCAGCCCGCGCTCTCAGTCTGCTGGACAAGCACAGCCTACCCTACCATCTTACAGCCCCGGCAAAGTTAATGATCAACGGCATCTCGGCTGCTATTGGCGGGTTGCCCGGCAGGGTCCTCGCCCAGGCAGCCAACCCGCTGCTGGCGGATGGCACCCTCAAACTGCTAGGCGACAACGCCGAAGCCTTTTCCCCAATCCTGCACAACACCGTCAGCCCCACCATGCTAACAGCCAGTGATAAGCTGAATGTCATCCCATCCGAGGTATCGATCGGATTGGACGGACGACTGCTGCCAGGATTCAAACCTCAGGATCTGCAGCAGGAACTCCGCCTCCTGCTGGGAGATGATTTCAAAATGGACGTCCTGGAATACGACCCCGGTCCTAAGACGTCGGATATGGGCTTGTTCGACAGCCTTGGATCCACCTTGCGCAGCCTGGATCCCACTGGAACCGCCGTGCCCCTCGTCTTAAGTGGGGTCACTGATGCACGCTTTTTCTCCAAACTTGGTATCCAGACTTATGGCTTTACCCCGCTCAAACTGCCAGACGACTTCAATTTCATCCGAACCATCCATGCTGCCGATGAGCGCATACCTGTGGAAGCACTCGATTTTGGCTTGCAGGCTATATTCAAAGCCCTCCAGACTGCGCGCTAAGCTACACTCTTTCATAAAATATCCTTTTATTCTCCAAAGCTGAAAATATTTTTTATCAAATATCCATCGCTGGCAAATCTTATGATTGCCTTCAATGGATATTTTTTTTACAAAACAAAATAAAATATCCAAATTTCTAAATATTCCCTATTGTCCATTGGTGCTTGATCATTTCGCCAAAGATGTAAATCCTGCCTCACATTGCGTCCGAGATGTAGGCGATTGTGTAAATATTGAAGAATATCGCCATAGCTTGGGTTTGCTATAAAATTTCCGTCAACAAACCGAATTTATGCTGGATATTGATAAATCCTGAGGTAGTCACTTTTTATTAAAATCACTTCTTAATTAGACAAAACGCTGATTACAATTTCGTAGTACCGCAGTACTATTGGGGCAATCTACAAATAAGGATGAAGTTGTTCACAGGGCTTCAATTTCATCTTATCCTGTGTTCCAGTCCTGGTTATTTCATCCTCAGGCATGAATAACTTATTTCTAAAATCGAAGGAGATTATCATGAAAAAAGTCACCCTCATCACCATTGTAATCCTCGCACTACTTGTTTCTATGCTACCTGTCAGTACCGTTTTGGCCGGTAAAGGTGTCATCAACACCGAAATTACTTTGAACAACCGCACCAAGGGTGTTGTCGTTGTAACCATGATCAACAGCAAAGGCCAGCGCCTCTTCTACTCATTCGATCCCGGTTATGTTTACCACCAAGCTGTCCCACAAGGCGTCTACGAATATTACATCGTCACCCGCTGTAAAAACGAAGTTGGTCGTTGGAACCTGACCCGCAACAAAGCAATCGATCTCTATTGCCCCAGCGAAGGTCTGGATGTCCAACTCCTGCCCCCAACCCATGCTCACGTCGTTCCTGCCAACTAATACTAAATCAATGCAGTAGGATTATCAAAAGTCTGATGATCCTACTACTCAAATTCAAAATCAAAACCGAATAAAACTATCCTGGAGCTACTCATGAAGAAAATCACCCTCATCACAATCGTAATCCTTGCCCTGCTCGTTTCTATGCTGCCTATCAATACCGCTTTTGCTGGTAAAGGCATCGTCAACACCGAAATTACTTTGAACAACCGCACCAAAGGTGTTGTCATTGTAACCATGATCAACAGCAAAGGCCAGCGTCTCTTCTACTCATTCGACCCCGGTTATGTTTACCACCAGGCTGTTCCAGAAGGTGTCTACGAATATTACATCGTAACCCGCTGCAAAAACGAAGTTGGTCGTTGGAATCTGACCCGCAACAAGGCAATCGATCTCTATTGCCCCAGCGAAGGTCTGGATGTCCAGCTCCTGCCCCCAACCCATGCCCACGTTGTTCCTGCCAACTAAAAATTTTGAAGGCAGCAGGATTTCGAAAATCCATTCATCCTGCTGCCCCAATTCTTAATCGCCTAAATAAATATAATTGGAGAATATCATGAAAAAAGTTACCGTCATTACCATCGTAATTCTTGCTCTGCTTATGTCCATGCTTCCCATGACCACCGCCTTCGCTGCCAAACCCACCCCCACCACAGATGTAACCTTCCACAACCGCACGCACGGCACAATTGCGCTTCAACTGATCGATCCCAATGGCTTCCACTATTTTTACTCCTTCGCAAATTCTGGATTAAATGAATATACCGTTTCCGTCCCCGAAGGCAAATTCTACAGCTATTATCTGGTCACCAAGTGCGCGACTGAGGTTGGCACCTGGAACTTAACCCGCAATCGTTTCGTTGAAGTCTATTGCCCGGCCGAAGGCGTTGACGCCCAGTTCCATGCCCCCGATCATCGCGACGTCATTGCCCAATAAGCAAGAATCACAATAACAGTTAGAAATAACCACCCAAAATAAATTGGGTGGTTATTTCCTTTTTCCACTGGATAATTCGTCTCATCGATAAAACTGAAATTTGTTCAGGTTCAAATATCCAAACTTGACCAAATTTCAGTTTGCAACGAAACCATCAGAGTCATTACAGCAAGTTAACAACCGTTTTTTTTATCTCATTTTTATATATATTTTTTGAAAAATATGATAATATAGTCTTGTTAGTTGAATAATAATTAATAGTATTTATTTTGCTTTTTTATGTTTTGTGGTAATTTTCTGGCCTCATCGTCCCTGTGGCGTCCCTTTTTATATAATATTTCAAACTTTAGGAGATCAAATGAAAAAGACTACAATCGTTACCCTGATTATCATTGCCCTGCTTATGTCCATGCTCCCCATGAGCACCGCTTTCGCTGCCAAAACAGCTCCTGAAAGCAAAATCACAGTCTTCAACCACACCCACGGCACTGTTTCTCTCGCCATTACTGACTCCAAGGGCTTCCACTATTTCTTCTCCTTTGCAAATTCTGGAACAAACGTTTACGAAGAATTTGTTCCTCAGGGAAATGTTTACAGCTATTACCTCGTGACTCGCTGCGAAACCACCAATGGTCTATGGAATATGTCCCGCAATCGTCAGGTTGAGCTCTACTGCCCAGCTGAAGGCCTCGACCTTCATTTTAACGGCGCCATCAACAAGGCTCACTGGGAATAATTTTATTGGTGCTGCAAAGCCGAAAAACGGTACAAAATATCCCGCTGACAACAAAATAAACGGGTATCCAGGTAAGGGACAAATGAGCAGTATGTAAGATTATTGTTTTACAGCCCCAAAGTAAGGGACGAGTACCGCTCTTTCAACAAACCAATATTGAATTTGTAACAGCCCACTTACAAGAAGTGGGCTGTTTCGATTTAAGGATAAAATCATGAAACAAAATATTATATTTTCATATTTTTTCAAGCAACGAGCTTTTACCACTCGCGTAAAATTACTCAATATTTGTTCCGCCTGAACGTTCTGATATAAGTATTTTTGACAATCGCGATCTGGTTCAGGATAAGCGGGGTCGTCAAGAAATCTAAGGGTCACGACTATTATCTATGGATTGATGCCAGGCAATGCTGTGACATTGTTATATTGGGGTGTAATGTTTGCAAAATAAAACAAAAATAATTAGCCTCTTCTCATTTCTACTTTTAACCATCCAAAGCCTGCTCTCGATTGGTGCATGGGACCTCTCCATCCTGCTGTCGTTGCTTATATCGATTAGCAATAATTTTTCACTCTCACAATATTTTTTATTCCATGCTTACTTATCAATCGACATGTATCATATTAACTAATATTATTTACATTCCATTGACCTAATCACTATATATTTGTACAATTAGCATGGATAGTGTAATATTCCACCAGTCAATCCTGCCCACCCAGTCCCCGCATTTTCATAATTTATTGGGCACCTGCCTGTAATAATAAATCGCCTGAATCCGTTATTGGCTTTAAATCGATGACAATCATCATCCGCCGCACTACCAGTCGCAAGAAAGGAATAAAATGGTCACACATAGAACGTTCACTTCAACTAATATTATGGAAGTCGCTGCAGGTGTTTTCCTGATCGGCGTAATGGCTGGTTTGCAGCTATCACCCCAAGGATTACCTTTGGACAGCGGTGAAGGATACATCGCGGTCGGCTTGGTCGTTGCACTTATCTGCGGCTTACTTTATACCGGTCTTAAAAGATCTGATAAATAAGCCATCTCCCGCCTAACCCTTCACCTTTTTCCATCGCGAACCAGTAAAACCAGAATATTACGAAATTTAAGATTAAAAACGGGACTACAGCCTGTTTAGGAATAGTCAGCGAATAGAAACCAGCCGACCAATCCAAATCAAGTGCAGCCCCGTTTACTATTTTTTTAAATTTCTAGGGCTTCTCTTCCAACTTAAATTGAGCCACTACTGCTTGAAGTGAGTGTGCCATTTCGGCCAACATCCTGGCAGAAGCGGTAACTTCTTCCACCTGCGCACTCATTTCTTCAGTAGAAGCACTCACTTCTTGCATGGCTGCACTGTTTTCTTCCGAAACAGCCGCAATATTCTCAATCGCCTTGGTCACATCATCCGTTCCAATCTCCAAGGACTGCGTTGCAGCGGTGTTCTGTTCAACCACCGCGCTGACTCCATCCACCGCAGCCACTAACTGATTTGACGCTTCTCGCATTTTTTTCGTACCCTTGCCAGCGTCCTCAGCCTGCCGGTAAACCGCTTCCGCGGCTTTCAATATCGCCGAAAGCGCTTCACCCGACTCTTCAGCCAGGCGGACCCCCTTTTCAACTTCCAACCCACCTTCATCCATCGCTTTAACAGCCTCTGCTACCGTAGACTGAATACCCTTGATCAACCCACCGATCTGCTTGGTAGCGCTGCCAGCCCTTTCAGCCAGCTTCCGCACTTCATCTGCCACTACTGCAAAACCCTTGCCATGCTCACCTGCCCGGGCAGCTTCAATCGCCGCATTCAGAGCCAGCAGGTTAGTTTGGCTCGCGATTTCCTCGATCGTCTCCACAATCAACCCAATTTCATCCGAGCGGGTGCCCATTTCAGTTACTGCCTTTGCCGAGAGACTAACCTTGGTTTTGATGCGTTCCATACCTTTTACTGTTTCTGCCACAGTCTTTGCACCCAAGCGCGCAGCCTCAGCAGCCCCAGCAGAATCTCTGGTGACAGACTCCGCGTTCCCTGCGACCTGTTCAATCGTCAGGCTGATGCCGCTTGTAATCTCTGCTGCCAGCGTAACAGATGAGGTCTGGTCAACCGCCCCACGTGCCACCCCATCAATAGCCCGGGACATCAATTCGACTGAATGCGCAGTACGATTAATCGATTCTGTTTCTTGGATGATCCCCTTTGCAACCTGTTGCACCGTGGTAACAATTTGAGCTGTAGCTTCTCCGGCCTGCGAAGCCGAACTGACCAACTGTGCTGAGGCGTTATCAAGCGCTACCGCGCTTACACCTACCTGCCCCACAGACTTGCGCAAATTTTCTATCATCTGCTTGAAAGCCTGACCCAATCTATCCTTCCCAGATTTAGGTTGGATATTAACTGTCAGATCCCCTTCAGCGATAACGGCTGCAGTGCTGGACATCACCTTTTGATAATCAATCATCTTTCGAAAAGAATCTGCCAGAACACCATACTCATCCTGACTTGTATAATCAAGGGTCTGGTCTATATCACCCAAAGCCAACCGGCTTGCGGACTCTGCAATTAGTTTCACTGGGTCTGTCATCGCTCTTGCAATGAAAAAAGCCAAAATCGCGATCACAATAATCGAAACCAGAATTAATATAAAAATAAAATTGACCATTTTCAGGACGGGTGCATTTGCCTCTGCGGTCTCAACCTCAGAAACCAGGCCCATCCGGAGCTCAGGAATCCACGTATATTGCCCAATCACCTGTTCACCCAGGTAATTCAGATAGGTACCATTTCCAGATTTCCCGGCTATTAATTCCTTACCTGCCGTCGTCATCAATTTCGTCGAGAGTTCCACCCGATCAGAAAACATCCCTGCCTTCTTCATCTCTTCCGCAAAGCGCGGCGCGGTAATAAAATAGCCTTCCTGATTAACCAGGTAACTGTCAGAAGTCGTACCATTTTCTGAATAGGAAAGGTTGTTGGCGAGGCTTTCCATACGTATAGTGGAGCCAACCACCCCTACTACTTCACCTTTCGTGATAATGGGTGCAGCAAACACCAGGATTACATTACCACTCGCTTTGGAAATCAAAACATCTGACATAGTTGACTTGCCGCTCATGGCTTCCACAAAATAAGCCCTATCAGCTAATTTCAAAGGCTTGTCATCCGATGTAACAATGGAATTTCCGTCTGGGCCCAGTAAGAAAATAGTCTCATAGATAGCCCACATTTTATGATACTGTTTAATGGCAACGCTGGCAGTTTCCGGATTCAACGAAGCGATTCTAGCCACACCTGCCAATGTCTCTATATCTTGAATCCGCTCTTTCTTCCAATTCAACAAAAAAGAACTCTGGTCTTTTTCGATGGTTTTTTGATGATCCAGCACAGACTGGGTCAGAGCACTTTGCGTCTGTACGTAACTGAAGACGGCAGTCACAAGCACTGGGACAATACCAATCAACAGCATAAAAAAGAGCAGCTTTCCAAACAAGGAACGCACAAAAGATATCTTAACTATTTCAGAATTTACATGGCTTTTATCCATCATTACCTCTTGTTAATTTTCAAAATTAAACTTTACTTTTTCGCAGATCCCAGGTCATCCACCTTGAATTGCGCTACTATTTTTTGTAAAGCATGCGCCATTTCCGCCAGAGCACGAGCCGAAACTGTTACTTCTTCCACTTGTGCACTCATTTCTTCGGTCGAGGCGCTGACCTCTTCCATAGACGCGCTATGCTGCTCAGAGACTGCCGCCACATTCTCGATCGCCTTGGTGACTTCATCGGTTCCCATTTCAAGGGATTCTGTCGCAGCTTTGTTTTGTTCCACCACAGCACTGACTCCCTCCACCGCTGTCACTAGTTGGTTGGAAGCCGCACTCATTTGGGCTGCGCCTTTTGCCGCCTCTTCGGCCTGCCGGTAAACCGCTTCGGATGCTTTCGAGATTGCAGCTAAAGCCTCACCAGATTCCTGTGCCAGGTGCACACCCTTTTCAACCTCCTGGCCGCCTTCGTCCATCGCTTTCACAGCCTCTGCTACTGTGATCTGAATCCCTTTAATCAACCCACCAACCTGCTTGGTAGCGCTGCCAGCCCTCTCAGCCAGCTTCCGCACCTCATCGGCCACCACAGCAAAACCCTTGCCATACTCACCTGCCCGGGCAGCTTCGATCGCCGCGTTCAATGCCAACAGATTGGTCTGGCTGGCAATCTCTTCAATCGTTTCAACTATGGCCCCAATTTGGCTGGAACGTGCACCCATTTCTTTCACTGCCAGCGCCGAAAGACTCACCTTGGTTTTGATACGCTCCATACCTTTAACCGTTTCTTCAACAGTCCGGGCACCCAGGCGCGCAGCCTCGGTAGCATGGGCAGAATCACGCGTGACAGATCCGGCATTACCCGCCACCTGCTCGACTGTCTGGCTGATCTTGCGGGTGATCACTGCCGCCTGTCCAACTAGAGTAGTTTGTTCCTGCGCCCCTCGTGCCACACCATCAATCGCACGAGACATCAGGGCAACCGAATTAGCTGTATTTGTGATTTCTTCAGTTTGCTGGGTAATCCCCTTGGTCACTTCCTGTACAGTTCTGGCTATTTGAGCAGTGGCATCACCTGCCTGGGCAGCTATCACCACCAGTTTGGAGCTGGATGAGTCAACCACGAGCGCATTGTTGTTCACTTCCAACAGCAAGCCTCTAAAGTTTGCCAACATTTTTTGAAAGTTATTACTGACCTGATACAGACTGCCGATCACATCATCTACGGCACCCGCCATCTGGCCAACTTCATCACTCGTTTTGTAGTTCAGTTTGCGAGTTTTTATCCAAACTTTGCGGGTCAGATCACCCTGTGAAACGTACTCAATCTCAAGTGCCAGAGCTTTCAGATCATCTTGAGCTAATTTTCTTGAAGTAATCACCACTGCCTGCAGCGGATTAACAACTTTCCGGATGATCATTACCAGGGACAAAAGAATGAGCGCCATCAGTCCAGCGATTAGCCCCACAATACACCATAACAAAATAGTTGAACGCTGCTCATACAAAGCAACATTCTGTGCCGTTCGAATTTCAAATAATTCGAAAAATTCATCAATCGGCCGCATGATACTGGCTTTATTTTTATTGTAAGTTTCATCAAAAACCAACTTTAGCGCCTTCTCTCGATCGGGAGCCTTTTTAATAGTAAAGTTGCCCTGCCCATCTACAAATAAACCTTTGACTGAGTTCATCGCACTTGTCTCTGCTGCCACCAGGCCATCCGAGTTTTTCTGAGCCTCTGTCAACTTGGAAAACTCCTCGGCTGTAAAACCTGTCTGCTTCATCAAATCCAGAAGAGCAATGGTCTGCCCATCCCCACGAGGTTTCTGGCCATCAACTGCCACAAAGTCCCAATATATCCGGTTGTATTCCACAGGGCGAGGAGCCTTGCCGTTCCGAATATCCAGAATGGCCTGATATTCGCGCTCAAACTCTACATTGCCAGTCGCTACATAAGCCCGAGCCAGGCGCGTCAAATCATCCGAACTTTGACGGAGTTCATCTGCCAGAATGTAAGACTGGAATTGATTATCCCGACTTTTATTCAAATTCGCCTGGTTTTGGAATAAAAGAAGTGTCAAGAATCCCAAAATTAGAACCAACAGAAATTGGCTTCCAAAAATAACCTGGAACAGCTTTTTAAATGTCATTATTTTTTTCTCGCTGGTAAATTAGATTCTTATTAAACAAGGGTATGACAACTCATCCGGTCAATAACCAAACCAGTCTGGTTATTGACCGGATGAGGAGATAGTAAAATTAAGGTACATTTTTACAGATATTTACAATTTCGATTTCATGTTTCGGATAAATAATATCGGAAATGACCTGACGAGTAGCAATAAAGAGAAACAAATTAATCAATAAGTTCGTTCAACTTATACATATGTACAATTTATACTTATATACTATCCCTGTCTCATACAAGATAATTTGACGATTCGACATCGTTAGTATAGCCCAATTGACAACAACCGTGCCCAAAAATCAAGTAAAAAATCACGTAAATTTTGAGTAAATTTTTCAAATAATAATATTCTCCACTGCCAGCACTTCCGATCACCACCCCTTTTTGTAAATTCAAACACTTTAGTTTTAAGAATTTTGGTCGATAATATAAATAGAGATTTACCATCTATCCATTCCTCTCACACTAACTCATACGGAACGAAATGGCCTTATCCCTGGACTATACACAGACAACGATAAATACCTTTCCGCAAACGATAAGCTACCGTGGGATGGGTCAGTCTTTCTCTGATGTTAACGGGGCACAAAAACAATCAGAACAAACAGCATCGACAGACAAGGTGAGTATCTCAAAAGAAGCCTTAAGCAAATCTGGCAGCCTTGGGGGCAACCTCCAAAAGGATGACAACGCTAAAACTACATCAACAAGCAGCGCAACCACTACTAGCCCGGTAGACACCCGCCAGGTGGATTACTTAAAATACCGCGACCGTGAAGTCCGAGCCCACGAACAGGCGCACGTTATTGCTGGCGGATCACTCGTGCGCGGTGCTGCCAGCTTCGGATACACCAAGGGACCGGACGGCAAGCTTTACGCTACCAGCGGCGAGGTTTTGATCGACACCAGCCCGGTGCAGGACGACCCCGAAGCCACCATTCGAAAAATGATTCACGTAGAAAAAGCCGCACTCGCACCCGCCCAACCCTCCGGGCAGGACCGCGCTGTTGCATCCAATGCCATAAAAACACAAATGGAAGCCCAGTATCAGGTTGCGCAAAAACAGCGTAACGCTTCCCATGCAGATAAGTCCAGCAGTCAGTCAAAAAGCATAAGTATAAAAGCCTGACCTCTCCTGTATTTAGAACAACCGACCATTCCCCCTTTTACGCCAGCCCATCCAAAGCCAACATCACCAACCTCAGCTGCTGATCAACCTCAGTCAAGTATTTTTTTGCATCTCAGAATCCAATAGGAGAAGGTTACCTTCCAGCATCTGAACTGCCTAGCACAACACATCGGCACTCAACTGCCCGGCTACGCCCTTGAGCGAATGAACCAATCGTCGTGCCCGTTCCAGGTCCCCTGAATCCAGTGCCTTTCGGATCCGATCTCCATAATCAGCGTAATCGACATAAAAAAGACGCAGCAGCTTCGTAAAAAGCGTCTTGTCACCGCCCAAACGTTGCAACGCAGTCGCACTGTTAATGCCCGGCAACGAGCCCAGGTTATCGTTCAGCCTACTGGATTGATTCTTGTTAATGTTAACCGGCACAAAAACAACGTCCGGATGATCCAGTTTTACCCAGCGAATCAACACTTCGATTAATTTTCTTTCATCAATCGGTTTGGTGATATGGTCATTCAACCCCGCAGCTTGCGTCTTCTCCCGGTCACCGTCAAGCGCGTGTGCAGTCAGGGCTATCACCGGTAAATTTGATATGGCAGGGTTTACAACATCCCGAATTCGAGCCGTCGCTTCATACCCATCCATCCCAGGCATCTGAATATCCATCAAAACCGCATTAAAATTCCATTGCTGCACAAGTTCCAGCGCTTGCTCCCCACTGCTTGCGACCATCACAACCAACCCGAGCCCCTTCAAAATTTCGGATGCGACAAGTTGATTAATCTCATTGTCCTCTACCAGTAGGATATACCCACCCCGCAATCGGGATAAAACCCCGGTGGAAACCTTTTTTTTCAACAGCGTGTCGTATCCAGATCTTTATTAATCTTTCCCGGAAGGTTGCGAGTTAGAAGTTGGCTAGATTGATAATCTTCCATTTTTCAAATTACCGTTCCAAACTGAAATCTGGTTTCTACCGGCATTCTTGGCAGCATATAACGCATCATCTGCACTTTTAATCAGCATTTTAAAATTTTTATGCTCATCCGCCAGGGTCACAACACCCAGGCTGATGGTAATGGTAATGGGGGGGAGTACATCTGGCACTTTAAAGGGAATTTCGGATATTGCGGCATGAATACGCTTTGCAATTTGGTAGGCATCATGCTCGTTCGTCTGTGTCATCAAGATCGCAAATTCTTCGCCACCGTAGCGCGCTGCCAGGTCCACCGAACGCAAACAGGCGCGCACCCTATGGGCAGTTTCGCGCAAGACATCATCTCCAAACATGTGGCCAAAAGTATCATTAACCTGTTTGAAATGATCGATATCAATCATCAACATGGATAGTTGCACCGGATAACGACGGGTACGCTCAAATTCCAGGTGGGTCAATTCATAAAAATAACGATTGTTATACAATCCTGTCAAGCCATCCGTAATCGAGAGGATATGATCCTGTTCATACAAGCTGGCATTTTCTATGGCCACTGCCGCCTGGCTCGCAAAAGCCTGCATCCGGTTGGCCTGGTCTGCCGTAAAATGATTTGGGGTGGCACTTTCCAGGTTTAAAAAACCAATCACCTTGTCACGTTTACAGATCGGTACGCCCGCATAAGATCGAATCCAATCCGTGGCTGGACGGGGTGCCCAGAAAGGGGTACTTTTCACATCAGAAACGATACTTGGCTGCCGGGTGTCAATCATCGCACGCAAGGTTGCGAAATCATCGATCTTGAAAATCGTTTTTTCTATGTAGTCAGTAATGCCACGCTCAGCATATCCCCGATGACGCACAACCCGTAGGTTATCATCTTCCAATAACATGATCGTCATGGCATCATTATCGATAACATCCCCAGCATTTTCCAAAATACGCTCGAGCACATCATCCAGGTTCAAAGTACTGCTCAAAGCTTCAGCTGTCTTTCGCAAAGCATCCACCAGGCGGTGTTCTTCTCTCTCGGCTTCCTCAGCTTTTTTGCGGGCGGTAATATCCACAAATGAACTCATAATGCACAAAGGTTGGCCGGATTCACCCTTGACCATATGCACCGAAACGTCAACGATCATAATGGAGCCGTTTTTTGTCCTGGCATTCATTTCACCCTGCCAGCCTTCTCCATTTGTCAACGTCTCCGTCAGTTTGGCAATTGATTCAGAATCCACCCAGAAATCTTTCAGATCCTTGCCAATTATTTCTTCAAAATGGAAGTATCCCCATAAAGTTACAAATGAAGGGTTAACATAAGTCACCCGACCTGCCAGATCGGCCAGTGCAATTGCATTAATCGAGGATTCGATCGCACTATCCTTGATACGCAAAGCCTGTTCGAGCTGTTTACTGCCGGTGATATCCTTTTTGATCGCCACAAAATTGGTGATTTCACCGGCTTCATTAGCTACCGGCGCAATACTGACGTACTCCCAATATAAGGAACCATCCCTGCGTTTATTATGCAGCTCACCACGCCAGATATGCCCGGAAGTAATGGTTTTCCATAATTCAGTGTATAGTTCCTCGCTCTGCTCACCAGATTTCAAAATACTCGGATTATTCCCAATGGCTTCCGCCAAGCTGTACCCGGTTGTTTCTTCAAACTGCGGGTTGACATACTCAATCGACCCTCTCAGGTCTGTAATAACAATATTATCGCCACTTTGCATCACTGCCTGCGATAGTTTACGCAATTGGGCTTCACTACTTTTCCGCTCAGTAATATCCCTGGTGATCGAAAGAATTGCATTTGGCTGGTTGGCAGCATCACGCAGCAATGACATGCTGGCATCAGCGACAAATATTGATCCATCGCGCCGGTGAAAATCATATTCAACCCGCCGTGGCGATTCCACCAGCAATTCACTCTCCAGGCGTCCCGGTTCGCACAACCAATGCGATGCATCAATAAAATCAAAATAGGTCGAGCTGCTTTCCTGCAACTCTTCAAAACTGCTGAAACCTTGCATATCCAGCGCTTGACGATTGGCTGCCAAAAACTTACCTTGCAAGTCTGTCAGCGTAATACCATCCGGAGACGTCTCTACCACACTGCGATACCGCGCTTCACTGGCAGCCAGACCATCCTGGTAATTTTTAATATCGGTAATATCTTCGAAGGTGGACACCACCATTAAGGGTTGTTTGCCGCCAGGCTCATACTGTGGTCTGGAATGTACGCGGATCCAAACATAATCACCTTTCTCATGATGATAAATCCCCAGAATTACATTATCCAAAGCCTGTCCAGTCGATAATGCCTGCATGGATGGAATTAACTCCACCGGTAATTTCGATCCATCTTGTTGGATGGTCCGCCATCTTGGATCTGTAAAAGACATCCCCTGCAGTTGCCGCATGCTCATTCCCAGAATGCGCTCAGCAGCCGGGTTGGCTGAAACAATCTCCCCGGTTGCCCGTTGGTAAACCACCCCCTGTGCCATGATATTGAACAGAGTATGATATTTTTCCTCACTTTGGCGCAGTCGCTTCTCGCTGTTATATTTATATAACACGGTCGATATTAGCGCATCCAACTCATAATCTTCAAATGGCTTGATTATATAATTTAGCGGCTCCGAGGTCCGTAAGCGTTGCAGAAAAGCAGCATCGGCAAAAGAACTGACAAATATTACCGGAATACCGTGTTGTCTGCGCAACTGATCCGCAATCCGTAAACTCTCAGCCTGGTTCTGTAAATACATATCAATCAGAACCAGGTCCGCAGGAGTTTGACTGATGGCCCGGATTAAATCCTCAACCCTCTCAATTTGTTTCACTAACCTGTAATCCAACTTTTCAAGGCTTTGCAACAGGGTATGCCCCCCACTGTTACTACCATCCAAAACCAGTATTACATTAACTGTAGGCATCCAGGAAACCTTCTTGAAAAATGAGAAAAATATCGATGGCAAAATAATGAATTCTGCCTGATTTATTATACCTGTCGAAGCTAATAATATTATCTTTATCGACATTAAATTCCCCTAAAAAATACGCGCATTCTGCTTTTATGAATAAATCATTATCCCGATTTTTTCGCATATTATCCAGTACAAAATTTACAAATTCCAAACTGGCCAATCAACACGCGCAAACAGGACATCTTATCCATTGACGGTCCGAATTGATTAAGATAATATTTTAATCACTCTTCCCTCTCTCCCAGACCGACTCGTCCGGTTGATTTCTGTGATATTCCCCAATATTGTGATCCATAACTGAAATGATGCCACGACCCTCCCAGGAGGAGGTCCACTTGTCGCCAAAAATTACTTTCCCATTTAATATCCTTTCAATCCTGTTGATTCTGACCCTTCTGGATGCCAGCCTTCCCACTTCCGGCGTTTCTGCCAGCCAGACTCTGACACTCAAGCCTCAGGCGGACTCCTTTGTTTCATCCACCCAGCCCACCACCAATTTCGGAAAGCTATCGACCCTGCGGACGGATGCGTCCCCGCTTCAAAAAATATATATTCGGTTTAACGTCAGTGGCCTGGCAGGTCGAAAAATAAAATCCGCCCGACTGCTGCTGCATTCCCAAACCACCTCCAGCAAAGGCCTGATCCTCAAACCAGTTGCCAACAATACCTGGGGCGAAACCAGCCTGAATTACAAAAACGCTCCAGTCATAGGCAGTACCCCGCTCGCTTCTGTTGCCAGCATAACTGCCGGAAAATGGGTGGCTTTTGATGTAACCAAAATTATCAATCGTGATGGTCTATTTAGCTTTGGAATCACCACCCCGGGCACGCTCACCGTTAACCTGGATTCTCGCTCTTCCACTGTCTACTTTCCACGCCTGTTCTTACTCGTTGACCCGCCCGACCCGGTGCTGGTAGGCGTGGGTGATATTGCCGGATGCACCAGCAGCGGCGATGAGGCGACTGCCGCGCTGGTAGCAGCTATACCCGGTACAGTTTTCACCACCGGAGACAACGCTTACCCTAATGGCTCCACCACCGATTTTGCTAACTGCTACAACCCCTCCTGGGGCACACTGAAAGCCCGCACCAGACCCGCTCCAGGGAATCACGATTACAATACCAACGCCGCAGCCGGCTATTACAATTATTTCGGATCCAATGCCGGTGAAGCCGGCAAGGGTTACTACTCTTACCAACTG
>CAYWXS010000056.1:0-41781 GCA_964462245.1 uncultured Anaerolinea sp.
CTTTTGTGATCGCTGCGGTCAGGGTCGTCTTGCCGTGATCGATGTGACCCATTGTACCCACATTTAGATGTGGCTTATTACGGTTAAATTTCTGCTTCGCCATGAAAAATCGCTCCTTATTGGTACTTAAGAGAAAATTTATGCTTTGATAAGTTCTTGCGCCACAGCATCGCTGACCGGCGCATAGTGGTCAAATTCCATTGAAAATACACCGCGTCCCTGGCTGGCGGAACGAATTTCAGTTGCATAACCGAACATCTCACCCAGAGGAACCATCGCATTTACTGCCTGCGCATTTCCAGGCCGCATTTCCATTCCTAAAATCATGCCACGGCGGCCATTCAGCTGACCAATGATCGCACCCAAATAATCTTCGGGAGCAATAGCTTCCACCTTCATGATCGGTTCCAACAAAACAGGCCCACCACGGTGAACACCTTCCTTGAACGCCATCGAACCAGCCATTTTAAAGGCCATTTCGTTCGAGTCAACTTCGTGGAAGGAGCCGTCGATCAGGGAGACTTTCAGGTCCACCACCGGATAACCAGCCAAGACGCCACTTTCTGAGGCCTCTTTGATGCCTTTTTCGACAGCCGGGATATATTCTTTGGGGATGGTACCGCCAACAATCTTATTTTCAAATACAACACCCGAACCACGTTCACCGGGTTCCATACTGAGGACAACATGACCATACTGACCATGACCACCAGATTGTTTGGCGTACTTCAGATTGACTTTATCTACCTTGCGTGTGATCGATTCACGGTAAGCAACGCGCGGCTTGCCAATATTGGCCTGCACCTTGAATTCGCGCAGCATACGGTCGACCATAACTTCCAGCTGGAGTTCACCCATCCCGGCAATAATCGTCTGGCCGGTTACTTCATCAGTACGAACTCGGAAGGTGGGGTCTTCTTCTGAAAGTTTCCTGAGGGCCTCACCCATTTTTTCCTGGTCGGTGGTCGTTTTCGGCTCGACAGCAATGTAAATAACGGGGTCGGGGAAAGAAATACTTTCCAACACATAATCAGTTTCGGAGAGGGTATCGCCAGTGAAGGATTCTTTGAAACCCAACGCTGCGGCGATATCTCCGGCCATCACTTCATCCACATCCTCGCGGCGATCGGCGTACATGCGGATCAAACGACCAATCCGTTCACGCTTGCCCTTGGAGTTGTTATTTACTGTCGCGCCTTGAGTCAACTTTCCAGAGTAAACACGGAAGTAAGCGAGACGACCCACGTAGGGGTCAGTCACAATCTTAAAGACCAGCGCGCTCAACGGAGAGTTATCGTCCGCAGTAAGCTCAATGACATCATCAGGGTTATCAATGTTTGTTGCCTTCATGGGTGTAACATCCACGGGGGAAGGCAGAAATTCGATAACAGCATCCAACACAGGCTGAACACCTTTGTTTTTCAGAGAAGAACCGCAGAAGCAAGGGTTGGCCTTCCCGGCAATAACGGCCTTACGCAGCACCGCTTTAAGATCCGCAACACCAATTTCTTCACCTTCGAGAAAGCGCATAGTCAGATCATCGTCAGTTTCGGCGATTCTTTCAACCATGAAATGGCGGGCTTCATGAACAGCCTGGAGCATATCGGCAGGGATTTCGCCCTCACGCGGCTCGCGGCCCAGTTCATCCTCCCAATAAATTGCCTTCATTTCGAACAGATCGACTACACCTTTAAAGGTAGCTTCAACACCGATAGGCAGCTGCACCGGAATTGGGTTGGCACCCAGGCGCACCTTAATCGACTCAACTGAGCGCTCAAAGGAAGCACCTACCCGGTCCATCTTATTGATGAAGCAGATTCTCGGCACACTGTAGCGATCAGCCTGACGCCATACCGTTTCGGATTGGGGTTCAACACCCTGAACGGCATCAAATACGACTACGCCACCATCCAGAACACGCATTGAACGCTGAACTTCAGCGGTGAAATCGATATGCCCTGGCGTATCAATAATATTTATCTGATAGCCGTTCCACTCTGCTGAAACGGCGGCAGAAACTATGGTAATTCCACGCTCCCGCTCCTGGACCATCCAGTCGGTGACGGTTGTGCCGTCATCCACCGAGCCAATGCGATGTGTTTTACCAGTATAAAATAGAATACGCTCCGTGGTTGTCGTTTTACCAGCGTCAATATGAGCAATGATGCCGATATTGCGATACTTTTCGAGCGGGAACTTACGTGGCATTAGTTAAACCTCAGTTTCAAAAAAATACTACATTCGATAATGGGAGAAAGCTCGGTTTGCTTCAGCCATTTTGTGTGTTTCTTCTCGCTTGCGAATAGCGGCGCCCTGATTCGTAGCAGCATCCATCAATTCACCAGCGAGTTTTTCCGGGAAAGACTTTCCAGCACGGGAACGGGAAGACGAAAGAATCCAACGAATTGCCAAAGTCATTCTTCGGTTAGAGGGAACTTCCATTGGCACCTGGTAAGTAGCACCACCAACGCGTCGGGGTCTAACTTCCATAACCGGGCCAACATTTTTCATAGCAGAATCAAAAATTTCAATACCGGGCTTGCCAGTTTTTTCCTGAATAATATCCAGGGTATCGTACATCAAACGCATCGCCAGACTTCTCTTGCCCTGCATCATCATGTGCTGAACAAAAGTTGATAAAACGACACTGTTGTGCCGTAAATCAGGCGTTACGGGTCGGTCTTCGGGCTTTCCTCTACGCATACAAAAACTCCGTGTTAACTAAAATTGCATCGAAAGAAACTAAAAAATAATTACTTCGGGCGCTTGGCGCCGTACTTCGATCGGCTCTGGCGGCGCTTGGCAACACCGGTCGTATCCAAAGAACCACGCACGATGTGATAACGCACACCAGGCAAATCCTTAACACGACCACCACGCACCAGGACCACAGAGTGCTCTTGCAGCTGATGACCTTCACCAGGAATGTAAGCCGTCACTTCGATACCATTTGTGAGCCGAACACGGGCGATCTTGCGAAGCGCGGAGTTAGGCTTCTTAGGGGTCATAGTACGAACTACTGTACATACACCACGTTTTTGAGGAGCACCACCGGCTTGGCGGATGCGACGTTGCTTATATGTATTAAGTGTGTATTGCAAAGCTGGAGCCTTGCTCTTGACCTTTTTGGATTGGCGACCCTTTCGGATCAGTTGGTTAATTGTGGGCACTTGCGCCTCCGAGAAAATATTCCTGCAATTTTTATGAAAAAGACGTTTTTCGAGCAAATAGTGAGACCACCAACATAAAAATACGATGGTCTCACTTGAATTACAAAGCAAATAAGCAGAATTCCACCTAAGTGCAACGGCTAATTATTCTATCACAGCCGCAAAGTGACGTCAAGGAGAGTTACTGCATCTTCATTAAATCTTCTCCCAAACCAAGCAAGCCGGTTCCCAATTTGGGCGGATGAACTTTTTCCTCATCCTTGCCAAATCGGACAATGTCCCCGCCTTCGTTAACTGCTTCGACAGCCAGACCTAAAGACTGAAGCTCTTTGACCAACACTCGGAAGGATGCAGGGATACTCGGCTCCTCTATCTGTTCACCTTTGACAATTGCTTCATAGGTGTTTACACGACCCTGTACATCATCAGATTTCACTGTCAGCATTTCTTGAAGTGTATGAGCAGCGCCATATGCTTCTAGTGCCCAAACTTCCATTTCACCAAACCGCTGACCACCAAATTGAGCCTTACCACCCAAAGGTTGTTGAGTTACAAGGCTATATGGACCCGTGGAACGAGCATGAACTTTATCTTCAACCAGGTGATGCAACTTGAGCACTGACATTACACCAACGGTAACTGCTTGATCGTACGCTTCACCAGTTTTCCCATCTCGGAGTGTCTGCTTGCCGAGAGTAGGTACAGGCACACGAGTCTCTTGCATAACGCGCATGGCCTCAACGGCCAATGCGTCATCGCTTAATTCTTTTTCTTCCACGCCCATGGATTCCAGCCAAAGTCGCTGGCATGCAACCATTGCATTTGCATCCATTTGACTACGATCCTTTGTCTTTGGTATCTCAAAAGCTAGAATACCTATTGGGTCATAACCATTATCTTTCAGCCATTCATAAGCAGTTGATCGACGAGCATAATCTGGATCAATTGCAAGACGATTTGCATCATATCCTCGACCACCTAACCAGGATTCCAAGTATAGGTTGCGAACTTCATCGTCATCACGAATACTCTCAGCATCATACGATTGCTTCCGCAACCATACCCAGGCTTCGGATGCTGCAACCTTCCATGCTTCATCAACCAACCAAGCGCGAGCCAGTTCAGCTTCAATCTCTTCTTCTTTGGCACCATCAAAGACTGGTGTAATCGCGCGATAACCCAACCGTTTGGCAGCCCAGCCGAGATGTACTTCTAGTACCTGGCCAATATTCATACGTCCAGGCACACCCAATGGGTTGAGGATCAAATCAACTTGCGTACCATCTTCAAGGAAAGGCATATCCTCAACCGGGACAACGCGGGAAATAACGCCCTTATTCCCATGCCGACCAGCCATTTTATCGCCAGCTGTAATTTTACGGCGTTGGGCAACCGAAACTCGCACCATCTTATCGACACCAGCAGAAAGATCTGCATTATCTTCCCGTGTAAATACCTTGACATCCACTACTTTTCCACGTTCACCATGTGGCATGCGCAGAGAAGTATCCTTTACATCTCGTGATTTTTCACCAAAAATTGCACGTAACAAACGTTCTTCTGGAGTTAACTCTTTCTCACCCTTAGGAGTGATCTTCCCAACCAATATGTCATTCGGTCCAACTTCGGCTCCCAAACGAATAATGCCAGTTTCATCCAGATCCTTGATAGCATCCTCTCCCACATTAGGAATATCACGGGTGATTTCTTCGGGACCAAGCTTTGTATCACGGGCTTCAACTTCATACTTCTCAATGTGAACAGAAGTAAATCGGTCTTCCTGTACAAGCCTTTCCGATATCAAAATGGCATCTTCAAAGTTGCCACCTTCCCAAGATAGGAAAGCCACGACAACGTTCTGTCCCAAAGCCAATTCACCACCGTCAGTTGACGATGAGTCAGCAATGATATCGCCTTTCTTCACGATCTGGCCTTTGACAACAGCAGGACGTTGGTCAATACAGGTAGATTGATTTGAACGCTGATATTTACGCAACTGGTAAGTCCGCATACCACCAGCATTTTCACGCATTACAATCTCTTTACCAGTAACAGATGTAACTTCACCATCCGCATCTGCCACAACCACCTGCCCTGAATCCAAGGCAGCATAATATTCCATACCCGTTGAAACTGTTGGCACTTCCGGACGTACCAATGGAACCGCCTGGGCCATCATGTTCGAGCCCATCAAGGCACGGTTGGCATCATCGTGTTCAAGGAATGGGATTAAAGCTGCGCTGATACCTACTACTTGATGCGGAGCAACATCCATGTAATCCAAGTTTTCTGGACTCGTGAAAATAAACCCAGAATGGAACCGGCAAGAAACACGGTTTCCAACATATTCGCCTTCATCACTCAGAACTGCATTCGCCTGAGCAATAACAAATTTATCTTCCGCATCAGCAGAAAGATATTCAATTTCATTTGATACATACGGAGTGATCAGAATTTCTTGGTCAAGCTTAGACAGCTTGCTGGCTAATTTTTCATCAACACGGGTTTGCGCCTGTGCAATCACAACTTCACCATCTTTGACATCTTCGCGTAAAAGGCGGTTAATGAGACCTGGATCATCGGAACGCATAAATTTCAAAACACGGCGATAAGGCGTTTCAATAAAACCATATTCATTCACACGTGCAAAAGAGGCCAAACGACCAATCAAACCAATGTTTGGACCTTCTGGAGTTTCAATTGGGCAGATACGACCATAATGAGAGTGATGGACATCTCGAACGTCGAAACCAGCCCTTTCACGCCGTAGACCACCTGGTCCAAGTGCCGAAAGTGTGCGCTTGTGCCTCAACTCGGCTAATGGATTGGTTTGGTCCATAAATTGCGAAAGTTGGCTGGAGCCAAAGAATTCACGCAAAGCAGCAACAACAGGACGAATATTTACAAGCGTTACAGGGGAAAGCTGTTCTTGGTCGCGAATGGACATACGCTCTTTGATGACACGTTCCATACGTCGAAGCCCGATGCGAAGTTTATTTTGAATTAATTCTCCAACAGTTTTGACGCGTCGGTTACCAAGGTGATCAATATCATCTGCATGCTCAACATTATTATTAATGAGAATCATGCGTCGAACCAAGCGAATAATATCGCTCTTGGTAATGGTCCGATGAGGTATCGGAACGCTAAGATCCAATTTTTGATTAAGTTTGTAACGGCCTACACGTTCAAGATCATAATGTCTTTGATCAAAAAGCTGCTCCTGCAAAAATGCACGGGCGTTGTCAAGCGTAGCCGGATCACCAGGTCGCATACGCTTGAAAAATTCGATCAAGGCAGCCTGGGCGATGGATAAGTTGCCCGACAAATCCCACTCAGGCTCTTGCCTGAGCGTGGAAGCAATAAACATCCGGTCGGGGTTATTATCGACATCCGAAAACAGGGATAATATTTCTTCATCAGAACCGGTTACCAAAGGAGAATCGGGGCGCCCATCATCAATAGCTGCCAGCGCGCGTAAGAAGACTGTAATCGGCACGGTACGCTTACGATTAAATTTCAAAATAATATAATCGTTTTTGCGGGTCTCAAACTCCATCCATGCACCACGATCTGGGATAAGCTTGGCCATAGCCAGGGCTCGACCCGTAGCGCGATCAGAAGGAGCTTCAAAATACACACCTGGGCTACGGATTAACTGACTAACTACGACTCTCTCAGTACCATTAATAATATAGGTACCTTTATCAGTCATCTCAGGGAAATCGCCAAGGAATATATCTTGCTTCATCGGTTCAGGAACATCCGAACCAGCGAGTAAAACAGAAACATAAAGAGGACTGGAATACGTCAGATCACGTTCCACACACTCCTCAATTGTATGCTTCGGTTCTCCAAACCAATATTTCAATCCCCACTCTTGAGACTCGGGGCTTCGGCTTGGAAAATACAACTTCATGCCTTTGTTGTAAGACTCGATCGGAGACACTTCATGAAAAAGATCACCAAGACCTTCTTTTTTAAGGCGCTCGAACGAATCAAGCTGAACCTCAATAAGGTTAGGAAGGCGCAGGTCAACAGAGATGCGTGCGTAATTCTTTTTGGACAGAGCGGAAGACATCGATTGCTCCTAAAGGAAATAAAGTCAAATAAACGGAAAAACCATCATTCCACACAGAATGACGGCGAAAGATTATTATATCGATCATTACATAAAATTGTCAATAGCCAAACACCCTATCTTTGTAATTAATCCCTTTCATTATTTTCTCAACACAACGCCCGGCAGGTACTCATTTATGACCATCCTGGCAGCCGGCGATAAACGAAACAACGCTTCCTGAATAAGCATATCCAACATAACTCCACCCAATGCAGCTTCAAAATTTTGGAAAATCACTTCCAATAACCGTGAATAGACTTCTGCAGCGGTTATCGGCGAAGAAAATATGGTCTGATCATTAATACTATTGGCATTAATATTCAAATTCCAATCATGAGCTGTTGCTTTGAAATTAACATCACGAATAATTTGATTTACCACCATACGTCCAATCAATTTTTCTATTTTTTCCAATAAATATAACACTATACCAGCAAATGCCTGATGCAAAAGATATTCAGTCCAAGCAAGTGTATGTGGTTCACTGTCATATAAACTAACTTCTTCATAATCTTCCTGGTGGCCTAATATTTCAGTAACGCCACCTGCAGATTGAAATATTTGATTTCGGGTCAAAAACAATGTATAAAGCGGAGGATGACCAGAACCCGGTAAAAGCACCAATGCCTCTGATTTTGGCCATTGCACACGTGCCAATGCTGGCACTGGTTGTCCCATCCACGCAACAAATTGTTGTTCCAGAGGCTGCCCAGCGCCAACAATCACACAACGATTATCTCTCCTTTGTTCAATCAATATTTTGAATATGCGCATATCTTGCGGTGTGAGCGCTAACATTCGCAAGGAAACTTTTGGAGAATGAGATTTTAATAAATCCAACCAAATTAACGGATCCTGGCGTTCAACAACAGTCCCAATTCGATAAACAGTCACTAATTGCCCTCGCGTAAATAAGAGCACCTGTCCCATATCGCCAGGAACATCGACATCCAATAGCATGGTTTGTTGCTCCAGCTGGCAAAACTGGATCATTTCACCCAATTTGCCTTCCAGCACATCGGATTGTTCAAAATACTTGGGAGAGAGCAGTTGATTTTTCATATAAGATATACCAAGATGATATTAACACAGCCTCTGCTACTTAAACAATACAGTCTCATTTCAAGAACGTTTCAGCTTTATGTGTGTTTAAGATATTGGGAATAATTACTAAAATGGCTTCATACGTTGTAGAATATTACATTCAAATTTCATGGAGGAATAATGGCTGAAACAACAGGCAAGCTTGCTGTGAATGATAAACGTGAAACTTTTGGTTGGGCGATGTACGATTGGGCAAACAGCGCGTTCAGCACCACGGTAGGCACTGTCTTCCTCGGTCCATATCTTGCCTCCCTCGCGGGGGAAGTTGCAAAACTTTCTCCAGATGGGTTGGCTCACCTGGGACCAATCCCGATAGCACCAGATTCCTTTTTGCCCTATTGCGTTTCTTTTTCGGTCGGTATGCAAGTTTTGTTCCTCCCTATACTGGGCGCAATTGCAGATTACTCTCATCTCCGCAAGCAAATGATGCAAATCTTTGCAACGATAGGGGCAATTGCGACTATTTTATTGTTTTTTGTGGCTGGGGATCTTTGGTGGCTGGGTGGTTTACTCTTTATCCTGGCTAACTTGACCTTTGGTGCCTCGATGGTCTTTTATAACTCATACCTACCCGATATAGCCAGCGAAGATAAACGTGATAACGTCTCGTCATATGGGTGGGCGATGGGTTATCTGGGTGGTGGTCTCCTTTTACTCTTAAATCTGATATTTTTTCAGTTTCGTGAAAAAATAGGTATACCAACTGGCCTCGCTGTCCGAATAAATTTGGCATCCGCTGGAGTGTGGTGGTTGGGCTTTTCATTTTTTACTTGGGCAAGGTTGCGACCTCGCCATGCCCACCGATCGCTACCGGCTGGGACCTCTTATGTGAATATCGGTTTCAAGCAGCTCCGTTCTACCTTGGGAGAAATTAAACACTTTCCAGAGACTTTGCGTTATCTACTGGCATATTTCCTTTATAACGATGGTATTCAAACAGTGATAGCTGTATCTGCAACATTTGCTGCTGCCCCGCTTATTCGAGGCGGCCTCGCGATTGAGACAGGTACACTTACCATAGTGATCCTTATGATCCAATTCGTGGCATTCTTTGGTGCTCTCTTCTGGGGAAAACTTGCTGGGTGGATCGGGGCAAAAGAATCCATCATTGTCAGCCTGGTTATCTGGGCTGGTGTTGTGATTTACGCCTATGGAGGACTACAAGGTGAGAGCCGGGTTCCTCAATTCTTTGTTTTAGGAGCCTTCATTGCCCTTGTCATGGGTGGTTCCCAGGCTATCAGTCGCAGTCTTTTCTCTCAAATGATCCCGATGGGCAAGGAAGCTGAGTTTTATTCCTTTTATGAAGTCTCAGAACGGGGAACATCCTGGATTGGACCGCTCCTCTTCGGTCTGATGAACCAATGGTTTGGCAACCTTCGCCTGGCCATACTTTCCCTCATTTTCTTCTTTGTTGTTGGTCTGCTGATCCTTCCATTTGTAAATGTCAAAAAAGCAATCGCCGATGTCAAAAAATACGACGGCTCTCACTGACATTCAAACACAATAAAAAAACTGGCAATCTTGAGTTTAAGGTTGCCAGTTTTTTTATTATATTCCATTTTGGGAACACGATTTTTTATATTTAACCAGGTAATTCAATAATGGAATCACTACGAATTCCACATGGATATTTTTCCATCTTTGTATCTTATTTATTCAAACCTGAAAAATAATCTGCCATACGAGAAATGCCAGCTTCAATTTTGTCCATTGATGTTGCATATGCCAGACGTAAATAACCTTCCCCTGCTTCTCCAAAATCAGTACCTGCCAATACGGCTACACCCGCCTCATCCAACAGCCGGCGAGCAATCTCTTCGGAGGTTAGCCCAAATGACTTTATATTTGGGAAAGCATAGAAAGCACCGCTTGGTATTTGGGTATGCACCCCAGGTATCTCATTGAGTAGTTTTACCACTCGATTACGACGAACCTGATACTCGGCTACCATCTTTACAGGCGCATTCTGGGGACCCAACAATGCTTCCATACCCGCATATTGTGTAAAAGCTGAGGTGCAGCCTACAGAATGCATGATCAATAGCTCCAGTTTTTTTGCAAGAGCGAGTGGTGCAATCATAAAACCCAAACGCCACCCAGGCATCGCATATGTTTTTGAAAAACCATCAACAATTATTGTTCTGTCTTGCATTCCATCAAAAGCAGCTATATACGGAACGGATAATTCATCGAATACCAAGCGAGCATAGATTTCATCCGACAATATCCAGGCATTATATTTTTGTGCTTTCTCGGCGATGTGTTTCAGATCTTCAAAAGGGATCACACCCCCAGTCGGATTTGATGGGGAATTCAAAATAATTAACTTCGTCCGATTCGATATTTTCGAATCAAAAACATTCAGATCAAAGGAAAAGTTCGTTTCTTCTCGTAATGGGACGGGTACAGGAATACCTCCCGTCACCTTGATCACGGCTGAGTATGTTGGGAAACCCGGATCCGGATAAATTACCTCATCCCCAGGGGAAACTAAAGCTAGAGGAGGAAAAAAAAGCCCAGGTTTGGTTCCAGGAGAAACAACAACTTGCTCAGGCAGAATTTTTATCCCACGTTGTTTTCCCGCATATTCTGCAATAATTTCCCGAAAACGCAAAATTCCTGCAGAAGCGACATATCGAGTTTGCCCATCAAGGATGGCCTGAATACCGACATCTCTAACATTTACAGGTGTTGAAAAATCCGGCTGACCAAGCTCAAGATGAATGATGTCTCGGCCAAGAGATTCAAGCGCCTGCGCACGTGCCAGCACGGCATATGCCCCTTCGGGCTCCAACGAATTTACTCTATCTGTAAACATATTACAATTTTGGCAGCATTATGGATTGCTGCTTCTGATATTTACCCTTTTTATCAGCATAGGAAATATCACAAGGCTCGTCAGCTTCAAAGAATAAGACTTGTGCCAAGCCTTCATTGGCATAAATTTTTGCCGGCAGAGGTGTGGTATTTGAAATTTCCAATGTCACATAACCTTCCCACTCAGGTTCGAAAGGGGTTACGTTAACTATAATACCGCAGCGTGCATAAGTGGATTTGCCCAAACAAATCGTCAAAACTCCTCGGGGAATACGAAAATATTCAATTGAACGAGCAAGTGCAAATGAATTTGGTGGGACAATACACACGTCACCCGAGAAATCCACCATGCTTTTTGGATCAAAATGCTTCGGATCTACTGTGGCAGCAAATACATTCGTAAATATCTTAAATTCATTCGCCACCCGCAAATCATAACCATATGAAGAAACGCCATAGGAAATAACCCCTTTTCGCTCTTGGGTATCTACATATGGCTCAATCATTTTATGCTCAATTGCCATCTTCCGTATCCAGTGGTCAGGTTTTAATCCCATACGTCTCTCCTTGATAATAAATAATTTTGATGAATATGATTTTTATTGGAATATTATTTTTGCACAAATCGCACAAATGTCAACTTCCCGGCTTCTATCCTCACGACTTGTTCATATAGGATACCATCATAGTGCAATGTTAATCGATAACTTCCTGATGGTAATTCTCCAGCCAAAAAATTCTCACCCCACACATCGTCAGATTTGACAGGTTGTCGATCTTTAAGAAAATATGACTCTAATGAAGTAACTGGATTCGGATCTAATCTGCCTTCTTTGATCCTTTGAACATTTACTCGTGTAATATTCGAATTACCTTTTCGGTCATGGAACCATCCAGCAAGAACACCTGTACCGGGAAGAGGATTCAACCATAACTCTGGATTTCTATTTGAAAAGTAGTCATTAGTTCCAAACCTGATCTCAAAATGTAAGTGACTACCAATAGCAGTACCTGTCGCCCCAACTTGCCCTATAGACTCACCTGCCAATACCTGCTGCCCAACTTTTACGGAAATTTGATACAAATGAGCATAAAGACTGTAAATTGTGGCGCTCACTCCTGGCAAATTATGCCGAATAACTATCACATTTCCATAATAGGCTGGGACCCATGCCAAAACCTCTTTCTTATCATTCCCTGCAAAAACAACAACGCCGTCTGCCCCAGCCAAAACGGGAGTACCCTGTTTGTTTGGAAATTCAACTCCATGGTGAGTCTCTCTTTTGCCAGATTGAGTTGACCCATATCGATACGTGTAATCTACGGAATTATTTCCGTCAGAGCCAATGGGGCGTTGAAAAAGAAAATGTCCATCCAAAACACAAAATGGTTCAGTCTCCATGCATAACATGGACAAATTACTTATTTTTGTAGAAGCCGCCGCAGCAGTGGCGGTTAGCCTTAACTGCACCGTTGGTGCCACCTGACTTTGTATGGCATGTATAGCTTGCCCGGTTTCATTAGCTGGAATTCGTGGGGTCAAAGTATTCACATTGCCATCAACCGGCTGATCTACATTTTTGGTACTCATTGTTAATAGAGTAGATCCCGACGTTGTGACTTGAGTCCCGATTAAAGAATTAGGCGTAACATCTACAGATGTACCTAATGCGACATTAGATGTCCTGGTCACGGTTTCTGATGGACCTACCGTCTGGCAGGAACCCAACAGAAAAACAAACACCACTAGTAAATGAATACTACGCATCAAATACTAAAACCCGCACGCAACACAAGATTTTTACGAATATCCGCCTCGATTACCATAGCTCTTTCTTCAAGCTGATTTAACTCAGCAATCAGCCTCTCCCCTGAATGCTTTTCAGAAAGACTATTCACATTAATACGCACATTTGTTCCAGCAGCTGTCAGCGCAGCGCGTGCCAAGGCAGTTCCAGAAATTCCATCGCTTATCGCATTTAAATTTCCAACTGCCACAATCTCGCCAGCTAATTCGAGCACTCTGCATGCCTTACGAGCAACATCTAACGGGACCTTTGCGGCCAGTAAAGTAGCTTCATCAATAACCAGACTTCTTGTCTGCTGTTGTTGGGGTGTTTCCTTAGGAAGTTTAAACGCTTGCATCACTTTTTCAAACACAGCAGCATCCCGTACCACATCGGCGGTCAAACTAGCTCTCAAATCTTCTGATTCTGCTAAAATTTCTTTTACCCTCGGTTCCACATTGGAATATTTCTTTTTCCCAATTGTCAAACCAGCAACCATCGAAACCAGTCCTGCCCCCATTGCCCCGGCATAAGCAGCTGCAGACCCACCCCCGGGGGCTGCTACCGGTGCAGCTAACTGGGCTAAAAAATCAAGGGAACTCGCATCACCAGATTTCGATTGTTCCTCTACAATTGTTTCTGAGGATAAACGAGTCTCCAATACCTGTTCTAACTTGAATTGATCCAATTGCGTATACCACACACCAGCATCAATTAATGCTTCCAGAGGGATAAGCCCTACCAGCTCCGAATGATGAATTCCCACTCCATACCTCTGAGCTTCCCGCCGGATGGTTTCAACTACTCGGGCTATAGGGGTCTGGCGATAATTAGTCAAATTCATAGAAACCTGGGCCCGACCTTCGACCAGGAAACCCGCTGCTTTGACAAAACGAAAACCACCGGAGGATTGTCGGACAGTTTTTGAAATTGCCTTGGCAATGGAAACATCTTCACTTGTTAAATAGACATTAAAAGCGATCAGTGGCGCGCGTGCCCCAATGACAGTAGCACCAGCCTTATCCAGAAGCGAAGGACCAAAATCTGGTTTCCGCTCCGCATTCACCAAAATATCTTTCTTTAATCCTTCATACTGCCCTTTCCGGATTACTTCAAGATTGGTACGTTCCGGGCGGCTGGCAGCAGCTTCATACAAATATATAGGGATTTCAAGCTCCAGACCAACCCTTCGACCAAGACGCTTTGCCATTTCAACACATTCCGACATTTCAACGCCAGCAATCGGCACAAATGGAACCACATCTGTAGCCCCAATCCGCGGATGTTCACCGGTATGAGAATTCATATCAATTAATTCTGATGCAGTTTTAATTGCTCGGAATGCTGCTTCCTCCACTTTAGCTGGCGTACCTGCGAAAGTAAGAACAGTGCGATTATGATCCATATCAGAAGAACAATCCAAAATTCGCACCCCAGCTGAAGCTGCAGCAGACACTATCTGTTGAACTACTTCAGGTCGGCGCGCTTCCGAAAAATTTGGAATACACTCAACAATTTGATTCATTTTTATCATCCACTTAAGAATAAGATTGAAATTATTAGACTTGAAATATTATTTCGACTTCCACTGTAATTTACACTGTAAATGTAATTATGCCACAGAGATGAACGTTTGCCAGAGTTTTTAATGAATTACTGATGTTGCGCGTAATACGCAACATCAGTGGCAAATAGTAAATTTATCTATTGGATCCAAAGTCAGCTGTCGGTAGAATCTACCACCAAAAGTCTAAATAACTTGCCCCTTGAATTGACTGATATATAATTTTTGATAAAAACCCTGAAGATTCAACAATTCCTGATGTGTGCCTTTTTCGACAATTTGACCGTCATTGATCACAAGAACCTGGTCAGCATCCCGAATAGTACTCAACCTGTGGGCTATAACAAAACTTGTCCGGCCAACCATTAATCGCAAAAGAGCCTTTTGAATTCGAACTTCCGTTCTGGTATCAACATTGCTGGTTGCTTCATCCAGAATTAATATAGTGGGATCAGCCAAAATTGTGCGCGCAATCGAAAGTAGTTGACGCTGCCCCTGACTTAAATTACTTGCCCGCTCAGAAAGTAATGTTTGATAACCATGGGAGAGCTGGCGAATAAAGTGATCTGCTTCAGCCATCTGAGCTGCATATACACACTCATCGTCTGTCGCATCCAATCTCCCATATCGGATATTATCCAACACTGTACCAGAAAACAAAAAAGTATCCTGTAAAACCAGACCCAACTTATTACGAAGAATATCTTTTTTAATATCGCGAATATCTATCCCATCAATTTTAATACTGCCACCATTGATTTCATAAAAACGCGTCAACAAGTTTATAATGGTTGTTTTTCCAGCACCTGTTGGCCCAACCAGCGCGAAAGTCTCCCCACCCTTCGCATCCAACGTCATATCTTTAATAATTAATTTCCCAGGATGATAGCCAAAAGAAACGTGCTCAAATCGAACATGACCTTGAATAGAGCTCAAACTATCCAGACTGGATGCATCATCCACCTCTGAAGGTGAATCCATGATTTCAAAAACACGCTCTGCGCCTGCCAAAGCCGCCTGGATTGAATTATACATATTGGCTAATTGACGCAATGGCTGCACAAAATTTTGTCCATAACTAATAAATGTTGCGATAATCCCTATGCTGACCAACCCTCGTAATGCCAACCATCCACCCAGGCCTGCCAGGACAATTACGAAGAAGTTGCCTAGCACATTGGTCAAGGGCATCAACAACAAAGCATAACTATTAGCAGAAACTCCTGCACGAAACACTTCAGCATTATGTTTACGAAAAGTATCAATGGCTGTCTCATTTCGTCGGAATGCTTTTACTACCTTCTGACCACTAATAGCTTCTTCCATAACCCCATTCAAATCGCCCAATCTTTTTTGCAAATCGCGAAAACCACGTCGGGTATATCTGGCAACAAATTCTGTGAACCAAAACATAATAGGGACAACCAGAATCGAAGCCAAAGCCAACCATTTATCCAACACAAACATAGCAATCAAAATACCGATAAGTGATAAGACACTTGCCAAAAGCGATGTGACATTTTGTGAAACCGCCTGGTTAATTGCATCAATATCATTCGTCAGGCGGCTCATCAAATCCCCAGCAGGATTTTTATCAAAAAAACTAATGGGCAATGACTGCAAATGCCCGAATAAATCCTTACGCAATTGTTTCAACGCTCTTTGTGAGACATCCGACATCAACCAGGCTGAGATAGCTTGAAACAGGTTGTTCAGCAAATATATAACCAACATCCAAATCGCAATTTTCACCAGACCATCTGCATTTTTTGTGGCAATAAATTTATCTATTGCCACACCCATTAAATAGGGTCCTATCAAACCCAGCACAGTATAAATTATTACAAAAACAAAGACCAGAACCAGCACAACCTTAAAAGGAATAAGATAAGGAAGTAACCGAGTCAATGCATTCTTTGGATTTTTCGCCTTGTCAATCTTGCCCGGGTTGGCTGGCCTTCTTTGCATACCAGATCGAAAACTTCCCTGATCAGTTGAATTACTCATGCTTGTTCTCCACCTAAATCCGCACCCGGTCGGGTTGTTTCATCTAATCGGAATCCGTTCCCCAATTGCGACTCGTAAATTTCCTGATAAACAATACTGGATTGCATCAATTCCGAATGCGTTCCCTCAGCTATAATCCGACCATTTTCAATAACCACAATCTTATCTGCCTTCAACACGGTACTTATACGTTGAGCCACTACCAAAGTGGAATGTCGCATCATTTGCGAGGCAAGTGCTTCCTGAATTTTTGTTTCGGTCTCCACATCTACCGAACTGGTACTATCATCCAAAATAAGAATTTTAGGGTTGGTCAATAATGCTCTTGCGATTGCTACTCTCTGTTTTTGCCCACCCGAAAGGTTTGTTCCCCGTTCCTCGATGTGAGTCTCATATCCAAGCGATAAGCCAGTGATGAATTCATGTGCCTGGGCTGCTTTGGCAGCTGCGATGACTTCATCGTCGCTCGCAAATGGATTACCGTATCGGATATTGGCACTTACGCTCCCAGAGAATAGGATCGTCTCCTGAGGAACAATCCCGATATACTCCAAAAGCGAATCCTGTTTGATCTGCCGGATATCCAACCCATCCAACAAAATTTGGCCAGATGAAACATCATAAAACCGAGGGACAAGATTAATTAATGTCGACTTACCAGCACCCGTTGACCCTAATATCGCCACAGTTTTTCCTGGCTCAACAATTAAGTTAATGCCTTCCAAAACTGGCTCAGCTTCATTACCATCATAATGAAAAAAAACATTTTCAAAAACGAGGCGGCCTATTGGCATTTCCGGTAAGTTAGTTGCCTCCGGCGCATCCTGTACTTCCGCCACGGTTTCCAAAACTTCATTTACACGTTTGGCAGAAGCAATACCGCTGGCCCAAGTGTTAGACAACATAGTCATCATTGTGAGCGGCCCCATGGTCGTTAACAGGTAATTTGTAAAAGCCACTATCTGGCCAATTGTTAACTCTCCACGGATGGATTGCATACCACCAGCCCATATGACAATCACCATACCGATGTTTACACACATGGTTAATACTGGCGACATACTGGACATGATTTGCATAACCTGTACTGAGTGATCGGTATACGCTTCATTCGCTGATTCAAATCGTACTCCTTCAAAATCAGCACGCACAAATGCTTTAACCAATCTCGCTCCAGCCGTGTTCTCCTGCAAAATTGTATTTAGTCGATCCAGTTTTTGTTGAACCGATTGAAAAAGGGGCTCCATCTTGAGAACAAAAAATACAACAATAACGGAAGTAATTAACAAAAGCGGTAGCATCGCCAGAGCCAGGTTAAGGTTGGTATTGACCATCAAAAGCAGACTACCCAGCATCAATAAAGGAGCACGTGTGCCAATCCGTAAGGAAATTTGCGCCACCCTTTGGACAGCAGTTGTATCACTGGTCAAACGCACCATCAACTGACCTGTTTTTTGCTCATCCAGATTACTATAAGAAAATGACTGAATTTTCGTAAAAAGCGCATCGCGCAGATCTCTGGCAATGCTTTCTCCAACCTGAACTGATAAAATATTATTTCCAATGGCAATTAAAGTACTGAGAATCGAAATACCAATCATCATCAATGCCGTTTGGATCACCACTTGTTGATTATTAGCTAAAATTCCCTGATCAATGATGCGTTGGATAAATCTGGGAATCGATAGATCAAGAAACACAAGCGATGTCAGCAATATCAGTGCACCCAACGAACGCTTCCAATAAGGCTGAATAAAGTGGAATAACTTAAAAATGTTTTTCATATTTTAAATTTAATTTACCCTAATACAATTTTTGAATTTCGGGAGTTTTCATCAATACCACTCGCGAAAGAACAAGCGAGAGGAGCGCAAAAATAATCATAGCCAAACCCAATCCCAATTTTTCGCCGAGATATCCAATCAGTAAATTCCCAAAAGGTGCAAAGCCAAAAAAGGTGAGGGTATAGAGTCCCATCACCCTTCCCCTAAATTTATCCTCCACCCGTGTTTGCAATAAGGTATTCAGTGTAGTAAATTGCACCATAAATCCTACTCCCAAACCATATGCCAGCAATAGAGACAATGGATATAATGAAGTAAAAGAAAAGAAAATTAATATTACCGGAAAAGCAATGTTGGTAATCACCAACAACTTACCCCGTCGGCCATTACTTATGTGGTGCGCCAGAATGAAAGCGCCAGTGACTGCCCCCAGCCCCGTGGCTGCATTAATCCAACCAAACGCCATCGCACCTTGATGAAGCACTTTTTCGACAAAAGATGGTAATAAAGTAGCATAAGAAATACCGAATAAACTAAACACAAGTGACAAAGAAATCAGGGCTGACATTTCTCGATTGGCAACTGTATATTTCATACCACTAATCATATGTGTCAGTGGTGAAGCTGGATTAATTACTCGTTCATGATGCGGCAAACTCATCAGCCCTAAACCAATCAGAACCGCAAAGAAAGAAATGCCGTTTAATGTGAAACACCATGCCGCCCCAATTACAGCCAATAACAGACCTGCCAGAGCTGGCCCAATCACACGGGCACTGTTGAACATCATTGAAGTCAATGCGATGGCATTAGGCATATCCTCCTTACCGACCATTTCTGGGACAAAAGCTTGGCGAGCAGGAGCATCAAATGCATTCACAACCCCTAGCAATGCTGAAAGCACGATCACATGCCATTCTTTAACCACTCCAGTAAATGTCAACTCCGCCAAAACAAATGCCAGCAACATCGAACCACTTTGGGTTAACATGAGTAGGGAACGTTTTGGTACTCGATCCACAATTACACCGCCCCATGGTGAAATTAACAGCACGGGAATAGCCGATGCAAATGCAACCAAACCCAGGGTAAGTTCCGAGTGTCCCAGTTGATAAACAACCCATGATTGTGCAATTATCTGCATCCAGGTACCGATATTGGAAATCAATTGTCCGCCAAAATACAACTGAAAATTTCTGTGTCGCAATGCAGAGAAAATCATGTTTTTGCTTTGCGGTTCTGGCTTATTAATATTTATTACTTTAGGGCTGCTATCAAACAAAGGTTCCGCCATTATTCAACTCCAATAATTATTTTTTTTCGCGCGTTCACGACCTGTGATGTCCAAAAAGTGGATTAAGTAGTTCCAGGGAATCCTGTACGATCTTTAATTCCTCAGCCGATAAAACACTTAATAATTTTTTCAGCTCTGCCTGTGCATTTTTTCGCGCGAAATTAACAATTTCCTCCCCCGATTTCGTCAGAGAAAGAATCATTCTTCGCCGATCTGTAGCCGAATCTTGACGGTTCATCAATTCCTGACTTACCAGACCATCAACTAACTTAGAAACTGATGGTAGCGTCAAACCCAGGAAATCAGCAAGGTTCGTAAGTGAAGAATTCGAACAACTTTGAACATATCTCAACGCTCTAAACTGGGGAATGGAGATATTTGCACCATGCCCAAATCTCATTTTCACCCGTATTGTTTGAAAAATTAACGGCACCGTATCCATTAATTCCCATGAGCAATTATTAAGCAAATCGACCATAATTAGTTAGCCTTTCTAATAATTAGAAGGTGAAATTATACTTCAAAATCTTCAATCGCATTCCAAATTACATTTCCGAATAATTTGTTAGAAAATTTTTTGAGTGGATATGTAATTGGTTTTGGTATGATGACATAAATCGGATTGGTCGTTTTAACTCTTGATAAAAATCCAAAGTGTTCCATCTATCATTGGAACAATAGCTTCCTCAATTGAAAAAATAAATTCTGAATATCTATTCTGTCGATTCTCCATCACACCCCTTATAACAATGACCGAACTATTAGTTTTCATAACAAAATAAATATTCAAGTGGTAAGATTCGATAGCCAAATATCTCACGACAAAATTCTCTACACGCAAGCAATCAGTACACGATATCCACCCTTGTACTTATAATACTCTTTCATGATGTTGACTGGAATATATATTTATCTTCTGAGAATTTGCCTCAATATATAAAAATGCTTGTAGCGTCTCCTGCTATCTGCAGGAGGAAATAACCTCTCACTCGATAAGGAGAATATAATGGGCTGCTATAACGGTCTCGGTTCGAATCTGGGTACTCTTTCAAGATTATCTCACGCACGAAGTCGTTCCATTAGTCCCGAAAATCTAACCGGGGAAAAAGGGCAAGCCGCCCTGGCTACCGACGGAACCGGCGCACATGCTGCTCGGGAACTTGGTCCCGGTTGGAAAATCTCTCCATCCATCATAATTGCCGCAGGCGAAACTCGAATCCTGGCAGATATTGAGGGACCCGGAGCAATTACTCATATTTGGATGACTCCCACGGGTAACTTTCGTCATAGTATTTTACGTTTTTACTGGGAGGACAGCATTGATCCTTCCGTGGAATCTCCGGTCGGTGATTTCTTTGCAAATGGATGGGGCGAATTTGCCCAAGTCAGTTCTTTACCTGTTTGTGTCAACCCAGGTAGTGGTTTTAATTGTTATTGGGAAATGCCTTTTCGCAAACATTGCCGGATCACAATGACAAATATAGCCCCAACAGAAATGACCTTGTATTATTCTATCAACTACACCCTGACCGATGTCCCCGATGATTGCGCATATTTCCATGCTCAATTTCGAAGAGTCAACCCATTACCATACAAGCAGGTTTACACCATCCTTGATGGTGTCAAAGGCTGGGGACATTATATTGGCACCTACATGGCCTGGGGCACAAATAACAATATGTGGTGGGGAGAAGGCGAAGCAAAATTCTATCTAGACAATGACTTGCACCCAACCATTGCAGCAACCGGCACAGAAGATTATTTCTGTGGATCATACAATTTTGATCCTAGCCCTAAACATGACGGAGGTTATAAAACCTTTACAACTCCTTATGCCGGCTTTCCTCAAATCATCCGTCCATCTGATGATTACCATCATCAGATGCGCTTTGGCTTATATCGTTGGCACATTGTTGATCCGATACGTTTCGAAAAGAATATTAAGGTCGAAATTCAAGCTCTGGGATGGAGAAATAATAACCGCTATTTACCACTTCAAGACGATATTGCATCGGTAGCTTTTTGGTACCAATCACTTCCAACCACACCCTTCCCAGCCTTGCCCGGACCAGACTATCTGGAAATTATCTGATTAATATTTGAGCACCAAGATAATATAAAACTTTACTAGACTGATTGTCCTGGTAAATCGAAATTTCTCACTTACCAGGACAATCAGAATGAAAGATTAGAAAGGGCTGTTCAATGGTACGGATTTGTAGTTCTTTTTCAATTTCTCATAACTAAATACGACATCCCTTTTTTCCCCACGCAGGTAGTGGATACAAAAATGACAATAAATTCTATACATTTACCTTACCCAGTCCCATATTTTGCCCAGGTCGCTAGCCCTGAACTAGCCCAGGATATATTTGTGCACGGGTTCGATCCAACCCTGGATCCGCGCTGGGCCGAAAGTGGTGCAAAAACACCTGAAGAATATGCCTATTGGATGGATAGAGCATGTGGTATCGCTTGCCTAAAAATGTGCATTGAAGCCCTGGGCGGACCAAAACTAACAATCATGGATTGGGTACGTATAGGCCTTGAAAATGATGGCTATCTTATTCGATATGATGCTAACAATAAAGCCGAGGAGGTAGGCTGGATCCATTCTTCTTTGGCTATTCTTGCTCGAAAATTTGGAATTATCGCCGAAGCAAAAGCCGCCAACGAAAGTGAAATTATTAAATTATTAAAACAGGGGAGTATTGTTACCGCATCAGTATCATATGAAATAGGTGATGACCGATTGGATATCACAAAAAAGGGTGGACATTTGATTGTAATAATGGGGGCTGAATACGATGAAAATGGACCACTAGCCTTCTTTATAAACAATCCCTCTGGAAGAAGAAAAGAACTTCAAGCCGGTGCTCGTATACAAATAGAACGATTTGCACCGGCCTTTAGTGGACGCATAATCACATTTCAAAGATAAAACATAGACAACTATTTTCCACTTCACAAAAAAATATATTAGATTAGCTCAATCCAGAACAGCATACTCGCATTCTCACTATAAATAAACCACGTCCAAAACAATACTTTCTCAACGGAAATTGCTATATTTGAAAAAGTCGTACTTATATGGCAATTTAATGAATATACGGTTTTAACACATCCCGTGCAATATAAAAACCACGCTTGACAAGATCTTCATCACCTTCGAAAACTCGATCCTCATGCTCAATGCTGACAACATAATCATAACGAACAGCAGTCAGGGCAGCAAAGAATTTTGACCAATCCATATCGCCAAGACCGGGGAGGCGAGGAATTTGCCATCCCATACCCTGGGAAAGCACGCCTTGGTTATAAAGACCATCTCGATCGATATGCATATCCTTGGCATGGACATGGAAAATCTTACTGCCAAACTCGTGAATAACTCGCTCATAATCAATCATTTGCAAAATGAGGTGCGAAGGATCCAGGTTCAGCCCAAAGTTATCATCTGGGATGATTTCCCACATTTTACGCCAGATTGCTGGCGTGGAAGCCAGGTTATTGCCTCCAGGCCACTCATCGTACGAAAAAAGCATAGGACAGTTTTCTATCCCAATTTTTACATTCCGGTCCTTGGCAAAATTAACAATCGGTGGCCAGATTTTGGCATAATCCTCAAGGTTCTGCGGAACAGTTTTATTCTTATCCTTACCAACAAATGTTCCCACTACCGGGACTTCAAGCAAAGCAGCACTTTCGATAACTTTTTTTAAATGATTAATAACAATTTCTCGGTGCTCGGCGTCCGGATGCAATGGGTTGGGATAATAGGCCAAAGATGAAATAGTCAGACCATACCCTTCCAGCATTTTGCGAATTTCCAAAGCCTTGGATTTGGTTAGGGTTGTCACATCGATATGAGTAACACCTCCATAACGACGCGTAGCTTTTTCTTCTGGCCAACAGGCAATTTCAATAGCCTGAAAACCACTTTCCGCTCCCCACTTGGCGGCTTGTTCAAGAGTACTGGTGGGTAATCCGGCGGTTAAGAAACCTAATTTCATACTACCTCCTTATTCAACTATCTTTACCCAAGTTTCAGTTTGCGAACTTTTTAAGACTGCTTCTTCTATAATCAAAGAGAGATAGCCATCTTTAAAAGTTGGGAAATCAGGTTCTGCTGAAAAATCCTTCTTCAAAATATACGCGTAAACCTTTTTCTGAAGCTGTTTGAAAGTATCCGGAAAACCTTCGGCATGCCCACCAGGATATGATGCAATCGCCTTCCCTTCACCACTCATAAGAGTAGGATCTTTGATCAAAATTTCATTTCGCCGATCACGATGCCCTATCCACAGATCATTTGGATGTTCTGAATCCCAGGAAACTGCAGACTTTGAACCATCAATTTCATAAAACAAACGATTTTTACGACCAGCACTAACCTGGGAAACCGAAAAAATACCCTTGGCACCATTTTCGAATCGAAGCAAAATCGAGCCATAATCTTCTGTCTGTACAGCTTTATCCTCATATTCAATGGCAGTACTTTGTTCTTTATTTGAAAAAGTTTCCACTCGTGATACAGGCTTTTTTCGAATCGGATAAAAGGTTTTTAAGTCAGCAAAAATTTCGGTTACTTTTAGACCGGTAATGAACATCACAAGATCGATCCAATGCGATCCAATATCAGCTACTGCGCGAAGTGATCCACCCTGATCTGTGTCCAAACGCCAGTTCCAATCTGTGGGGAAAAGTAACCAATCCTGCAGGTAAGAGCCCTGGACAATAAAAACTTTACCGATATCATCATTTTTTACCAAATGCCTGGCTTCAAAATTAACCGGGTAAAACCGCAAATTAAAATTTATGGCATTCACCAGTTTTTTTTCTTTGGCCAGTTCTACCAATTCCTTAGCTTCAGCGGATGTAATCGTCAATGGCTTTTCACAAATCACGTGCTTCCCTGCCAAAAGTGCTTGCTTTGCCTGGGGGAAATGTAGATAGTTCGGCGAGCAGATATGAACAACATCTATCTCGGGATCTTTCAACATATCTTCGTAGGTGGGATAAGCCAAGGGAATATTAAGCTGCTCAGCCTTATCTCGTGCCAGCTCGGAAGAATACTCTGCGATCCCACGTACTTCCACTCCCTGGCGACGAATCCCCTCAATGTGCGCAGGTCCAATAAATCCCAGCCCAACAACCCCAACCTTCAATTTCCCATCTTCTGACATGGACAAACCTCATTATGTTTTAAATGTTATTAATCACCACAAAAAATTTTACGGATTTATATTTACCACATTCGAGTTGATTGCCATGTCACTTCCATTTTCATGAAATTTATTGATTAAATTAATCTAGAAGATAATGACAATCCAGTAATTAATATGAAAAGCCTTTGTATCACAAAATTTTATTATATTTTATATTTAACCAGTTCAACTCTCTCAATTTGTAAATCATTTGAAAACCCTTTTTAATTATTGCTCTTTCTACGCTGTAATAAGACTGTAAATATAATGATAATACCCTTGACCAGGCCATTTAAAAACGGCGGAATGCGAGCAGCTATCAAAACACCTTCAATCATCTGGACCATTAGCGCACCCATAAACGATCCTGCAATCATTCCTCGCCCACCAGTCATGGCAATCCCACCGATTGCAACACCTGCGATGGCATCCAGTTCAAACGCAGTACCTGCATTCGGAGCAGTGATTGAAGTAAGGCGTGACATTAATAGGAATGCAGAAACACCTGCCAGCAGACCAGTTATGGTAAAACACAATGTTTTAATCATGTTTACGTTAATACCCGCCAGGCGGGCAGCTTGTTCATTTGACCCAACAGCATAAACATATCGGCCAAATTTTGTCCGTGCCATCACAACCGCTACAATAATCATAATAAACAGGAAAATCAACGCCAGGTTTGGTATGCCCCAAACATTTCCAGCCGCAATCATGCGAAACCAGGGCAAAATATCGCTATTAACATTGAATGGTCCACCCTGCCCAAGCTGTACAATAATCGAACGGTATGCGCTCATGGTTGCAAGAGTAACAATGAAAGGTGCAATTTTTCCAAGCGTGACCAACAAACCGTTGACCGTTCCCAATAACGCTCCAAACACCATACAAAATGTCAGGGTAAGCCATGGGTTTCCTGTCGCATTGAGTACAACTACTCCCAGTCCAGCAACTAATGCCACAATAGAACCAACTGATAGATCAATCATGCCCGCAATGATTAATATGGCCATGCCGAGTGCGATAATCCCCTTGATCGAGGCCTGTAGCAACAAAGTGGAAAGATTTGCATATGAAAAATAACGCGGGTTGATAAGGGTAGCAATTGTCAGCAAACCGAGAAACGAAACAACATACGAATATTTGCTGACGAAAGTCCAGGTTTTTTCCCAGGTCAAATTTTTAAACGGGTTGCTTGATATTTTTTCCATTGATTCCTTCCTTATTCGCACCGGTGGCGTAATACATTACATTGATTTCTGTTAAGTGCTCTCGGTCCAACTCGGCATTGATATGCCCTTCATACATTACCAGGCAACGATCCGCAATCTTATATATCTCCGGAAATTCTGAGCTAAAAATAATCAAGCTCTTACCACACCGGGCTAATTCGTCGATCAAATTATAAATTTCAAACTTTGCGCCTACGTCGATACCCTGAGTAGGGTTATCCAAAATATAAAATTCAGAATTCAATTCCAACCAGCGCGAAACTATTACTTTTTGCTGATTACCACCGCTTAGAGAAGTAATGTAATCATCCATGTTACCAACACGAATATTGGTAACCTTCTGATTGCGCCGGAAACGCTCAGCCTCTTCTTTTTGATCAATAAAAATTTTATTATGCTTGGCAATAAAAAAAGCAATCGAAAGGTTATTAAGAATACTCATATCCTTAATAATTGAGCGTTCTTTGCGATTTCTTGGAACCATCCCTACGCCAGCTCGCATGACATCACGAATATTCCCCAATTTAAGACGTTTTCCATGTACTGTTACCGTACCAGCATCCACATGACGCGCGCCAAATAACGCCTCAGAAAGTTCTCCACGTCCGTCACCATGCAAACCAGTGATAGCCAGAACCTCGCCAGCATGAAGATCAAAACTAATATCACTAAAATGACCTTTGCAAGTTAATCCTTCCACCTGCATTGCCACTTCCCCTTTAAGATTTTCTTTAATGTGCTGGCTATTAACAATACTTCGACCCACCAATAGGTTGGTGGCTTTTTGCTCGTCAATGTCTTTAAAATAACCACTCTCGATAAATTTCCCGTCCCGGAGAACTGTATACTTCTCACAAATTGCAAAAAGTTCTGGCATTTTGTGTGAGATAAATATAATACTCAAACCGTGAGACTTGAGACTACGCATAATATCAAACAGAATCTCGATCTCTTTATTGGTTAGAGCCGTAGTCGGCTCATCCATTATGATCAACTTTGATTCAAATAGAAGTGCACGTGCAATTTCAATCAACTGTTTACGCGATGGTTCCAGGCTCTCAACGACATCAAGTGGGTCAATATCAACCTTAATTCGTTTCAATACATCCTTTGACCGGGCAATCATTGCCTTGCGGTCTAAAAAGCCTGCCCGATTAGCAATCTCCTGACCAAGAAAAAGGTTTTCGAAAACTGTCAGGTGATTAACCAGGTTTAATTCTTGATGAATAAATTTAATACCAAGCACATTGGATTTATGAATACTCATATCTTCAATCGGCTCTCCGTCGATGAAGATTTTTCCGGCTGTGGGCTGCAGCGCACCACCCAGAATATTCATCAAGGTAGATTTGCCTGCACCATTTTCCCCCAGCAAACCATGGATTTCCGCTTCTCCAACAGTGAAGCTGACATCTTCTAAGGCATTTACCGGGCCAAACGACTTACTGATGTTCTTCATTTCTAAGATCATAGTGCCTGCCTTTCCAGTTCAGGGCGATTTGCCTATTCTACATTGAAATGACCTGGATTAGAAAATATTATGGATATGGATTGACCGAACGCACATTACACGTTCGGTCAATCTTATTATCACTTAAGTGTTAGCTTGCTAAACATCTTTTGCTAAGCCTAAGGCAGGCTATAGCGTGTAACATAGATTTCATTCGTGCGGAACGCCTCAGCACTGGCATTGTCAACTTCGACTGTCGGTCCAAGAATCAAACCGGAAGGAGTCTTGCCATTCAAAATATCATCACCAAGTTGGACAGCAGAGCGGATCATAGCTGGTGAAAAAGCATAAGTCACCTGGTCAATGTTGTATTTCTGCTTGAATTCGGGGAAGATATCCAGGTTTTCCTTGCGGGCACCAACACCTGATACCAGACGAATATCCAGTTTGGCAGGTCCCTGGTAAGCTGCAATGGCATCCAAAACGCCAAGAACAACTTCGTCGTCATGAGTAAAGACAGCTTTGATACTCTCGATATCGGCCTGTGTGCTGGTGTTCAAGAATGTTTCCATCTGATCCATTGCCTTGGCACGTTGCCAATCAGTGGTGAAGGATTGAAGGATCTTGAAGTTCTTGGCAGCAGTGGATTTGAATCCATCAGAGCGTTGGGTCGGAACAGTGGACAGATCGCCCTTGAATTCAAGGATATTGATATCCTTACCAGCATCAATGTCGGCCTTGAAATACTTGTTGAAGTATTCGCCGCTCATCTTGCCGATCGTGACGTTGTCACCCATGAACTCAACTGTTGGCTCGAAGCCAGTGATCAAACGATCGTAGATGACCAACGGAATCTTGGCGTCGATCACTTTCTGGGCAGCAGAGCGAAGTTCATCGCCATTGATAGGCCACATCACAATCACGTCTACTTTTTCGTTGATCAGGGTATCGACCTGGTTGTTCTGTTCAGAGGTTTCACCAGCGGTCAGGAATTTATAAGTGAAGCCTTCTTTTGCAGCCAATTCTTTTGCAAATGCTTCGGCATGTTTGATGCTTTCACCAGTGAAACCGTGATCAGCATTGGGCATAATAATGCCCATAGTCTTGCCCTTAGCACTGGGAACAGCAGCAGCGGGAACTTCAGTTGCAGCGGCAGCTGGCGCAGCCAGGCTGTAACGAGTGACATAGATTTCATTCGTGCGGAAAGCTTCTGCACTGGTATTGTCAACTTCGACTGTCGGTCCAAGAATCAAACCGGAAGGAGTCTTGCCATTCAAAATATCATCACCAAGTTGGACAGCAGAGCGGATCATAGCTGGTGAAAAAGCATAAGTCACCTGGTCAATGTTGTATTTCTGCTTGAATTCGGGGAAGATATCCAGGTTTTCCTTGCGGGCACCAACACCTGATACCAGACGAATATCCAGTTTGGCAGGTCCCTGGTAAGCTGCAATGGCATCCAAAACGCCAAGAACAACTTCGTCGTCATGAGTAAAGACAGCTTTGATACTCTCGATATCGGCCTGTGTGCTGGTGTTCAAGAATGTTTCCATCTGATCCATTGCCTTGGCACGTTGCCAATCAGTGGTGAAGGATTGAAGGATCTTGAAGTTCTTGGCAGCAGTGGATTTGAATCCATCAGAGCGTTGGGTCGGAACAGTGGACAGATCGCCCTTGAATTCAAGGATATTGATATCCTTACCAGCATCAATGTCGGCCTTGAAATACTTGTTGAAGTATTCGCCGCTCATCTTGCCGATCGTGACGTTGTCACCCATGAACTCAACTGTTGGCTCGAAGCCAGTGATCAAACGATCGTAGATGACCAACGGAATCTTGGCGTCGATCACTTTCTGGGCAGCAGAGCGAAGTTCGTCGCCATTGATAGGCCACATCACAATCACGTCTACTTTTTCGTTGATCAATGTATCGATCTGGTTATTCTGCTCGGAAGTTTCGCCAGCAGTCAAGAATTTATAAGTGAAGCCTTCTTTTGCAGCCAATTCTTTTGCAAATGCTTCAGCGTGTTGAATGCTTTCACCGGTGAAACCGTGATCAGCATTGGGCATAATAATGCCCATAACTTTTCCTTTGGCGCTGGGGACAGCAACAGCAGGAGCATCAGTAGCAACAGGTGCTGCAGGTGCGGGCGCACAACCAGCAATCATAGCGATTGCAAGAACTAAAGTCAAAATTACAGAAAGCTTTTTCAAGATTATTCTCCTCAAAATTGTTATGGAACAGAAATATATACTTAATAAAACTTGCAAAACCTTGCGTCAACCACCTCCTTTTCTCTAAAGAATAATTATTCAAGCTAGATTCTCGTATTTGAACATTTTTTACATTCATTTACGGAAGTCTATAGTACACATAAAATTACATGTCCTACACAGTGAAGAATGGTTGTCCTTCAACAACAAATAAATATTCACGCGCAAGAGCGACTGCTCCTGTCACACCAGCTTCAGGACCCATTCGGGAAAAATTTATCGATAAATGTGTCGTTGCCAATGGTAAGGAACGCCTCAATACTGCCCGACGAATGGACACAAGTAAGTGATTACCAAAATTCGTAATGCCGCCACCAATAAAGATATGGCTGGGATTGAAAAAATTTACCAATCCGGCCAACACATCTCCAATCATCTGCCCACTGGCACGGATTATTTCCAATGCAGCCTGGTCACCTTCACGACATGCTGCGTTAACATCATCCGGGCGTAATAAACCGCCATTGGCTTCCATCATCTGGCGCAACAACATACTTGTGCCATTCTTCGCAGCATCCATTGCTTTCTCAGTAATTGCCGGTCCAGCAGCCATTGCTTCAAGACAACCCGTATTTCCACATCGACAAATCGGTCCTTGTTTATCCACACAGATGTGTCCAATATCGCCTGCGCAACCATTACTTCCGCGATGAATTTTCCCGTTAGAAATAATCCCAGAACCAATGCCCGTACCAATTTTTATAAAAATAAAGTGGTCAATCTCCAAACCGTCGCCTGCACGTTGTTCCCCAATCGCCATAATATTTACATCATTATCGACGACAACGTACGCCTTTTGAAAAGTTTGCTTAAAGTAGTCACGAATTACAAAGTTTTCCCAACCAGGCATAAGCGGCGGAGCGATCAAAACACCATGTGTAAAATCGACTGGACCAGGAACACCAATCCCAATTCCCAAAATCTGGTCACTATTGCATCCCTGTGAATTCACCATCTCAAGGATTAAATTATTACAACGACTAAGAAATTCCTCTGGTAACTGACGTACGTCTGCTGGAGTAGACCGACGATGAAGGACCTTTCCCCCAACATCAGCCATAACGGTATCGATACTAGTGGCACCTATATCAATTCCGACCAAATAGCCCAGTTGATCATTGATTCTAAGCAGTCCAGGCCTACGCCCACCCTGCGATGCACCCTCCCCTACTTCCACAAGATAACCTTTTTCCACAAGGCTTCGGATTTCCTGAGATGTCTTACCTTTTGACCATCCGGTAATATTGGAGATCTCTGTCCGGGAGATTTTACCTTGCCTGCGTAAAGCACGAATAATCTCCGCCTCCGCCCCGTTCATCAAAATAGGAGCATGCAAAGATTCAAAATGCTTTACAGTATTCTTCTCTGTCGAGGTCAATTACGGTCATCCTTTATTCATTTTGTGACATATTGCACAACTAATGTAGTTATAACAAAAGATCTTTGTAATTACAATAGCCTAGTTCGAATAAAATACTAAGAACTTCGTTCATTCATTATACGATGTTCTTAGTATTTAGTTACAACTCAGATTCTAGCAAGCAAAACAACTAGCTTATAATATTTTTATTAGACTCTTCTTTGTGAATGGAAACTCAGATGACCGATAACCTTGATTATAAAAAGTTTGAACTTATAGCTCCCTTTGAATGTGGTAATTTTAAATTTGCACTTTTTGACTTTGACGGCACTCTTTCATTGATACGCGAAGGTTGGCAAAACATTATGGTTCCCATGATGATTGAGCTGCTTATGCGAACCCCGCAACATGAGGATGAACAGGAAATTACCCTGATTGTTCGGAAATTCATAACCGAATTAACTGGTAAACAAACAATTTATCAAATGATACGCTTGGGAGAAGAGATTACTAAACGCGGTGGAACACCGCTTGATCCAATGCTATACAAAAATGAATACCACGACCGATTGATGGAGCGTATTAAGAATCGCATACTGGACCTCGAACAAAAAAAAACTTCGCCTGAATCGATGGCCGTTCCTGGGTCAATAGAATTTGTCAAAAAGCTGCACGCGAATGGGATAAAGTGCTTTCTAGCGTCCGGTACAGATGAAAAATACGTCATCCATGAAGCAGAATTGCTGGGTTTGGCACCATATTTTGAAGAAATTTCCGGTGCCCAGGATGATTACAAGAATTTCAGCAAGAAAATGGTCATCGATAGAATCATCCAAACCCATCAATTAAGTGGCAACGAATTCATCAGCTTTGGCGATGGTTACGTGGAAATTGAAAATACAAAATCTGTTTCTGGCATAGCTGTCGGAGTCGCCACAAATGAAGCTGAGCGTTGCGGTATCGACGAGTGGAAGCGTAATCGCCTGATTGCAGCCGGTGCAGATTTAATTATTCCGGATTTTCGTGATACAGATTCGTTAATAAATTTTTTTTTGAACCAAAAGTTATAGGAGCTAAGATGCCATTCCCAATATTTGATCGTTCCAAATTAAAAATCAAACCTCTCGGAGAGCGAATTAACGATCTAAGTATTCAAGTGGTAAAACCTTTGGACGCCCCTGTCCCTGAATTTCATTCCCAGGAGTTGGAAGAAGTAGCAAATGCTATCGTCAAATCCCACCTGAAGGGATCCAAGGTGATAATGCTAATGGGTGCACATGTTATTCGTGAAGGAAATGCCAACTATATTATCGACCTCATGGAACGAAAAATTATTACCCACATCGGTTTTAATGGAGCCGGGGTGATCCATGATTTTGAATTAGCAAAAATTGGAGCAACCACAGAAAGTGTTGCACACTACATTACGGAAGGTCAATTTGGATTATGGCAGGAAACCAGCGAGATAAATGATCTCGTTTCGCTTGGATATCAAGAAGGATTGGGTCTTGGCGAAGTTGTAGGTAGAGCAATTGAAGAACAGGAATTTCCTTATAGAAAATCCAGTATTCTCGCAGCCGGCTATCGATTGCAAGTACCCGTTACTGTGCATGTATCAATTGGGCAGGACATCCTTCACGAACACCCGAATATGAATGGCGCTGCCTTTGGAGATACATCTTATCGTGATTTCCTAATCTTTACTCAATCCATCACAGGCCTACAACATGGTGTATTTCTAAATTATGGAACACAGGTGATGGGACCAGAAGTTTATCTAAAAGCCCTTTCGATGGCACGCAATGTTGCACATCAAAAAGGGGAAAAAATCTCTGAATTTACAACTGCTGTATTTGATATGGTGGATTTAGGCGAAGACGTGCATAAGGAAGCGGACAAATACACAGCACGCTATTATTTTCGTCCTTATAAAACTATTTTGGTTCGCACAGTTCAGGATGGTGGAACGAGTCACTACATTCGCGGAAATCATAAAGATACTTTCCCAAACCTTTACCATCTGGTTATCGAAAAACTGGAGCAGATCCATGCTGGATAAGTATTTAAGTCAAGAACGCTTTACAGAAATTACATCAAAATTTTCCCACTCCAATATCGCTGTAATTGGAGATTATTTTCTGGATGAATATCTGATTCTTGACAAAAATTTGAGCGAAATTTCCCTGGAAACGGCTCTCGAAGCCCTTCAGGTAGTTTCTACACGCAAGAGTCCAGGGGTTGCCGGGACTGTAACAAATATATTGCGTTCTTTGGATATACCCGTTTCTGCGATTGGCTTTTCAGGGGATGACGGCCATGGCTATGAACTTCGGAAAAGTCTGGACAATCTTGGTGTCAACCTCGACCATTTTGCCATATTTCCTGATCGGTTTACACCGACTTACACCAAGCCTATGCTTTTGGAAAACGGGCATGAAACTGAGCAATCCCGCCTGGATACAAAAAATCGTCTACCACTTCAACCAGATCATGAAAAACAACTGATCCAGTCCCTGAGAAAGTTAACGCCCGAGGTCAATGCTGTATTGATCATCGATCAGGCTAAAAACAAAAATTGCGGAGTTATCACGGATGCCGTTCGTACCGAATTGGCAGATTTAGCCCTACAATACCCAAACACGATAATCATGGCAGATTCTCGTGATTATATGAGCCTCTTCAAGAATACCATCGTCAAATTTAATGTTGTCGAAGCCTCTAAAATGTTTGGGACCAAAGACCCAAATCCCTCACCAGAATTTATTTCCCAAATTAGCCTTCAACTCTTCGAGTATTATCACAAACCCATCATCTTGACTCTCGGAGAAGCAGGTTTACAGGTGACAGACCAATTCAGATCAGTCAGGATCCCAGCCATTCCAGTCACTGGACCAATAGATATCGTTGGGGCTGGAGATAGTGTCCTGGCTTCCGCAGGGGCTGCCATGAGTGTGGGAGCATCATTGATCGAAGCATCCATTATAGGTAATATCACTGCATCCATCATCATTCAACAAATTGGCACAACTGGCATCGCTACATGCAGTCAGCTAAAAAAACGTTTTGATGAAACCCATGAATTACTCAATATAGGTATCCAAATTTCGGATACTCAATCAATTAAAGCAAAATAATTTACGTGGAGGGCTATATGACTAGAGAACTCACCTTATGTACCAGTCAATGGATTGATCTTCCCCTTGGAGCTTTAGCCCAAAAAGCTAAAACCTGGGGCTTTGATGGTCTCGAACTAAGTTGCGGCGGGGACCATTTTGACGTTGAAAAAGCTCTGGAGAGTGATTCCTATATTACGAATAAACTTGACCTTTTAGAAAAATATCAACTAAAGTGTTTCTCCATCAGCAATCATCTGGTAGGTCAATGTGTTTGTGACCCAATCGATGAACGTCACAAACGTATTCTACCTTCCCGGTTATGGCAGGATGGAAACCCTGAAGGAGTACGACAGCGAGCAAGTGAAGAAATGAAACGAACTGCACTTGCAGCACAGAAATTCGGGGTAAAAACGGTCAATGGATTTACTGGAAGCAGTATCTGGTCAAAGCTGTATTTCTTTCCCCCAACCAGTCTGCAGGATGTAGAAGATGGTTACCAGGATTTTGCAAGGCGTTGGCTGCCTATTCTGGATACTTTCCAAGCCTGCGACGTACGTTTTGCCCTTGAAGTTCACCCCACTGAAATTGCCTACGATATATACACCATGAAATGTGCCCTGGCGGCGGTAAACGCCCATCCAAGTTTCGGCATAAATTTTGATCCCAGTCACCTTGTCCACCAGTTTATAGATCCTGTGCTATTTCTGGATGTTTTTTCAGATCGTATTTTCCACGTTCATATCAAGGATGTAAAAGTTCGGCTTAATGGAAGGAATAGTATTCTCTCTTCTCATTTAGCTTTTGGAGACCCAAAACGGGGATGGGATTTTGTCTCGCCAGGCCATGGAGATATCCGCTGGGATGAGCTGATTAGGAAGTTAAACCAAATCAATTACTCTGGCCCACTGTCCATCGAATGGGAAGATAGCGGTATGGAAAGAGAATGGGGAGCGCAGGATGCACTTGGCTTTATAAAAAAAATCAATTTCGAACCTTCCACCCAGGCTTTTGATGCGGCTTTTAGTGAAGTTAGCAAACAATAATTTACGATTAAGCGAATTGGATAATTTACACAACGAGCACAAGATGATAAATTTAAATGAATTCTCAGAACATAGTTGGGGACATTGTCTTTCAATCAAAAACGAACTTGTTGAATTGGTTATTCCCTTCGAATTTGGTCCCCGTTTGATACGGTATGCTTCCATCGGTGAAAAGAATCAATTTGCCGAATTTCCTGCTCATAAACTGGACCTCAACCGAAAAGAATGGCATTCATATGGTGGCCATCGACTTTGGCATGGACCTGAAGTTTTCGCACGTACTTATCTGCCTGACAATGACCCGGTTAAGATTGAACAGACCAATAACTCAGTCCTTATCCAGCAAACGATGGAAGCACCAACCCAATTGCAAAAAGAGATCGAAGTTCGATTGGATCCACTAAACACCCATGTTCAGGTTACTCACCGTATTCGCAACCATAGCCTTTTTGATATCCGTTTAGCACTTTGGGCCGTTTCAGTTATGGCAACACAGGGAAAGGCCATCCTGCCCTTACCTCCTCGCGGATCACACGACGACAACCTCCAGGCTCAAACATCACTTAATCTTTGGGCTTATACAGATATGAAAGATACTCGCTGGAATTTTGGACCAAAATTAATTACTTTTAAACAGGATCCCTCCAAACCAAATCCGCAAAAAATTGGGATTTCCCGTTCCCGGGGTTGGTTAGCATATATTCTTGCTGATCAAGCATTTATAAAGAAAAGCTGTTTTATCGAAAACCAAGCCTATCCGGATGAGAACAGTGCCCTTGAAATTTATGCAGACCACAAATGTGTGGAGCTGGAAACATTATCTCCAGTAACTACGATCGAACCCGGCGATTATGCAGAACTTGTTGAAGATTGGTATCTATTTAAAGGATTTGATGCCAACGCCAGCGATAATGATCTCGACAAACAACTTTCTGAAGTTTTGATCTGAAAATTATTTTCCTCGCTGCGATTTTCTTCCTTTAATTCTCCTGTTTAAATAAGGAAACCCTGTTTGAAATTCAAACAGGGTTTCCTTATTTAATTCACCACCCTTCTATCTTGAGTAAGCAATGCAGCTCCCAAAAGAAGCTCGTTTCCATCCAGCGTTGAAATTTCGATTTGACAACGTCCATTGAAAAAAGGATGCATCCGCTCCTGAACAATCGGGAACAAATATTCCTCAAATATATCCCTGGAACGGGTAAGTCCTCCTCCCAGGACCACTACCTGAGGATCAAGGCAGGTGATCAGATTTACAATCGTTATGGAAAGACCGTTCAATGCTCTATGAACTATTGATTCACAAATTGGATCGTGCCAACGGGCAGCTTCAAACACCATTGCAGCGTTTACTGCCTCTGGATTATTTTTGCTCAACGCCACCAGAGAAGGTGAATTTGTAGATCCTTCTGAAATTGCTTCACGACCATCCCGTGCAATCGCCCAACCTGAACAAACGCTTTCCAGGCAGCCATACCGTCCACATGCACAACGCGGGCCACTCAAGTCAACGATATAGTGTCCCGTTTCTCCAGCAAGACCTGAGCCTCGATAAAGTTGGCGATTGAAAATAAATCCACCACCAACTCCAGTACTAACTTGAATATAGATCAGGTTATCCAGGTGGCGATGTCCACCAAACCACCACTCTCCAAGAGCTGCCACGTTACCATCATTATCCATTGCGGCTGGTAGTTGGAACGCCTGGCTAATCTCAGCTACAAGTGGAGCACCATTCCAGTTTTCAACATGGTTCGAAAGTAATACGCTTTGACGATCATTGCTCACGGGACCTCCAAAGCTTATTCCAACAGCCTTGATCGGGGTTTGTGAATTAAAAGCCTTGATCGCTTTTCGTCCACAGTCGATCATTGCATCAAGCGTACCACTAGCACCTTCAATAACCGGAGTTTGTTGTCGAATAACGGGACCGACAATTTTTTCCATTCCCAAGTCTACAACTGCCGCAGCAAGCTTCGTTCCTCCGAAATCAAGAGCAAGCACCAGATCTTCCATGTCTTATCCCGATCAATTCAATTTAATGGCCATACATTACAGCGCCGCGTAAAAGGCCAGCCAGGATATGGTTGATAATCAGGTGGATATCTTCGATCATTTCCATGCTATCACTGGGAACAATCAAACAAATATCAGTCAATTCTTTCATCTTCCCGCCCTTAAACCCTGTCAGCCCAATCACCTTAATCTCCATCTGCCGAGCAGTCTCTATAGCTTTCAAAATATTTCCAGAATTTCCAGACCCACTGATCGCAATTAATATGTCGCCCGGTCTGCCCAAAGCAAGTAATTGTTCTGAAAAGATAACCTCATAGCCCTCATCGTTCGCGTAAGCCATTACAGAAGGGATATTGTCGTTTAAGCAAATCGCACGTATACGATTTTTTCCTACTTCGCGGGTGTTTTTCCCAAAATCGCAAACCATATGTGAAGCTGCAGCTGCACTTCCACCGTTTCCAACTACAAATATTTGCTTGCCTGTCTCTCTGGCATCCTGCAAAACATTATTAATCTCAATAAACTTATCTTCAGGTAAAGCGCTCAGAACTTCAGCTATTTGGCTGGTGTACATTTTTACAAAACTTTCTCTGCTATTCATTTTTCTCCTTTTATAAAAAATATGGCTTTACACCATATCGTTTCTTCTATCCAGTTGTCTAGCAACCTGATTATAAATCTCTTCCATTGAAACTTGAAATTCTGAAGCAATTTTCGCAGCCGCCTCATATTCAGGCTTGGATTGAATCAAAATATCATTTACAAATTTTTGCTTTACAGGAATTTTCCCATATTTTGTTTCGACATCGATCATCCGGATTACCGCATGGTAGCGATGATCCAGCAGACGGACATTCACTCCCAATGTTGTAGTCTCCATCAGAAGTAAATTTGCCAACCTGGCTTCATCCCTCCTCCGGACAGTAACATTCAACTGAATTCCCATCCGATTCTTTTTCATTGAAATCGGAACTTGATAAATATCCAAGGCCCCTGCTTCAAATAAACGATTAATGGCGTAACTCAACAGTTGTGGGCTCATATCATCAATATTGGTCTGAATAAGCACATTTTCTTTATCCTCAGCAATCTCCAATTCACCCAAAATTACATTTATTGACTTCAGGCTACTGCCCATGCCAATATTTCCAGATTGGACAAATCGAAAAGGCGGGATTTGAAATTCACCAAGAACTGCAAGAATCGCCGCAGCCACCCATGTAATAGATTTTTCAGCAGTCATTTGTGGAGTGACATTAACCTGACAGATTTGATAGATAGATTCGATCAGTTTACTTTCCCGATTTTGATCAGAAGTCAGCGGTAATGACAAAGTAAAGATCGATCCAATATTTAATATATCCAATCCATGGGCATATGCCAGCAGCTCCACAAAGGATTGCATCGATATGCCTATTGGATCGAGAATAGACTTATTACTTAGTGTGGTGACCAATTCTTTAGATTCGATAAGCGTATCAACTATTCTACCCATCTTGTTAGCAAATTTTCCACTGATAACAGAACCTTTTAAATATTCTTGAAAACGTTTCAATGGAATTAGGTCAATACCAGCAATTTCAGAATCCAAGCATTCCAGCATTCCCCGGATGTATTGTTCCGGATTGATACCATTTTCAAAAAATACAGGATTGGAAGCGATTTTTGCAATAATAGCATCTTCGCTCAACCCCAGGTTGATCAAAGATGCAAGCAGACGACCTTCACTCAATTTTTGATTTATTTCATAATAAAGGATTTTCATCATCACCAGCCCGATAAAAATTTTTTTTTATGCCAGCAAATGATTATATCCTGACCTTTCCCTGACAATTAAGATTCGTCAGTTCAGTCTAGAAACCGCTGGGTTTCTAGCTTTCAAAAAAATATAACCCAATTAATTTTTGCGTAAAATAGTGGTAATCTTATACTAATCGCAGTGATTACCCAAACGAAAAATGAGGTGTGATATGGCAAATATTTTTCCCAGAACTATGGTAGGTGGTGTAAGCCTGCCGCGTTTGATTGTTGGCACAAACTGGTTCCTTGGATATTCTCATACCAGTTTATCCAAAGATAATTTCATCAAAGAATTTCAAACCCGTCAACGTATTGTAACAATGTTGGAAACCTTTCTCGAATACGGAATAGACGCCGTAATGGGACCCCTCTCCCCACTCCTGGAAGAATCCATAACCGAGGCCGAACAACGCAATGGAAAAAAAATCATTCGAATTTATACTCCGGCTTTCGGCCTGAACCCGGATTCGCCAGAGGCAGACAACCCAGAGACTGTGTTTGACGCATGTGCTGCAGCCAATGCGACTTTCTGTTTTCCGCATCAATGCGTGACAGATGCACTCTTAGACCGTCGAGCTGGCGTTATTCGTGATCTCGACAAATATACCAGCATGATCCGAGCTCGCGGCATGATCCCAGGTCTTTCAACCCATATGCCCGAATCGATCGGATATGCCGACGACCAGGGTGCAGACGTTGAAACTTACATCCAGATATACAATGCTGCCGGATTCCTAATGCAAATCGAAGCTGATTGGGTCATGCAAATAATCAATTCTGCTAAGAAACCCGTGATGACCATCAAACCCCTCGCCGCCGGTAAACTTCCTCCCATAGTTGGGCTTTCATTTGTGTGGAATACTATCCGGGAGCAAGACATGGTCGTCATTGGCACCACCACACCTCAAGAAGCGCGAGAAAGTATCGAAATGTCCCTTGACTTGATCAATCGCCGTATTCCAGTCAATGAATTGCAAAAAACACGCAGTAAAAAATCGTTAAAATACTAATTGGATTCCAGATAAGCTCATCCACTCCAACGAAAACCTAATATCCACTCAAATACTGCGACCTGGTGGTCGCAGTATTCATTTACTTTAAGATAAAACTTCTACCAACGCCTTTAAAAATGGTTGAAATGACCGGCTGACAGGCAGAGAATTTCCCACGTATAATTACTCTAGAGGGAAATTCTCATTTTACTCACACTATAAATACGAGGAGATCATTAATGAACATAGCTCCCACACCTTTATTTCGGGATCCCATTTTCGATGGAGCAGCCGATCCTACCTTGATATGGAATCGGGATGAGCAATCCTGGTGGCTCCTATACACAAACCGCCGGGCAAATGTGAACTGCCGTGGGTTTGCCTGGGTGCATGGCACAGATATTGGCATCGCCAGTTCCGTGGATCAAGGTAAAACCTGGGTATACCGGGGTATCCTTGAAGGTCTTGAATTCGAGCGAGGAAGGAATACTTTTTGGGTCCCCGAATTCATCTGGCATAACAATCTTTACCATATGTATGTAAGTTATGTCCCGGGTATTCCAAATGATTGGTCTGGAACACGGGAAATTATCCATATGACCAGTCCAAATCTTTGGGATTGGCAGTATGAAAGCACATTATCTTTATCTTCGAACAAAGTAATCGACGCCTGCGTTTTCCAAATGCCAGAGGGTCAATGGAGAATGTGGTACAAGGATGAAATCAATGGATCTCATACATATGCGGCAAACAGTGACGATCTCTATTCCTGGAGATTGAGCGGAGAAGTAATCACTGATTGTGCGCATGAAGGACCAAACGTATTTTTCTGGCGCGAGAGTTATTGGATGATTACGGACCCCTGGCAAGGGCTGGGGGTCTACCGATCTGCAGACGCCAAACATTGGGAACGCCAGGCAAATATTCTTTCTGGCTCAGGTCAACGACCAGATGATGGGACACAAGGTTTACATGCAGATGTAATTGTTCAAAACGAACGAGCTTTTATCTTCTACTTCACACACCCCGATCGGATAATTGGAAATAACTACGGGTTTGATGAGGTCCACCCATACTCAGATAAGCGTACGTCTATACAAGTAGCCGAGCTTGAACTGGTGGACGGTAAGTTAGTGTGTGACCGTAATAAACCGTTTGACTTCATACTTCAAACTCTACAACCATAATTCTATATAATTTCTAAACCAAATCGAAATTTATACACTGTCCCATCATTCCATTCTTCAATACTGGAGCACCGCTACCAGTTGTAGTATTTTGGATATTATCATTGCCTGCCAGGTCGTTAATCGCCCCGGTCAGTATTAATTTTGTCTCTTGCAAAATAGGTCAATTTGGCTCATAGCCGCCGTCACCAGCCAATTCCCAGTCTGATCCAACTTGCTAACCTTGCACAAATCAACTATACGCATGTCGATGTTACGCCGGTCTAGGGTTCTAACAACGGATAAATTTATTCTGTTTTTATGACATTTTTTCGTGGCGCGATACGACAACCCGGCAGATTAAGAAACAGAAGGACTTACTCCATTACGCATACAACAATATAGGATTCCCGATATCTGAAAAATTCGTATCTTCTCAATAAGTCATGGTTAGGCAGGCAAATATGACCAGCCCAAGT
>CAYWXS010000057.1:0-41691 GCA_964462245.1 uncultured Anaerolinea sp.
ATAATAGGCTGCCAGGTATTTGGTAAAGCCCATGACGCCTGCTTTGGTAGTGGTGTAGTAAACCGGTTTAAAGGCTACGCGTTTGCCTTCTTTGATGTAGATGCGTTGATCCGGGCCGTTTAACCCATAGGTGGAGCAAATATTTATGATACTGCCTTTTTTACCCTGGGCTACCATCTGCCGGGCGCAGGCTTGCGTGACGAGGAACATGCCGGTCAGGTTGACATTCAAGGCTGCGTTCCACTGCTCGAGTGGATAATCTTCAAAGGCTCCGGGGGCAATACCCAGGGCGGCGGCGTCCGGGTCAAATTTAGGATCCAGGGCGGCACTGTTTACAAGAATGTCAATGCGACCATAACGCTTGATTGTTTCGGCAACCAGTTGTCCGGTTGATTCAACACTGGTGACATCCAGTTGAAAAGGGAAAACGTTGTAACCTGCATCAATCAGGCGAGACGCGGCTCGTTCGGCGTGTTCCATTTTGAGGTCAGCCACTACGACCGAAGCGCCGGCCTCGGCCAGGGTTTTGCAAAACTCGTAACCTAGCATCCCGCCACCACCGGTAACGATACCTACGCGCCCGGTTAGATCAAATTTCTCTTGAATTTTTGACATGATAGTTCTCCAGATTCAATCAATTCTATTTTATTTTATACTGTATAAAACATCGCCCTGGGCTTTTTGGAGCAGATCCAGCCCGGCAATGAATTTGTCAAAATCATTGGTGCCGTGAGCATCTTCAATCGATGCAGTATCAAATAAAGCCAGGACTGCCCGCCCACTGGTCAAATCCGCGCGCATACGGGCCACATTTTGCTCATAATCGCTGCGAAGTTGCTGATCGACCGGGTCGAGTTTTGAGGGAATGACCCGGCTGGCACGCCCACTGACCAGATATACAGCGGGAGGGGTATTGGTGTAAATTGCTATTTCCGGCGCAAGGTTGCGCAGGCTTGCCATAACCAGCGAGTCATGCCATTTCCAGGAGGCATAACCCTGCCCGGCAGTTTGAAATTCTGTTACAAGGCGGTTGGCTCCAAAAGCAGAAACGGTCAGCGTGACCAATGCCAGAAGGATTACAAAACCTTGCCGGGCGAGACTGCTCCGAGCCCCGCTTCGCGAAATATCAAGCTTTTCGTGAAGTACGCCGGGTTGTTTCGTGTAGGGTAGACGCCACAACCAGGCTGCACTGGTGATGAACAGTAACATACCGGTGACATAGATGGGTGCAAGGATGCGGGGTTGAAACTTAGTGCTGGCATCAAAGAAGCTCATTGAAAACAAAACTGCGCCAAGATAGCCAAATGTATACAGAATTGTTGTTAACGTAATTATTTGCGGTTGATCTTTTTGAGGTTGGAACAGCATTTGCCAACTGCGAATTACCAACCATATTAGCAGAGCCAGCCCAAGCAGGATCAGTCCAAATTCTAGCAAACCGGATTTTAGCAAACCCTGGCGCCAGGACAGTTCTTGAAAGGGTATCAGGAACTGTGAAAAATTATAAAACCCGGGTTGAATATTCTCAGATGTAATTGGGTGGTATTGAAAAGTGCGATTCGTTACATTTCCGGCGACTAATTTATTGCGCAGAAACCAGACAAACATGGGTGGGAGAGCTCCTGCCAGGAACAACCCGCTGGTTTTCAGCTGTTCGCGCCAGGATTTTCGCCGGAAGGTGGCTTCGCGTAAAAACAAGGCCAGGCCAATCGTGGGAAGTAAAGCCAGTGCCGAATAACGTGTTAAAAATGCCAGACCAGCCGTCAACCCAGAAAGCACGAGCCAGAGCATTTTTTGTTTTGTTTCTATTGGTTCGCTGGAGATATCCATTGGTGGAGTAATCCCAGCGCTTCGCGAAGCTTGGGATAGATCAGCACACAGAAAGGTCAGTAAACTCAGGCACAGGTAAAGCGGTTCACTCAAGGCAAAAACATGGATTCGGATCAGGGAAGCGTTGAGCATGAAAAGTGCTGCCAACCACAACCCTGCAATTTGGGAGCGGGTGCTGCGCCAACCCAATATGCCGATCAACAAGGTATTGGTGCCGAATAGGAAAATATTCAGAATGCGCGCGCCCCGCAGTGGATCGATGCCAAACAACCCAATACCAGCCAGGCTGAGCGATAAAAGGGGTGGATAGTGGGTGATTGCTTCGAGTGAGCTGTCCAGCCAGATATCACTATAACCTGTCCCTTGCAGGATGGAACGAGCCCCAGCGATATAGGCGACGGAGTCGTTTGCCAACCCGACACCTACAGGAGTGGCAATATATACAGTTGCCATTGCGCCGGCAGCGAGCATGACAAGCAAGAGAGTAAATGGTATGCGTAATGGGCGTGCAGGCATGGGTGTCAACTGACTCCTGCACCTCTTTCACTGGACTGATTTGTGCTTTGCGAAACGAACCAGGAAAGAGGTGCAAGGGTGCAAAATTTAATTTAGGCTTTCAGCAGGTAGCCTTGATCTTCGAGGTAAGCAATAATCTTGCGGGCGTTATCTTCAGGAGTCACACCAGAACCCAACAGACTGATTTCGGGAGATACCGGTGATTCGTACGGGTCATCCACGCCGGTAAAGCCCATCGGTTTGCCATCTGCCATTGCCTGACGTGCCTTGGCATACAGGCCTTTGACATCGCGTTGTTCACAAACTTCAACCGGGGTATCCATAAAGACTTCGACGAAGTTTTCGCCCACCATCTTGCGGGCTTCTTCACGGGTGGAGCGGTAGGGGCTGATGGCAGCGCAAATGACTGTGCCACCGGCATGAACGATTTCACCGGCGACAAAGCCGATGCGCAGGATGTTGGTGTCACGATCTTCCTTGGAGAATCCAAGGCCTTTGGAAAGGTTTGTCCGGACTACATCGCCATCCAGAATGGCAACTTCGCGACCACGTTCGAGCAATAGAGAAGTCAACACCTGAGTGGTGGCAGATTTACCTGAGCCACTTAGACCGGTGAACCAGATGCAGTAACCCTGTTTGTTGCGTGGAGGGTACATTTCGCGCAGGATTTCGGCTGTTTCGGGACGGGTGAACCATTCGGGCAGTAATTTGCCCTTGGCCAGATAATCATCACGGACCTGGGTTCCAGAGATGTTGAGCACGTTGGCACCCTGAGGTACATCCTTGGCTTCCACGTAGCGGTTTTCATCCGGCAGATAGAGCAGTTCTTCAAAGGGGATCATTTTGACCCCGATTTCTGCTTCGTATTGTTTCATCATTTCCTGGGCATCATACGGGCCATAGAAGAGCTTGCCAGTTGAGTCTTTTCCAGGGCCGGCGTGGTCACGCCCGACGATGAAGTAATTGGCGCCGTGATTGCGGCGAATTAGGGCGTGTAGTACAGCTTCCTTGGGCCCAGCCATACGCATGGCCAACGGGAGCAGGCTGAGGGTTGTGCTGTTCTTGTCGTAATAGTTTTCCACCAGTGCTTTGTAGATGCGCACACGGGTGTAGTGATCCACGTCGCCGGGCTTGGTCATCCCCACCACTGGGTGTATGATAAGTGAACCCTTGACCTGGGCGGCTGCGCGCTTGGTCAGTTCTTCGTGGATGCGGTGCAGCGGGTTGCGGGTCTGAAATGCTACAACGTTATCGTTGCCCATTTCTTCCAGCATTTGGCGAACTTCAACGGGTGTGCGGCGCAGTTCTGTGAAGTCATAGTATTTGGGCAGGTTGATAACCTTGAGTGGTCCGGAGATACAAACTTTGCCCCAGCGACCCATTTCGGAGACCATCGGGTGTTTTGAATCGGTGGAGCCGTATGCCAGGGCAGCTTCTTTATCTGCTTCCCAGTGATAGACTTCGTCCAGTGTCAGGATGGCGATTACATCGTTATTACTGTTGCGCAGAACGACATCATCTCCCACGGTTGGCAGTTCTTTGGGGTCAGCAGTCAGGGTAATAGGCAGGGGCCACAGAGTGCCATCCGCCAGACGCATCTCATGCAAGACACGTTCATAATCTGCTTTTCCCATGAAGGTATTTAACGGTGAGAAACCACCCGTTGCGAGCAGTTCCAGATCGCATAAATTGCGCATGCTGATTTTGATGGAAGGCAGTTTTGGCGCGCGGGCGAGCAGTGCTTCACGCTCAGCACCGGTGACAACCAGGTTGACCAACTGGCCGCCGTAAGGTGAAATTAAATTCGCTTTCGACATTCGACGATCTCCTTGAATATTCAATATTCAACAACTGAATTTTGCACAAGTCGCTATTATATCAGGGTTGAGAACAGACTCAGTTCGATGATTCCCCTACATTTCTACATTGAAAAAGAGAATTTGAGCCTTTTTTACAGAATCTCCTGTAAATTCCGGCGGATTTTCCAGTTGATCGTGGTTTCGGTCATTATTAATGCAAAGTTAGTTCCGGCGCTTGCTTAGGTATTGGAATTTTTAGCCTTCATTGCCAGTTCCAGGGCACGGATGCCATCTTCAAGCGTACAAATGGGTTCAGCTTCTCCGCGGGCAATCTGCAGAAAATGTTGTGTTTGGGCAATAAATAAATGATTACGATCAAAATCGTCTGGAAGCGGGTATAGGTGTACCTGTGCAGCGGAAGGTTGTGCGCTGATGACGCCAAATTCATCTGGCATCTGGTAGTGGGTCAGCAAGCCATCGGCATTATCCCAACGCAGGGTGCCACTGGTGCCGATAATTTCCAGTCGATGTACGGGTGGACGTTGGAAATAATTGACATGTACTCCACCGATGGCACCAGAGGCGAATTTCAGCCCAATTTCGGCCACATCTTCCACCCCGTTTAACTCCAATGGTGAGATGTGTCCATTAAATGACCAGAGGGCATCAATTTCACCCAATAAATAGCGCAAATAATCAAGCGGGTGGGTAAGAGTTACGATGACCCCTCCACCCAGGTCGGCGCGGGCGGCGTAGCTTTGGCGGTAGTCTTCCCAGGGGTGCCAGTTGGGCAGATACTCACCCCAATGCGCATGCGCACTCAGGACCTGGCCAAGGGTACCTGTCGCGATCAACTCGCGGGCTTTGTTCAGGGTGGGGTGATAACGGAACTGGAAGCCCACCAGGATTTTGCTGTCAGTCCGGGTGGCAGTTTCGCGCAGTATTGTGGCCTGATTCAGGTTTTCGGCGATAGGTTTTTCCAGCAAAATAGCACAGCCGGTCTGGGCAGCCGGAATGGCGATCTCCATGTGAAGCGCGGTTGGGTTTGAAACAATCACAGCCTGTGGTTGGTGCTTTTTCAGGGCCTGAGCCAGATCTGTCTCGACCGGGTAGCCGGCCAGTTCATCATCTGGAAGGGTGGCTTTATGGGTGCGATAAAGGACAAGATCAGTTTGACCAAGTGCGACCAGGTTGCGAAAGTGTCTGCGTCCGATGGAGCCGAGACCGGCAATTAAAATTTTCATGGGATGTCCTGATGTTTGAATGCTCCCGATATCTGCACGGGAATGTATTTTCGAGCTTCGGGGTGGCAACTTCCTGCTTATTGAGTTACCAACCCATATCCTGTTCATATTTCCACTTGATTAGCATTTCGCCAGCAGCTTCTTTAAATATTTGCTGATCATTTTTTGTGAACATATTGCGCCAGTTGCCAGCTTTTCCCTTGGGGAGGAAGGAAGCAATCGAGTCGTTTCGTTTAGCCTGCCATTCTTCGTCCGGGTTGGAGCTTAGTTCCTGCATTATGGTGCTTTCCAATTCAGAAGAGACTGTTACACCCAGGAATTGCCAGAGTTTTTGCATTTCATCAAAGGGTGTGGCTAGCAAATCTTCGTAACGCAGCGCAAAATACCGCTCATCATACAGACGGTGGGCTTCTTCATCTGTTTCACGCAAGTTGGCAACCCAGCCTGCAGCAGCCCGGCGGATAAAAGCATCTGTGAAGATCGAGCGGCGCCCATCGGTAAAAGGCTTCTGGTCAACTTTCAGGTCTTCAATGATGCGTTTGTCTTCGGCGGATAGAAATTTAGAGTCTTCTACGAAATTGCGAAAGCGTTCGGAGATCAACACATCCCGGCCATCACGGATGATGTAGATGAGGGATGCGTCCGGATAGACAGCAGACATATCCCGTACGGCCTGTCCATGAATCAGGCTGGAGGGGCTTTTATCACCCACGATGCGCTTGCCTTCACGGGCAGCATCCCGTTCAAGGATGAAATCTGCAGCAGCGCGTATAACCAAAGGCGAAAGGTCACGGCCCTGATTCCAACGGTTGGATTTGCGCCCAAGCCATTCTGCTACTTCCGGGCTATCCACCAGAGATTTTAAGAAGGGTTCACGCGTGAAAAAATGCGCCTGCCAGTTGCAATGGATTTCGGGGTGCAGACGAATCAACCGCGCCAGGAGCGTTGTGCCGGAACGGGCATGACCGAGGATGAAAAATTTCTCACGCTGAAAGAATTGGCGCATTTCGGCCACCTCTTCTGTGGTTATGGCCGGAATCGTCGCTCGTTTGTGGGTGATTGGTTCACCCTTAAGAAAAACCCGGGCAGATTTTTTTATGCGGTCGAAAATTTGCATGGTCTCTCCGTAGGGGCCGCTACGATTTGCTTAGCAAATCGTGGCATGCGCCCCAAGCTGGGGATCAGCCTGCTGTTTTGCGGGCCTGTGAAGCCAGGAATAAGACGATCGAACCTGCAACCGAAGCGTTGAGCGATTCGATCTGTCCGCGCATGGGCAGGCGCAGCATGAAATCGCATTTCTGGCGTACAAGCTGGCGGATACCTTCACCTTCTGAGCCGACCACAACTGCCAGCGCACCGTCCAAGCGGACCTGATCGGGTGTTTGGGAGCGGGGGCTTTCATCCAGACCGACGACCCAGACGCCAGCTTTCTTGAGAGTTTCAATTGCCTGTACCAGGTTGGCCTGAACGATATATAAATGTTCAGATGCACCTGAAGAAGCGTTGACGACTGCCGGGGTTACTTCGACTGTGTGTGCCAGGGGCAGGATAATCCCATGTACGCCTACAGCTTCGGCAGTGCGCAGCAGTGTTCCAAAATTTTGCGGGTCTTGCAGACTGTCGAGGATGAGCACGAAAAGCGGTTCGTTTCTGCTGGCAGCCAGGTCAATAATATCGGACAGGTCCATGTATGGATAACGACCGGCTTCCAGGATGACGCCCTGGTGCTGCGGGGTCAGGTTGTCCAGTTGCTGGCGGGGGACGCGCTCGATCGGTACTTTGCGCTGTTTTGCCAGCTCGATTATATCGGCCAGATGACCTTTTTCCTGGATGGTTTCTGCTAGAAGCAGGCGGATGGATTGGCGCCTTTTGGCGCGCAGGGTTTCATAGACGGCATTGCGTGAGTAAATGTTTTCTTTCATATGTGTGGGTAGTATATCATTTCAACGCAGTCTGTATGGGTGGGTCTGCGAGGATTTCCGGGGAATTTGTCACGGTACCAGGTCCAAAGTAAATCAGATGAGTTTATCCGCAAGTTCTCCATGCTGACTTCACACTCAATTCACACTTGAATCCTATACTGAACTTAGATTTCAGACGAAATCAACATTTCAAGGAGATTTAAGATGTTTAAAAATATTGTTTTTCGTATATTGGCTGCATTGGTCCTGTTAGCAGCCATCGCAGGGATTGCATCTTTTGCGTTCAATGCGGGTACGGCGCGCGGTGCTGCCCTGAACCTTCAGCTCCCTGCCAGCGGTACACAGGTGATGCCAAATGCTTATGGTTGGGGTATGCCTGGTATATATCCATTCCCGGTCTTCCGCATGGGAATTGGGGCGATATTGCTGCCATTGTTCCTGCTCTTCCTGGCTTTTGGTGCTTTCCGCCGCATGTTGTGGGGTTCACGTATGGGTTGGCATCACCATCCTATGATGAATCATAATGGTTGTGGTGAAAAGGGACCTGGAAGCCCGGACTTCGTCCCTCCCATGTTTGCTGAATGGCATCGCCGTTCACATGAACAACCTGAAAGTGGAAAAAAAGTCGAATAGTTTGAAATAATCCCAGCTCTGGATTGGGATGGAATAATCAGTATGGGCATAATCCATTCCACGCTTTGCAAAGAGCTGGGATGGATTATGCGCTATCCAGGCCTTGACCTGTTAAAACAGGCCTGAAATTAACACGTATAATACAGAAGTACAAATGACACCAAATGACCGAGTCAAATTCAAAAATGAAAACCATCCTTGTTGTTGACGATGAACCCAAGATATCCAAATTGGTGCGCGATTACCTTGAGCGTGCTGGTTTTAACGTGCTGGTAGCTGCTGACGGGAAAGCTGCGCTTTCATTGGCGCGTACTGAAAAGCCGGATCTGGTGGTACTCGATCTGGGGCTGCCGCACATGGATGGGTTGGATGTAACGCGTGAATTGCGCAAGCTGTCGAATTTGCCCATTATCATGCTTTCAGCCCGCTCGGAGGAGTCCGATAAGCTGATTGGGCTTGAGCTTGGCGCAGATGATTACATTACAAAACCGTTCAGTCCGAAGGAGTTGGTGGCGCGTGTACGGGTAGCCTTGCGTCGCTTGGAAGCCTATGCCATGCAAAATTCTGAGATTATTCGCGCGGCCGATTTGACCCTGGACGTGCCGCGATTGCGCGTTACGGCTTTGGAGCGCGAGATTGAAGAACTGACGCCCTCAGAATTTACTCTTCTGGCAGCCCTGGCGCGTTCACCGGGTCGGGTTTTTACCCGGGCTCATCTGCTGGATGCTCTGCATGGACTGGCTTTTGAGTCGTATGAACGCGCAATTGATGCGCATATAAAAAATATTCGTCACAAGATCGAGATCATACCCTCCCAGCCGGCCTATATTCTGACGGTCTATGGGATGGGTTATAAATTTTCGGATCGTTAACCACCCCGTGCAGAAATCGGGGCCACCCCGTGCAAAGACCGGGGCCACCCCGTGCTAGGACTGGGGCAGTCCCGTGCAGAAACCGGGACATCCCCGTGCTAATCTCAGGAACACTTGCACTAAGACAGTGACCATGCCGCATCGTCCTCATTCCTTTGAACATCGTCCACCCTGGTGGCCAGAAAATGAACCCTGGCCTCCCGTTAAAGGCCGCTTGCGGCGCAATCCCTTTTTCCGACGCTTGGGTTGTGCATTTGCGTTTTTGAATGTTTTTGGTTTGGTGTTGTTTTTGGGAACGATTGTCTGGCTGGCGGGTCTGTTGGGTCAGGTTCGTTTGCCTGGTGCCTGGCAGCCCTGGTTTTTATCAGTTGGAGTGGGCTTGCTGATTTTTGTGGCAATCCTGATCGTAGCAGGTGTGTTTGGACTGAGACGGGTAATTAATCCACTGGATGATTTGCTGGAAGCTGCTGCCCGGGTCGCGCAAGGTGATTATGCGGTGCGTGTGCCGGAACATGGGTCAGCGGAGGTGCGCTCACTGTCTAGGGCTTTTAATAATATGGCGTCCCGGTTGGATTTGGCTGATGAAAAGCGGCGCAATCTATTGGCGGATGTCACCCACGAATTGCGGACGCCGTTAACAGTATTGCAGGGGAACCTGGAGGGTATGCTGGATGGCATCTATCCGGCAGATGAAACCAATCTGCGGTCACTTCTGGATGAAACCGATATCCTGGCGCGTTTGATTGAAGATTTGCGGCTCGTGGCTCTGGCAGAAAGTGGCGCTTTGCAGTTGAAAAAAGAACCGACAGATTTGGTAATGTTGGTGCGCGATACGATCACTGCTTTTCAGCCACAGGCTGAGGCTGCCGGGGTGAAAATAGTTTTGGTAACCCCCGCTTCAATTCCACAGCTCTTAGAGATCGATCCAGGGCGCATGCGCCAGGTACTACTTAACTTAATGTCGAATGCGCTGCGATACAGTCCCACTGCTGGAAAAATAGATGTAACCTGTATTATGCATGTAGGTAATTTTGTGATTGAAATCAGTGATGAAGGTCCGGGTATCCCGAGTGGGGATTTACCATATATCTTTGAACGCTATTACAAGTCAGCAGATTCTAGCGGAATGGGGCTGGGGCTGGCGATTGCCCGGCACCTGGTGGTTGCACATGGCGGTAAAATTGAAGCCATCAGCACTATGGGGCAGGGCAGCACCATCCGGATTTCTTTTTTCCAGGAAATAAGTCAGTAAGCTGTTTTTTGAATGGTTGACGTGTGGGTGGAATAACTTCAGGATTGGCAAAGCATTTTGTAAATTGTAGCGTAATCATAACCGGGTCCGGCTGAGTAGTTCGGGTTGTTTTTCAGTGATTCGCACAAGGGAGCGCGCATCTTTGCGCGTCCTTTTATTTCTTTGTTATAAAGTATTTTGGCTTCATCGTATCTGCCAAGATTGACCAAGCCTTCAAAAAAGGGAATGATCTCGGATTTATCCCCAGCTTCCAATTTTAGTGTCTGTGCCTGGTCGAATAGTTTCCCAATTTCTTTCCAGTCGCCGGCTTGACGCGCCAGGGATGCTTTTTGGTAGTAGTAGCACCAGTTGTGTCCGGGCTCAGATCCGAAGATCTGGTTGGGGGGAGTGGGAGCCGTGCCGGTGGTGATAATTTGCTCCAGTTTTGAATAAACCCCCACCTGCCGGATCATATACGCATCATTTTCCGAGTAAACTGGCATTATGCCCTCAATAACGTGAATGCATGAAACGGAAGACGGCAGGCTGATTAGCAGGAGGTTATTAAAATCACGGTGGAGTTTAATATCTCGATCGAAGTTGTCGCGAACAATGTTTTTGCTGATATCAAAAGCCGTATCGGAAGTAAGTACTTCGGCTTGAATGGCAGGTGACTTGGCTGGGGTGGGTCGATAAATTAAATTCACAGGCCCCCAAATTTCATAATCCTGCTGCAGGCGGTAGCCATCCGGGAAATAGACCATCATCAGGGTATCATTTTTAATATCTGGGGCGCGCCAGGTAAGCTGCCACCAGGTTTCACGTTGATAATCCCACAGTCGCTGCCAGTCATCGGTGTTTAATTGTTGGGTTGAAACCGAAAGACCGATCAACGCGATCAGGAACAGTTTGCGGAAATTGGGCTGGAGCATGAGCACCAGTCCCCCAACCAGCATGACAACACCTGCAATAGGGTGCAGACCATAACTTTTATAAGCATCCGAGAGATCCACGTCTCGCCCGGAAAGAACCACAGGGAAGATGGCGCAGACCATAATGATGGCACCCAGAATGATAAAGGTTGAGATCAATTTTTGGGTACTTGACTCGTTGTCATCATCTGGTTGGGCTGAACGTTTGAGCATAATGGAGTAAAGGTAAACCAGTCCGATCACAATCCCAGCCATCAGGAAGGCATAGCCCAGGTTGGAATATTCAGCATTGGAAAATAAAATGTAGGGTTTGTAGAACCAGGCAAAAATGGATGTATCCAGAAAATCCTTGCCAGTTTCAAAGATCAGTCGAAAAGACATATTGCGCAGGTCGCCAAGATAGTCACCCACCAGTCTTGAGGCATCGGTGGCATTTCGCGAACTATCGAAGATAAAAATTCGCCAGTAAACAAAACTTGCCATGGCAATTGGGAAGGGCCACCACTTTTTTAGAATTTCTAAAGTCAGGCTGCGAACATTTTTATATTTTTGTTGAAAGAGAGTATAGCTCAGGAGCAGCAGGCGCATGCCTTCCAGACCGATCATGTATTCATAGATAAAAAGATAATTGACGGCCAAAATAAAGGATGCAAAATATAGGGCAATCTTCCATTTTTTCCTAGTGATTTTCAGGGCTTGGAGCATGAAGGCGATCGAGAGCAGGGCAGTACCAAACCCGTACAGGTGATTCTGTTTTGTGTTTGCGTTGGGGATGGACAGAAAACCGGGGTAGATGACAAACAAGACTGCCATCATAGTTGTAATGTATTTATTATTAGGCCAGATCAGCCGCAGGATCCAGAAGAAGGCCGCAGCACCCACGAAGCGCCAAAAGAGTGCATACAACTGCCAGTTGATGATCACATCTCCGAGCAGGCGATAGACGAGCGAGTATACGACGCCCATGAATGGACGATCTGATTGGAAAAGGGGGATAATGCTGGCTGCACCCCGGGCCTGACCGGACCATAGAAGGTACCAATCATCATGATAGTAGCCTAGTTTGGTAATGCTGTTCGCGTACGTAACCAGGGTGGTCAGAAATAATAATAAAAGAGAGAGAAAAATTTCGTTCTTAAATAATTTCTGAATGGTTGCTTTCATCTATTACTCCATTCAACCTCGGTCCCATACCGGTGTAATCTGTAAATGGGGTAAAGTTGTCAATCTTTTCGGGATTTTTTGTATTCGAAAATAAAATTATACCCCGGAAAAATTTTGAAGCCTGGGTGTAATTAGGGAGACACAGACTAAACTGTGGGCTGCTCGGTCCTTAAAAATTCACCTGGCAAGTCGGGTGAAATAAGGGCAACCTGAGTTGGAAGGCTCAATCCCTAGTAAAATCTTGGCTTTGAAAAGAGGTTGAAATAGCGATTTGCCAGGCAAAGCAGGTCGATTGGAAATGTGTGCGGGAAAATTCGCCGTTTTTCCCCTGCATAAATGACAAACGGTACTACATCCAGCGAGTGTAGAATGCTATAATCCTGAGGATTATTATCCAAAGGAGATGGAAAAAATGACATATCAATTAGTGAAGGTGCCCGAAGGTGGGGCAAAGATAGGTATTAAAGATGGAAAGCTGCAAGTTCCTGATAACCCGATTTTGCCGTTCATTGAAGGTGATGGCACAGGTCGTGATATCTGGCGCGCTTCGGTGCGTGTGTTTGATGCGGCTGTGGAGAAGGCTTATGGTGGCAAGCGTAAGGTCCATTGGATGGAAGTGTACGCGGGAGAAAAGGCGTTCCTTCAATTCCAGAACTGGTTGCCAGACGAAACCGTACAGGCTTTCAACGAATTTCTGGTGGGTATCAAAGGCCCGCTGACCACTCCCATCGGTGGTGGTATCCGTTCGTTGAATGTAGCCCTGCGTAAACTACTCGATTTGTATGTCTGTCTGCGTCCTGTGCGTTATTACAAAGGCGTTCCTTCTCCTGTCAAGCATCCTGAATATGTGGATATGGTGATTTTCCGTGAAAACACGGAAGATATCTATACGGGTATTGAGTTTGCCTATGGCACGGAAGAAAATGTGAAATTCAAGCAGCTGTTCAAAGAAGCCTTCCCCAAGGAATATGCCAAGATGCGGTTCCCTGATACTGCGGGTATTGGCATCAAGCCGGTTTCTGTTGAAGGTACCGAACGTCTGGTGCGCGCTTCTATTCAGTGGGCACTGGAAAACAAACGCAGAAGTGTTAACTTTGTCCACAAGGGCAACATCATGAAATTCACCGAAGGCGCTTTTAAGGATTGGGGTTACGCCCTCGCCAAACGCGAATTCCGTGATCAGATTGTCACCGAGCGCGAGTCTTGGATCCTTGGTAACAAGGAAGCCAATGCAAATTTGAGCGTTGAAGAAAACGCCCGGCAGATTGATCCCGGTTTTGGCATGATGTCACCTGCACAGCAGAACGATATCAAGGGCGAAATTGAAGAAGCCCTCAAGCTGTGGGATACCCACGGTGGTGGTAAATGGAAATCCAAGCTGATGATCAAGGATTCGATTGCGGATGTCAGCCTGCAGTTCACCATCATTCGCCCCAAGGATTATGATGTGATTGCCACCCTCAATTTGAATGGGGACTATCTCTCGGATGCCCTGGCTGCGCAGGTGGGTGGTATTGGTATTGCCCCCGGTGCGAATATCAACTACGTTACTGGACATGCCATCTTTGAGGCTACGCACGGCACTGCTCCCAAGTATGCCGATCTGGATAAGGTCAACCCAGGTTCCGTTATTCTGTCAGGTGAGATGATGTTCCGTTACATGGGCTGGACTGAAGTTGCGGATATGATCGTCAAGGGTATGGAAGGCGCGATTGCTGAAAAAATTGTGACTTATGACTTTGCTCGCCTGATGGACGGCGCGCATGAAGTTAAGTGCTCTGAGTTTGGTGACGCGATCATTAAAAATATGTAATCCCGGTTTTATTGTTTAGTGTGGAAGAAATCATCTATAAAACGCCACTTACCGGGCAATACATGGATAGTTTGGTCTGATGAAAGTCTATCTTTTGGTTGTAGAAGGCCCACAGGTTAAATACCCTCCCTAAATAATAGAAAGGAAAGTAGAGACAAAAAGTCACCCATCCGAGCGGATGGGTGACTTTTTGTTGTTTTGGACTTATGGCTTTGGTGTCGCGGTGGGAGCTGGTGTCGAAGTGGGCAAAGCGGCAGCATCGGCAGCGGTTTGTGGCATGCCAGCCATTATCCAGCGTGTAAAGACATCAATGATGTCGGCTTTCAGGCTCTTGTTAGGTGGCATTTTGCCGATCAGGTTCGTGGTTGGGTTGGCCGGGTCTGGGATGGGTGTGCCCTGAATAACAACCAGCAATTGACTGTTGGCGTCACCTTTTTTCAGACTCGGGGCATTGTCACCGGTATTCAGGATGTGATCATAGCTGTCCATCCAGAATTCGTTGTTTGTCTTGCCCTGCCTGTGACAGGATATACAGTAGCGATTCACGATCGGCGCGATATGTTCGTCATAGGATGGAATTTGTCCAGCGGTCAGGGCTGGATAGAGCGGCTTGAGGACTGGTTTCTCAAAGCGGTCATCCCACATATAGCGCATGAAGGTTACGATATAGTCGATATCGCTTTTCGAGAGACCTTCTGTATTGTAGGCTTTTCCAAAGGGATTCATGCCTGCATTGGGGCGACCATAAGCGATTACTTCTGCCAGAGCGCCATCGTTGAGAGTGTAGAGCACATCCTTATCGTTGATCGGGATGATTTCCTTGCCTTCCAGGCCCTTGACACCTTCGATCTTGGTGACTTTACCGTCTTCGCCATGACATTCGACACAGTTGACAGCGTATAGATCCTGCCCAGCCTGGATTTGCTCTACCACTGTGTTGGCGATGGCAATTTCTTCCGTGGCTGGTGCCTGAAAGATGGCCAATACCGAACCAGTGAAACCAACCATCAGGGCAACTGTGAGTACTGCGGTCCAGATCATGGTCTTATTGGAGGTTTTCTTAAAGACAAAGGCCATCAGGACCAGCAGAAGATAGGCCAGCGAGGGTACAATCAAGCCACCGATGGTTTGCAGTGTGCCGACCAGGGTTGGGCCGGTGGGTACATCCGACATCATGGTCAGGGTAACCATACTGACTACCAGGATGCCCATAACGGAAAGCGGAAAAACCCGTTTGCTGTAATGGCGCTCTGGTTTTTTGTCGAGAAAAGGCATCATGACCAGGAGCAGGATGGCGATGGTCGGTATGATTACGGTAGCCAGCCACTCAATTTTCCCGAGCAGCGGAATTTGTCCATAGAGGGCAAGGAATTTGAACAGGAACAGGAAATACCATTCGGGTCGCGGAATGTAGGATGTATCACTGGGATCAGCTTTGGGTTCGGATGGAATTCCAATGAATGAGGCCAGTAAAACAAGCAAAAGGAAGATCGCCAGCGACACGATAGCATCTTTGAAGATGCTATCCGGCCAGAAACGTTCGCCTTTGTTCAATACTTGTTGATAGCGTTGGTTGATTTTTTTCTTGTTATCGTTGCTCATGGCGCGCTCCTTAGTCTTCCTGCTCGGGGAAGTGGGATTCACCGTGTCGGATGATCAAATAAAGGTGAACACCAATCAGGGCGATCAGGGCGGCGGGCAGGATCCAGATATGAGCAGCGAAAAAGCGCTGCAGGGTCAGAGCGCTCAAGTCGCCGCCTCCCCGCAGGACTTTCAGGATGAAATCGCCCAGTACCGGCATGGAGCCGGCGATCTGGGTGGCTACAGTGGTTGCCCAGTAAGCTTTTTGGTTCCAGGGCAGCAGATAACCCGTAAAGCCCATACCCAGGGTTAGCACCAGCAAACCAACACCGATCAACCAGGTCAATTCACGTGGGTATTTGAAGGAAGCTGTGACAAACACGCGCAGCATGTGGATGAAAACCACGATCACCATCAGGGTTGCGCCCCAGTGGTGAATACCGCGTACCAGCCACCCAAAAGCTACACCGGTCATGATGTACTGAATACTGTCATAAGCGTGATCGGGGGATGGGGTGTAATAAACCGATAGGAAAATACCGGTTGCAGCTTGCAAAATAAATAAAAACAGGCTGGCAGAGCCAAGCGTGTTCCACCAGTTTCCCATGGGTTCGGGGCGGTCAAGGAGATTGGAATACATCTCTCCCAGTCCCAATCGTTCATCCAGCCATTGGTAAACATTCTGCCACATGGTTAGCCTTCCTTAAAGAAAATAAGCAGGTTGCCGTCGCTATCCACTTTAAATTCAGTGTACTTTTTTAGCGGCTTGGGGGGTGGGCCATCCAAAACCGTCCCGTCCTGGCTAAATTTGGCATCGTGACAGGGGCAGACGAATTCCTTGGATTCTTCTTTCCAGTTGACACTGCATCCAAGATGCGTACACCGGCTGGACAGGATAAGAATATCTTTTACATCTTCGGATTTTCGGATAACATAGCCGCCAAAACTTGTGCCTGTTCTTTCCCAGCCATTCACCTGAGTGCGGGTGAATGAAAAAGATGTGGGAACATTAACCGGAATATTTTCGAGCTTTCCGATCGGGATCCAGGCTTCTTTTGCACCGGCACGCAGGGCGGGATCAACCAAATACCCGATGACTGGCGCGCCTATAACAGCGGTTATGATCCCTCCGATGGCACCGGTGGTCACTTTCATGAAGTCCCGGCGGCTAATACGGTTGGAACCTGACATGCATGCCTCCTCTGGCACTTTATTACAAGAGTAGTCCCGGCTCTTACCTGGGGCTGAAACGCTGTGCGGTTGATGATGTATAAGTAATTCTAATCGCCTCTCCAAAAATCGATTAGAATTGCAAAATCAACACATGGAATAATCCCAGCTCCAGGTTGGGACAGAATAAACGGATTATAAGAGCCTTTTACAGTTTTACTAATGGATGTGTGGACTGAAAACAGGATGATGATTGTCACATTCTTGGTAAAAAACATCCGGTAACTGTTTATGGTACAAGGGGCGCATGCCATGCGCCCTTACTTGATTGAAAAATTTTCACAGATACCTGGTCTGTGAATCTGATACTTCTCCATCAAAAGCAATCCCGTGCAGGAATCGGGACCATATTGATGAATTATGAAATAAAAAATAATGAGCTTTGTCACTGTTATTGTCCGGAATGGTAATGAGATAATATATTTTCGATTCCCAATTTTTTCCAAGGAGGCATAGATGGGCTTGAAAAGGAATGTCAGCCTGGCTGCAGGTCTGCGATACAAAGGTAAGGGTCCGATGTTGACTTTTATTTTGCATCGGATTGGCGGACTGGGTATTGCTTTTTTTGTAGGAACACACGTACTGGTCTCATTTCTGGGAGGAGATGTTGGACGGTCAATTAATGCGATGTACGAAAGCTGGATTTTTCAGATTTTCGTATTTTTCTGCGTGATGTTCCATATGATTAATGGGCTGAGGATCACAATTCTTGATCTTTGGCCAAGCCTGATTGAATATCAACGTGAAGCCATCTGGGTGGAATGGGCTGTATTTATTCCGCTGTATAGTATTGCTGTCTTTGTAATTGTTCGCGCCGGGCTGGCGGGTTAGGAGCAGAGCATGAAATCACGAACACTGCCGCTGTCCAAGCGGGGTATGAGTTTTGAAACGATCATGTGGATATTTACGCGTCTTTCAGCCCTGGGAATGTATGCTTTTGTGCTTATGGGCCTGATTGGTGCGCTGATCATGGGCGCCCGAAATGAGATGAATTTTGCAGATTTGATGCGTTGGGGTTTCATGCCCAATGGTACGCATGTGCAAAATACGAATGTTGCTGATTTAGCTCCCTGGGTGACTCCTTTCTGGAAGCTGGCAGCCAGTGGGCTGTTTCTTCTGGCTGTATCACATGGGGTACATGGTCTGGTTGTGATTGCAGATGATTATATTTCGTCATCCAAAGGCCGCCAGATTGTGCGCTTGATCAGCGTAGTGATGATACTTTCGATGGCTGGCATTGGTCTATATGTGATCTGGACTGCATAGGAATGGTAGATAGCATGAATACTCATCAATTTGACGTAATTGTTGTTGGTGCCGGGGGTGCCGGGCTAATGGCGGGGTTGTACGCTTCGCGTAGTGCCAAAACGGCTGTCATCAGCAAGCTTTATCCCACCCGTTCCCATACTGGAGCTGCGCAAGGTGGTATCAGTGCCGCATTGGGAAACCTGGAAGAAGACCGGGTGGAATGGCATACTTATGATTCTGTCAAAGGGTCTGATTACCTTGGGGATCAGGATGCCATTGAGTTCATGTGCCAGGAAGCACCACAAGCGGTGTTGGAATTGGAACATATGGGGCTGCCCTTCGATCGTACGCCTGAAGGTCGCATTTCGCAGCGCCCCTTTGGTGGTCATACCAACAATGTGACAGGCAAACCGGTCAGACGTGCTTGCCATGCAGCAGATCGTACCGGACATATGATTTTGCAGACACTTTATCAACAGTGTCTGAAGAATGATGTAAACTTTTTTGACGAATACCAGGTTTTGGATCTATTGATCGTGAATGGCAAGGCTGTCGGTGTGGTGGCTGTTGAACTTTCCAGCGGCACACTGCACACCTTTCATGCCAAGTCGGTTATTCTCGCAACGGGTGGCCATGGGCGTATTTTTGAGGTGACATCCAATGCTTACGCCTATACAGGCGATGGTGCTGCCATGTTGTTGCGGAAAGGCTTACCCCTGGAAGACATGGAGTTTTTCCAGTTCCATCCAACTGGTATTTATAAGTTAGGCATCCTGATCACTGAAGGTGTGCGTGGAGATGGGGGTATTTTGATCAATGGCAAGGGCGAACGTTTTATGCCCAAGTACGCGCCTACCGTCAAAGACCTGGCTTCGCGGGATGTAGTCAGCCGTGCCATTTATACCGAGATCCGTGAAGGACGTGGAATCGGTGGTTCCAACTATGTGTATCTGGATGTTCGCCCGGAGAGTGTTAATAAATACGCAGAGCTGGACGGACGTACCAATCCGGATGGTTCCAAATATACCGTGACGGGTGAGCAGATTCTTCAAAAGCTGCCGGATATCATCGATTTTTGCCGTGTATACCTGGGTGTTGACCCGGTTACGCAGATGATGCCAATCCAACCAACTGCGCATTACAGTATGGGTGGTATTCCGACTAATAAATTTGGCGAAGTAGTGATTGATGATAAGAACACGGCTTTTCCCGGCTTGTATGCAGCAGGTGAATGTGCCTGTGTTTCGGTTCATGGTGGCAACCGTCTGGGTACGAATTCCCTGTTGGATCTGGTGGTATTTGGTAAACATGCTGGTTTACGTGCAGCTGAGTATGCTGCTAAGACCGAGTTTGAGAACCTGCCGCAGGATACAGAATCGGGTGTAATTGCTCAGTTTGATGGCATGAAGCACGGCAGTGGCAAGGAAAACGCTTTTGACATTGCGGTTGAAATGAAAAAGGTTATGTTTGACCTGGTGGGTATTTACCGCACCGAGAAAGATATGGAAGCCGCGATTGCAAAAGTACGCGAACTGCAGCAGCGTTACAAGCAGGTAAAAATTACCGATACCGGCAAGATCTTTAATACTGAATTGATCAATGCCTGGGAACTTGGTAACATGCTTGAGCTGGCTGAGGTGATTGCATTAAGCGCGTTGAATCGGAAAGAATCACGTGGTGGACATTCACGTGAGGATTATCCAAAACGTGATGATGTGGAATGGCTCAAGCACACACTGATCAGCAAGTTGGCTAGTGGCGAAGTGAAGATCAACTATAAGCCAGTTGTCATCACGAAATATCAACCCAAAGAACGCGTTTATTAATGGAATAATCCCAGTAGGGGCGCATGGCATGCGCCCAAGCTTGTGGGATGGAGGCGAGTATGTTAGTAACATTGAAAATATTCCGTTTCAACCCCGAAGTGGATAAGAAGTGGCACTTCGAAAACTATACATTGGAAGCTGCTGAAACTGACCGCGTTCTGGATCTGTTAGAAAAGGTCAAAGGGTACCAGGATGGCACGCTTTCCTTCCGCCGTTCCTGCGCGCATGGTGTGTGTGGTTCAGACGCACTGCGCATTAATGGTCGCAATATGCTGGCTTGCAAGGCATTGGTGCGCGATGTGGGCACTATGATCACAGTTGAACCCTTGCTCGGCTTAAAAGTCGTCAAGGATTTAATTGTAGATATGAAGCCTTTCTTTGATAACTATAAGTCTGTTCTGCCCTATTTCATCAATGATAGCCCGCTCCCAGCCGATGGGAAAGAACGTCTACAAAGCCCACAACAGCGTCAAATTTTTGATGAGAGTACCAAGTGTATTTTGTGTGCTGCCTGTACCACTTCCTGCCCATCTTATTGGGGCAGCGAAACTTATCTTGGCCCAGCCGCTTTTGTGACTGCTCATCGCTTTATCTTTGACAGCCGTGATGAAGCAGCTTCGGAACGTTTGCATATTTTGAGCGAGACCAATGGTGTGGCACGCTGTCATACTGTCTATAATTGCACCATGGCCTGCCCACGTGAAATCCAGATCACCAAAGCGATTGGTGAATTAAAGATGGCGATGGTGACCGGCAAGCTGGACTGAAAACCATCAATTCAGACTAAATAAAAACTGGCCGTGTGATTTTGCACGGCCAGTTTTTATTATTCGATCGCTTCTTTCAGTTTGTGGGCAAGCTGCCCAAAGTGTTGTGTGTAGCGCATTTCGTCATCTCGCGGGCGGGGTAAGTCTACGGTCAGGTCCAACTTGATCTTGCCGGGCCGGGCGGTCATGACCAATACCCGGTCTGCCAGGAAGAGCGCCTCTCCGATGGAGTGGGTGACCATGATGACAGTTTTCTGGCGAGCCTGCCAGATGCGTGAGAGCTCGGTCCACATGCGTTCACGTGTCAGGGCATCCAGTGAGCCAAAAGGCTCGTCCAGCAGCAGAATATCCGGATCGTGGACCAGGGCTCGAGCCAGGGCAACACGTTGAGCCATACCTCCTGAAAGTTCACGCGGCAGGGAGGTTTCAAACCCGTTTAGACCCACCAGGTCAATCAGTTCCTGGGCTTTCTGGCTGGCGTTCGCTGCTGGGGCATTTTCCAGTTCGAGCGGCAGGGTGATATTTTGGATAACGGTGCGCCAGGGCATCAGGTTGGCTTGTTGAAAGACAAAACCGATACGCGGCTGCGCATGGCGGTGCTGCTCAAAGGTGACTTCGCCGGATGTCGGTGGAATCAGCCCTGCCAGGATTCGCAGCAGGGTGCTTTTGCCGCTGCCGGAAGGGCCGAGAACGCAGACGAACTCACGCGGGCAGACAGAAAATGTCACAGAGCCCAGGGCGTGCAGTCCGCCATTCCCATCCGGGAAAACGGCGCTTAAGTCGCGAACAAAAAGAACTGGTTGGGAGTTACTCATTTTGCGGGTAAGAACTCGTTGGTATAGGCTTTTGTCAGGTCAAGCGGATCGGTATAAAGTTTCATGTCCAAGAGAACTTTCTGCATATTTTCCCAAGCGACATGATCTGACAGGCCGAGAACTGGGGCGCGCCATTGCTCGATGGAAGTGCCCAGTATTTGTTTTTGAACAAGTGGGTCGAGTTTATCCAGATTTTCCACATATTTTTTGCTGATTTCATAAGAAGCATCCGGGTCGCTGATCGTGTCCTGCAGTCCTTTTAGAAAGGCTCCGACAAAACCACGTACCAGTTCGGGGTTTTGGGCTGCAGTGGTTTCGTTGGTGATGATGCCATTTGAAGCCAGCTGAACAAAATCTGCGACCCGTACCTCATTGACAGCGTAGCCTTTGGAATGCAAGATAACAGGTTCGTTGGCGGCATAACCCACCACGGCATCCTCACTTCCGGCAGCCAATGCTTCGACCTGGGTGAAGCCGATCGAATCCAGGGTTACGTCACTTTCTTTGATCCCGGCAGCATATAAGACTGCCCGCAAACCTACATAGTTTGCCCCAAATAACCCCGGCAGACCGATTTTTTTGCCACGTAGTGCAGTGGGCAAGGTTATATTCTTGTCAGACATTGAAACGATCGAAACGGGGTATTTTTGGTACCAGGCTACCACGTATACCAGTGGTAGCCCCTTGGCGCGGGCCATAAGCACCTGCTCGCCAGAAACAAGGGCAAACTGGAGTGAGTTGGCGCCAACAAGCGCCGCACCATCGGTTTCAAAGGAGTAGTCGAGTTCGACTTCGATGCCGGCATCCTTGAAATAGCCACGTTCGATAGCTGTATAAAATGGTGCATATTGTACATTTGGGATATATCCCGTCGGAATTTTGACGTGTACCAGCGTCCTGGTAGTTGGCTCAGCAGCTGTGGTGGCTGGAGCGGCACAGCCAGAAAGTAGGGTTAGCAGCATGAAGCAATAAAATAATCCCAGCACTAGATTGGGAAAGACAATTTTCTTAATCATTTGTTTCTCCAAAAAGCTTAATTTTTTTCCTGCCAGGCCAGCAGGCGATGTTCGAGATAAATAACGATACCATAAAGACCGAGGGCCAAGGCGACCAGCGTGAAAATGGCGACAAAAACGAGGGCTGTATCATATTGTCCACGACCGACGCTGATGAGAAACCCAAGTCCCTTATCTGCTCCGACAAATTCACCTACCACTCCCCCTATGACCGAAAGTGTGGCACCAATTTTTAACCCGCCAAGGAAAATGGGCAAAGCGGAAGGAATTTCCAATAGATGCAGCATTTGCCAACGAGTGGCGTGCAATGATCGCATCAGTTCATTCAGAGAGCGTGGGACTGCGCGCAGTCCTACAACTGTATTGACCAATACGGGGAAGAAAACAATTAACGCGCAGATCAAAACCTTTGAAAAAGGTCCCTGCCCAAACCAGATTACAAGCAAAGGTGCAATGGCCACGATGGGGACGGCCTGACTGGCAACCAGGAAGGGTGAGAAAAGTCTATCAAAAGTCCGCGATTTGGCAACTGCATAGCCAAATAAGATGGCACTGCAGGTCCCGCTCAGCAAGCCCATCAAAATTTCAAAGAGCGTGACAGATGTGTGCCAAAGCAGGCTCCCATCTGATGCCAACGCAATGAATTTCTCGGCAACAGCCGTGGGCGATGGCAGGATAAATGCAGGCAGCCCACTGAAGAGGGCCAGTGCCTGCCAAAGACCGAGTACAAGAACAATGGCAATCAGCGGTACCCAGTTAGTACTTTTTTTTGGTGTGTAGTTGTTTAATCCTTCAATTTTGCTCAAGCGGTTCAGATCCATAATTCTGGTGTTTTCCGGTACCAAATAAAAACGCCCGGAGTGGGAATCTCGCGGGGCGTTAATGGAATTATCCCAGTTCTGGATTGGGATGGAATTTGCCGTAGATAAAAAGACCCCGAAAACAAGAAACGTTTTCGGGGTATAGACGACAAAATAAACCCAAAATGGGCTTAGACCTTCTCTTATCCGGACTTTGACCGTCGGCTGCGGAATTACAACGCATCATGTGCTTTTCATAGCACTCGTGGGCTTTACCACCGATCGGGAATTTCACCCTGCCCCGAAGGTTAAAAATATTCAATTGTAAATAAGATTATATGCTACGCTTGAAGGTGTGTCAAATCGAAAAATAAAAATGAGGGTCGCTTCGCGAAAAGCGGCCCTCATTTTTTGCTTAATTATGCCTGGACGATGCAGTCAACTGGGCAGACATCTTTGCAGCGGGGGGCATCGTAGTGACCGATGCATTCCACGCAGGTGACGGGGTTGATGACATAAATGGAAGTGCCTTCGGTGATGGATTCGGTCGGGCATTCCGGGAGACAGGCGCCGCAGGAAATGCAATCATCTAGAATTTTCATAGCCATAGTAACACGCTCCTGAGTTGAAATAGATTACCTTGCTTATACTTATCTTGCGATTATGTGTCAAATGACAAAAATCGCTAAATTTTGGTAATTTGTCATGCTTTTTTCGCGAAGCGCTTGTTCGTCCGCGCGAAGCGCCCGATTTGGTAGAACTGTTTGATTTTAACAGTTGATTATAGGTTGTAAAGCTCGCTGTATTTTTTTGTAAGGTATTGAATATAAGGTTCGATTGTCAGTGGGCTGCCTGTGGCGCGTTCCACTAATTCAGGTGCCGTAAATTTGCGTCCATGTTTGTAAATATTTTCTGTCAGCCAGTTGTGCAGGGTATCGAATTTACCCAATTTCATTTCAGCGGGAATATTGGGATGGGCTTTGAGTGCGGTGTTGTAGAACTGGGCGCTGAGAATGTTGCCCAGGGTGTAGCCCTGGAAGGCGCCACCGATGAAGCCTCCAAACCAATGCACATCTTGCATGACACCATTGCGATCATCGGGCGGGGCGATGCCGAAGTCTTTTTCAAAGCGTTCATTCCAGGCTTCGGGCAGGTCGCGGATGGATAGTTTGCCATCCAGCATGTCCAGTTCGAAATCGAATCGCAGCATGACGTGCAGGTTGTAGGTGACCTCATCTGCGTCGGTACGGATCAGCGAACGTTCGACCTTGTTTACACCCCGGTAGAATTGATCGAGTGAGATGCCTTTTAGTTGGTCAGGAAATTCGACCAGCAATTGAGGGAAAAAATATTCCCAGAATTCACGACTGCGACCGACAATATTTTCCCAAGTGCGTGACTGGCTCTCGTGAACACCGGATGAGGTACCGCTTCCCAGCGGAGTGGCTTCGTAAGACCTGTCAATGCCCTGTTCATACATGGCATGGCCCGATTCGTGGATGTTACTGAAGAGGGTATCGCCGAGGTAGTCTTCAAGGACGCGCGTGGTAATGCGTACATCTCCGAGGGAGAATTTGGTCATAAATGGGTGATGGGTCTTGTCGATACGTCCCCGATTGAAATCGTATCCTAACTGTCGGACCACGCTTTCGCCGAATTTCATTTGCTGTGCTTCGGGGTAATGTACATGCAGGAAGGATGAGTCTGCCGCGGGTTGGGATGTAATGGCTTTGACGATGGGTACGAGTCGCTCACGTAATTCTGCAAACAAAGTCCGGACGCTTTCAGCCTGCATGCCGTAATCAGACATATCAATCAGTGGGTCGGCTACATGGTTGTAGCCGGGGAAGAAACCAGCAAACCTGCGGCTGAGGTCAAGCGTTTTTTCCAGGTAGGGCTGGACTTTACGGAAATCATTGGCTGGACGAGCTTCCGACCAAACCTGGTAAGACTCTGCAAGATGAGTATACAGCTCTCCCAAAAATTCCGTGGGGACCTTGGTAGCCCGTTCATAATCTATACGGGTTACGCGGATCAGGCTGGCATCATCAGAATCGTAGGGCAGGCTTTCCTCGTATGCGCGCAGGTCATCGAGTAATTTGCCAACAGCCGGGTCGATGAATTTTTCCTGTGAGATTTTTGCCAGGGTTGCCAGCTGTCGACCACGTGCTTCGGCCCCACCAGATGGCATATATGTAAGCTGATCCCAGTTCAAGAGGGATGCGGCCATGTCCAGATCGTTGATCTCTGACAGACGGACCTTTAGGTCTTGAAGTTTTTTATCCATTTCAGCCATACCATTTCTCCTTATTTTATTATTTTTAAAAACTACTAGTTTATTTTACCCGAAAACATAAGGGCGACCAAACGGTCGCCCTTATGTGGTGATTGGATCAGCCCAATTGAGCCTTGATCTTTTCTGCGGTTTCTTTGTAACCCGCAAGTTTTTCGCGTTCCTTTTGGATGACTGCCGCCGGGGCTTTATTGGCGAAGTCGCTCGATAGCAGCTTTTCCAGGCGGGCAATGTGCTGTTCGGCTTCGGTCAGGTCCCTGGTCAAGCGGGCTTGTTCTTCAGCTGGGTCAACCAAATCGGCCAGCGGTAGGTAGATTTCTACCGGGCCCGCCACCAGGGAGATTTGACCTTCGGGTTTATTTTCGAGTTTCTCGCGCATATCAAGTTTGCTTTCATCCAAACCAGAAAGCGCTGCAATGATTTTGGCTTCCTTTTTGACGAGACCGGTTGCGTCCACCAGGATGGCGGATAAGCGTAGACTGGGTTTGACATTCTTTTCCGAGCGCAGGTTGCGGATGGTGCGAATGATTTCCTGAACCTGTTCAAAGCTGGCGATTTTTCCAGCTTCCCAGCCTTCTGCGCTGCGGGCTGTAGGCCAGGGAGCGATCATCAGCACCTCAGGCCAATTCTGAATTTCTTCGGCCAGGGTGGAGGTTTGAGTGGCACTGCGCACATGTCCCCAGATCTCTTCGGTCACAAAAGGGGTGAAGGGGTGCAGCAGGCGCAGGGATGTATCAAAAACACGCAGCAGGGTTTCTGCGGTAAGGTAGGCGCGCGCGCCATCCTGGGCTAATTGGTTTTTGGCAATTTCCAGGTACCAGTCGGCAAAATCGCTCCACAAAAAGTCGTAAATCAGTTGACCAGCCTGACCATACTGAAAGGTTTGGAAAAGGCGTTCCACATCGCTGACCAGGTTTTGCAAGCGAGCCCAGATCCATGAATCAGCCAGGGTCCATTCGGCCGGGGTGGTGGGTTTTTCCTGCTGGCTGGTGATGGCGTTGATCACAAAACGTCCGGTATTCCAGATTTTGTTGGCGAAATTACGGTTGGATTCGACCTTCTTCAGGCTCAGGTTGGAATCTTTGCCGGGAGTGGAGCCAACCAGCAGAGTAAATCGCAGCGCGTCCGTACCCAGTTCATCCATGACGATCAATGGGTCGATCACGTTGCCCTTGGTTTTTGACATTTTCTGCCCATGTTCATCGCGTATAAGTCCGTGCAGATAGACGGTATGAAAAGGGGGTTTTTCGGTGAATTCAAGCCCGCTCATAATCATGCGCGCCACCCAGAAAAACAGGATGTCGTAGCCCGTTTCCATGTAACTGGTTGGGTAGAAATATTTAAAATCGGGGGTTTCCTCCGGCCAGCCAAGTGTGGAGAAGGGCCACAAACCAGAAGAGAACCAGGTATCCAGCATATCCGGATCCTGTTCGATGTGGGTTGAGCCACAATGAGCGCAGTTGGTAGGGTCAACCCGGGTACAGGTCTCTTTACCACAGTCGCTGCAGGTCCAGACCGGGATGCGGTGCCCCCACCAGAGCTGGCGGCTGATGCACCAGTCGGTGATGTTTTCCAGCCAGTTGTAGTAAACCTTTTCAAAATGTTCCGGCACGATACGGATATCGCCGTTTTTAACAGCATCCAGACCTTTTTGGGCCTGGTCTTGAATGCGCACAAACCACTGGGTGGAAATCATAGGTTCGATGATTTCACCACCACGCTGTGAACGCGGCACATTCAGCGTGTAGGCTTCCTCCTTGATCACCAGGTCAGCGGCTTTCATATCCGCCCAAAGTTTTTTACGGCATTCGAAACGGTCCAAGCCTTCATAAGCGCCGCCCACTTCGGTCACTTTCGCTGAACGGTCCAGCATGGAAAGCACTGGCAGCCCGTGGCGTTGACCAATCTCGTAGTCGTTGGGGTCGTGTCCAGGGGTAATCTTGAGCGCACCTGTACCAAAATCACGGGTCACATATTCATCGGCGATAACTGGGATTTCACGTCCAAGTATTGGCACAATTACTTTTCTGCCAATGTATTTCTGGTAGCGTTCATCCTCGGGGTGCACAGCCACAGCAGTATCGCCCAGGATGGTTTCGGGACGGGTGGTTGCCACGGCGATGTACTCACTTGGCGCTGCTGTGGAATCTTCCGGTTTGAGCATGTACTTGAAGTAGTACAGGGTACCGGGTTCTTCAGAGTATTCCACTTCCAGGTCAGAAACGGCAGTCTTAAGCCCGGGTGACCAATTGATGAGGCGCGGTCCGTGGTAGATTTTGCCGGCTTCGTACAGGCGCACAAAAGCTTCGCGCACTGCTTTTGAAAGCCCATCGTCCAGAGTAAAGCGCTCGCGAGTCCAGTCACAGGAAGCGCCCATGCGCCGGATCTGGCTGGTGATCATACCGTCATATTTATTTTTCCATTCCCATGTGCGCCGCAGGAATTCTTCGCGACCGATTTGTTCGCGGCTGGTGCCTTCCTTGATGAGTTGACGTTCCACCATGAGCTGGGTGGCAATGCCCGCATGGTCCGTTCCTGGAACCCAGAGCGTGGAATAGCCTTTCATGCGATGATAACGGGTCATCAGGTCTTCCAGGCTGACGAACATGGCGTGCCCGGTGTGTAATTCGCCAGTCACGTTGGGAGGCGGGATGGTGATCACAAAGGGTTTGATTTCGGGATCGAATCCCTCTTTATTGGGGTCGTTGTGTGGTTGGAAATAGCCACCAGATTCCCACATCTGGTAGATGCGTTTTTCGGTGTCTTTGAAGTCGTAGGCTTTGGGTAATGTGTATTCAGACATTCTTACTCCTTAATAAATTCTGTCAATTTCAAGAATTGTGTTGTCCCAATCCAGAGCTGGGATTATTTCATCCCACAAAAGCTGGGATTATTTCATCCCACAAAAGCTGGGATTATTTCATAGATAATCCGGGGTCCGGGAAACCCAGTCAAGTTCGATTTTTTCCCGGCTGCCCAAGCGTTCGTATAATTCACCGGCATGCTGTTGAATGTGACGGATGTTATAGATTTGAAGTTCGAGCTTGGTAAACGGCAGCCACTCAAAACCGGATTCTGATTCCAGGTTTAGGACTGGGACAAGCATATCAACCTGCTGTTGAACAAAAGCCATGTATTCAAGAACTTCAGTTTGAGTAAAAGGGATCCCTGTTTCCGGGTCGTGATGCTTTTCCCACGTTCGAAAGTCCTCATGTTTTTTCTGCAGGTAGAGATGCACGTAAAACAGAGCGTGGTAGGCCTTGCGCCAGCAAGGATCCGTGTCACCCGGGGCGTTCCAAAGCGCCGCCGGGCATTTTACAATGACCTGTTTTAACATTTCCAGGGCAGCGTAATATTGTGATTGCACGACCTGATGCGTATTCATAAGCCTCCTGCTCTTTGACGATTAAATAAAAATGTCTTCCGTCCTGTGAGGACGAAAGACGAGTCTTCCGCGGTACCACCTCTATTCGCCATACCTGGCGCACTTTACTCACCCGTTGTGTTGCTTGTCGGGCGGACTGGCTGTCACCAGTCTGCGCGCTAACGGGCGCTCCCGTGCCGGTCTAGTGTCCATTTGAAAATGGATTTTCTTCGGCAGTAATTCCGGGCGACATTCGGCGTCGGGTTGCTGTGGAAGCTTTCAGCCAGGACTTCCTTCTCTATCAGCATGCCAAACGCTTACTCCTCTCGGATAAAAAGATTATAGTATTTTCAGGAGGGTTCGTCAAGTTCAAACTGTCATCAGAACGATGGCAGCCAGTGCAGTGAGGATGCCCAGCCATTGGATTTTGTTGATTTTCTCCTTCAAAACGAGCCAGGCCAGGATGACAGTTGCGCCAGGATAGAGTGAACTGATGACGGCAGAAACATCCATGCGCCCGGTCTGGCCTGCCAGAATATAGAAAAAATTGCCACCTACATCCAAAACGCCATTGAGCGCAATCAGCGGCCATGCGTTTGGCGTTGCGACTCGAAAGTCGTGCTTGATGGCGATAAGAAAAATGAGCAGGGCAATGGCACCGGCTAAGCGTGAGGCAATCATGGGCCAAACGAGTGCGTTTGTGCTGGCTTGATGCATGATGATAAAGTATGTCCCGAAGCATAAGCCTGCCAAAAGCGGCAGACGTAAATCTGAGAGACGCATCAATTGGGTTTTTTGGCTATGTTCCTGGGCGACCATCCAGACAGCCAGCAAAGCCAGAACAAACCCTGCAAGTTTCGTGAGGGTTGGCAAGCCTTCGATGAAAGCCCCAATGGCGACAGGCAGCGCTGCTGCCAACAGCGCTGAAACTGGGGTGGCAATACTCATACGGCCGTTGATCATTGCCTGGTACAGGATCAATAGTCCAATCGAACCAATGGTACCGCCGGCACCCGCCAGTAGCAATTTCTGCCAGTTTGGGATGGGTTCATTGGTCACAGCCAGTGCGCCAAATAGAAGCACAAGCCCGATAAGCTCGGCATACATTACGGCGCGGTAGGCTCCGGTTTTTCGGCTGGCAAGTCCGCCAAAAAAATCACCACCACCCCAGGATAGGGCAGAAAAAAGACCATAAATAATGGAAATCAAGATTATTCCTTGGTTGAAATAAGGTTTGTTTTAGATTTTTCCGGCTGCTTTGGCCCGGCCTAATACTTTTTGGGCGTTTTTGAGAATGGGCATATCAATCATTTTCCCATCCAGTTCGTATGCGCCAGTACCCTCTGCCTGGTGAGCTTCAAAGCTTTCCACCACGCGCTGGGCATATTCCACGGCGTCGTCAGAGGGTGTAAAGGCTTCCTGTACTGGGTGAACCTGGTTGGGGTGGATGATCTGCTTGCCGGTAAAGCCCATGGCTGCACCCTGGATAGCCTCCATTTTGAGGTTCAGGTTGTCGCGAATGTCAACAAAGACCATGTCGATGGCTTGCAAGTCGTAGGCAGCGGCATGAGTGACGACGGCGCTGCGCGCATACATTACTTCCCAGGCAGCCCGAGAGCGGGTGGCCCCGATATTGGCGGCGAAATCTTCAGCCCCAAAGATCAGCGCATCCATGCGCGGATGGGATGCAATTTCTTTCAGGTTCAAGATGCCGCGCGCAGTTTCCACGACAACCAGGATGCGGATGGAATTGATCGGCCAGCCGTTTGCCAGTTCAACTTCTTCAATAATCTCACTGGCCCACTGCACCTGTTCCACAGATTCAATCTTGGGGATGACGATCCCATCTGGATGGGCAGGGAGCACCGTTTCGATATCTTCTTTTTCAAAGCCAGAGCCAATGGCGTTGATGCGGGCCAGTTTCTCGGCTTTTCCGAAGGGCAATTCCTGCAGGGCTTTGGCTATGGTGGCACGAGCATAAGTTTTACGATTGAGGGCCGTACCGTCTTCCATATCCATACAGATTGAATCTACATGGAGCGTGATGGCTTTGTTTATTTTATTCCAATCATCACCCGGCATATATAGTAATGCGCGTCTGGCTTTCATTTTTTCATTTCTCCTTTGCGTCTGTCTCGCACCCGTAGGGTGGCAGGCTCTTTTAACCATTTCTGTGATCTTTTCAAAAATATCAGGTTATGTTCAAATTTAATTATCGGGGTACCATTGGTTTTCTGGCCTGAGTGTCTCAGCCGGACAATTTCAATAGCTGGGTTCGATTTTGGTTCGGTTTTTCTGTGACTCTTCTTTTGGCATAAATTTGTATTACACGACGATACATTGACCAAATATGTTTTTTGAAAAAGTTTTAATTACTGTATAGCGGCATAGTATGCCACATTTAATACAAAACAGGCGACCTCGGTGTTTCAAGGCGCCTGTTTTGTATGTGGTTTTGTATTTTTAAATTTTCACATTTCGCAGTAAACGAAGGCCATTTAAGACGACCAGCACGGTACTGCCTTCATGCCCAAGTACACCCAGGGGCAGCGGTAGCCTGGCGCCAAAGGCGGATGCAGTTAATATTACTATTACAGCCATTGCAAAAACCAGGTTTTGCCAGACAATTTTTTCTGCACGGCGGGCCAGCCCGATGGCGAAGGGGATTTTGTGCAAATCGTCAGACATCAGAACAACATCAGCCGTTTCAATGGCTACATCTGTACCACCCCCACCCATGGCAATCCCAATATCGGCAGTTGCCAGTGAGGGGGCATCGTTGACGCCATCCCCAACCATTGCCACCGGGCCATATTTGTTTTGAAGGGCTTTCAGGACGGTTACTTTGTCCTGGGGGAGTAATCCGGCGTGGAATTCGTCCACCCCGGCTTTGGCAGCGATTTTGGCAGCCACACGCGGGTTGTCACCTGTTAGCATGACCACGCGCTCGATGCCGGCTAATTTCAGGCCCTTGATCATATCCAGCGCATCCGGGCGCAGGGTGTCTGCTACGGCCAGAAGACCCAGAAATTTGGGTGCGGAGTAAACAAACATGGCTGTTTGCCCATCATCTTCCATTTGGCGTGCTTTGGCTAGGATATCTGCTGGAATTTGGACATCTCTTTCCACAAACATGCGCTCGTTACCGATCCAGAAGTGGCGTTCATCCACACGGCCTTCCACTCCCTGGCCGGGGATGGCACGGAAATCGGTGGCAGTTGGCAAGTTGAGCCCGCGATCGTGAGCGGATTGGACGATGGAACGCGCAAGGGGATGTTCTGAGCGGGATTCCAGCGCGCCTGCCATGCGCATCAGGTTGGATTCGTCCAGAGTTTTGTCGTAAATATAAATTTCTGTCAGTGTGGGTTTGCCACTTGTCAGGGTGCCGGTCTTGTCGAATGCCACTACCTTGAGTGTTGCGGTTTTTTCAAGATGTACGCCCCCTTTAAAGAGCACACCATTTTTGGCTGCGTTGGCGATAGCGGAAAGAATGCTGGCTGGGGTGGATATAACCAGGGCGCAGGGTGATGCCACTACAAGCCAGGTCATTGCGCGGTAGAAAGTGCTTTGGAAATCATTTCCAAGGATCAACCAGGGGATAGTGATCAATAGGAGTGAGGCAGCCAATACGAAGACAGCATAATAGTTTTCAAACTTATCCAGCATACGCTGGGTGGAGGCTTTGCTGGTTTGGGCATCTTCCACCATTTGGACGATGCGTGACAGGGTGGTATCTTTGGTCAGACGGGTTACGCGGATCTCGATTGAACCAGTACCGTTGATGGTTGAAGCAAATACGCTGTCTCCGGGCACTTTGTGAACTGGCATGGATTCACCCGTGATAGTTGCCTGGTCCGCATCGGTTTCGCCAGAGATAATTTCGCCGTCTATTGGGAAGCGTTCACCGGGACGGACAATGACCACATCCCCCATGGTAAGTTGTTCGACTGGCAAAGTAATCAACCTGGAGCCGCGCCGGACCGTGGCAACCGAGGGCCGCAATTCCAGCAGTTTTTCAATTGCTTTGCGGCTGCGATCCATGGCGAAGGTTTGCAGGGTATTTGAGAGGGAGAATAGGAACAGCAGCATTGCGCCTTCGGCTGGAGAACCAACAAAGGCGGCCCCCAGGGCTGCCAGAAGCATGAGCATATCGACGTTGATCTTTTTTTCCAGCATGGCCTCAACTGAAGCCACCACTCCGAAATAGCCACCTGTGACGTAAGAGATGGTGTATAGGCTGATGACGGCCCATGGGTTTAGACCGTTCAGTGCTCCCACCCAGGCTGCCAGGCCCGTGACGGCGTTGATTACAGTGAAGATGATCTCGATCCTGTCTTTTGTAAAGAGTTTTTTCTCTTTGTGTTCTTCTTGTTTGCCCAGGAAAGTAGTCTCCACTTGTGAAGTGGTGCCACTAATTGCAGAAGTCTGATTGAGGCTGGCCGCAATAATTCCGTTTTGATAAGTTGTGCTTGGTAGATTTGCTGCGTTCTGGTACTGGGTGACCAATTGTTGGCCCATCGCGGCAGCGCAATTGGCACAGGCAGATACGCCGTGTTCGCTCTTTGCGGCACATTGAGCTGCCCGAATGGCTGCCACTTGCCCCGAATGGCGTACTACCTGTACGGCCATTTCATTCGAGAGAATACGTGGATCAAAAACTGCTGTCAGTTGACCGTTGTTGACATCAAACTCAACTTGCTCAATGCCCTGATATCCTCGCAGGGTGTCTGCCAGAGCATCTGTGCAGCGTCCACCTTCTGTTGGGATTTGAATGGCAGTCATGGGGGTGGTTGTCATGTTTTGTTCCTTTGTTCAATTGACAGGTTATTGCAGTTTCTATTGCTTGGGTTGACATTCGGGGCAAAGCCCATAATAAAGTACACGCGCGCCCAGCAGCTTGTATCCGGAAGCCCGGCTGATTTCACTATCCAATAGGTGAATGTGTTCGGATGGAATGTCAATAATGCGGTGGCATTTTACACAGGCAAGGTTTATATGCGGATCCGTATCGGCATCATAGTGGGCGTGGTCATCCCCGGCATGACCGAGGATGTTTACAGCTCCCAGGGAAACAAGCGTATCGAGTGTGTTGTAGACAGTGGCGAGTGATAGCGATATGAATTGCGGACGTAATTCGCTATAGATCATCGTTGCGGTGGGGTGTTGGTCACTTTCGGCGAGTAATTTACAAACAGCCAGGCGTTGCGGAGTTAGGCGCATTCCGGCTTGTTTCAGGGTAGTGGTCAGATTTGTAAGATTATTCATTTTGTTTTATTTATAATCATTCTAAATTTAGAATGATTATAAATAAAGTATGGAAATTGTCAAGCTGTCTTGGGCCACCTCGTGCAGAACCGAGGCCACCCCGTGCAGAAATCGGGGCCACCTTCTAACACTATTCTTATTGACGCTCGTTTTTGCGCATGTTATGATTAGTTTCGTTATATTGGCACTCGGAGTGCTTGAGTGCTAAAGGAATGCACAAAAACTAATGATGGATTTAACTGACCGGCAAAAAACCCTTCTAATGCTTGTGGTGCGTGATTATATTGAAAGCGCACAGCCCGTGGGTTCTTTACATTTGGTAGAGAATTATCATCTTGGTATTAGTTCGGCAACTATTCGAAATGAGATGGTGGCTCTGACCGAAATGGGTTATCTGCGACAGCCGCATACTTCGGCTGGGCGGGTACCCAGCGAGGATGGGTATCGTTATTTTGTCAGCCATATGATGCATCAGGCTGAGTTGCCGGAGATGGTCCAGAACACGATCAGTCATCAGTTTCACCAATCCAGGCCGGATGTGGAGCAATGGATGACCCTGGCTGCTTCAGTGCTGGCACACCAATCTCAGGCGGTATCCATTGTTACAGCACCACATGCCGAAAAATCCCGCTTTAAACATGTGGAGTTGATTTCCACACAAGGGCGACAGGTGTTAATGGTTTTGGTAATGATGGGTGGTGAGGTTAGCCAGCAGATATTAAGCCTGGCTGAACCTGTTGGGCAAGAACGGCTCTCGAAAGTAGCTTTACGGATTAATCAGAATTTGCAAGGTCGGACGATTGATGAAGTTAACGCTGGTAATAGCGAGGCCCTTGAAATTGATATCCTGGGATTAATCATGCAGGATATGCGCCGGGTTTCTGATCGCGTTTCTGGTAATTTGTATTATGATGGTCTGAGCAATGTGCTGACTGAACCAGAGTTTAATGTGCCTGATGAAGCCCGCCGGGCGCTGCGTCTGTTTGATGAGAAATCTACCATGCAGGATTTACTTTCCCGGACTGTTTTGAATAGTGGTTTGGGAAGTGTGCAGGTTTTGATCGGTGGAGATGGTAATTGGGAAGAGTTACGCCAGTGTTCGATGGTATTGGCTCGTTACGGGGTTGCTGGTCAGGTAACGGGTATACTGGGGGTGCTGGGACCAATGCGAATGTCTTACAGTAAAACCATCCCCACTGTGCGTTATGTTGCCAGTTTGTTAAGTGAGCTGGTAAATGATATTTTTACGGAATAAACTTCGAATTATCCGAAGTTTATTTTCTTTCAAGAAATTTGACCGAAGAGAGTATGGTGCCATGTCAGATAAGAAAAACAAAACCCACGAAAAAGTACAAGATGTCAGCTCGGAAGAGGTAAAGATCGAAAACGATCAGCCAAGTACCGAGGTGGAAGATCTTAAAGCCCAGTTGTTGGAAGCTCAGAATAAAGCTCAGGAATATATCGAAGCTCTTCAGCGTGAGCGTGCCAGTTTTATGAATTTCCGCCGGCGTACCGAACTGGAAAACGCCCAGGTTGGGCGAATTTCCTCAGGTGCAACCATTAAGAAATTTCTGTCAGGAATTGATGATCTCGAACGTGCGCTTGCTCACCGCACTGCCGATGACGTTTGGGCTAATGGTATTGAGCTGGTGTATCGTAAATTTCTGGCTATTTTGGAAGCCGAAGGTGTGACCCGTATTCAAGCCGAAGGACAGCCATTTAATCCGGAATTGCATGAAGCCATTATGCAGGAACCTTCAGATAAATATGAATCAGGCATGGTAACCATCGTTCTTCAACAGGGTTACGTACATGGCGAGCGTGTTTTACGCCCGGCTTTGGTGAAGGTAGCCGAATAGCTTCATGGGAAAAACAGGTGGATGCAGCGCATCAAGTGTTATTCCCTAGGTTTGATGCTGGCAAATAACCTGTTGAAACACCAAGCTCTTGCAGCAGAAAGTCGGCTGCGTAACGATGTCACCTTATCTGGTTTTTGAACCGAATATTCGATGGAATTAATTTATGACGACAAACCGTGATTACTACGAAGTCCTCGGCATCTCGCGCACAGCCACTCCGGAAGAGATCAAACAAGCGTTTCGAAAACTGGCGCGCCAGTTTCATCCGGATGTAAATAAAGATTCGGATGCCGAAGATAAATTCAAAGAAATAAATGAAGCGTATACCGTAGTTTCCGATCCTGACAAACGTGCCCGTTATGATCGCTATGGCCGGGCAGGGTTGGGTGATATGGGTGGATCGCAGGATTATAGCGTCCATTTTGAAGATATTTTTGAAGAACTGTTTGGTTTTGGTTCCGGTTCCAGTCGGGGTGGTTCGCGCCGCAATGCTCCGCGCCGTGGCCGAGACCTGCAAATGGCAGTTGGACTGACCTTTGAAGAAGCTATTTTTGGTGTTGAAAAAGAGATTGAGTACGAGCGTGATGAAACCTGTTCTACTTGCCGTGGAAATGGGGCGGAACCGGGCTCATCCGTAAAAACTTGTAATACCTGTGGTGGACGAGGCGAAGTGCGTCAGGTGCGTCAGACCTTTATTGTCCAGATGGTGGAAACTGTTCCCTGTCAGGCATGTCAGGGGCGCGGTCAGATTATCGAAAAAGTCTGCCATACTTGTTCCGGACGTGGGCAGGAACGCAAGCGAGTCAATAAAAAAGTGACGATTCCTGCCGGTGTGGATAATGGGATGCAGATACGATTACCAGGTGAGGGTCAGCCGGGTGCAAATGGTGGCCCCAACGGCAATATCTTTATTGCAGTGGATGTAAAACCACATGAATTTTTCAAACGCAAGGGTGAAGATATTATTCTCGATTTGGATATCAACATTGCCCAGGCTGTGCTAGGGTCTGAAATCCTGGTACCCACAGTCGATGCCAAGGAAGAAAAATTAAATATCCCATCTGGTACCCAGCCGGGCACGATGTTCAACATGCGTGGCAAGGGTGTTCCCCGTATTCGACAGAGCGGTCGAGGTGATCAACGGGTAATTGTCAATGTTGATATCCCTAAGAAGTTGACGACCGAACAGCGTGAGTTATTTGAAAAACTGGCAGCAACACTGGGGACAAAACCAAAACCTCAACAAAAAGGTTTCCTGGATTGGCTAAACGAAGCACTCGGTGGGTAATTCTGCCCGGCTGCTGATTTGATAGACTATCGAAGCATTGGATGTGGATATGACAAACTGGCTGGAAGTTTCTTTAACTGTAAATGGTGAACTGGCGGAAGCCGTGGCTGATGTTTTTGCCCGTTTTGCGCCAAACGGTGTGAGTACCGAACAAGGTGTTAAATTCACTGACGAAGAAGATGAGGGGACGCCGGTTGGAGATATCACCGTGCGTGCCTACCTGGAAGTGAATGAAACACTGGAAGAAACCCGCCAGAAATTGGAAGAGTCACTCTATTATCTGGGTATGATCCAGCCTTTGCCCATTCCTACTTTTACTCCGATTGCGGATCAGAATTGGATGGAAGCCTGGAAGACACGCTACCAACCCATTCCGATTGGTAAACGCTTACTAATTTTGCCCGTCTGGCTTGAATCTCCTGAACCGGCTCGTATTCCGATCAAGATTGACCCGGGTATGGCTTTTGGGACGGGTACCCACCCCACCACTCAATTGTGCCTGGAGTTGCTGGAGTTTGTATTCGATGATCCTTCCCGCTTCAAAAAACCAGTATCAGTGATCGATGTCGGTTGTGGTTCGGGTATTCTTTCCGTTGCGGCGCTTATGTTGGGTTCGGAAATTGCACTTGGCGTGGATATCGATGAAGCATCGGTCAAGAACAGCCGCGAAAACGCAGATAACAACGAAGTGAATAGTGAAAAATTTATTATTGGCCTGGGATCTGTTGACGAAGTCAAGGCCGGACAGTTTATATTGAGCAAGGCGCCATTAGTGTTGGCTAATATTCTGGCTCCCGTTTTGATTCGTTTGTTTGATGCTGGCCTGGCTGACTTGATCGACTCGAATGGTTCGATTATTTTGTCAGGTATTCTGGATCATCAAGCTAAAGATGTGGCAGCTGCCGGTGAAAAATATGGATTAAAGCTGGTTGAGCAACGTCAGATTAATGATTGGGTGGCTTTGTTGCTGCAGCGCTAGTCTGCCTTGTTTTTGAGCTGGTATTGTTCGCGATTAGGGAGTGATGAAAATCGCTGTTATCGATTCAGCAAAAAACATGCTATGATTCGTATCAGGAATCAAGCCTCCTGATTGAATGATGATGCAGGCTCTGTTTTTTTTCATAGTTTTCCGGTTTGTAATTTCTGATTAACTTTCTGTTTTGACATCCAGCGGCTAAAATGACCCAAGCACTCTATCGAAAATGGCGCCCTCAGCTTTGGGATGAAGTTATTTCCCAGGAACATATTGTTCAGACTCTGAAAAACGCAGTGGCATCCAACCGCATAGCGCATGCTTATCTGTTTAGTGGGCCGCGTGGAACCGGAAAAACCACTGCTGCGCGTTTGCTTGCCAAGGCTGTTAATTGTCTTAATCCTGATTCTGGAAAACGTCCGTGTAATGAATGCGCTCACTGTGTGGGTGTGAACGAAAACAGGTTCATGGATTTGATTGAAATTGATGCTGCATCGAATAACGGGGTGGATGATGTCCGCGAATTGCGCGATAAGATTAACTTTTCTCCATCCCAAGGTACCTATCGAGTCTATATTATCGATGAAGTGCATATGCTTTCTTCGGGTGCCTTTAATGCATTGCTGAAAACTCTGGAAGAACCCCCACCCCACGCTATATTCATCCTGGCTACCACCGAAATCCATAAAATCCCGGCTACTGTACTCTCGCGTTGCCAAAGGCATGAGTTTCGGCGTGTGCCAGTGAGTGAAATTACCCGCCACTTGAACGATATTTGTAAGGCTGAAGGGATTGAAGTGGACCCAGACGCACTGAATTCGATCGCTCGTCAGGCTTCGGGTGGGATGCGTGATGCGATTTCTCTTTTGGATCAGCTGGCCTCTACGGGTGGGAAAATTACCCTGGAGTTGGCTCAGACCGTATTGGGAACGGCTACCAATCAGTCGGTTTTAGCGCTTATCCAGGCAATAATCGATCAGCAGCCGGGTGAAGGCCTGAATGAAATTCATCATGCCTTGGATGGGGGCGCGGATGCACGCTCATTGGCGCGTCAGATCGTGGATTATCTGCGCAATATCATGTTGATCCAGATGAAAAATGCAGATCAGGTGGAAGTATCCAATGATGTCCGCAGCCAGATGGTTACGCATGCAACTGCTTTACCCATTACTGAAGTTTTACGCCTGATGCGGGTTTTCAATGCTGCTGCTACAGATCAACGCAGTGGATGGACGCCTTCACTTGGACTTGAGCTGGCATTTGCAGAATCTTTGGAACCACCCACACCGGTGATGGAATTGGCTTCAACCGTACGGGCGGCTGTTTCCAAGCCCGCGACTGTTCAACAGGTAGAGCCCGCTCGATCTCAGCCGACGGTTCGACAGAACCCTATTATGGCGCAAACACAAGCCAGGCAGATTGAAGAATCCCGCCCTGTAATGCGGCAACCGATAGAACCAAGTTGGGAACAGGATAAGCCCGTGGAATCGCGCTCCACGACGATTTCTCAACCCGGTACACGGTCACAGGGAGACCAGGATAAGGCCAGTTCGCCGATGCCCGGAGCCAAAGCAGGATCTGTCACCATGGAACAAGTTTCCAAGGCATGGAAGGAGATTTCGCATTTAGTAAAAACGAAAGATCCACAAAGTGCTGCCCTGATCAACTCCGGTAGGATTATCGAGATTCGCGATGGCGTGCTGATCATTTCTTTTCAGGGAGAGATTCTGCAGCAAAAATTTGACCGCCCTGAAAATCTGGATATTACCCGAAAAGCCATTCAGAAGGTATTAGGTGTGGATCTTCCCATACAAACGGTCGTGTCGGGTAATAAAAATGCCTTACCAGCGCATGTCAAACCAGATGGTATGGTGGCAGCCGCCAGTGAACTGGGTGGAGAGATTGTGGATATTCAAAAAACCTGATCGGTGCAATGTACTATTTTGTACGCACCGATTATTAACTCAACGGTAAAATAGAGCCGAACGATAAAGCTCGAATCTGCTTTTGGTAACACAGATAGCTTTAAAATCGTTATTATTTTCATCAGGAGACAAAAATGGCAAAAGGATTTAACAGAGGTTCCGCCATGGGCGGCGGTGGAAACCCAATGATGGCTCAGTTGCAAAAGCTTCAGGCTCAAATGTCTGTCGCTCAGGACCAATTAGCGCTTGAAACTGTAACAGTGACAGCAGGTGGTGGTGCCATCAAGGTCACCATGACTGGTGATCAGAAATGCAAAAGTATCGAGATTGATCCGGAATTCCTCAAGGATTCGGATGCGGAAATGCTGAATGATATGGTCTTAACTGCAGTTAATCTTGCTTTGGATAAGTCGCGTGAATTGCAAGAAAAAATGATGGGTCCATTGGCGGGTGGTTTGCCGTTCTAGGTAAACTTCAACAGGCAGCTTGCAACGACCATGATATTACCTGAACCGATCCAAAATTTAATAACCGCTTTTGAGCGATTGCCAGGGATTGGCCCAAAGTCTGCCTCCCGACTGGCATTTTATTTGCTGCATGCGCCTGAGGATGTGGCGAGCTCACTATCTGATGCTTTGATTGCTTTTAAAGAGCAGACTTCGTTTTGCCCAGAATGTTTCAATATCATGTTGACCGGTCGTACCCGTTGTGAAATTTGCGAAAGCCAGGTACGGGATGAAAGCATTATTTGTGTGGTGGAAGAGCCATTGGATGTGATTGCGATTGAACGGATTGGCGTATACAAAGGCAAATACCATGTATTACACGGAGTCCTTTCGCCGATAGAAGGAATTGGACCCGACGATCTTAAGATTAAACCGCTGCTGGCACGCGTGGGACTGGGAAAAGCCAGGGAAATTATCCTGGCAACCAACCCGAGCATGGAAGGCGATGCCACCGCGCTCTATCTGCGGCAGCAAATGCTGCAGTCTGGTGTGCATGTCACGCGCCTGGCGCGTGGTTTGCCAGCGGGTGGGGATTTGGAGTACGCTGATCAAAATACGTTGTTGAGAGCTTTGTCTGGGCGTCAGGAGATGAACTAAGCCTGTTGATTGGTTTTGAAAAAGGAAAAAAGAAAAATTTCCCAAGCAAAATAATATTGGTGGCACTAAAATCACAAAAAAGCCCATTTTGCCGGTTGACTCAATCAAACAAATGCATATAATTGCGACTCGCTGTAAACAACGGGCAGAAGCGAAAATCTGAAAAAAAGAAACAAAAATAAGTAAAAACGAGTTTCGAAAACGCCCTTGACAGAAAGTAACAAAAGCATATAATTGCCCTCTCGGTACAGAAAGACCAAATAACAAAAAAGTGTCTGACAAACAAGTCGCTAAAAAAATTGCGAATTTTATTTGCTCGGGCCTCCGAGAACGGTTTCGTCCGGAAGTAATCGGGCAGACCGATAAAAATTAGAGAGTGTCG
>CAYWXS010000058.1:0-41504 GCA_964462245.1 uncultured Anaerolinea sp.
AGACCGATTGGTCTATTAACGTGCAACCCGTTTACACAAAGTACTTGACACTCTCCTGAACCGTACTATTTTCGAGGCCCCGGCTTTTATAGTTTTTGCTATATTTTTGTTTAGGGATTGCTTTTCATATTGAAAGAATAAGATAAAAATCCTTGTAACTCCCCTGCTTGCAGCATTTGGTTTGCATCCCACTTAATACCTCCAATAATTGGACTTTTGACTGCACAAGATCCTGGTAACAAAGATCGAAGTTCCTTCGCCTTGCTTTCATCATCTAGCCAAACACAAATCTTATAATCCTTCGCCAACACACGAAGAATATCAGGGTTTGCTCCAGTATCGCTACCAATAGATAAAACTGCAACTCTGTTTGGATGGAGTTGCCAAATAGAAATTGCATTTATCTCACCCTCAACCAATAGTAGGGAATCAGTGGTTGGTAATACATCCCAAAGTCCATAAAGCACTGGAACAGAGCCCTTTAACATTATGTATCGCGATCCTACTGTCGGGGTCTGATCAATAAACCTAATTTTCACAGCAGTTATTTGTTCATAATCTCCATCACATTCATACCACGGCAAGGTGACAGCTGGTCGTTTTCTTTTGAGTTTCGGATCATAGTGGTAATAAAAGCCAGCCCTCCATGCAGCCAACGACTGATTCTTAATTCCTCGTAATAGAAAATAATCTCTTCCTAGTTTGCCTTCAGGTGTACGCAAAAGTGTCTCCAGGTTTTTATCAACAACTTCCCATGCACTTAATTGCCATTGAGTGTCGGGAAGTGCCTTTAATGTTTTTGGAAGGTGTTTTACAGAAGGCGCCGTTGCATTTTTTGGCGAGTTTTGCACATTATAATTTCCACTCATTTGAGCAAAGGCAGTTCGAAAATCCAGGTTATAAAGTCGCATATAAAAATCTATTGAGCTCTGATATTTGCCAACACCACATTTTCTGCATATCCAAATCCAACCACCGGGTGTTTGTTTTAAGTTTAGGGCGTCGTTTAGGGAAGTACAGCCGGGAAGAGGACAACGTCCAATCTCATACGCACCGCTTTGATGTAGAGTAGTTAACCCACTCACAAGACCTTTTAGATCGAATGTTCGGTTAATTTCTTGGGCATTCATAAACAACCTCTATTCAAATTACAACTATCAAAAAAAGGTGAATTGAGTGAAGGGGTGAAGGCTATTAGTCATTTTTCTAAAACTTTATAGTTAATCTCTTCATTAGGGAGATTTTATAAAAATGCCTTCACTCCTTCACCCCTTCACTCTTAAATTGGCTTGATGGAGACTCCATCGTAAATTATGCCCTTATTACCGGAATGGGATACAAAATTCTTTTTCTTCAGACGTTTGCCCATAATAGACTGAGACATCGGATCTAAACCATTATCCTTAGCCCACGTACGATAATTTTGATAAATTATCTTGGACGAGGTTTTACTTCTGGGATCGGAAACATTTAAGCATTCGGCGATAAATTCCTCGAGTTTATCTTCGCTTTTCCGATATTCCTGGCGCCACTTTAAAATTGAGGCTGGTGGTTGTAAACCATTTTGCTGATAATCAATGCAGCCGCGAACCATCCATGCGAGGATTCCGGAGGCTTCTTTTGTTAGAAGTTCAGGTAATTTCCGGTTAATTAATTTTTCATTTGAAGACGTGGGATTATCTACAAAACTAACTGCAAACTCTATAGGGAAAATGCGATTCCAGGCAGCGTCATCATCAACATTCAATTGAGGTAATCGGTTGGTAACAAGGAAAACCACATGAGATGGACGGAATTGAATACCGTGTTTGGCATAAACACCTCTTCCACTAATGGTGTCACCACCTGCGAGTTCTTTGAGCAAGCCAATATCTAATTTCGCACCATCCTTGCTTTCATTTGCCCAGACTATGCGCTTTCCCTGCAACGATACAATGAAGTCAGATGGCTTCTCACCACCACTGAACTTAGCTTCCATCAAGACGGACGCGCTTTCCTTCTTGGTGAGTTCAGTTCCTAAGACACTCTTGATGGTTTCTAATAAGGTTGTCTTTCCGTTATTGCCGTTTTCTCCGTATAGGATAGGCATGACCTTCTCATTAGAGAGACCAGAGATGGAATACCCTAACAGACGTTGCAGAAAGGCAATCATTTCTTTATCGCCGTTAACAAGCTCGCTGATAAACTTTTCCCAGTTTGGAGCAGGATAAGATAATCCAGACCATTTAGTTGGGGCATGTAACTTGAGATATTCATCAGGTTGTCCTTGCCGTAAACTACCATTTTGGAGATCGACAACTCCATTGGCACATGGTAACAGCAGTGGCGCACTATCCCAACTTTTAGGAAGTGACATCATCGGTTTTGCCCATGCAATGGCATCCATCACGCGTTTGCGGGATCGTAGAGTAGATGCTCGACGAATACACTCTTTTTCTTTGGCGGCATTACCAGCAATCCTTTGGCGAGCACCTTCCTGAATGTAATCAGCTGCGATATGGTCCCCTATTGCTAATATTATTGAGTCGTTAATATCTCGCTCCCAAAATGGTCCAGTAAACTTGTACCATTCTTTTGTGGTAGTATCGTATACGAACTTGTTTGTAAATTTACTTTTGAACAGCTTTGCATCACCTTGTTCATTCTCTTCAAGGTTTTCAGTCAAATCCTGAGGAATTTGAGATTGGGAATAAAGTTGGCTTGTGAACATTATTTTCTTCCTTTTGTTTCAAGAAAAACGGATAAATTCTTAATTGTTTCGAATAACTTAAATTTTTTCGAATAATCAGAACTCTCAAGTAGTGTTTTTATACAACTTGTACTTGCGATATTCATAATCATGGTTAGCAATCTAAATATTTGTGTAATCATTCAGTTTTCCCTCAAGTTGAGTTTGGGTGGCTGAAAAAATTATCTACAGGCGAGCCCTGATTGTGGGCATTATGGATATCGTCCTCGTTTTGCGCCAGGTACCTTCTGAGCACCGTTAGATCAGAATGCCCCATCAGTTTTTGAAGTGAATATATATCCACCTTTTTTCTGAGCATATTTATGGCAAACGCCCGCCTGAAGTCATGTAGTGAACGAGATGTTTTCAATTTTGCAGTCTTGATTCTTCGTTCCAGCATTTGCCGTAACCCGTCATAAGTCAGTGGGTGATTGCGAAACGAAAGAAATAAAGAGGTTTCTAAATCCGACCTTTTCTCGAGGTATTCACGTAATGCAGCTATTACCAGCGGGCTGATAAAGCATATTCGTGCTTTTTGCCCCTTACCCTTCCTGATCATAATTCTGCCACTTTTAAAATCCACATCCTTTACATCGAGATCACAAAGTTCTTGTGATCTCATTCCAGCATCAAAGAGCGTGAGAAATATCGCTTTATCGCGTAAGTCCGATACACCTTGAGATTTGCAGGTATCTAATAAAGCCGCAATATCCTCAATAGCAATAGGCTCCTTGATCACAAACGGAACCTTGGGTGCTTTGACACGAGAAATAGGATTTTTCCATCCAATTGGCATGAAGTCTTCAAACTCGATCCATAAAAAGAAGGCTCGTAAAGCTCGAAAAGCTGCATGAACTCCACCAGGGTTATGCTCTTTCTGAAATAGCAATAGATACCGTCGCAAGAAATCCGGGTTGATTTGATGAATATTAGTAATTGCTTGGGCTTCACAATAAAAAACAAAAACAGCTAAATATGATGAGTAAAACTTAATTGTTTTCGGAGCACGACCCGCTGCTTTTCGGTCAGCAAGAAAGGATTCTAAGCAACCCGATAAATAGCTTTCTTGATCGCTAATTGTTGTAAATTGAGGCAATGAGACAGTGCTTAAGTTATTCATTGGCGTCAATCTCGCGTTTTTCATTTTTCGAATCATTATTTTCTGAAATCGAAAGCGATGAAGAGTAAATTGACAAAGCTTGATATATCAAAGATCTAATCATGCTACTTTCTGATCTGTAGCTTGAAGAAGCCAGTTTTTTTAATATCTGTCTTTCTTGGTCAGTGAAAAGGACTGTAAATCGATTGTTACGCATAAAAAATCTCCTCAGAATTTATTTCTGAGGAGATGATAATTTTTTTAGAATGAAATGAATATGCGGTTTTTCCGCCGAGAATTCGTAAGGTTAATTCTTCTAATTGGTCAGATAGCAACAGAATTAAGTTATATCTTGATAATCCTGTAATGGAAGAGGTAACTTTATCCGATCAATAATTTCTTGCCATCTGGAGTTATATCGACTTTCGTACTTATCCCATTCACTGGTATTGTTTTTTTTAAGTAAATCCTTTGCCCTTGACCAATAAGCTGCTGAACTATCGGTAATGTTATCGAATTGTTCTTGATAATTAGCTTTTCCGAGAATTATTATATTGCCCATCTTTTTTTCAAATTGGTTAAGTATGTGTGTTACCTTTCGCGCTGTAATTGGACCTGTTTTAATATTCCAAGGTGCGATCCCATTGATAACATCTTCTGATCCATTTTTTATATAATCCTCTATATCGTTGTTATTCGTAAATGCAAGAGCATTAAAAAAATTGTTAAGAGCAGCTTCACCAGCTTTCTGGTGCATAGTTCCTTGTGTTGAATCCGTAGCCCATAACAAATATGCTATTAAATCAAAGTTAAGATCATGAGCCAACTCTGAGTAACTAAAAACCTTTTTCTTTTCTCGGAGCGCGTACGTCAATGATGTGGAAAATCGATTTGGATCCGAACCTTGAAATTCAATTAACTGATCTCGATCTATTAATATTTTTGCCCAAGATTGTCTAAGTTCGTCTTCAGTAGTCAATTCATCAATAACGACATTTAAACTCCACTTTTTTTCTTTTGCGAATTCACGTTCTTCAAGTACATACCTTGTCCATACATGCAAAGAAATGGGTTTTCGTTCTGTGACTACTAAGGTATTGGTGCTCAATTTAGGGGCCATTTTCATATTATAATCTTCTGTTGTCAGGCTAATTAGTTATATTCATGACCTGACGATTCTTTAAAATAAAAAATCAGCACATATTTTATAAATGCCAGTAGATACAGTTAACTAATGAAGGATGTACCCCTTTTTTCTATAGGAGCCACCAAAGGGAGTCGGACCCTTGACCTGACGATTACGAATCGTCTGCTCTACCAACTGAGCTATGGTGGCGTGTTTATCCGCGGGCGGGATTATACAGGATTACTGGTATTTTCGCAATATTCACAATAGGCGTAAAATAGATAACATGATCCGAATCGCAATGCTTTCTTATCATACCTGTCCCCTTGCCACATTGGGGGGTAAGGATACCGGAGGAATGAATGTTTATGTGCGAGAGCTTACGCGTGAGCTCGGGCGCCTGGGTATTCATGTGGATGTTTTTACTCGTTCGCAAGATGAGCACGTTCCTCATGTGTTGCATGACTTGGGATATGGAAACCGGGTGGTGCACGTTCCTGCAGGACCAGAGCAGCCCTTCCCCAAGAAGCAACTGGCTAATTACCTGCCGCAGTTTGTGGAAGGTATTCAGCGCTTTGCTGCTGAAAAAGGTTTGCACTACGACTTGATTCACAGTCACTATTGGATGTCTGGCATTGCAGCCGGGATGTTAGCCAAAGACTGGAACTTGCCGGTTGTGCATATGTTCCACACCCTGGGAGAGATGAAGAACCGGATTGCTACAAATGAGGCTGAAAAAGAAGGTGCCTACCGACTGGATGGAGAACGTAAAGTGCTGGCACTGGCAGATCGAATTATTGCACCAACCCCAGCAGAACTATCTCAGCTTCAGGAATTTTATCAGGCTGATCCGGAGAAAATAGTTATCATACCCCCCGGCGTTGATAGCGGACATTTTTATCCTATTCCCGTGGATGAAGCTCGTGAGTATGTGGGCATTCCCAAGGGTGATCGAATGGTGTTGTTTGTTGGACGGATTGAGCCGCTTAAAGGGGTGGATACCCTTATTCGAGCTATGTCCTGCATGCGGATGAATGAAAAAGAAAAGCCTGCTTACCTGGCGATCATCGGTGGCGATCCTAACGTCAACCAGGAAGCGATGAGTGTAGAAATGACGCGACTTCAGGCCCTGTGTACTGAATTGTGCCTGGATCGGATGGTTGTTTTTCTAGGGAAGCGTGGGCAGGATACACTTCCGTATTATTATTCAGCAGCGGATGTTTTGGTCATGCCTTCTCATTACGAATCATTTGGGATGGTGGCGCTGGAGGCTATGTCTTGTGGTACGCCGGTTATTGCTTCACAGGTGGGCGGACTGGCATTTTTGGTTAAGGATGGGGTGACGGGTTTTCACGTTCCCAATGGCGATAGTGATGCCTTATGTGCCAAACTGACACTCCTATTGGGAGATACCGACTTGCGGGACAAGATGGGTGCCCAAGCAGCAGAGTATGCGCTTGGGTATGCCTGGGAAAAAATAACGACGCAAATAGTTGAGGTTTATCGAGATTTGCTGTCTGAGTATTTAGTGCGTCCAAGGTTCTTATAGGTAAAAAAGAAAATGAAAAATAAAATTTTACATATTTTCACCAAGCACAAATATAAAATCGGGATTTTTCTTCTACTGAGCGCAGCCTCAGTTATTTGTGTTTCTTTGGTGGCTGCGCGGATTATGTACAGCGATTCACAACGTTACCTAAGTCTGATCTGGAATCTGTTTCTGGCCTGGATCCCATTTATTTTGGCGTATCTGGCGTATATGCTTTCCTGGCGCCGGGTTCTCCTGATTCTGGTTATCCCGATTTTTGCTTTCATGTGGTTAATATTTTTCCCGAATGCACCTTATATTCTGACGGATTTGCAGCACCTCAGCCAGATTCCAGCTTCAGCTCCGGTTTGGTATGATGTGATTATGCTGGTCTGGTTTTCCTGGACAGGTATGCTGCTGGGGATCGTTTCATTAAGTCTGATGCAAGAGATTATTCGCCGGGAGTTTAGCCGGACATTGGGCTGGATATTTGTTTTTGGAGTCTCTGCTCTTTCCAGCGTAGGTGTATATGTTGGGCGGTTCTTTCGTCTGAATAGCTGGGATATCTTTCAGGCTCCAGCCGAAACGGCAGATAATATTTGGAGCTGGCTGGCTGATCCCAGTCTTAAATCAGTCGGATTTATTGGTCTGTATACTCTATTCTTTGTTTTTATTTATCTGACAATGTATGCTTTTGGTCACATTTTGCAGGAAAACCAGCCTTCGCAGGGATAGCCAAAATTCTGCCTGGGTTTATGCAATCGGCTACATATGTACCCCTGTGATTCGATGCTTATTCTGCTGAATAAAAAGAAGCTCCCCGAGACGATCATCTGCCCGGAGAGCTTCTTTTTTACTTTGGTTGATTAAGTTGTTATGACCGGCTTTGGTAAAGAGCAACCAGGGCTGCGCCAATCGCTTGTGAAAGGTCACCCAGTGTGGCGGGCACAACGCTCATTGTTGTACGCTGAGCGGACCACAGGTAAGGGTCAGCAGTTTCGCGTAGGATGCGGAGGTAGCGTTCACGAAAGGCTTCGGTGGTATTTTCCGGGTCCATCAGACCGCCGCCAATCACCACAAAGGTGGGGTCAAGAGCCATGGCCAGGTTGGCAACATGCAGCCCCATGGCCTTTGCCTGGAAATCGAAAATTTCAACGGCCAATTGGTCACCTTTTTGCGCCAGCCCGCGTAGTGAAAGGACTTTTTCTTTGATCGGTGCATCAGATTTAGCCAGATCATGATCCGGATATTGTTCCAGCTTTTCTGCTAACAAGTATGGCAAGCCGGAAATGGTTGTGTAAACTTCAACACAGCCCCAGTTTTTACCACAACCGCAAGGGTAAGGTTTGATGTTTAGCAAGTGTAGTGGGGCGGGCATATGCCCACCTTCCATGCCTGCCAGTGTATCTCCATCCAGGGGTAATCCATGTGTGTCGATATAAGCTGCGCCCAGTCCGGAGCCAGGTGCCAGCATCAGTACGGTTTTATTGGTATTTCCCCTAACCCGGGCAGCTTCTGCCACACCGCCATAATTTCCATCGTTACCGACCACCAACGGGACAGCTCGACCAGCTTTATTGGCCAGGGCACTGCTATAAGCGTTATGTACGTCCCAACCAGCAAAGATGGGTGGCATATTGGCTGTGCGGTCTAAAACCCCATAACGTAGGAATGGTCCGGGGATAGCCAAGCCAACCCCGGCGACATCATCCCAGGCAAGCTCATTTTGAACAAGATACTCGCTTACTGCTTCCACCCAACTCTGGACTACAGCTTCGGGGCCCAAGTGGGAATTGGTCGCTCTTTGCAGTAATTTTGTTGATACAGTTGTACCATCGTGCCAAACCGCCCCAATTTTTGAGGTAGTTGCGCCGCTGTCGGTACCAATATAAACTTGTTTTGAACTCATATTTTTTACCTCAGAAGAAGAAAGATAATGCCGGATAGTATTTAATGCTTCTTATTATATCTCTCATTATCAACATACCGATGAGAAAGTTGTCCACAACAAGTATTTTCAGGCGTTTTATATTTGTGTCCAAACCTGATTTAATTTCTTACATCAAAAATCAAGTTCCCAGACAATTTGATTTAAAATAAAACCCCCCTGTCAGAAAGTGGTTTATTCCAACTTCTGTTCAGGGGGATTGTTGGTATCTAAAAAGTTAGAGGGTTAGCAAATCTTTTATTTCATCTGGAATGAATGGTTGGTCCAGGCTTTCATAAATTTCCCAGGTTTCGTTATGCACAACTGTGGCACCCGGGGCTAGTTTCACTAGTGCACCAAGTGTTTCCAGTTCAATAAACTTGTGGTTGCAGTATGTTTCAGTGTTGCAGCCGTTGTCCGGATAAGCGGCATCGACAGGTGCGTCAAAGCGTTTGACGAACAAAGTTCCTTCGATCCAGTAAGCTGCCCAACCATGTGGGTTAAAATAGCCGATTTTAATAGGAGGTAGACTGGGTTGAGCATGCAGCAATATGCAGTCATCCCGCAGTACCAGACGTTTGTCACTGCTCAGATTATATGGCCAGATGGAAAGATTTCTATTAGCCAGTAATCCAGCGTTATCCACATTCCCTTGGGGTTGAGGGAATATACCAACTCCTCCTTGGCGCAACATTGTCAGAGCCCACGGGGCAAGTTCAATCGCCCAAGGCCCATCATTGCGTAATTCATGTCGCAAGATTACCTGTGGTTGGTCCGGGTTCAGGCGGATCTCAAGGCTTTTAGCGATGTTTGTCCAGGTTTCGGTGGGTTGATCAATACGGACCCCACCCGGAATTTCGCTTAAGACAGCACCATCATTATCAGGGATATAGGTTCGAGGCAAGGCTTCAGGAGCATGCCATAGGCGATGCCCACCGTGAAAGAAAAAAGGTCCATAAGGAGTATCTTGTGAATTGTCTCCGAGGTTGGCAAATAAATTGGATTTACCAGTCGGGGTGAGGCGGACGATACGCGCTGATGTCTTCAGCGTTTCGAGCCGCAAAAAATTATTTTCAAGGATGTGAATGGGTAAACCATTGAAGTCATTTGGGGTCATGGGGGTACCTGTAGGGTTAATGAATTAGCTAGAATGTAATATTGATATTACTGGTATTTAGGGTCGTCGTCAAGCGCCTGTTATTACTTTGGGTAAAGGATGTGATCTTTTGATATTCAAATTGATTATATATGTGAAATAATTCACAAACAAATGATTAAAGGGCTATAATAAATGTGACAATCTTCACATGACGAACTGAGCTGAGCGGATTAATCTATTTAGGGGAAGTTGTTTTTCCCTGTGAAAGCTTTTTTTGTTGGTTGATGATTATTTGGAGAAGGTACTTGTACAATGATGCAATTGATTCAGCCTGCGACAAGGTTGGGAAAGTCGGCGGAAGGAAAGGTGAGTTTCCATGGATAGTTTTTTTTATGGTTTTCTGGGTTTGTGTGTGCTTGTTTGTTCTTACAGGGCTATGGTGTCACAAAGGCTACTTTCATCTATATTGTATTTAGCCTGTGTTAGTGCAGCAGTCTCTGTTTTGCTTTACCTGATGGGTGCTCAGCAGGTGGCTGTGATTGAGTTGAGTGTGGGTGCTGGACTGGTAACGGTTTTACTGGTCTACGCTCTGAGCGTCGTAGGCGAAGATGCTGCCGATCTGTTATCCGTGATCCCAAAACCATTGGCATTTATCCTGGTTGGGCTTTCTGCAGGTCTGTTGCTGTTAATGATTTTTCCCTTGGGTGAGCCAACCGTCGAAGTCGCTTCCTTTAGTTTGACCGTGGTACTTTGGCAGCAGCGTGTATTGGATGTCTGGATCCAAATTGTTTTAATTTTCTCGGGTGTCTTGGGCGTTCTTGGTTTGCTCTCCGAGAGAATAGTACCGGTTGGGAAGAAAGACGAGGTGCATTCATGAACTTTTCCCCATTAAGCGTTGTTTTGGTCATTATATTGAGTTTGTTGGGGGTGGGGCTGTATGGCTTACTGATCACCCGTAATTTGATCAAGATCGTACTGGTACTGCAAATCCTGGTCAAATCGGCTGTACTGGCGCTTGTATTGGCAGGTAAAGTAGGCGGCAACCTGGGGCTTGGGCAGAGTCTGGCGGTTACCGTGATCGTGGCTGATACAGTTGTAGCTGTGGTTGGTCTGGCGCTAGCAGTCCAGGTGCGGCGTCGCTTTGGTACGTTGGATGTGCCAGAGATATCCACTCTTCGAGGTTAAATATGCAGGGATATTTATCGATCTTTTTGATTATTCTGCCCTGGCTTGGGGCTGCCCTAATTTGGCTGGTGGGTGCAAGATCGAATCCTAAGGTTTTGCACGGCCTGGCGGCAGGGTTCAGTTTGGTAACCGCCCTCGTTTCTTTATGGTTACTGGCTTTCGCGGGGGCGGAAGTTGCGTTGCGAATTTCTCTTGGCGGATTGCTGGGAGATTTTACACTTATCGCAGATGGATTGGGTGCTACATTGGCGGCGGTTGCCTGCGTGGTGGGTTCACTTGCGGTAGTTTTTTCGATAGATTATATGCGCGGTGAAGTCCAGTTAAGCAGGTATTATGCATTTGTCCTGTTATTTATTGGTGCCATGACCGGGTTAGTATTGAGCGGCAATTTGCTTTTTACCTTTTTCTTTTGGGAAATAACAGCACTTTGTTCCTATGCACTGATCTCGTTCTACAACGATGATCCAAGGGCAGTCGCGGGTGGTATTAAAGCGCTGATCATTACCCAGGTGGGTGGGGTAGGATTGTTAGCCGGAACCTTGGCAGCTTATGCCAGTTTGGGAAGTTTGCAGGTGACAGATTTACTGAAGGGAGCCGGTTCCATGCCCGCGGGTTTACTGGCGTTGGTGGCCTATGGCTTTCTATTGGCCGCAGCTGCCAAGTCAGCACAATTTCCATTTCATACCTGGCTTCCAGATGCAATGGAAGCGCCAACTCCTGTCAGTGCCTTGATTCATGCCGCGACGATGGTGAATGCAGGCGTCTATTTGCTGGCTCGTTTTTATCCAGCTTTTGCTCAGGTTCCAGGCTGGAAACTGGCAGTGACCCTTGTGGGTTTACTTTCCGCACTGCTAGCGGGATTGATGGCATTAACTGCTACCGATCTTAAGCGCGCTTTGGCATATTCAACCGTCAGCCAATTGGGCTATATGGTTTATGCCATTGGTGTGGGTGGTGTTTTTGCCAGTCAGTTTCATCTACTTAGCCATGCTGTCTTTAAGGCGTTACTCTTTCTGGCTGCCGGCGCAGTTATTCACAGCGTTGGAACCCGGGATATGTTGAAAATGGGTGGGCTTGGTCCAAAAATGCCCTTTATTCGAGCGGTATTTATCGTGGGCGCTCTGGCACTTGCGGGATTGCCAATTTTCAATGGTTTTTGGAGTAAGGAATTGATCCTGGAAGCAGGCCTGGTTCATGGACCTGTTTGGACTTTTTATATTATGTTATTCGGTGCTGGTTTGACAGCTTTTTATACCTTGCGAATGACCTGGTTGGTCTTCTTTGGCGAGGCAAGAACCGAGCTGCATGTGCATCCGAGCGGAATCTCGATGAAGATTGCCACCGGGCTGTTGGCGATTGGTACGCTCAGCACCTGGCTTCTGGCTGGACCGCTCTCTACTTTCTTTGCTCAAAGTCTGCCGTTTCATGTTTTGGAACCTGTATCTACCCTCGAAATGGTAAAAGAGGTACTCTTTGCGAATGCTACCTGGCTTGCCATGTTTGTTATCGTATGTGGAGCGGGCTTATGGTTTTTTACAAAAAATCTCAATCTACAGGGTCATTGGCAAATCCAGTGGGTGACCTGGTATGACAAATTTGTAAATTCCAGCTTTGGTTTTGAATGGATTAATCAACAGGTGCTGTCTTTAATTTCAAAAATGTCGACGATGCTGCAAAAAACACAGACAGGTCAATTGAACTGGAATATTTTAGGGATCATTGGCGCGCTTCTGGCTGTGCTGGCGATTCTAGCCTGGAGCGTATGATGGATACAATACCATTTACATGGATGTTCACAATTCCACTGCTATCTTCTCCAGTGGTCTATCTGGCGGGTCGTCTTGGGGTAAAAGGTTTCGATCTGAAAGGCCGTTCCGGGCTGGTACGTGGTCTGGCTTTATTGGCACTTCTGGCTGCCTGGGTTCCATTTATTTTTGCAATTCGATCTTTTCTGGCTGATGTTCAGCTTGAGTATGCTGTTGAAAGCATACGGCTAAAAGCTGATGCCATCAGCCTTCTTCTCTCGGCTATGGTATTGATCCTTGGCACCCTGGTGGTCTTGTTTTCAGGTCCTTACATGGCGGGTGAAGTGGGTGAAGAAAAATTCTATGCCATGTTGTTGGCCATGATGGCATTGATGATGGGTCTGGGATGTGCAACAGATTTATTTAATCTTTGGGTATGGTTTGAGGGTATGGCGATTTCATCCTACCTGCTTGTGGCATTTTATCGTGAGCAACCGGCTTCGCTTGAAGCCGGGATAAAGTATCTGGTGCAGAGTGCCACTGGCTCAGTATTGGTGTTGATGGGGATTGCGTTGGTCCTGGCGAATACTGGAACCCTGGACCTGGCTGTTCTGCAGAATAACAGCGCAATCTGGGTATCGGGTAATCGCTTGATGGCCCTAGCGGCTGCGGGATTATTTTTTATTGGGTTTGGGGTAAAAGTTGCCCTTGTGCCTCTGCACACCTGGTTGCCAGATGCACATTCCCAGGCACCAAGTGGTATCAGTGCCATGCTTTCGGGAGTGGTAATTGAAGCGGGTTTGATTGCACTTCTGCGCGCGTTGGGTGCAGTTATGCATCCGGATGAATGGCGCATCCTATTCCTCGGATTTGGTGCTTTGAACATGCTTTTCGGTAACCTGATGGCTTTGCGACAGACTGTTGTGAAACGTATGTTGGCTTATTCAAGCTTGAGCCATATCGGTTATATTTTATTAGGTTTGGGTGTGGCTTTTTATCCTCTGGGACAGGCTGGCGCGCAGGGTGCCATGTTTCATCTTTTGACGCATATGCTGATGAAAGGGCTGGCCTTTTTGGCGGTGGGCGCTTTGATTTATGGAATGTATCTCCAGAATGATAGCCATTCTGCGCTGCGGGTTACCGATTTAGCCGGGGCGGCACAGAAATATCCCATTGTTGTACTGTGTATGAGTATTGCTCTGCTTGGGTTGGGGGGCCTGCCGCCCCTGGCGGGTTTTATGTCAAAATGGCAGATATTTGTGGGTGGTTTTTCGACACAAAATGGCTGGATAATGGCTCTGATGATATTTATGGCACTCAATAGTATCCTTTCTCTGGGTTATTATGCCCCATTGGTGAATTTGATGTATCGTACCGCTCCCTCACCCCAGGTGCAGGCTGGCAAACCGCTGCCCTGGCAGATTGTCTTACCTTTGATCATCCTTACCCTTGCAGTATTAATTTTGGGTTTTGCACCCGGTTTGATGGATTGGTTAACGGTTCCAGCTGGTCAGGTTGTGCTGGGCATGTACAGGAATTAAACTATGACCAATTTTTTATTTGCTCCATTAATCGCTTTTTTTATCTACTTTGTGATCGTTTCTGTCACATCCGGTTTGGGACGTTTATTTTCGGCACGCGGTGTTCAGTCAGAATTTAAATCTGACACCTACGCAAGTGGTGAGGCCAATGACCCTAGTCCAGCGGCACCCGGATATCGTCAATTTTTTGTCGTGGCACTTTTTTTTGCCATGCTGCACCTGGGCGTCTTGATGATTGGTAGTAGCGGACTTTCAACTGCAGCAATACCTTATTTAATTGGACTCATTCTGGTCCTGGTCGCGTTGGTTCTTGGTTGATCAGGCTTGTTAATAAAGGTTGGTTCGAATGAAAACCAAAGAAACATTCTTTAATCAAGTCATTTCGAATGTACGTACATGGGCCAGGCTGAATTCCATCTGGGCTGTCCATTTTAATAGCGGTTCATGTAATGGTTGTGATATCGAAATCCTTGCGACCCTGACCCCACGTTACGACGTGGAACGTTTTGGTATCAAGTTAGAGGGCAGTCCGCGACACGCCGATGTTATGATTGTTACTGGACCGGTAACACGGCAGGCACGTGAAAGGCTATTGCGTACTTATGATCAGATGCCAGAGCCAAAATTTGTAATCGCAGTTGGCTCATGTACCATTTCTGGCGGTGTATTTGATGGATGTTATAACGTGGGCAGTGCTGTGGATGAAGTTGTCCCAGTGGATGTCTATATTCCGGGGTGTCCGCCGCGTCCCGAGGCTGTGATTAATGGCATTATATTGCTATTGAAAGATCTCCAAAGTGGTTCTCACGTGCCATATAAAAAGCCTCAGGTTATTGAGGAGAAAGTTGCATGATGAATAATATAGAGCAGGATTTGAATCAGGCTGAAGTTCTTTTAACTGCCTGGAGTAAAGAAAGCAGTCATCCAGAACCGACACGCCTGGATGCGGTCATCCTTGCGGATGATTTACGCGCTGCCACCCGCAGTATGCATGATTCCAGTTGGGGTTATCTCACAGCCATCACCGGATTGGATCTTGGACCGGAAAATGGTCAATTGGAAGTGCTCTATCACTTTTGTAAAGGGCCGGCAATTACCACTCTGCGGGTGCGCCAATCACGCGACCATCAAGCCGTTGTTCCCAGTATTGCCGATATTATTCCACCAGCATCTTTTTTTGAACGTGAGTTACAAGAAATGTTGGGATTCAGCATAACTGGTCTTAATAACAATAACCGTCTTTTTCTGCCGGATGACTGGCCTGAAGGTGTTTATCCAATGCGCGCGGATTTCACCAAAGAACAGGCTGCTCCCGTTCCAGGCAAGCAAGCTGATGAACTTCCTGAGCAGGGTCTGATCGGTGGAAATACCTTTGTGGTCCCCATCGGTCCACAGCATCCAGCTCTAAAAGAACCAGGCCATTTTGAATTTACCGTGGATGGCGAAGTCGTCATTGCAGCCCGTATGCGGCTTGGTTATGCCCATCGCGGGATTGAGAAGGCCGCTGAAGCTCGTAACTGGAACCAGAATTTGTATTTATTTGAACGCGTATGTGGGATTTGCTCGCATACGCACGCAATGGCTTATAGTATGGGTGTGGAAAAGCTGGCCCAGGTGGAAGTGCCCATGCGAGCGCATGCCATCCGCGAACTGGTGGCCGGTTTGGAACGTGTCCACAGTCACTTGTTGTGGTTGGGTGTAGCAGCGCATGAGGCAGGTTTTGACACCTTGTTTATGTACTCATGGAGAGATCGCGAAACGGTCATGAACCTGCTCGAGCAAGTTACAGGTAATCGTGTGAATTACTCTGCAAACGTATTGGGTGGGGTGAAATGTGAAATAGGTCCCGAGCAAGCCAAAGCTATCAAGGATGGTTTGAATTATCTGGAAACGCGCATCCGGCACTACTTGGAAGTTGTTACTACTGATGTAATGTTCCTCAATCGTACCCGTGGTATTGGTACTATCTCTTTCGATGAAGCGGTTAAATTTGGTCTGTTAGGCCCTACAGCTCGTGCTTCGGGGTTGGTGCGGGATGTACGCGTGGAAGCTCCGTACGGCGCGTACCTGAAATTCCCGGTCAGTGCCGTCACTGAAACCAATGGTGATTTGGAAGCACGTTTTGTCGTGCGTTTGAAGGAACTACTTGTTTCATGTTTCGCCATGCGAACTATTGTAGACAATCTGCCTGAGGGTCCGTTATCTGTGCGTGTCCCACGAAAAATTCCGGCTGGTGAAGTCATATCACGGATGGAAGCCCCGCGTGGAGAGCTGTTTTATTACATCAAAAGTAACGGAGGCGAAACCCCGGCACGCATCCACGTTCGCACACCCAGCCTTTGTAATTGGGTTTCAGTCCTAGAAAAAGCGGTGGGGGGGCAATTGGCTGATGTGCCCATGTTGATTGCGGGTATGGATCCCTGTTTCTCGTGCAATGATCGCATGGTGACGGTTGCCAGTCCTGGGGAACGCCAGACCTGGACTTGGGAACAACTGCGTCAGCACGGAATTGAGTTTTATAAACGATGAATACTCTAATTGATCTGCTTAATATCATGATCTATCCCGGGGGATTGTCTCTGATCCTGGTTGGGATGGCGTATGAATGGATCGACCGCAAGCTCGTTGCGCGCTTCCAAAACCGTATTGGTCCACGCTGGTTTCAACCTTTAGCGGACATCATCAAGCTATTTGCCAAGGAGCAAATTACACCAGGGAGGGCAAATCGGGCACTTTTCTTTATGTTACCGGTGGTCGCCTTATCGGGGGCGTTGACAGCTGCGCTGTATGTTCCCCTAATGGGACTCGCACCTGCGCATAGCTTTCCTGGTGATTTGATCGTTACTATTTACCTGCTTAGTCTGCTGACGATGTCCATTGGTTTGGCAGGTTGGAACACCAGCAGTCGGTTTTCGCTGGTTGGTGCAACTCGCGCGTTAACCCAGATGTTTGCTTACGAGGCGCCCTTCCTGTTAGCACTATTGGGACCTGCTCTTGCCGCAACAAGCTGGCAAATTAATGAGATCAATACCTATGCTGGCAGTCACTGGATGATCCTGACCCAGCCTGTTGGTTTTATCGTTGCGCTTATTGGCCTGATGGGTAAACTGGAACTGCCTCCCTTTGATGCACCCGAAGCAGAGACGGAAATTGTTGCAGGTGCGCTTACCGATTATAGTGGTCGTGGTCTGGCGATTTTCAATGTCGGAAAATCGGTGGAGTTGGTGGTGGGATTAACATTAGTAGCTTCATTTTACCTGGGTGGGATCAATGGCATCCTGCCTTTTCTGCTCAAAACAATCCTGTTACTGTTGATTATGTCCATGTTCCAGTCTGTTCTGACGCGGTTGAGGATTGACCAGACGGTTGGTCTCTGGTGGCGATTTGGTGCAATCCTGGTGTTGGCTCAAATTCTGGTCATGATTTTGTGGAGAGGTGGTGTGCTATGAAATTTGGTACCATGCTCAAAGATGTGCTTGAATCATTTTTCAAGCGTCCTGCAACACAAATATATCCAGTTGAAAAAGTAATCTCTTCTGATCGTTACCGGGGAAAACTGGTCTATGATCCGGCTGCTTGCACAGGCTGTTGTTTATGCTCCAAAGATTGCCCATCAGACGCCATAGAATTGGTGACTCTGGATCGCGCAGCCAAGCGTTTTGTATTGAAATACCACGTCGATCGCTGTGTTTACTGTGGTCAATGTGTCTCTAATTGCAAATTTAAATGCATGAGCATGTCAAATGAAGATTGGGAACTGGCAGCGCTTAAAAAAGAAGCTTTTGAGGTATATTATGGAAAAGACGAAGACGTTGCAACCTTCCTGGAAAAACTTTCTGCAACCGGTTCTGTTCCCGGAAAAGAACCTATTAAAAAATGAGCTGCCGCGTGTCGCTATTGTTGGAATCGGGAATGAATTCAACGGGGATGATGCTGCTGGTGTAATTGTTGCCCGCAAGCTGGGTGCGCAGGAATTTTGTGCGGATGCTGGGCACGTTTTGGTGATCGAAGCAGGCCAGGCGCCTGAGAATATTACCGCTGAGTTAAGGCGTTTTATGCCGCAAGTGGTCGTATTGATCGATGCAGCCCAGATGAATGCCCGGCCAGGCGATGCAGCTTGGATTCCGTGGGAGACAACAACTGGGATGAGTGCTTCATCACATAGCTTGCCACTCTCAATGATGGCACGTTATATTGTTCTGGAATTTTCCTGTACGGTTCATTTGCTTGGTATCCAACCGGCTGGGAATGAGACGAATGCAGGCCTCAGCCCGGAAGTAGAGATGACAGTGGATGATATTTGTCAGACGCTTTGCCAGGCTTTGTTCGTCCCCCAACCCTGAAACCTTCCAGCAGGAGAACTTTTTATGACATTGGAAACCAATGTTGGCGTATATCCAGAACAGACAATTCAGATTAAGAGTCCGATTGGAGGTGTGGTCGAGATTAGTCCATACGGTGCCCACGTACTCTCCTGGATGACGCCTGATGGTGACCAGCGTATGTTTCTCAGTCCTCGTGCTGAGTTTCGTATGGGTGCCGCCATCCGTGGTGGCGTGCCGGTCATATTTCCACAGTTTTCTGGAATGGGACCCTTGCCCAAACATGGTTTTGCGCGCACAAAGATTTGGGAAGTTGATCGATTAACGCCTGAGAGTGTAGTTTTTAGTCTATCCGAAACGCCAGAGTCCATGCAAGTTTGGCCGTATAGATTTTTAGCTGAATATTCCATTCGGCTGCTAGATACTTCGCTGGAGATGGCGATTTCCGTTACCAACCGAGACTCCCTTCCGATAAGTTTTACTATTGCACTGCACACATATTTGCGTGTTGATCATGTTTCTCAAGTACTAATAAATGGATTGCAAGGCTTGACTTACAAGGAATCTGCAAATTTAAATAAAGAATTCTCTGATGGTGCTGCTTATATAGCGTTTACTGGTGAAGTGGATCGGATATATCTTGATATTCCCGGGACAATTCAATTGATTGATGGGGCACGTAACCTGAGAATTCAGGCTTCAGGTTTTTCTGATGCAGTGATTTGGAATCCTGGCGCAGAAAAATGTGCTTCATTGGGTGATTTGCGGCCGGATGGGTATAAACAGTTTGTTTGTGTGGAATCCGCCTCAATAGGGAATCCGGTTAACCTGTTGCCAGGAGAAACCTGGCAGGGAGTCCAGACTCTCTCGCCTAAATAAGGATAGTTCGTAATTAGTTTTATTAAAAAAACAAGGTTTGGTATTCGGACTGAATTTAAAATTTATTAAGCAGAACCCTCTCATTTTTTGATGAGAGGGTTCTGCTTAATGATAGATATCTGATTTTGTAAGTGTTTACATACTTACCAATTGGTATGGAAGGTTCCTTCACGGTCTACGCGTCGATAGGTGTGAGCACCAAAATAATCGCGTTGAGCCTGGGTCAGATTAGCAGGTAAAACTTCTGAACGATATGCATCGAAGTATGCTAACGATGCTCCAATTGCCAGCATGGGGATACCCAAACCGACTGCAACCTGTACCACTTGCCGCCAGGCTGTTTGCCTTGAAAGTACCGCTTCCTTGAAAGTATTATCCAGAAGAAGGTTGGGAAGGTCCGGATTGACTTGGAAGGCAGCCGTGATATCGCTTAATAGAGAGGCGCGAATAATACAACCTGCACGCCAGACACCCACAATCTGAGAAATATCGATATTCCAACCGAATTCCTGTGAGGCAACTTTCAGGAGCTTTAGCCCCTGTGCGTAAGAAATGATCTTGCTGGCATACAAAGCCTTTTCGGCGGCATCCACCAATTGTTTGCGATCACCACTGAAAATCGTATTTCCACCAAGAACCCTGGATGCCAGTACCCTTTCAGTCTTTAACGATGAAATAATACGACTTTCCACGGCAGAATTGATGGTTGGGATAGCGACACCCAGGTCAAAGGAGTTCTGGGAAGTCCATTTTCCTGTTCCTTTTTGGGCTGCCTCGTCCAGGATCAAATCGACCAGTGATGCACCGGTCTCATCATCTATTTTGCTTAGGATTTCGGCAGTAATCTCAATTAGGTAAGATTTTAGCTCGCGCGTATTCCATTCTGAAAAAATATTTGAGAGTTCCTGATTGGAAAAACCTGCACCGCGATGAAGTAGATCATAAATCTCAGCAATTAGCTGCATATCGCCATATTCAATCCCGTTGTGAACCATTTTTACATAATGGCCTGCGCCTCCAGCACCCATCCAGCCCACACAGGCTTCGCCGTTCTCAGTTTTGGCTGAGATGGCTTTAAACATATCTTGTACAACTGGCCAGGCAGTTATTGACCCACCCGGCATCATGCTCGGTCCCCATAAAGCACCACTTTCTCCGCCGGAAACACCCATCCCAATGAAATCAATCCCGGTCTGTTGCAGTTCTTTTCCACGCCGTTCTGAGTCGCTGAAGTAGGAATTTCCGCCATCGATGATGATATCGCCTTGACTGAGATAAGGTTTTAAGGCAGCAATTGCATTGTCCACCGGGTTTCCGGCAGGAACCATCAAAAATAAAATGCGGGGACTCGTTAGTGCTTCCACCAGTTCTTCCAATGAATTTGTGACTTTGATATCAAAATCTACTGGGAGTTTGGGGGCCAGATCGTAACCAATGGGTGCGAATCCATTTCTGGCAAAGTTCTTTGCAAGGCTGCGTCCCATCACGCCTAGCCCGAGAATACCAAGTGCGTATTTAGTTTCGACAAGTTGTTCCATTATTTTTTGTACCATCTCTTTTTGTAAAAGGCTGACGCTAAGGCTGAGAATTTCTGCTGGTTCTTCCAGTGTTGCAAATTGACTTTTGAGCATTTCAGGCTTCATAAAATGATCTCTTCGGTTTTGAAGTCGATCGAAGATTGAATCATAATTTCCCTGCAGATAGACAAACCTCACATCTTTTCGATTTGCGTTTTTTAAGATTTCACGATATGAATTTTTTAAGGCTGAACAAGCGATCACACCATTCTCGCCAATCTGAGTTTGTGATTGGATCAAGGCTGTGAGGACTCCGAGCCAGCTTGCGCGGTCCTCGTCATTAAGTGGTATGCCGGCTGCCATTTTGATAATATTGGAAGTTGGGTGAAAATCATCGCCATCATAAAATGGCCAAGCGAGGGTTTCACCTAATAATTTTCCAATGGTTGTTTTCCCGCATCCAGAAACACCCATGATGATGATAAACATTTACATATCGCCTTGCGGGGGATTGGGGGAAAATCCAGCAAGTTTCAACAAGGTTTAGATTTTCCAGGGCCAATTGACACAAGCTGCAATATCTGGGAATAAAACAAAGTCCGCTTTACCTTTAAGGGTGAAGGTGATTACTTCAGTTTGTTTTAATAACCCTCGCGCTAATTCCAGGGTTTGTCCACTAACGCTGACATCATCCACGAGCAGTATCCGTGCATTTACTGGCAGGTATGGAACTTCTGCCAGTAGAGTTGGTGCCGGGCGCTGTGGAGAATTATCTGCCGCGCGATAATTTATCCGCAGAAGGTGCATAGGAAGATTTAATTGGTGTGCTAGCATAGCTGCGGGTACAATCCCGCCTTCAGCTATGCCAACTATATAGTCCACCTGAGGTAAAGTTAACCGTTTCAGGTTATCTGAAATCGTTGAAAATTCGAGAGTTATTTTAGAATCCACAGTATTAAAGTCCATTCAAGTGTAAAGGATAATTTGCGCAACAACACTTAAGGTTACCATTAAATTTCAGCAATAGAACACTGATCAGTTAGTCTTAACCTAGATAAAAAATATCCGGTTCTTGGAACATATTGGATATTTTTAGTTTGACGATCTTTTAAAAAAATTAGACCAAGCGTGTCTGGATTTTATCACCCAGGATAAACTTGAGTTCATCATCTGAGATTTTTGTAGTGAATTTTGGTATGGTATCAACACTTATTCTGCTTATGATAGAATTAATTGTAGTTCAGTATCGCTACATTTTCCAATCGGTATCTTTTCAGCATTTTCTTGAATAATTTTACACTGATGACTGTTCCAATTTTTTCATTTATTTGCCAAATTCATGAAAGGATGTCATATGAGTGTACTTACCCTTATCCTTGCAGGTGGTGCGGGCAGCCGATTAAGTATTTTGGGTGAAAAGCGCGCTAAACCTGCTGTTCCCTTTGGCGGAAAGTATAGAATTATTGATTTCCCATTATCAAATGCAGTAAATTCTGACCTGTATCGTATTGCTGTCTTGACGCAGTTTATGCCACACTCATTAATGCAGCACATTGGGATTGGAGAGTCTTGGGATCTAAACAGACGACCTCCCAATGGGTTGCAGATCTGGCAGCCTTTCCAAGGCCGATCGGATCAGGATTGGTACCGAGGTACGGCAGATGCAATTTATCAGAACCGAAACTTCATTCGTGAAGATAGTAGTGATACACTTTTGGTCCTGTCCGGTGATCATATTTATAAACAAGATTACCGTGATCTGTTGCGTTTTCACAGGGATAAAGGTGCTGATCTTACCGTGACAGTCAAGAATGTTCCGCAAGCTGAGGTCAATCGTTTTGGGATCATGAGTGTGGATGCAAGCCAAAAAATTACCCGCTTTGTTGAAAAGCCAAAAATTTCAGATAGTAACCTGGCATCAATGGGAATTTATGTCTTCAATAAAAATTTCATACTTAAGCAGTTGGACGAAGATGCATTGGATGAAAATTCATCACATGATTTCGGCAAAAACATTATTCCTAGTATTGTGGAAATGGGTCGGGCTTTTGCCTATCCTTTTTCAGGCTATTGGGTTGATGTAGATACCATCCAGTCGTACTGGGAGACTAGTATGGCGCTTTTGGAAGAAAGGCCCGACTTGGATTTATATGATTCTTCCTGGGTTATCCATACCCATTCTGAAGAACGCCCACCTGTTAAGTGTATCCCACCGGGTGAAGTGGTTAAAAGCATGGTGTCCAATGGCTGTGTTATTGCTGGAACTGTCATCAATAGCATTTTATCGCCAGGCGTTCGAGTTGAGAAAGGCGCGATCGTACGTAACTCAGTCATTATGAATGATACCGTCATTCGACCTGGGGCAGTAATTAATTGTTGCGTTTTGGACAAGGGCATAGAAGTTGGCGTTAATGCACAACTGGGTGCGGGTGAAGACACGACACCTAATAAATTGGAACCATCCAATTTATATACCGGTATTACGATTGTTGGTAAATTGGCGCAAATCCCCGCTTATGCCGTAATCGGTCGTAATTGCCGGATTGACCCTGATACTACGATGGCTGATTACGAAATACTAGAAGTTCCCAGTGGTGGGACAATCAGTAAAAAAATCAAGAATAAGGAGAGTTTGATGTCAAAGCTTATTGAATTACCCGCCTGGCAAGCTTTACTCCAGCACAAAAGGGAAGTAGGTGATTTGCATATGCGGGAGCTCTTCGCGGATGATCCTCAACGTTTTAAACGTTTCTCAATTCGTCTGGAAGATATTCTGTTTGATTATTCAAAAAATAGGATCACAGAAAAAACCCTGGCATTATTGATTGACCTCGCGAACCAGGCGGGTCTGGCTCAAAAAGTTGAAGCCATGTTTAGTGGTCAGAAGATTAATATTACCGAGGACCGTGCAGTCTTGCATCTGGCGTTGCGAAATCGTTCCAACATGCCGATTCTTGTTGATGGTCAAGATGTAATGCCACAGATCATCCAGGTTCTGGATCATATGCGCACTTTTAGTGAGGCGGTTCGGTCTGGTGAGTGGAAAGGTTATACGGGTAAATCGATCACGGATGTGGTTAACATCGGTATTGGCGGTTCTGATCTTGGCCCCAAAATGGTGTGTGAGGCTTTGAAGTTTTATTCTCGACCCGATCTTCAGGTTCACTTTGTTTCAAACGTGGACAGTACTGACCTTGTGGAAAACCTGAAAAGGCTAAATCCGGAAACAACCTTGTTCCTGGTGGCATCCAAAACTTTCACCACTCAGGAAACAATGACCAATGCCCATTCTGCCCGTGAATGGTTGCTGACTGCTGCCAAGGAAGAATCCGCCGTTGCTCATCATTTTGCGGCTATGTCAACAAATGTGAAAGCCGTTAGTAACTTTGGGATCGATCCTGCTAATATGTTTGAATTTTGGGACTGGGTCGGTGGACGGTATTCGCTATGGTCCGCAATTGGTCTATCGATTGCTATTTATCTGGGTATGGATCGCTTTGAGGCGCTTCTTAATGGCGCGCACACAGCCGATCAACACTTCCGGACCGCACCTTTTGAGAAAAACTTGCCAGTAATAATGGCTTTGCTTGGAATCTGGTATAACAACTTTTTTGACGCTCATTCACATGCAATTTTGCCATATGATCAATATTTGTTATATTTTCCGGCTTATTTTCAACAGGGCGATATGGAAAGTAATGGCAAGAGCGTTACACGTCAGGGTGAAGAGGTAAATTATTCGACTGGACCTGTCATTTGGGGACAGCCTGGAACAAATGGGCAACATGCTTTTTATCAACTTATCCATCAGGGTACCCAGATCATCCCTTGTGATTTTATGGCAGCAGTTAACAGTCATAATCCGCTTGGAGAACATCATTCCATCCTGTTATCCAACTTTCTGGCACAGACTGAGGCATTGATGAAGGGCAAGACTCCGGATGAAGCCAGGGCTGAGTTGGAAAAGGAAGGTTTCTCTGGTGATCAACTGGAATTATTGGTGAGTGCCAAGACTTTTCAGGGCAATCGCCCAACTAACTCCTTTTTATATCCCTTCCTGACGCCGGAAGTCCTGGGTGTTTTGATTGCGCTTTATGAACACAAAATTTTTACCCAAGGTATTATTTGGGATATCAATTCTTTCGATCAAATGGGAGTTGAGCTGGGGAAGCAACTGGCAAAAAAAATATTACCTGAGCTCTCTGGTACAGCCGCAGTGACAGCTCACGACTCTTCAACTAATGGCTTGATCAATGCAATAAAAGCCTGGGAATAAAGATAGAACAACAAAGAAAGTGGTCGTACACCCTCGAGTGTACGACCACTTTCTTATTATGGTTAGAAAACAATGGGATGATGGTGTGGTCTAGGGTTGGTGCTGGACTACATATGACAATCGATTATTGTTAATCAATCTTTGGGTCAGGCAATTGAGTCGACAAAAGCACGCTTAGGATGAGTAATGCGGTAGCTATCAACAGTGATGGGGTAAATGATCCGTCTGAGGCTTTTGTAGCCTCCATTCCGTAAACAAAAACGACTGAAGCCTGCCCAAATAGCTGGATAAGTCCATTGGATGTGCCCTCGGGTGTAGGGTGAGTGATTTCAGCTGCATATTGAATTCCGATCGGGCTGACACCAATCAGGAAAAAGCCCAAGAAAAAGGACGATATGAATAGGAATAACGGATTGCTGGCGTAGGTAAGCCCTACCAGACAAGGAATTGCCAGCAGGAAGCCTGTCACTAGATAGATGCGCCGTTTGTGTTGCTTATCAGAAAATGGTGGAAGGACTATTGCACCGATTACGCCACCAGCTAGCATCAGCGCTCCTACTGTACCAGCGTCGATAGGCGAAAAGCCACGTGGGCGGATGATGTCTTCCACCCACGTGGTGACGCCGTTGAAAATACCCATGGCTATGAAAAAAACTGCTAGAAAGAGCCAGAATGCTTTCACAGTGAAAGCATGTTTCAGACCATCTACCATCAATGAACGTACTTCGTCACCAGGCGGGCAGGGCGGTGTGGGGGGGATTTCACGGGCAAATACGAGAAATAAAATCGTTGAGAAGGCAGCCACGCTACCGAAGATTAACTGAATGGTCGGAATAGGCAAGCCGTCAGCCATGAGTGGGGTCAGGATCATTCCAAGTGCGGTTCCCACCAGGCTGGAGAGAGTAATTAATCCAACGGCACTGGCTCGCTCTTCATTTCCAAACCAGTTGGCAGGCATCTTGGTCCAGGCATTGAGTAAAAAAGGTTGGGCAATCGCAATTCCGACCGTACTCCACAGGACCAATAAATAGTTTTGTCCCGCAAGCCCTCTCAATAGGCCAAAGACTCCCATTAGCACTGCGCCAATGCTGACTGCAGTTCGGAACCCATAAGTGTCAATTACCCAGGAAACTGGAATGGATAAGGGGATAAATGCCAGCATGAAAGACATGGCCAGCAGGCCAATTTGCAAATCACTAACGCCATAATATCTGGCGGCCAAACCGGTAATGGGTGCATAACTGATCCAAAGAATCTGGATGGTAATGTTTATAAACATAAACACAGCCAGTACGACCCAACGGTAACCGTATAACTTAAATTTTTGCTCGCCCATGAATACTCCCGGTTGGTAAAAAAAATCTACAGTTCTAAAAAAAACTAGTTTCCACTAGATTTTTTGGCAGAACATTACTGCACGCACGAATTTTTTACTGTAAAAAGATTAATTTATTAGAACCCCAGTCATTCAATTTAGGAGTGTTATTGATGAAACATGATTTTCGGGTTGATCAATATCCCAATTCAAAGTTAACTAAATATTTTAAATTATCACCCTTGTTATAGAGGAGATAGTTTTCGATGAAAAGGTTTGCAATATCCTTGGGAAGACTGGGCGCAGCTGTGTGGCTGGTAATGTATAAGTTTTTTGAACGCCAGAATGGATGGTCGTGTGGTAAGGGTTCCTGGGAAAACACATCCAATACAGCGCAGGCAAGATTATCTTGAGCAAGTGCTTCAAGTAGTGCAGGTTCGTCGACGGCACTGCCCCGTCCCACATTGATAAATATGGTGTGTTTTGGAAGCCGGGATAGCAAATCTGCATTGATGATCTGCCTTGTTTCCGCTGTATTTGGTAAAACACTGACGAGTACATCCAGACCGGTCGCAAAAATGAGTAGATCAGATCCGTGAAAATATTGTTCAACCTGGGTACAGCCTTCACTACTGCGAGTATATCCGCGAACATGCATTCCAAAATGTCTGGCTGTGCCTGCGATGTGGGCACCTATTGAGCCAACTCCCAGCAGCCCAATGGTTTTCCCTTTGAGTGTTCCTGTCAGGCTTGGGTCCCATTCCGACCGTTTCTGAGCTTCCAGTCGTTGAAGTATTTTCCTTTCATTTAGCAGCAGGTAACCAAAGACAAATTCCGACATCAGCCCACCAAAGACCCCACGCGCATTGGTCAACAAATAGTCCCGCCTGAGGGATGGATCAAGTAAAGGGTCAACCCCCGCCCAGGTTGCCTGCACCCATACAAGGTTGGGCAGCAGGTGCAAAACTTCCCGAATAAGATTCGGTTCACCAAAAACAAGGTCGACTTGTTGAGAGGGCGTATTCACAATCTGCAGGTCAGGAAGATTGGCAGCTTTCAATCGAGTAATATATTCAACCTGGTCTCGGCTTTTTGCAAGAAGTAAAAGGGTATGCATAGTTTTCCGGTTTTGAAAATTGTGTATGTTTGAGATGGGATGGCCCGGGTTGATTTTGTGCGAATTTATTACCTTCTAAAAAATTTAAAAATATTTATATTGCGCAAGAAACCCCAGCGCGGTTGGCCTTGTGTTGGTAAACCTGTGATAACAGAAAGTGCTTTACGTCTGGTTGTTATACTGACCGGGGTACTACCCAATGCTGTACCGTCTACAGTGATTGGCAGTGTTGGCTCAGATTCTATTATTAATCGGCGGGCTCGAAAGCGTTGAATTCTCTTATCTTTACCTTCACCCTCAGCATTTTGGAGCACATTCCCAACCAATTCCAATTTAGAAAAATCTGTAAAAACCAGCACATCCATTATCCCATCATCAAATGGATTGTTGGGCGATAGCCTGTAATTTAATCCAAAGTATGGCAGGTTGGCAACCATGGCAACATGCCCTTGCAGATAGGTGGTGGTCTTTTTATCCAATACCAGTTTGATTGAAGCAGAAGGAAATGTTGTCAGCGTATTCATAATATAGCCGAGGCTGGCAAGGTCACCCTTCTGCAGGTTGTCTGCTGAATCCATGATGGCAGAGAATAGTCCGATAGAACAAACTTCCAGGAAAGGAACAGATTGGTTTCCACAATGTGCAATGCCAATATCAACTTTACTACGTTGTCCGGATCTCAAAAGGGCAGCGGCAGTTTTTATTTCGGTTGGTATCCCCAAGCTTAGAGATAGGTTGTTTTGTGTTCCCGCTGGGATGATGCCAAGTGTGGCACGTTTTCCAATTATCCAGCGGGCTACTGTTTCGATTGTCCCATCACCGCCACATACAACAAATAAACGGATTTTTTGTTTTAGCGCCATATTTAGAACCGGTTCGATATCTACATCCGGCTCAGTTAAATAGATTTCCGGGATGTAATTAAGTTTTTGGAGTTCACAGATCACCTGTTGGAGCAGGCTGGGGAATGCCCCCGATCGTCCAGAAAGGGGGTTGAAAATTAGCTTGATGCGTTCGACCGGAAGGTTGTTCATTTGGTGATTCTACTCTGAAACGTTGGGATTAATTCTCATCACTGGTAAAGTTTGGATGGTAATCAATTTATTGGGCCAACCATATTTATCCAATGGTTACTCGGTTGCGTCCATTATTTTTGCTGGAATACATCAATTCGTCCGCACGTTGTACCAGTGTTTCCAGGTTATCACCCAGGGTTGAAAGTGTTACGCCGAGTGATATGGTGACACTGATTGACCCTAGATCACTATCCAGCCGGGACTGTTGGACCAGGAACAATAGTTTGCTGGCAACAGCTTCCAGGTCTTGCCTGCTAATATTGTTGAGTAGGATCACGAATTCCTCGCCACCCCAACGCCCCAATGAATCAGCGTCTCGCAGATTGTGCCGCAGCGTATTGGCAACCATGCGCAAAACCAGGTCACCCTTGGTGTGTCCAAACTCGTCATTTACTTTTTTAAAGTGATCAATATCAATAAAGATCAGCCCAAATGGGTCGGATGATTCCTGGAACATCAGTAGTTCTGCCTTCAAACGCATTTCAATCAAACGGCGGTTACCAACCCCGGTCAGGGTATCCAAGAAGACGGATTCCTGTAACTGCTCATTTTTTCTGCGTGTTAATATTTGGGCGGTGTTGTCGCTAAAGGTCTCAACCGCTCCTATAATTTGACCATCAGCATTGAACATGGGCGAAGCACGCACGAGCACTGGTATTCGATGCCCGTCCTGGTGGTGCAGGAAGACCTCGGCTTCGCGGCGTTTCCCATCTTTGATGGTGGCGGATAGCGGACAGTGGTTTGTACACAATACTGTCCCATTTGCGAGAACATGATTCAAAATATTGTCCCGGCAGTGTTTTCCTACAACCTGTTTTGAACTGTAACCTGAAATATTCTCCGCCCCCAAATTCCAATAAGTAATGCGCCTATCCGTATCAACAAAATAAATACCATCATACAGATTTTCGATTATATCTTTGTAAAAATTGGGGTCATCCTGCATAATATGGCTCCTGAACCGGACCGATAAAATTTGTTACATGGATAAAAGGGAATGATTTGGATTAATTCTTATTGCTTCACGCTCTTATTTTTTGCATATCCTTAATTTTGGTGTGTGAGAATGCGCAAAACCCAACAAAAAGTCTTTTCTACTTTGAAAGAAGGCAACGAGTATTTGTGGCTGCGTGTGAATATATTCGAGATTTGAAAAATGTGACGCCCTTTGCTATTACGGACGTCACATTTAGTCGCACAGTATTAAATTGTATTCCGAACAAAAATATGCGAATCAGTTTGTCTGATGATCTGATTTATTTTCCTAATATATTTACTGTTCGATTTCAAGAAATTTCCTCTTCCAGTTTAGTGGTGGGAGCGATCAGGAATATGACATTATCCCATACAATGTGGCTTACGATCAAGGCGCCCAGTGGTACACCCATTGCATACAGCCCACCCCAATAGGCTCCGGCAACGGTTGCTGCGCCAACCAGGGTGAAATTACCGCTGGCAATATGAGCTCCGCCATAGGCTGCTGTACCGGCCAGCCAACCCCCAAACTTGCCAAAATGGCTCATCAACCCATCCTGTAAAAAACCACGCCAGAAAAATTCTTCTGCCGGACCAATCACCATTGTCAGGCGGGTCATCAATTCTTCCCGTGGACGCATGCGTTTTAGTTTGTAAATTTCATTTATCTGGGTGCCACCATTAGGAACAATTATCCGTGAAACCCGGTCTCCGATATGGAAAATTCCATAAAGGGCAGCTGCTGACCCCAAACCGAGAAGGATTTCTTTGATCCCGATCCGGGTTTTGCGAAGTTGTGGTTGTGAGACCAATGCCAGAGATCCAAGGGATAGCCCGGTGCCGGTCATCCTGTCCCAAAAATTTTTCTTTGGACCGCGAAAAGTCTTCCCAAAAAGCCACAATGCCAATAATGTACCAAATAACAGGAAATTTTTTGATTTTTTCATATTACGTTTCCTATTGCCAGCCCAATGACAAACAATATACCAAAGGCGGCATGAAGTTGAGCGGTTTCAATATCTATCTTTGCGATTGAACGTTGCAAACCGTTTACACCCATTCCGGCGGAATGGATGGAACGAACCAGTAAGGGCATGGAGAGCAGTGCCAATAGGCTTGCCTGTGGAAGAAGGTGAAAAAGCACACCCATAACTACAGTCATGTAGGCACCGCTGACCAAGGAAACGAAGACCAAATGTGCTTTTTTCCTACCAATAAAGGCAGATAGGGTCCCAATTCCAAAGCGGGCATCATCTGATATGTCCCGCCATTCATTACCATGCAGAATCGCGGTAACCAGCAATCCAATCGGGATACTTACAATGAATGGTGATAAGGTAATTGTACCTGTGATGACAAAATATGCCCCCATAACCATTAAAGGTCCCATCAAAACAAAGACGAGCGGTAATCCCATCGCTCGATATTTATATTGAAAAGGAGGTGCTGTATACCCGAAACCCAGGGCCAGGCCCATAAACCCGAGAAGTATAACTGGCCAACCACGCGCGGCGATCATGGCGATGCCAAAGAGGATGGCGAGCCCAAAAGCAGAAGCAATCAGTGCAAAGGCACCTTTTTCAGTCAGCCTACCTTTCAGTAGACTTTGGCTGGCGCGAGGTGATGTGATTGAATCGACTCCGTTCCGGACATCATAAATTTCGTTGGTGATATTGGTGCCCACATGCAAAAGAACCGAGGCTGCCAGGGACATGATAAAAAGCGGAAAGTTAAATTGTTTTTCCACGAAGGCTAGGGCAGCGGCTGCCAGAACCGGTATTGAGGATGCTGTAAAACTGAAGGGGCGTGTTATTTCTACGGTTGCGCCAAATCTTCGCCAGGCTCGTTCAATAACATTCAGACGTTCCTCGTTCTTTTCTGCTTCTGAGGTGATCTCTACTGGTAATGCTGCCAGATTATGGGCGGATTCCTTAATCGCAACTGAACCGTAGAGCTCTGCTGCATGTAGAATTTTTTGGATCTGGTCATCTTCCTGCAGGATTGGCTGCAAAATTGGAGTGGTCATACCGGCTGAGTTGTAGCGTGCGGCGCCTTCTGCGACTTCGTCAGGTGTTCCGCATAACATGAACGAATCGAGTACTGTATCGGGTATGATCTGGGCTCCCTTGTGGTAATCTTCTGCCCGCCAAGCTGCAGCGATTTGATCGCGCAAAGCAGGTTCGAACCCAGCTTGCTCCAGTGAGAAGTTGGAAAGGACGCTGATCATATAGATCACAAAAGGCTCGCGTTTGGCACGGTTTAACGCATCACGGCGGGATTTATCTACATGGGTTAGCAGGTAACCGGCAATGTCAACTGCATTTTCATCGCGACCTGCTTCCAACGAAGCAGACCGAAGTTTGGCGATCAGACGTTTCATATTGGAAATGGACTCAGCCGGACGAGCCAGATACCCATCCGCTTTTTGGCCTGCCAGCTGCAGGAAGGGGGTGCGGTAAGCTGCAATGTAGATGGGTACACGGTGCACCGGTGGGAACATGGGTTGAATGGGTGGCAGGTTGGGCGTTGCAGACGGAATGCGTTGACCTGCCCACATCGCTTTTACTGTGTCAATTGCTTTTGAAACGCTTTCCACTCCTGCATCCGGAGTGTAAGGTATTCCCATCTGAGCCAAACGAAGTGGGATGGAGGTCCCTAGCCCGAGGATGATTCGCCCAGGTGCAATCTCATCCAGCGCAGAGACAGTCATGGAAATCAAGGCTGGCGCACGCGTGTATGAGCTAAGGGCGCCCATCGCTACGCGTATTTGGGGAACCTGGAGAGCGATGGCTGTGGCGTAAGTGACCGCATCCCGTTCAAAAAGACTGTCGTGGATCCAGACAGAATGAACTCCATGCCGATGGGCATCTTCAGCCCAACCGACTACTTCCGAAATCTTACCTCGCGCAGCAAAACCAATCCCAACAGGACGTGCAAGTTCAGACATTGATTACTCCTAACTTGTAAATTAGCAAATTTAATATAACAAGACAATAAATACTAGAATTGCCGAATTATAAAATAGTTATATTAAATTTGTATGACAAATAATTGGGAATTTAGATGGGACTTGTCTAAAGTTAAGGTATGATTTTTTATTCTGCCTGTGTGTGAATTCACATACAGGCAGAATAATTTTCTCCGTTTTATTTTAGTTATTTCTCGCTTGTTGAGGTGTGCTTATTTTCTGTAAACCTCTCTTATATTCCGATAACCAATGACCTGTATATCCGAATTCTTTAAATAATCTTTTATTTCATAGCTCATAAAAGCGTTGTAATTTGCTACACGGGCGGACCAATCAGGGGCGATGGCACGCAATTCGGGTGTATCTACGGATGGGTGGAACAGAAAGTGGGTGATACCCACCGGGATTTCGCTCAATATTTTTTTCGCCAGACCTATATGGTCATTTGCATGTTCCAGTGGCAGGGAAGCAAGGCTATCAATCATTGGAATGCCAATTTTTTCAAGGTTTTCCAGGACCGTTTTGTAAGCATCCAGCGAAGTGCCGGTCATTTCCATCATCCCCAGGCTATCTGCTGTAAGACGGGGAATCATGTTTGGAATCAACCGGCTGGCACCTGCTTCCAGATAGGATTGAACGAAACTGGGATGAAGAATTGTCCCCATGTGAGTGTCTATATGGCTGACATCGATTCCTGCTGCCAGAGCGCGTTCGACCTGTGCATTGATTTCGGCTGCAACGGCTTCAGGGTTGGCATGCTTAAATACGTCGGGATTCCACTGGTGAAAGTAACCTGCCTGATCTAATAAGCCAGATTGCGGGTCACTGGTTGAAATTGGCCCCCAGCGATAGGTTTCCCATTCAGCATTCAGCGTGGCATGTACCCCCATATCCACACCTGGGTTTTTCCGGCAGAATTCTGCTGTTGCAGGGAACCAGGGGCAGGGTACCATGACTGCCCCGGATGAGATGGTTCCGAAATCCCACAAATCCTCAAAGGCTTGCAGTGAAGCATGACACATACCAATATCATCAGTATGGATGATGACCAGACGATCTGTATTCGAAAAACCTAGCTTTTTTAATAACGGGTTGGGTTCCATTTTATCCTTTCGTATCTGAGTTTCAGGAATGATTGGTAGGGGTGAGCCGTGTTGGGTTTAATCATGAATAAAAAGTATGGTCTTTATCCAGTATCGACAGTGACAATTTTTACTAAATATTTACAACTTTTCCGGTCAGGCTTGATTCGTAGGCTGCATCAAGCACCTGCATATTTATCCAACCTTCTTTTCCGCCTGGATTGGGTGTCTTTCCGAGTTGGATACAATCTATAAAATATTTCATCTGTGTCTCGTACTTCTGGAGCGAAAGATTCTCTGTTTTGGCTTCAATAAAACCACTTTCGAAGCTCTGTATTTGGACTCCATTTGAATCCGTGACAGGTGTTTCAACGCGTGTTGGGAAGAGAGAAGCAAATCTTTTTTTTTAAATAATTGTGTGCCTGCGTTTGGCTGGTCTGAATGGGGTTGCCACCAGCCAAATTCGATGGTCGAGAAGGTGCCATTGTCCCAGGTAACTATTAGCGTGCCTGTGTCATCGACATCGTATTCACCATATTCCGTACTAATTTTGGCATAAACGCTAAAGGGCAGAGGGTCACCCAGTAAGAAGCCTGATGTATCCAATGCATGGACACCCAGGGCGCCGAGAACAGCGAATTATTTTTGGGAAAACCAGCCAGTGGGTCCCCAATTTACATGGATGGAGGAGCCTTTTGTTTGCACAATTGAGCCAATCTTTCCGGAAACAATCTGACTTCGCAGCCAGATTGTTTCCGGGTCAAATCGAAAACAATGTCCAACCATTAGTAGGCGTCCGGTTTTTTGTGCAGACTGGTTCATCGCTTCAGCCTGAATAGAATTGGCAGCCATTGGTTTTTCCACCAATACATGCAGTCCAGCTTCCAGACCGGCAATGGTTTGTTCAGAGTGTAAGTAATTGGGAGTGGAAACGATCAATGTGTCCACGCCACCATCTCGTATAAGGTCGCTCAGGTGTTCATACTGCCTGGGAATGTTGAAATCAGATGCAAATTTTGCCATCGATTCGGACTTGTGGTTGACAACGGCTACCAATTCGGTATCTGTTTTTTTGGCAGCTGCTGCATGGATCTTATTAAAACCAGTCCCAACAAACGCTAATTTGACAGTCATTTTTTTACTTCCAGAATTGGGGTAAGTGTTCTTTGTAGCTTATCAAGTAATCATCCAGAACTGACCGGGCAGTTTCGATATCAGTAATAATTGGATCAAGCAGTAGGCATTGCAAGGCCTTTTGACGATCTCCCTCCACGGCTGCGTCGATGCCCAGTTGTGCCATCACCAATTCCCGCCGGCAGAGCTCTGCGACAGGTTCTGGTAAAGATCCGATGTGCACCGGGTGAATTCCACTACCATCCACGATCACAGGGGTTTCGACGATACTGTTGAATGGCAGGTTGGTGATTTGCCCCATATTGGGTAGATTGGCTGCCAGATGATAATGGGTACCAGCCCCAGCGATATTTTCGATCATCTCTAATGCACCTTCACTATCTGTGCTCAATAACGCATCGATTGGCATTACATTATCGGCCATGCTTTCGAGTCGACTCAAGCTAAAATCACGCATGTTGGCCGCAGTTTCCCAATCATATAAACGAAGATTGTATTTGTCCCAGGGTTTGGTTTGTGGATCACTGACCCAGGGCAGGTACTCGCATAAATGGGTATCGCCTGGCACTGGGAAAAGACCAAAAGCATCAAAAACACGGCGGGTCAATGGCTCAAAGTTAGGGCTAAATTCATTCCAGCGTTTTTTGAAAATTGGGTAAAGGTCTTCACCGTTTTCACGCCTACGAATCGAAAGGATCCAGGAGAAGTGATTGGTTCCTGCAGCTCGAATATCTACCAGTGGCAGTACCTGGTGCAAAACGTTTTCGCGGGCCGCATGTTCTGTAATATCCGCTTGCATACCGGTAATGCCAGACGGAACGTTAATCCCGAGTTCTTTAGCGAGAACCATTCCCACAAAATTATAGCTGATGAAAATCTGATGGCATAAACCTACGGCTTTAATTTTTGTATGCCGGTTTACCAGGTCACAAATTCGCACCATTGGGTTGGTGAAATTGATGAACCATGCGTCTGGGCAGGCTTGCTCCATGTCACGTGCAATTTCCATTACGGGCATCACATTCCGGGCTGCATGGGCAAAACCACCCGGCCCACCGTTTTCGGCATACGGCTGCCGTACACCGTATTTGAGCGGGATTTCAAAATCACTTTTCCAGAGTTCTTCGCGTGGGCCAACTTCGATGGCGCTGACAACAAACTGTGCACCGTCCAGGGCATCTTTGTGATGGGTATGGGCACTGAGCGTAATGCCACTTTTCCATTCATTATTCAGGCGTTGGGCGAGGCGATAGACGATATCCAGGTTGGTTGAGTTGTGATCGACCAAGGCCAGCGTGCTGCCTTTTAATTGGGGAGAACGCATTAATGCAGAGAGTGTATTTTCACCGAAGCTGGCGCTACCTGCTCCTATGACGACGATCTTGGTGGGTAGGGACATGGTTTCTCCTGAAGCCGGGCATTATGCAAAGTACCTGAATGGATAACATTGAATTAATCGACCGAATTGTTGGCGATGACCTGTCTATACCACTGACCACTGTCTTTGATGGTGCGCTTTTGGGTCTCAAAATCGACATGGATCATTCCGAATCGCTTGCCAAAGCCATGTGCCCATTCGAAGTTATCCAGCAGCGACCAGACAAAATATCCACGAATATCAACTCCGTCCTGCATTGCCAATCGTACCTGGTTGAAGTGCTGACGGAGGTAATCCAAACGGCGAGCATCGTGGATTTTCCCATCTTCGGTAATCGTATCGTTAAAGGCTGAACCATTTTCAGTAATGTAGATGGGTGGTAGGTTGTAATCCTGATTCAGTCGGTTTAACATGCGGCGGAAGGCTGGGGCGCACACTTCCCAACCCATGGCTGTATATTCTGACCCAGGTATGGGGGAGATTTGTCCATTAGCGCCGATCACGCTACGGGAGTAGGAGTTGATCCCCAAAAAGTCCAGTTTCTGCGCAATTAGTGCCATGTCTCCGGATTTGATTTCTGGCATTTTGTTATCGAAAGCCTCGACCATTGCTGGGTGATAATGACCGCGGAAAATTGGGTGCAGGAAGGCAGTTTCGCGGCTGTTCCAGGCAAGGTTGGCGGCAGCAATATCAACTGGATTATCGCTGGCAGGATCAATCCCCCACTGACTAAGGACAATGCCAACTTGCAGGGCAGGATTTACGCCGCGGATGGCTTGAGCTGCCAGGCCGTGTGCCAGAATCAGGTTGTGGATCACCTGTGCGGCTGTTTTCCAGTCACCTTTTACGCCTGGCGCATGTTCCCCATCGAAATATCCGTTATATGCAATCACACTTGGTTCATTAAAGGTTGTCCAGGATTCAATGCGGTCCCCCAGGTATTTGACCATCATGGCGGCATAATCCGCAAAGTAAGGCAGGTTTTCACGGTTAATCCATCCGCCACGCTCATACAGGGTCTGTGGATAATCCCAATGGTGCAGTGTAATAAATGGTTGGATATTAGCTCCCAACAGGGCATCCACCAGCCTGTCATAAAATCCCAGACCGGCTGGATTTACCTTGCCAAAGCCCTGAGGCAGCACCCTTGGCCACGAGACCGAGAAGCGGTAAGCTTTCAGTCCTAATTGACGCATGAGCGCAATATCTTCAGGGTAGCGGTGATAATGGTCGCAAGCTATATCTCCAGTATCCCCATTGGTAACTTTTCTGGGGGTGTGACTAAAACGATCCCAAATCGATTCGCCTTTACCGTCCTCATTCCAGGCTCCTTCGATTTGATAGGATGCTGTGGCAGCGCCCCATGTAAAATTAGTTGGAAAGTGTAATTTATCCATATTTCCTTTCAAAAATTTAGGTGAATTTTTCGGATGAGAAAAAACGATGGCAAAATTTGTGTGTGGGATTTTACTATTATCACTGGTTCTGAGTTCGCGAGGTCAGAATTAGAATAAAGTCCCCGGGATTTAAGTAAATATCTCGTCTTGAACTAATCGCCCGGCAGGAACGGTTGCGCCACGTAAGACCAGTGCGTTGCGCAGCACTGCCCCCTTACCAACCTTACTGCCTGTCTCTATCAAGACATTTGGTCCAATTCGGCAGTTATCTTCCAATTCAACCCCGGATTCAACGAGACAAGGTTGAATAAGTTGGATGCTTTTATTTATTAATTCGGGAACAAGTTGCATCTCCTGGGAGAGAAATTGCAGATTCAAATCCAGCAGGTCATTGGCATCGGTGACAGTCCAACGCCCTGAGAACATCATTCCGTGAACGTTATGAGTATCATCGATCAGCATTTGCATGGCATCCTGCAGTTCGTATTCACCTCGTTTTGAGGGTTTTATCAGTGGCAAGTAATCTAAAAAACTTGCTGAAAAACAATATAAGGGTGTGCTGGCAAGATCGGAAACGACTGCATCGATCGATGGTTTTTCCACGATGTGCTCAATCATTTCTCCATTCCACACAACCATTCCCATGCTTTTTATTTTCTCTATGGGGACCCGGATTAAGGAAAGCAGCCCGCTCAATTTTGGGTGTGTATTCGAACGGAACCGTTGAATAAAATTTGCAGCTTCCTGCGGTTTCACCAGGTTGTCACAGGCTGAAAGAACAAAATCTCCTTGAATAAAAGGTGCGGCATAACTCAAAGCATGTGCCGCACCTTTTCGCTCGGTTTGCCAAACGATTTTTACATTAGGGTTGGAGGAAAATAAGTTTTTGAGTTCAATGTCTTCCGGGTGTGCAACAACGATAAATTCTTGCAGACCAGCTTGTTGTAGAATTTCCATTACCCGTGTGATCATTGCCTTACCAGCAATGGGCATCATGGCTTTTGAGCGTTCAAGCGTGAGCGGTTGCAGGCGTGAGCCTTTTCCAGCTGCCAGGATTACTGCCTGCATCTTTATTTCTCCACAATCAGCCCGTGCTGGGCAATTTCAAGTTTGAAAATTCTGGCATCCTCTAGTTTGTGTTTGTCAGCCAGGGTTTGCCAGGCGTCCATGATTTTCATTTCGTTTTCGGGGTTTACCAGAGCAAAAACTGATCCACCTCCACCCGCACCAGTTAATTTGGAACCCAGAGCGCCTTCCTTTATTGCTGAACTGATAAAGAGGTTATTTGCCCATCCGGCACCATCCGTAAAGCTACAATAGCGCATCATTTCATCCACGATGTTATGATTATTTGTCATCAATTTGCCCACTGTTTCGAGATCATTTTCCAACAGGGCAATTTTGCCTTTCCAGGCGCATTCCCATGCAGAAGTCATGAATTTGACCATGGCAGGCATTGGCCCCCCACTTTGCTGCCATTGGGTATATTCTGCAAGGTAACGGGGACGTAAGCGTCCATGCACATCGCCTGAATCATGTTGTACGCCGGTCGAAATTGCGATGAAGTTTACGGGTGGTGCCAGCGCATCAAGCCTTTCATAGGTGGCATAGGGTTCAGTCTTGATATCTGTTTGGAAAAGCTTACTGCGGTAGTCCACATAAGCCAGACCGCCAAAGAGAGGCACGTACCGGTCAGCATAGCCTGCCATTATTCCCAGTTCCCGGGCTTCAGCGCGCTGTGTTAGCTCGGATAAGATGAAGTCATTATGTGTGAAACGGTTTAGATCGTATAGTTCACGCAACCCTGCCAGGGTTAACAATATAAAGAGCGATGAACCCCCCAGACCGCTCTGGCGGGGGACGTCACTTCGTATTTGGAGATGAAATCCATGGTTGGATAGTTTTTGGGTAAATTCAGGGCTGAAAGCTGCCAGGCGATTGAGTGCCCCTTTGAGTAGATCATATTCACCGTTGTAGGGTAGGGGTAGATCATTTATTGAAAAATGTGCGGGGACATTTTGCGAATCAGTTTGTTCAAAGATGATTTTTTCAGCAACTTGAATTGAGGCATGGGCACGGATTTCGATGGCAGCCGAGAGAACCCCAAAATCGCCTTCATTGGCATCGCCGGGGTTTCCCAGGATATTTATACGCCCAGGTATGGTTAAGTGAATTATCATAAAATTATTGATTTCCAGGATTAATTCATGGAAGAGATAAGCGGTTCCAGGTCACGTTGTACGGAATACAACCGCCGGTAAAGGCCATCCTTCAGGGCCAACAGCTCTTGATGAGTCCCAGTTTCGCGGATTGTTTTTTCATCCAGAACCACTATTTTATCTGCTGACCGAACTGTTGAAAGACGGTGGGCAATGATGATGCTTGTGCGTCCTTTCATCAATCTTTCCAATGCCTGTTGTATCAGAAGTTCAGTCTCAGTATCAACCGAAGAAGTAGCTTCATCCAGGATCAGGATGGGTGCATCTTTGAGCACTGCGCGTGCGATCGAAATCCGCTGTTTTTGACCACCGGAAAGTTTTACACCGCGTTCGCCAATCATTGTGTCATATCCATCAGGCATTTGTTCGATGAAGTCATGGGCGTTGGCTGTTTTAGCAGCTGCAATTACTTCACCTTCGGATGCATCTGGGCGTCCAAATAAGATATTCTCGCGAATGGTGCCATAAAATAGAAACACATCTTGCAGGACAATGCTGATCTGTTGGCGCAGACTGTCCAGTGTGTAGTCCTGGATGTTGTGTCCGTCCAGGGTGATGGTGCCGCTGCTGATATCATAGAAGCGTGGGATAAGACTGACTAGAGTGGATTTTCCGACCCCGGTTGGGCCGACCAGTGCTACTACCGATCGAGCCGGTATCTCGAGGTTAACATTTTCCAATACTGGATTCTCAGTCACATACGCAAAACCCACGTCTTGTAATTTGATATCTCCCTTAACCCGGTTTTTGATTTCAATCGCACCTGGAACTGTGTTCGGTTCTTCATCTTCAGCCATCAAGCCTGCCACACGATCAGCACCTGCTAATGAGCTTTGAATGGCTTCCCATGCTCCGGATAGATTTCGAACAGGGGTGTAAAACATTTCCAGATATAGGAAGAATGCTACTAAATCAGAAATGGGTAGGATACCCTGCAAAGCCAGTTTCCCGCCGAAGTAGATCACGATAATGGTTCCCAGTGATGAAGTGAATTCTACAAAAGGTTGAAAAGTGGCCATTAATTTGAGCGCACTCAGGTTGGATCTGTAGTAACTTTCTATGCGCTCATCAATTCGCTGGGATTCTTCAGATTCGCGCGTAAACGCTTTGATCTCGCGGATTCCGGACAGGTTGTCATTCAACATGGCGTTCAAATTCCCCAATTCTTTTTGCCGGTGTCGGAAAGCTGGTCGAACTCGCTTGGCATAGATTTGGAGTGAAAAAAGTACCAATGGAATGGGGATGGTACTGAGAAGCGTCAACTTCCAATTCAAACTTATTAGCACCAAGGTAACGCCGACAAAAGTGATCAAATTGACAATTATGTCTGGCAGGGCATGTGCAATCAACTGTTCAAATAGGTCAGTATCATTGATGACGTGTGACATAAGCTGACCGATTTGTTTATCCTCATAGTAGCGGAGTGATAAGCGCTGCATATGTTCATAAATATACTTGCGTACATCGGCAACTACTCCCCAGCCTGCCAGATGCGCCAGATACGATCGTAAAAATTGCAATCCAGCACGTGCAATAAAAACGATCAACACTATAACGGTTAATTGTGTAACCAATCCCATCACTTCCAGTTTTGCACCCTTAGCTGTCACAGCACTAATCAGGATCTTTACAATCCAGGGTATGAGTAGTTGTGCGCCTACTAACAGTAGCATGCTGATGGCAGTGATGGTCAATGCGGACTTGTATTTTTTTGCGTAACTAAAAATTAATTCCAACGGTTTCAAGGTAAACTCCAAATATCTTTCTTGTGTGTGATTATACATCTCAGGTAGACTCAAATAAGGCTTGTATCAGGTGGGATTTCGAAGCAGTAGAGAAGATTAGAATCAACCCCAAGAAGAAATGAGCCG
>CAYWXS010000059.1:0-41107 GCA_964462245.1 uncultured Anaerolinea sp.
CAGGCGCAGGAGCCAGTGAGTAAGTACGAATAATTTAGATGCGATTGCCCTGAAATCCACCCCGAAAAGGATGCAATTAATTCGTCATTCTGGTATAGTTTTACTCAACAAACCAACCCATCCAATTCATTCCCATGCGCTCACATGGAAGGCAAGACTGGCAGGATTATTTATTATGGATCATGACGATACTCGCGAAACTTTTTCACTGCTTTCATTAAATACCTTCGGCTTGCCCTTTTATATCGCAAGCCGCAGGCTGGGCCGCCTGGCACGCGTGTTAAAAAAGCATCCGGTGGATATGATCTGTTTCCAGGAGATACAACAGAACCATTACGTCCCAACGGTTATGCGTGAACTGCGCGAGCATTACCCCTTTTGGACCTTTGAAACTAAAGTCTGGGCGCCAAAGGGCGGGCTGCTGACCCTCTCCAAAAGCATGTATGAAACCAGTCATTTTATCCCCTACAGCGAACGGGGCAAGCTATTCAGCCTGGGCTTTGGGGATTGGGCCCTGCATAAGGGCATGCTCAGAACGCAATTTCAGGTTGGGCAGCATCCGGTGGTGGTCATGAACACCCATGTGCAAGCCAACTACCTGGCAAAGTGGTCGCCCAGCAATAACCAGGCGCGCATTCAGAGCAAACAGATGGAGCATCTGGCCCAACAGGTTCAGGCCGAAGCCCCGGAGGCATTGGTAATCGTCTGTGGTGATTTCAATTTTCCCCGGCACGCTTATCTCTATGAAGAACTGATGTCGCAATCCGGACTGGTGGACGTCTTTGCGGATGATCCCCGCCCAACTTATATGCCTTTTCCCATGGCGCCAGCCGGCTGGAAAACCACCCTGGATTACATGCTTATCCGCCAACCGGCCAACTCCCAGTTAAAATTTGATCAGGATATTTTATGCCTGGAGCATACCGAAGGACGCTGGAATCACCAACGTTTTCTGAGTGATCATTGTGCCCTGAAACTGCAAGTGACCTGGGAAAACTGAGCCGGGCGCTCTGCGTTGACACAGAGCGTAACAAATTACATAATCGGAGACCCCAGGCGGCAGATGGAATCGCGTAAGCGGCTGAGGACCGGTCTTTCGAGGTATTCTTCCAGCAAAAACTCCTCACATTCCAACAGGTCCTCCTGGAAGTGTCCCGCCAGCTCACGCGCTAATTGATCATCATAGATCACCGTCATAGTTTCGTAATTCAGGTAAAAGCTGCGTATGTCAAAGTTGGCAGTCCCAATGGCACAGACCTGCTCATCAATCCCAATTGTCTTGCAATGCATGTAACCCTTTTTATAGAGGAAAACGCGCGCTCCAGCGCGCACCACATCTGCAAAGTACGTGTTGGCTGCATAATAAGGCAGCGGAAAATCTGTGCCGGTGCCCCATTTGGTGCACATGATTTCGACCTGGATGCCAGACAAAGCAGCAGCCTTGATCGCTTCCAATAAACTGAGATCCGGGATAAAAAATGGTGACTGGATCTGAACCTTTTTATTGGCACTCATAATCATCATGAAATAAAGCTGCTGCATGGCTCGCCATTGCGAATCGGGACCGCCAAAGGTGACCTGCACCGGAGTCAGAGGCATATCGACCAAATTCGGGCTGGGAAAGTTGATTTCATCAACAATCTTCTCCTGGGTCGTATTGTACCAACTGACCGCAAAAGAAGCCTGCAGTGCCTGCACGGCTTCGCCAACGATGCGCAGATGGGTATCACGCCAAAAGCCAGACTTGTTATGCAACTGTTCCTTGTCCAGATTCATCCCTCCCACAAAACCGATCTGACCATCAATCACCACAATTTTACGGTGATTACGGTAGTTCAGGGTATGAAAGGTATAAATGCTCATGAAGGGTCTATAAGGTAGAAGCTGAATACCAGCCTCGCGCAAATCCCGCAGATATTGCTTGCTAACCCAGAGGGTGGAGGCATCTGCGAGCGCACGCACCTTGACACCCGCGTGTGCGCGTTCGATCAGGGCGTCTTTAAGCTGCAGTGTGAATTCGTCTTCGGTCCAGATGTAATATAAAAGGTGGATGGAAGTCTGGGCACGACGCACATCTTCCAGCAAGCGTGGGTATTTTTCCTTTGCGTCACGCAATATCTCGACCCGATTGTAGATTGTTAGCAGGGATGGAGAATTTAGCTGGATCAGGTTCATCAATTTCTGGCGGTAGGAACTGGGCTTTTCCAGACCGAGTTTTTCCACGTATTTTGCCTGATAATCTTTGAGCGTTTTGATTACCAACCCGAAGGGTGTGGACAGCCCTCCAATACGCGCCAGCTTGCGCTCATTGCTAAATACCTTAAATTCACGGCCAAAAAACAGGTAGACCAATAACCCAACCAGTGGCACACCGATCATTAAAAACAACCAGGCAAAAGTCGTCGCGGGCATGCGATTATCCAGAAGAATAATAAACAAGACAATAATCGCATAGACGATGAACAACGTGGTAAAAACCTGCGTAATGGTAAAAGCGATTGACGCCAGATGCATGCTTCATTTCCTTTCCAGGCTTAATAATCCAATCAGCAAACAAACCTATATTTTTGTGATGGGGAGGTACATCTAAATGGGTCAACCCAACAATGGTTTTTTATATTTAATTTAATTATATAAGGGAATTCATATTCTCCCCAGCAAATTAGAGTTGTCCTTCATATAATATAGTCGAAGCCCACCATCCTATACAAGTGTCAAACGTCATGGACTACGAGCGACGTGGTTTCCAGAAAAGAAACACTTCTGCTCTGGAATAAGAGGAAAAAAAACCTATTCTTGAATCAAATGATCCAGTCTTTAGAGCCAGAAATTTACAAAAAAAAGCTCGAAACCATTTCGTTCTTTCGGGAAAAATATGGATATAATGATGAAAAATTTATCTGTCAAAAGATTTAGAAGTATGCAAGCAAAGGTGTAACTATGCCCGCCAAACAAAACCCCGCAAAAGAAAAAACATCCGAGCCAGAAATCAGGTTTCCCAGTGAAGATATAATGCAACTGCTTGGAATGATGGACCAGGGGGTAGCCTATCTATCCGCCGATGGAAGAATCATAACTGCAAACCAGCCTGCTGAAAAGATCCTCGGACTATCAGCCCAGGAATTGGCCGGTCGAAAATTGACAGATATGATTTGGGAACTCATCCATGAAGATGCAACCCATTTTACCGAAGAGCAGCATCCAGCCGTGCTTGCAATACGAACAGGGCAAAGTGTTTCAAATATAATAATGGGGATTTGCCCCCCAAATGATAAAAAATATCGCTGGGCCAAAGTCAGCGCCAAACCAGAATTTCTTGCGGGACAGGACAAACCCCAGCGGGTATGCGTTACATTTTTGGATATCACAGAACAAAAACAGATCGAGCATAGACTCAACGAGCGGTCGAAAGAATTAGAGGCTTTTTATGCCATCACCAGCATTTCCGAGTTGGATGAAATTACGCTCGAAAGTCTTTATCAGCGCGTCATCGACTTCCTCCCGAAAAGCTGGCAGTACCCGGATTTAGCTTGCGGCAGAATTACAATCGATTCGAAGGACTTTACAACCAAAAATTTCACAGAAACACCCTGGCGCCAATCTGCTCCAATCAGGTTGGATGGGACCATCAGGGGATCAATCGAAATCGATTACCTGACACAATCTCCACTTGAAGATGAGGGTCCGTTCCTGAAAGAGGAAAGATTGTTGTTGGATTCTATTGCGGAATGGGTCGGAAGAATCACAGAGCGGAAACAAACAACGGAAATATTGCACCAAAAAAACGAATTCATCGAACTGACCTTGCAAGCCGCAAACCTGGGCACCTGGCGGCAGGACTTTGATCAAAACATGATGGTCCTGGATGAAATTGCCCGTCTTCATTATGGGTTTAACACCAGCATAGTCACTGAAAAAGACATAATAAACCGGATCCATCCCGAAGACATGGAACGGTTTTTGTATGACTATCAGGCTGCTCTAGAAAAGGGGACTACTGCCTCAATCAATACCGAACACCGAATTATCCATCCGGATGGGACCATAAAATGGCTGGAAGTTCACGCAAAGATCAAATTTATCCAGACATATGTTGGTCTCATTCCGTTGTCAGCCGTTGGAACCAGCCAGGATATCACCGAGCGCAAACAGATAGAGAATGTACTGGAACAAAAAACACGTTCGCTGCATATGATAAGCACCTGCAACCAGGCCATCATAAAAATATCGAATGAGAATGAACTGCTGCAAGAGATCTGCCGGATCTGTGTGGAAGACGGCAATTACCGTTTGACCTGGGTGGGTTACGCTGAAGAAAACCCAGAAAAAAGCGTCCGTCCCGTGGCAGAGTTTGGATTCGAAGCCGGCTATCTTATTACTACAAATATTACCTGGGCGGATAATGAACGCGGAAATGGCCCGACCGGCACAGCCATTCGAACCAACCGTCCCAGCATTGCCCAAAATATTCAACATGATCCGAAATTTAAGCCGTGGCGCGCAGCAGCGATCCAACGTGGCTATGGTTCTTCGATTGCACTACCTTTAAATATAGGTGGGAAAACGATCGGCGCATTTATGTTATACGCTCACGATCCAAACTCGTTCCAAAAAGAGGAAGTAGACTTATTAGTCGAACTTGCCAATGACCTGTCTTATGGAATTGAAGCTATCCGGACGCGTGCCAGTCAAATTCAAATTGCGCAGGAATTAAAAATATCAGAAGGAAGATACAAACTGGCTCAACAATCAGCGCAAATTGGCAGCTGGGAATGGGATATGTTTGCAGATACGGTATTTTGGTCAGATGAGATGTATATGCTCTTCGACAAAAAACCGGTCGAGTTTGTCCCTACGATCGCTGACATGCTGGACTGCGTTGTGCCCGAAGATAGGCAGCGAACAGCGAAAGCCTTTGAAGAACCTTTAACTTCAGGAGTCCCATTTGATGTAGAATTTCGGATTTTGGACGCGGCTGGTCGCATAAAATGGTTAAATTTGAAAGGCAATGTCATTCGGAATAGTGCGTTTCAACCGGTTATGACAGCCGGCACGATGCAAGATATCACGCGTCGCCACCTGGCAGAGGAAGCCCTGAACAAGGCAAATCAAAATTACAAGTTGATCTCTGAAAGTGCGAGTGATGTGATCTGGGTCATGGATGCTGAGACTCAAAATTTTATGTATGTCAGTCCGTCCGTGCTCAAGTTACGCGGATTTTCACCTGAAGAAGTGATCCAGCAATCAATGAATGAAGTTCTGACACCCACCTCCTTAGAAAAAGCCAAAAACCTTCTGGTGCAAAATATGCCAGACTTCCTTGCGGGAAAAACTGTTGAGAATTTACCAGTTGAACTAGACCAGTTCCGGAAAGATGGCAGCATTGTTTCCACAGAAGTAACAAGTACAATAGCCTTCGATGAAGAAGGCCGGATCCAGGTGATCGGTATTTCCCGGGATATCACCGAACGCAAGCAAACCGAAGAAGCCTTGCGCATCAGCAATGACACTACCCAGGCGATATTTGATGCCACGCTTGAATCAGTTTTCCTGATTGACACCCAGGGGTTTGTGATTGCGGCCAACAGAACCGGAGCGAAACGATTAAACACCAGCAGGTCAGAAATCATCGGAAAATATCTATTTGGTTACTTTCCTCCGGATCTGGCCCAAACCCGCCAGGTCAAGATGAAAGAAGTCATCGCCACCCGGGCTCCCCTCATTTTTGAGGATAACCGAGACGGGAGACGCTTTCAACTTAATTGTTATCCTGTATTCAATACGCTTGGCGAGGTCATCAATATCGTCATCAATGCCAGGGACATCACTGAAGCTTACCTTGCCCAGCAAGCCCTGCGCCAAAGCGAAGAAACCCAGCGCGCGCTGCTGGAGGCGATCACAGAATCGGTCCTGCTCATCAAACCAGATGGCACGGGTATCATGGCCAATTCAAAAACATTGGAACGCATGAAAATCACCCGCGAAGAATTCACAAGCCAGAATATCTTTGAGAAGCTTCCTGCGGAGGTTGCCGCTATTCGAAAAAGCCAGGCTGAAATGGCGGTACAGACCCGTCAACCGGTCCGGTTTGAAGATATCCGTTTTGGCCGGCATATACTCAACAGCATCAACCCAATCATCGACCTGCAAGGGCATGTTTCTCAACTGGCTATATTTGGGTTTGATATCACAGAACTAAAAAATGCAGAAGCCCAACTGATCAGCAACGAACACCGCAATAAAATTCTAATCGATGCCATGCCCGATATGCTCTTTAGAATTAAGCGGGATGGAACCTTGATTGATTATCACGGAAAACAATCCAATAAATTGTATGCCCCACCCACATTCTTCATTGGGAAGAATATTGGGGAGGTCCTGCCAGCGAATGTCAGTGAGCAAATCAGCGCTGCAGTCAAGAAAGCGTTTGCTGAGAAAACATTGCAAACCATTGAATACACCCTGATCATCGGGGATGAACCATCAGTATTTGAAGGTAGGGTTGCAGCCAGCGATTACGAAGACGAAGCAGTGATGATCGTGCGCGATATCACAGAACAAAAACAAATGGAAATAGAACTTCATGAGAACGAAGAGAAGTATCGAGTGCTAATGGAAAGCCTGGATACTGTGGTTACCTCAATCGACAAAGACGGCAGAATAAATTACCTCAATGATGTTGGTGCAGCTATGCTCGGAGGAAAACCCGAGGACATTGAAGGCAAGACAATATTTGAATGCTTCCCAGCACAGGCGGCAGTATCTCAAATGGAGAGCATTCATCAGGTGTTCCTTGAAAATAAAAGTTCGGTCCACGAAACAATAATCCATGTCAAGAGTGGTCCGCGTTGGCTGCGGAATACCTTTGTGCCTATCCATGCTGGGAATGGTAAAGTTATCTCCGTCCTGGTGAATTCAACAGATATTCACGACCTAAAAACGACCCAGCAGAAATTATTGGAGCTCAACCGCTCACTGGAAGAAAAGGTCAGCGAACGAACAGCGGAGCTGCAGGATATTTACGATAATGCCCCGACCGGGTATCACTCGCTGGATGCCGCTGGTACCTTCCAGTTCATGAATTCCACCGAGCTGAATTGGTTGGGATACAACAAAGATGAAGTCATAGGAAAATTAAAATTTTCAGACCTGGTCATTCCTGAAGATTTATCAAAATTCCAGGGTGCATTCAACCAATTTAAGCAGGAAGGGCAAGTTAGAAACCAGGAATTCACATTGCGACGCAAAGACGGAAGTTTGCTCCTAATCGAAATCAATTCAACAGCAATTTACGATGACCGGGGAAACTTCATTAAAAGTCGCTCTTCGATGGTTGATATCACCGAACGAAAGAAATCCCAGGAAGCGATGGAACGCAGTGAAGCTACCTACCGCGCCTTGTTTGAAAAATCCAACGATGGTGTTTTCCTGATCGCTGCGGATGGCAAGGCATTGGCAGCAAACCAGCAGGCCCTCAATATGATCGGCTATAGCCAGGAAGATTACAGTAAATTAAAAAACTCACTCAACGATACGGTCGTACCAAAAGAAGAACAGCAGGACGCAAATGCCCGGTTTGAAGCAGCGTTGCGAGGTGAAACGGTCCCGCTTTATGATAGGACCTTCATCACCAAGAGCGGAAAAAAGATCGAGACCGAGGTGAACCTGACCGCGATCAGGGATGAAAATGGCAAGATCCTGTTTGTCCAAAGCGTGGTACGCGACATCACCCAGCGTAAAGCCATCGAGGCTGAATTAAGGCGGATCAACAATCTTTCAGATACCGCACTTGAGCTGGCAAATGCAGGCTATTGGTATATTCCATTAGACGGGTCAGGGGCGTTTATCTCGTCCGACAGAGTCATTAAAATTCAAGGGGACGAATTCAGCCCAGATTACCGCTATGACCTCCAGGCTGATATCAACAAGCAGATTGAAGTTGTAAATCCTCATATGGCAGAACTGATCAATCAACGCATGGCGGATGCAATTGCTGGAAAATCAGATCGATTTGATGTTGAATTTCAATACAAACGGCCAATCGATGCAAGGGTCATCTGGATCCATGCTATTGGTAATGTTTTATTCGACTCAAATGGAAACGAAACCGGGATCATAGGCGTTTCCCAGGATATCACCTTGAAAAAACAAATGGAGATTGATTTACACAAAGCCAAGGAAGCCGCCGAAGCCGCCAACAAGGCCAAGAGTGTCTTTCTGACAAATATGAGCCACGAAATCCGCACGCCCATGAATGCCATTCTCGGATTTGGGCAAATTTTGCTAAAAGACCAGAATTTAAATGCAAAAAACCGCAATTACCTTGAGATCATCAACCGTTCAGGCGAACACTTACTGACATTGATCAACGAAATTCTGGAAATGTCAAAAATTGAAGCGGGTCATGTAACTTACAATCCAACCACGTTCAACTTTCCTGTGATAATACAGGATTTACGCAGCATGTTCGATCTAAGGTTGGCTTCAAAGAATCTAACTATGACAGTCGAAATGGATCCCAGCATTCCTGAATATATTATTTCTGATGAAAACAAAGTCAAGGAAATCCTGATTAATTTATTGGGGAATGCGGTCAAGTTTACCAATAAAGGCGGGCTTTCGCTGCGCTGCCACATAGAAAAAGATCCGGGGAACGCAGATCCGCGGAAATTAATCTTGTTCATGGATGTAGAGGATACAGGCATGGGAATTTTGCCTGAGGACATGCCAAAATTATTTAAGGCCTTTGAGCAAACCCGCAGCGGTGCGCAACTGATTGGCGGTACCGGCCTGGGTCTGGCGATCAGTCAAAGCCACGCCAAACTGTTGGGCGGGGATATCACAATCACAAGTACTCCTGGAGCGGGAAGCTGCTTCCATGTGAAATTGGCTGTTCAGCAAAGTGAAAAAAATGGAATAGAGTCTGATTTACCTGTGCAGCAAGTAATTGGCATCAAACCAGGCACAAAAGAAATCCGGGTGCTGATCGCGGATGACCACGAGGAAAATCGTTTGGTCTTAAAAGACCTGATGGAACCGTTTGGAATTTTGACACAAAGCGCAGAGAATGGAAAAATCGCACTGGAAACTGCGCTTACCTGGAAACCGGATTTAATCCTGATGGACCTGCGCATGCCAATCATGAATGGGTTTGAGGCTGCGGAAAAGATTAAAGCAACACCATTTGGGAAAGATATCCAAATTGTGGCCGTGACGGCTTCGATCCTGGAACTGGACAAGCACAAGGTTAACGAGAGTGGAATGACAGGTTATCTGCGCAAACCATTTAAAGAATACGAACTTTTTTCATTACTGGAAAGCAAGCTCGGACCAATATTTACTTATAGTGACCCAATCAAAACCACCGGAGACCAATTAGAGCCTGATTCGATGACCCTGACTACTGAATCCATGGCCGTCATTCCCCAGGAATTAATCGATCAAATGCAGTCAGAAACCATTAACGCTCACTTTGAAGAGTTGGTAGCCCTGATTGACAAAGTTTCCGCTTTCTCGCCTCAAATTGCCAGCAAGCTCCGCAATTTGGCAAATGATTACCAATACGATTCTCTTTTGAAGTTGTTCAAAAAAGGTGGGGAAGATGGAGATTGATTATTCTCTTTTATATGCAAATGCCAATATCCTGGTTGTAGATGACACCGCGGCTAACCTGGCATTATTAACTCGCATGCTCAAGGATTGCGGTTACATCGTACGGCCAGTTCCAAACGGCAGGCTGGCTTTGCAAGCAGCCAGAGGAGAAAAACCAGATTTAATCCTGCTGGATATCAGTATGCCCGAAATGGATGGTTACGAAGTCTGCCAACATTTAAAGCGGGATCCGGAATTAAAGGATATCCCTGTGCTTTTCATCAGCGCACTCTCGCAAACTTCGGAAAAAATAAAAGCGTTTGAAGTGGGTGGGGTTGATTACATCACCAAACCCTTCCATTTTGATGAGGTCAAGGCGCGCGTCGAAACTCACTTAAAACTGCACCGCCTGCAAATGAGCCTGGAAAATCAGGTGGAAAAACAGGTCAAGGAAATTATAGAATTACAAATGGGCATGATTTTTGGCCTGGCTAAATTGGCCGAGGCAAGAGATAATGATACAGGCAGACATTTGGAGCGGATCCAGATACTATGCAAATTATTCGCTGAAGAGCTTCTCAGGCACCCTGAATATGCGGAACAAGTTGATAGTACTTACTGTGACCGGATTTTTCATGCCAGCCCGCTTCACGATATTGGCAAGGTAGGAATTGCCGATAATATTCTGCTGAAACCCGGTAAACTGACACCCGAAGAATTCGAAATCATGAAGACCCATGCATTGATTGGTGCACAGACATTGGAAGCAGTGCAACAGCGATTTCCGAACAATGAGTTTCTAATGATGGGCATTACAATTGCACGGTCGCACCATGAAAAATGGAATGGTCAGGGGTACCCGGATGGATTAAGCGGCGAAACTATCCCACTCAGCGCCCGGATCATGGCTATTGTGGACGTTTACGACGCTGTACGCTCAAAGAGAGTCTATAAATCTCCTGCTACACATCAAGAAACCTTTGAAATGATTCTGCGGAACAGCGGGACGCATTTTGACCCTGCATTGGTTAAAGTTTTTGTTGAAATGCAGGATAAATTTAACTTTGTCTGGTCAAGCCTCGGAGAATAATCGTCAGCGCCTGGCAGCTTCGATCTCACAATCTTGTTTTGCTTTTCAATTCTGTGGAATGTTAGTTTCCGGAGCTAACTTAATTAATGGGGGGGACAAGTCACTTTATTAATGACTGGTTTTCCAATTGGTTAACTCCCAACGATCACAATTTTCACAATGCAGTTTCTGCGATGCTATCTAGGACTTTGGCCAATTTAGACGGTGTAACAGATCATCACATGCTTATCAGGCGGCAATGGAATGAAAACGTTTGAGAAGATTGGATTGAAAGTGCTATAATCTCCTTATCGAAACCGTTCGACAAGGGGATAGTGGGAAATGTATGCAACAACCATCTCAACCAAATACCAGGAAGTCATTCCTCTCGAAATTCGCAAACAGTTTGGCCTGAAACCTGGACGGAAAGTGGTTTTTATTCCACGCAAAAAGACTTTGCGCATGGTTATCGTTCCGCCCATTGAAGAAGCCGAAGGTTTTTTACAGGGTATTGACACCGATGTCCAGCGTGAAGAAGAGGACATAGAGCGATGAACGTCGTAGATAAACTGGCAATGGCCGATAGGTTCTTCTACGCCACCGCACGCACTTTTCATGCCATACTCTGGACTCAGGACGCCCATTTTGCCGGACTCGAAGGCATTGAATTCATTGAAAAGAAGAAATAGTCGAGCGCGGTAAACATAGCCTGATTAATTATAAAGATCAGCAAGAAAGGCATTCCAAAACAGGCGCTCCCGTCACGCTTACGTCACAGCCAGGGAGTACCATTATTCCAGGACAATAAATCAAAAGAATAGAGTAATACAAGAAGAAGCAAACATGCTAGAAATTCTGAAAGAGATCACGAAACCAGCCAAAGCGTGCGCAGGGTTGATGGTAAGGACACAAATAATCACAGGTTACTGCGGGTGCGCACCAAAAGGGCAGGGTTGGGAATGTGACAATGATGGGAATAAACACGAAGATGGTGTACAGCCTCAATGATATGACGGAATGGATAGAGCAAAACGATTACTGCAGAACAACTGGAGACCCAATATTTGAAAAAGACAATGGAAGAACTTTTTGACCGTGAAACAATTGCACTCAACCGGACAGGCAAGCTGACTGATGCCCAACAAAAAGAACTCAGCGCGGATACCAACCCGAAGATCTGGCTGATCATGTCAGGTTTTCTGGGGTTGGTCGGAGCGTTGTTTTACGCGCTGCTCAGTTCACCCGAAAGCGATGTCAACTTTCGAAACTTAGTCCTGGGTATTGTGGGGTTGTGCCTACTGTTCAGCGTCTGGCGCGGCACTCGGCTGTTGTTGATGCGGCGCAAATTGTTATCCGATCAACTGCTGAGCGAGACGGGCACAGTTATTTGCAAAAAGCTGGATGCCCTCGACAGAATGCGATATAGCCCCGAGACGGATGGCGGTCTACGGCTCTACCCAGGCGGATTGGCAGGGCTGAGTGCAAACCTGCCGCCCGGACGATTTCGTTTTTACTTCCTGTCAACGCAGCGCTGGCTGCTCTCGGCTGAACCTATTTCTAGCATGGAAGAATTAACCCGTAATTACAACGAAATTCTGGCCCGCTTTTTTAAATACAGCCAGGAGGATTTGGCCAAATACCGTGAGTTGGCCAGGACAGGCCAGGTGCTGGTCGCCGACGGCCCGCTTTCATTCCCAGTCACGTACCATACTGAAGAAGAAAGCTTTCTTCCCGTCCCACTCAAGATTGGAAGCATAACTTTTCTTGTCGAACCTGAAATTCCGGGGATCGCTTTGTCCGGTCTAACGCACCGCATCTATTATTACCCTATCCCGCTGGATGGTTCAATCCTGGGTGGGGTGAATAATCCGCGACCCCTGGCAGTTGAAGTGCTTTAGTCTCGGCCATATTGGTATAAAATGCCTTCCGTATCTTTTGAGGAAGGCTCTTAAATATGTGCTGTTGATGAGATCATCTTACACAAAGATTACTGGAACCGGGAAACTATAGCTGAGAAAATAGTAGGTCGCTAGAATTCTTCCTCGCTTTAGGCGTTGGTTCATTGCAAGCAAGTTAGTGGATGCCAGTTATTGGACTGTTGGAGAGATAGTGGAATGGGAGGGTAAACTCACTATCTGGACATTTATATAATAAAACGTTAACAATACCTCTTAAGTAATATCTACCCTAAATAACACAATTATGATATAAAATGTGCAGATTTATAGAGGTACTTGAAGTACGTTATTTAATACCGGGACAGTCGAAATTTGTGAGCTGTACCTGTCATCAGTCGATACCCAGAATTGGGGACCGGATCAACTCAGTTCGAAGACCATCCCCGCTGGTGAGAAATTTGTGCTAGCCAACATCCCGGCTGGAAAATACGACGCCAAGGTCGTTGGCTGCAATAATGCCGGCGAACAGGTCGTCCAGCTCGATATTAAAAACTAATTATTCATCAAAACTGGCAGCCGACTTGACTGCCAGTCAGGTTTTTTTTATCATCTCCGCTGAGCTGTTCAGCGGAGATGATGAAATACCGGATAATAGTACTGGATATTCCGGGTGTATGAAAAAGAGGATCATCCAGACGAAAGCCAGTCAACCAATCCGACGTGAGCCCAGTCAGTGAATCCCAACTTGAAATGGTGGGAACTGCCAGCCCGCAAAGGAAACATAGCTTGTTTTGCGCGCTGGCAGTTTGAGAATTCTATACAGGTTGCGCGGCATCCTGCACGGACAAAAAACCAAGAATTTCATAAAACCACTAATCTCCCAATTCAAAAAATAATGAGGCAGAATGACCAAAAAAAGTAATTTACATTTCCGTTTTCTCGTTCTAAGCCTGCTGGTAATTTTCAGCCTATTTCTGACAGCCTGTGGAAGCTCTGAACCAGCCGAACAACCTGCCAGTGAGCAGCCGACTGCCGAGGAACAACAACCCGCCAGCGAGCAGCCGACTGCCGAGGAACAACCAACAGCCGGCGCAGAACAGCCAGCCCAGCCGTCGAACAGCGGCGCGCAGCTGGTAGATGCCGGTTTTCGCCCGAATGTGGATGGGTTTGCAATTCCCAACTTTGGCGGAGAGGGCTACGACCCGAAAACTGGCCAAACCTTTCCGATCATCAATTTGACGTCGGTCGAAATGCGCCGCCTGTATGGTGACGCGGTTTGTGCTGCGCCAGCGGATAGCAGTGGGGCTTGCGTGCTGACACCGCCAGCCAGCCAATGGATGGAACAGCGCAACGCTGGCTTGAATGGCGGTCACTGCGAAGGCTTTGCCGCACTAAGCCAGTTAATTTACGACGGCAAAATTGACCCCAATCAATTCGGTGCAGCACGGACCATGGACTTGCAAATCCCTGGCAACGATGCCCTACAGCGTGAATTGGCCTTTTGGTGGGCGACGCAAATCCCAACCTTTGACTCTTTAATCCGCTTCCCCAATCCCAAGGACGCCGTCGATTACATGCAAGCCGCCTATGCCGAAAATCCAAAAAACATGTTGGCAATCGGTATATATAAGGAAGACCGGACCGGCGGGCACGCCATTACGGGTTACGGCGTTCAGGACCAGGGCAATGGCATTTACTGGATTATGGTTTACGATAACAACTACCCCGGCGAAGAACGACACGTCGTCGTAGACTCAAACACGCAAACCTGGGAGTATGAAGCCGCAATCAACCCAACGGTTGAGCCCTCCACTTATCGAGGCGGCGCAGACAACCCGATTGAATTCCTTCCTGACCAATTGCGCGTCACTAACACAGTTTACCCCTGCGATTTCTGCAGTGGGGGCGGCTCGGCCAGCAAAGGCGGTAACTTACTGGCGCAGGCTGCAGCCCAATTCAATGAAATCTCGACTGAAGGCTATGTCAATGTTGAATTGCAGGACGATAAAGGCCGCAAAATCGGTTATGACGAAAACGGAAAATTAGTCAACGAGATCAGCGAAGCACAGTTAATCTCATCCCGCAATGGGGCCTTGAGCGAAGTGCCTCCGGTCATTAACATGCCAGTGGGAATGAATTTTACGGCTTATATTTGGGGCGATGACAAATCTGCCGAAGCCCCGGCCTCAATCGTTATGATTGGCAAAGGCTTTTACGTGGGCGTGGATGGCTTGAAAATGGCACCTGGCCAGGAAGATCAACTTTATGTGGATGGTGCCGGCGATGTTATCAATTACAAAACTGATGCGCAGGAAAGTCCGGATATCATCGTCGGCATCGAAAAACCCGGCGCAGATTTTGAATTGGTGCTGAAGGCACTGAAAGTTTCCAAGGGCACCGATATCTCGGTTGTTTTCGACCAGAAGGAAGATACCTTTGCCTTCCAGACCACCTCGGACGGCCCGGCAGAGTTTTCAGTCTCCATCACACGCATTGATCAGGACGGCAAAGAAGAAACTTTCGACACCGGTGACACCGCGCTGACAGTAGACCCGGAAAAATTGATGTATTTCTATTTTGGCAAATGGGAAGGCCAGGGCAGCAATCTGGAAGTTGGCTACGACGAAAACGGCAATGGCAACATCGAAGATAGTGAAATTACCAACATGGCCGATGCCCAATAGCATCTGAGTACCACCCAAAAGCATTTCAAATTAGCGCGATCAAGAATACCCGAGGTCACAAACACATTATGTTTGTGACCTCGGTAGAGTATTTACTCACAGGGAGTTCTCCCCAAAAGCCAAAAGATTTTTTGTGGTGTTTTGGAGCGCGTTCCGCGCTCCAAAACACCACCTGCGGAGCAAACCATCGATTCATGTTCGCCTACGCGGCAAAATCAAGCTAGTTTGGTCTCGAAGTGAAGATACGGTGAGTAAATACTCGGTAGAAATAGATCAAATGTCAAAAAACATGGGAGAAAACAATGTCATTCCTGAACAAAATTAAAACAGGTCTTGGGATCAGAACTGCAAAAGTTGAATTGGATATTCTCCCCTCCTCATCCCGCTACAATAAATGAACATGCCTGTATGGCATTGATCTGGAGTCCGTTATGAATTTGAAGAGAAACGCCCAATTTTTATTGCCATTATTGGCACTCCTGCTGTGCGGGTGTGCGATGGATGAAGCCGGTCACGTTAACCTTGCGAGTGGGACAGGCTACGAAATTCGCAAAGAACTATTTGGAAGTAAAGTCTATTACGCCAGCGATGCGACCAATGTTCTTACCAACCAACTGGAAGTTCAGCCTGTCACGGAAGCAGATGCCAGCAGCTTTCAGATTTTGGAGCCGACAGGCTGGGCCAGGGACACAAAGCATGTTTTTTATGCGGGCCTGCTCAGACCCGAGGTGGACACGGCTTCATTTGAAAAATTGAGCCCTGGCGCATACGCCCGGGATAATCATCTGGTGTATTACAATGGCGATCCACTCGCGAATGCCCAGGCTGCTTCATTTGAAGTGCTTTCCGAAGCGTACGCGCGCGACAGCCAGCATGTCTATCGCTTTGACAAGGCATTGCCGGCTGCCCAACCCGCCTCGTTTGAAATCCTTGCGGATGGGTACGCCCGCGACAGCCAGCAGGTCTATCGATTCGACCAGACCCTGCCCAACGCTCAACCCGGCTCGTTTGAAATCCTATCAGATGGATATGCGCGTGACAAACAACAGGTGTATTTTGAGGGGACAGTGCTGGCTAACTCGCTGCCCGATTCTTTTGAAATCCTGAGCCCCAGTGCCCTGCAATATGCCCGCGACAAACAGCAGGTCTACCAGGCGGGCCGGATCATCAGCAAAGCCCAGCCAGATTCTTTTGAATTCCTGCCCCTGATCAGTGGCAAAGCGGATTTGATATATGCTCGCGATAATGGGCAGGTCTATCTGAATGGTACGGCACTGATCGATGCCCAACCCGCTTCATTTGAAATCATCAACCCGGATGGTACGCACGGCGATATTTTTATTTATGGACGGGATAAAGGGCAGGTGTATCGGGGCGACCAGGTAATCGCAAATGCCCAACCCGATTCATTCGAATTGCTCATGGACGGGTATGCCCGCGATAAACAGCAGGTATATCTGGATGGAAAAGTACTGGCTGAGGCACAGCCAGCCTCGTTTGAAATTCTCAACCGCAGCGACACAGCCCGTTTATACGCGCGTGACAGCCAGCACGTTTTCTTCAACGGCGCGCTGCTGCCGGATGCGCAGGCGGCCTCGTTTGAGCTGATAAAGGAACTATTTGAGTTGAGTAGAGATAGTCAGAATTATTTTTTTGCTGAACACCGGATAACAACCTGTGATTATGCATCCTTCCAGGCACGCGGCCAGTTATACCACGCCTGGGAAGCGGGCGTCATTTGGGCAGCTGACAAAAATTGTTATTATGTGCGTGACGCTTCCTTCCCCATTGCGGATTCTGCGACTTTTCAGATATTGGGCAGTGCGGAATTCAGTAAATATGCAAAAGATGCGCGGCAGGTGTACTGGTCGGATAGCGTTATCGCTGGCGCGGATCCGATATCTTTTCAGTCGATCTCTTTTGAATTAGCCCAGGATAAGGCTAATTGTTATCGCGATGGAAAAGTGACTGACATGGCTGAATGTAAATAATAAAAGACAGCTACACGAAGTATCATCGCGAGATTATGCTGTTGTCAAAGTAGATATGAAAATATTAATAGATCAGATACTGGGTTTCGACGGAATCATGCTCTCCAACAGCTCAAGTAACTTCCTTAATCCGACAGGTTTGCTGATATACAGATTGGCACCAGCCTGGAGACATTTCTCCTCATCACCTGGCATGACCAGCGCGGTGATGGCAATGATCGGGACCTGCTTCATCCTGGCAGCATCCATGGCACGAATTTGCCGGATAGCCGTCAGGCCATCCATTCCGGGCATCTGGATGTCTGTCAGGATCAGGTCTGGCGCGCAGATTGGCGCAAGTTTAACAAGTTCGATCCCACTGCGGGCGGTAATGACTGCATAAGCATTGGCACTTAAAAAATCGGAAAAAGTGTCCAGGATTACAGCGTCATCGTCCGCAAATAAAATCGTACCCCGGACAGGCTGATCTTTGGATTTCTCGGCAATCGCAGCGGACAAAAACTCAGTAACACTTTCATGAGCATTTTCAAAAGGTTGGCTGACCCAGGGCATGGTGAGTGTAAAACGGCTGCCCTGACCGGGCTGACTGACGACACTCACCTTACCACCCAGCTTTATTGCTAGGCGGTCCACCAGTGAAAGACCCAGACCCGTGCCAGCATATTGCCGTGAAAGACTGGCATCCAACTGGATAAAGGGTTTAAACAAACGAACGATATCGTCGGACTTGATCCCAATGCCTTTGTCCCAGACCGTGAACGCAATAACCTGCTCATCCTCGGAACCCGTTACCTCCAAGCCAAGGGAACCGGCTTCAGACGTGAATTTAATGGCGTTGCTGAGCAGGTTCACCAGCATTTGTTTCATGCGGCGCGGATCAGTGCGCATGGATGCTCCAGCCACATTCGATGAAAACTCCACATGCTGATGTTTCTTAAAAGACAAGCCCCTGGTAAGCTGTAGACTGGAATTACAAATATCCTGGATTGAGCAAGTCTCAAATTGCAGTTCCAGTTTATCGGCTTCGATCTTGGAGAGATCGAGAATGTCATTGATCATTTCCAGCAAATGCTGCCCACTGGATTCGATAAGATTAAGCGCCCGCAGCTGCCTTTCGGTTAAGGAGCCGTGGATTTGCATTTGCAAAGCCTCGGTCAGACTCAGGATACCCGTCAGGGGGGTGCGCAGTTCGTGACTCATGCTTGCCATGAACTCATCCTTGAGCCGTGAAGCTTTTTCCAACGCCAGGTTGGCCATACCGATATCATCGCGACTCTGGCGCAAGGCATCCTCAGCTTTTTTGCGTAAGGTAATATCGCGCACAACACTCTGCAGCATGACAACATTTCCAGCAGCATCACGGATGGCCGATAGGTTTATCTCAGCTGCTAACTGATGGCCATCTTTGGTGATAAAGGTTTTTTCAAACAGCGGAACAATCTCACCGCTCACAACAGCTTGAATTTTATCGAGGGATTGTTCCTGCTCGAATAGCGTACCATAATTTTCATCACGCAAGGATTGCATGGCCTGGTATTCTGCGCGGGTATAACCCAGCATGTCCAGCGCACGCTGGTTGGCCTTTAATTCCAATCCTGCAGGTGAAAGCAGAATAATCCCGTCATTTGAGTTTTCAAACAGAGCCCGGTAAGTTTCTTCACTCTGCCGCAACTCTGCAGTGCGTTCCTCGACCCTTCTTTCCAGCTCATGGTTCAGATTCGCCAGTTCGGCTTCAACGGTTTTAACATCGGTAATATCGGTGGCCACACCGGCCTTGCGCACCAACTTACCGGTCTCATCAAAGATCGGGAAACTACGATCCCAGACCCAGCGAATAGAACCATCCGGTCGCTGAATACGATATTTTATTTCTGTCGTTGCACCCGTTTCCTGTATTTTTATGGCATCCTGCATGATATGACGATCTTCCGCCAGAATTAGCTCAAAATACTTTCCCGTATCCGCATCCAGAATCCCCCATAAAATCTTGTAGGTCGGACTCAAATAAATAAGTTTATTTTGGACAATATCCTCAATCCAAAAAATCTCCTGAATATTTTCTGCAATTTGACGGAAACGTTCATCACTTTCACGCAGCTGCTCTTCAGTCTGCTTCCGATCAATGGCAGTCGCAACCTGGGCAGACACAAATTCCAAAATGCGCTGTTCCCGTTCGGTGTAAGCCTGTTTATCCGTGTAATGCTGAACGGCCATTACACCAATCGTCTTGCCACGCACAACAAGCGGCACGCCCAACCAGATGGCACAATCCACTCCATAGAATTGAAAGTCAGCCGACAGTTGGTTTTGCATTTCGGGCCAATAAAGCAAGGAGCGACCGGTCTTAATGACGTAGGCTGTCAGCCCCTTGGTTGGGGCATAGGGTGTCACATAAGAATTATCAATTTCATCCAAAGAAAAAGGAAAACTTATCAGGTCAGCACTTTCATCATAAAGCGCTATATAAAAACTATTGGCAGGCATCACCTGCGCAATATGGCTATGAATAAGAGGGTAAAGATCTTGCAAAGAATCAGTCGTCTGAGCCGCATCCGCAATACGATAAACCGTTTCCTGCAGGTTGGCGGCCTGTTTCCGTTCCTCGATTTCTTTTTTCAGGGCGATAAGTGTCCTGCGCATGGTTTGCATGGCATAATTAATCAGGCTGCCAGAAATCAAAAAGACAAATGAATAAGTCAACCACTGCGGGACAATATACAGATCTGGCGCATTTGGCAACATTCCGGCATTACCAGCCAGGATGATGCCCAGCACAGCCAGGGACGAGGCAATTACAGAAACAAGCACGCCTTTCAGCCTGAAAAATACACCGGCAACGATCACAATCACAACATAGACATTTGTAGCCGGGGATGTAATTGAACCCATACTGATGATCACAAAGGTATTTATGATAAAGCCAGCGGTTAACAAGCCCACCCCGGCGGCTTGAACCCGACCATTAAAAAGCCAATACCTGAAAAGCAGGATGGCTGCAAACAAAATCGCATCTGCTACAACCGCCCCGGCAGCCATCTTTACGCCAAATACATAGCTTAAAATCACCAGGAACAAATATAAATTGATGATGATCATATTCGCATTCAATATGTTGGCTATCAAAATTTGTTCCCCATCACCTTTTAATTCGGGCGGGGCAAACCAGGCTTTGAGCTTATTTAGCATGAATATTCCTTTAGGTCAATTCTGATTGGCCTACTCAGTTCAAAAATTCTATTGTACACAACCTGAGTGCATTGGAAATAAATTTTTCCGAAAAACAGTAAAGATGAGCGCCTGATTCAGCCCAGGATAGTCCAAATACCGGATGTTCTACTGAACCACCACATCGGAAACTAGCACGCTATGGGAAGATCAGCCTTGAAGAAATGGAATAAACCCCCCAAAATAAATCACTTACTAAACAAATTATACCCAGTTTGAACGGATAGTGTAAATCTGTGAACAAAAATCTGCCAGGAAACTCACCTCTTTATGGGCGAGTTTCCTGGCGGCGAATAGGTTTGTTTATGATTATTTTTCCGAAATCAGTACAGCCCGAATCATGCGGCGACTGGTATAGCTTTTGTCGAAAGCGTTATAGCCCTCACAGGTCAGCAGTGTCACCCACGAATAATCGGTTTGCGGCTCCATCACCCTGGAGATATCGTTTGGCATGACCAGGCTGGTCTCACGCACTTCATACGTATACGTCTGACCATAGGCTTGAATCGTGAAGCGATCACCGTATTTTAACAACTTTAGTTTCGTGAAAACACCTGGCTGATTATTCGCATCCCAAACGTGCCCGGTGATAACGGAATTTCCGACCCAGGTTGGGAAAGTGGACCCCGCCAGATAGCCAACACGATCCCCCAACCAGCTCGTATCCCAGGATCCCGCACCATCCTCTGGAACCCCAACGATATCGGCATGGATTCCGAGGGTAGGAATATCCAACCAGAGATCCTTCAAATCTGTATACCTGGCACTTTTCGGCTGTTCCGGGATAAGCGTCACCTGGTCCAGCGGGAAGCCAGTGACCGGCAGGCCGAGCATTTTCCTATTCCAGGAACTTCTCGCATTTGTAAAAAAGCGTTCAAACGGATCAAGCATATCCAGGGTGGCAATATTTTCAACCACATCTGTCTGAATTAACAGGTCAAAGGTGATGCTGATGGCATTTTTTGCAAAAGACGGAATTTTTATACCCAGGTCCGGTCCGAGTGTACCGCGCCAGACAATTCGACCACGTGGATAATCCAGGGTGGGGCCTTCAAAGTAACAATATATTGTGGTCGTTCCTTCCGAGGCAGGCACGCAGGATACGCCACTGGCGACCGAACCGGCTGGAAGCGTTCCAGAAGGCAAAATTCCAGTTGTGATGATGCCATTATCGATATATTGTGTACCCAACGGGACGCCATCACTGGCCTCAACATAAATGGGAACAATATTGGTGTCATTAATCCAGACAATGTTGTAACTAAAGATGGGATCTTTGCTATCATCCAGCATTTTTTTGCCAAAGGGTGGCTCAAAAACATGTGCGGCAAAAATTACAGGAGTTGGCTGATTGTTATTGGTGGGATCGTCATCCTTCGGTTCTGGATCTGGATCGATCCCATTCTGTGAAATATCGTTTTTCTCAACATTTGTCGGGGAGAAGCCCACAACCCTGGCTATATTGAGCGGATTGCTGAAGGTGGGTGTCACCCGCACAACCATGATAACTCTCGCATCTTTACCTGAAGAGATTTGGTTGGAGTTGATGGTAGCATTTTTCAATAGGTCCAGTTGGGTTTTACCATTGTAACCCGGCCAATTTACCGCAAAGTCAGGACTGGTAAGAGAACGAACGCTAAACTCGGTTGGGGTCTTCACAATTTCTTTCAGGTTTTCTGGAATTGCAAATGCCTTCGACAAATCATCGCTGATTTGAATATTGTGAAGCGTCACATTCCCGTAGTTGTGTATATTAAATTCGTATGTTACATCCCAAACACCCGGGCTGACCTTTTGCGGATTTCCGACCACACGTTTCGCCAGGCCAATTAACGGCACTTCCAGCAGTGAAGTTTCCAAAGAACTCGTAGTAGAAACATCCGTTCCGACGGGCGCTTTACCCAAAACCTCAATATCATTCAGTATCTTACCTGCATCCAATTCGAGCTGGGTCAGGGTGTGTTTACATTCATAGACCCAAATCTCTTCATTAATTTTGGGAATAAAAACATCCAGCTTTTTATCCCCATCCAAATCACGGGAACGTCCTTTGTCCATGGTTGTAGGAGTGTCACATTTAGAACCAATCACTCGAATATCAGATAAACTGACATTCCCCGGATTGGTCACACTGAAAGAATAGGTCAGAATATCACCAATGTTGATTGCATTTGCTGGTGGAACAATATTTGGATTAATGGAGGCTGTGTTTATCGCATTAATTGCAGGAGCCTGAGCAGCTCCCACGGTAACAGATTCCTCACTGGATAACACATCCAGTGTAAAGGGGGCTAAATACGCTACTGCATGGGCAATATTGGTAACCGAACCATGGTCGAGATCTTTCTGGGTGACACGATAGACCGCCGTACAATCCACAGTTTCATCCGGCAGCAGGCTGTTTACTCCAGCAGGGCAAACCACTGTCGTCTTATCATCCAGCACGCTAAAAATACCAGCCGGTCCTTTTCCGGTTAGCGGTACATTGCCTGTGTTTTGCAAATGGTAATTATAGGAAAGTACATCTCCGACCTGGTCGTAAGGTTCGCCTGAAACAAGCGTTTTGGTCAGGGTCAACAAAGGATCATCGACATTAATCTGAGCTGTATTCGAGGTTGTCCCTGGTTCACTTTCATATGAGGTAATCGGCCCGGTGGTATTGTCTTTTGTATCACGCGTGGTAGCTTTAACTTCCACGGTGATGGTACAGGAGGCACCATGCGCCAAATCTACACTTTCAATCGAGACACTCAAGGCACCCGCGACCAAACCTGGACTAAAAGTTGCGTTTTTTCCACATCCTGGCGCTATTTGAGCATCCAGGGGAGCTGCAACCTGTAACCCGGCGGGGAACGTATCGCTGAAGGCAATTCTGGTTAAATCAGTGCTTGTGTTCGGGTTGCTGATGGTGAACGTCAGGGTACTGGTATGGTTGATCAGAATGGTATCCGGTGCAAATGCTTTACTGACCGTGGGCGACAGGTTAACCGAGAGCGTGTCCGAGGCGGTATTGCCACTTCCACCGTTGCTGGAATCAATAACCGAGGAAGTATTATTTTTGATACCAATCGTTTGAGCTAGAAGATCAACACTGATGACACAATCAATACCTGGTTCAACGGTTGCCCCGCTGATCGTCAGCGCTGTATCTGCCGCAACCGGGCTGAAGGTCGCAGAGCCACAACTTGTAATGACCTCTGCCGGTAAATCTGCCACCTGCAAACCCTCTGGCAGGCTATCAGTAAAACCAACACCAGTCAGGCTGGTACTTGAATCAGTGTTGAGGTTGGTGATGGTAAAGGTCAAGGTCGAAGGTCCGCCAAGCTTGATGGAATCGGGGCTAAAGACCTTGGCGATCACAGGCGGAGCCACTACCACCAGGCTGGCTGTATCTGATGTTAGCCCGGTTCCACCCTCAATCGAGTCGACGACCGAGGTGGTGTTGTTTTTAGTCCCCTGGGTCGTACCAACCACGCGCACACTAATGGTACAGGTCGATACAGCCGGGATAGTCCCGTTACTGAAAGTCAGGCTGGTATCCCCGGCAGCCGGATCAAAAGTGGGCGTACCGCAGCCAGAAGTGCTGACCGTGGGTACGTTCCAAACTGCCAAACCAGCCGGGAAAGTGTCTGTAAATTCCACCCCACTCAAACTGGTAAGCGGATTTGGATTCACCAGCGTGAAGGTAAGGGTGCGATAATCAATATTTAAAGGAACAGTCGCAGCAGAAAAGGCTTTACTGATGATGGGCGGTACAATTGCCCTCAATGAAGCCGTGTTGGAGGTTGTACCTGGACCACTTTCATTTGAAGTAATTATTCCAGTCGTGTTGTGCTTGGTGGGCATACTGGTCGGGGTTACGTTCACTGAAACGGTACAGGATGCGCCATGCGCCAGATCCACGCCCTGAAGCGCCAGGCTTAGCGCACCAGGCACCAGGGTTGGGCTAAAAATTGCGTTTGCGCCACATTCAGGCGCAATGTTGTACGACAGGGGGTTTGAAACCTGTAATCCAGCAGGGAATGTGTCGCTGAAGGCAATGCCGGTCAAATCAGTGATGGTGTTCGGGTTGCTGATGGTGAAGGTCATGCTGGTCGCACCAGTGACCTTGATCGCTTCGTCCCCAAAAGCCTTGCTGACCGTGGGAGATAAATTGACCGAAAGCGAATCAACCGCCGTATTCCCAATACCGCCATTGGCAGAAAACACAGCCGCTGAGGTATTGTCTTTGATCCCGACCGTGTTTGCCAGGAGATTAACACTGACGACACAATCCAGACCCGTAGCCACGCTTGCCCCTGAGAAATCCAGGCTGGTATCAGCCGCCAGCGGATTGAAAGTCGGCGACCCACAATTTGTGATCACCACGCTGGGGATAGCTGCCACCTGCAAACCCGAAGGCAGGTTGTCTGTAAAACCGACACCCGTCAAAATGGTGCTCAAATCGGTATTCGGGTTGGAGATGGTAAAGGTTAATGTTGTGTTTTCATTCAGCCTGATAGCAACCGGGCTGAAGACCTTGCTGATGATGGGCGCAGCCACCACGACGATGTTGGCTGTATTGGAAACGCTGCCCGTACCACCTTCAGTTGAGGTGATAGCCGAAGTCGTATTGTCCTTGGAGCCCTTGCTCGTACCGTAGACGCGCACACTGACCGTACAGGTGGAATTTGCCAGGATGGTTCCGCTGCTGAATGTGAGACTGGCAGCCCCGGAAGCTGGCCCAAAGCTGGGCGTGCCGCCACAGCCGGAAGTACTTGCGGTGGGAGTCGTCCATACTACCAGACCAGACGGCAGGGCATCTGTAAACGCCACCCCAGTCAGCGTTGTATCTGGATTGGGATTCACCAGTGTGAAGCTGAGTGTGGCGTAAGTTGTACTGAGAGGAATACTCGCGACCGAGAAGGCCTTGCTGATAGTGGGCGGAATGACCACTTTTAATGAAGCCGTGTTAGAAGTTGTACCTGGTCCACTTTCATTCGATGTAATTATTCCGGTAGTGTTGTCCTTGGTAGGCATACTGGTCGGGGTTACATCTACTGAAGCGGTACAGGCTGCGCCATGCGCCAGATCCACACCCTGAATTGACAAACTCAACGCACCAGCCACCAGGGCTGGGCTGAAGGTTGCATTTGTGCCACAGGCAGGCGCAATGGTGTACGACAGGGGGCTGGCAACCTGTAATCCGGCGGGGAATGTGTCGCTGAAGGCAATGCCGGTCAAATCGGTGACGGTGTTTGGGTTGCTGATGCTGAAAGTCAGACTGGTGGTGCCATTAACCTTAATGGTACTGACTCCAAAAGCCTTGGTCACCGTGGGCGATAAATTGACCGAAAGCGTATCCGTCGCAGTGTTCCCGTTGCCACCATTGGTTGATACGACAGCCGTTGAGGTATTGTCTTTGATGCCGACTGTTTGGGCCAGTATCTTAACACTGACAACACAGTCCAGACCCGCTGCGACCGTTGCCCCGCTGAATGTCAGGCTTGTATCGGTGGCAGACGGATTAAAGGTCGGTGACCCACAATTTGTGGCCAGCGCAGACGGGGTCGTGGCCACCTGCAAACCCGTGGGCAGGTTGTCGGTAAAGCCAACCCCCGTCAGGGCAGTACTGGAATCGGTGTTAGGGTTGGAGATGGTAAAGGTTAATGTGGGGTTATCATCCAGCTTGACAGAGTCCGGGCTGAAGACCTTGCTGATGATGGGCGCAGCCACCACGACGATGTTGGCTGTATTGGAAACGCTGCCCGTACCACCTTCAGTTGAGGTGATAGCCGAAGTCGTATTGTCCTTGGAGCCCTTGCTCGTACCGTAGACGCGCACACTGACCGTACAGGTGGAATTTGCCAGGATGGTTCCGCTGCTGAATGTGAGACTGGCAGCCCCGGAAGCTGGCCCAAAGCTGGGCGTGCCGCCACATCCGGAGGTGCTGACAGAGGGGGTCGTCCAAACCGCCAGACCAGACGGCAGGACATCGCTAAACGCCACCCCATTCAAAATGCTGCCCGGATTGGGATTTACCAGTGAGAAGGTCAAAGTAGCGTAAGTTGTATTGAGCGGAATGCTCGCGACCGAGAAGGCCTTGCTGATGGTCGGCGGCACCACTACTGTTAATGAAGCGGTATTGGATGTCTCGCCTTCGCCGCTTTCGATCGAGGTAATTTTCCCGCTGGTGTTGTTCTTGGTGGGCTGGGTAACGGGTGTCACATTCACCGAAACCGTACATGAAGTACCACGCAGCAATGCTATTCCCTCAACCGAAACGCTCAGATCACCCGCGGCCGGGAGAGGGTTGAACTTTGCCCCGGCTCCACAATCGGTTGCGATCGGGCTGGCCGCTGGCGGGTTTGCAATCTGCAAGCCGCTTGGGAAAGCATCACTAAAGGCAATCCCAGTCAAATCGGTGGTCACGTTCGGGTTGCGGATCGTAAAAGTCAGGCTGGTGGTACCGTTAATTCTTAATGAGCTGACTGCAAAAGCCTTGCTGAGTGTGGGGAAGCTGTTGACCGTCAGCGTATCAGTCGCAGTGTTACCGCTGCCACCATTGGTGGAACCTACAACCGAACTGGTATTGTCTTTAATGCCACCTGTGAGGGTCTCAATATTTACACTGACTACACAATTCGCGCCAGCTGCGACCGTTGCGCCGCTGAATGTCAGGATTGTATCGGGAGCAGCCGGGTTGAAAGTCGCAGACCCGCAGTTATTCACCTGCGCGGCAGGAATGGCAGCCACGCGCAAACCCAGTGGCAAGCTATCCGTAAAATTCACGCCGGTCAGGCTGGTATTTGACTCTGTATTCGGATTGGTAATCGTAAATGTCAGTGAGGGGGTCTCACCAATTTTTACAAACTCACTGCCAAAAACTTTACTGATGGATGGCGGCGCAACCACCACGATGTTGGCAGTGTTGGAAGTGGTTCCCGTGCCGCCCTCGGTTGAGGTGATAACCGAGGTGGTATTGTCTTTCGAGCCTCGGATTGTGCCGTAGACACGGACGCTGACCGTACAGGTGGCATTTGCCAGGATGGTTCCATTGCTGAATGTCAGACTGGTGTCGCCGGATAAAGGCGCAAAGCTGGGACTGCCGCCACAGCCCACAGTGCTGACGGTAGGGGTAGTCCAGATAGCCAGACCAGACGGCAGGGCATCTGTAAATGCCACCCCATTCAGAGTCGTACTCGTATTGGGATTAACCACAAAAAAGGTCAGCATTGTGAAAGTCGTTGTCAGGGGAATACTGGGGACAGCAAAAGCTTTGCTAATGGTCGGAGGTGCCACCACGGTTAACGAGGCTGTGTTGGAGGTCGTGCCCGGGTTACTTTCGGTCGAGGTAATCACACCAGTCGTATTCGGCAAAATAGCCCGGGTGGTACCTTTGACACTGACCGATACCGTACACGAGGTATTGCGCAGCAAAGACACACCCTCAATCCCCAGGCTGGCAGCCCCCGCGACCGGCACAGGATTGAATTTTGCAGAAGCACCACAATCAGTAGCGATCGCACTGGCTGCCGGTGGGTTGGCAATCTCCAACCCAGTTGGGAAGCTATCGCCAAAGGTAATCCCCGTTAAATCGGTGGTCGTATTCAGGTTGCGGATCGTAAAGGTCAGCGTCGTGCTGCCGTTAATCGGTATGGCACCCACGGCAAAGGCTTTGTTGACCGTCGGCGCCAATATAACCGTCAGGCTGTCAGAAGCAGTACCACCATTGCCACCATTGGTGGAAGTCACAACCGTGGATGTATTCGCCTTAATACCGCCTGTCGTGGCGGTCACATCCACGCTAATCACGCAGGCAACGCCTGGAACGACCGAGGCACCTGAGATCGTTAATAGTGTATTGCCTGCAGCCGGATTGAATGTTGGCGATCCGCAATTCGTTACGGATTTGGCAGGCGTGGCAGCCACCTGTAAGCCAAGTGACAGCAGGTTATCTGTAAAGCCGACACCAGTTAATGTGGTCAGGATATCGGTACTGGTAACCGTAAAGGTTAAGGTGCTGGTATCACCTACGCGAATTGTTTTTGGGCCGAAGGCTTTACTGATGGCCGGCGGAGCGACCACAATCAGGTTGGCAGTGTTGGAAGTGGTACCCGTGCCGCCTTCGCTTGAGGTGACGACCGAGGTCGTGTTGTCTTTGGAGCCCTGGGCGGTGCCGCGCACCCGCACGCTGACTGTACAGGTCGCACCAGAAAGGATGCTCCCATTACTAAAAGTCAGGCTTGTGGCGTTGGAAGACGGCGCAAAAGTGGGCGTTCCGCAGCCCACGGCGCTGGCAGTAGGCGTGGTCCAGACTGCCAGACCCGTCGGAAGACTATCCGTAAATGCCACCCCGGTCAGGGTTGTGCCCGCATTGGGGTTTACCAGGGAGAAGGTCAGCGTGGCATAGGTTGTACTGAGGGGAATACTGCCAACAGAGAAGACTTTGCTGATGGTCGGAGGAGCCACCACAGTTAAGGAAGCCGTGTTGGAGGTTGTGCCCGGGTTACTTTCAATCGAAGTGATGATTCCGGTGGTGTTCGCCAAAACACCTTTAGTAGTACCCTTAACATTGACCGAAACAGTACAGGAGGTGTTGCGCAGCAACGACACACCCTCAATTCCCAGGCTGGTTGCACCGGCAACAGGCACAGTGGTAAACGCTGCGGCAGCACCGCAATCCGTTGCGATTGAGCTGGCTGCCGGTGGGTTGGCAATCTCCAACCCGGTTGGGAAGCTATCGCCAAAGGTAATACCCGTTAAATCGGTGGTCGTGTTCGGATTGCTGATCGTAAAGGTCAGGGTAGTGCTGCCATTGATCGGAATCGCACCGACTGCAAAGCCCTTGCTGAGCGTGGGCGCCGAGATAACCGTTAGCGTATCCGCCGCGGTATTACCCGAACCACCGTTGCTGGAGGTCACAACCGAGGACGTATTGTCCTTAATCCCGCCTACAGTAGCAACAACATCCACCTTGACCACACAATTCGTGTCAGGCGTCACGGATGCACCTGAGAAAGTCAGGCTTGTGGCACCTGCCACAGGAGCGAAAGGCGGAGTTGGAGATCCACAATTGGTTGCCGATTCGGCTGGCGTTGCAGCCACTTGCAAACCCAGCGGCAGCAGGTTATCTGTGAAGCCCACCCCAGTCAGCGTGGTCAGGACATCCGTATTATCGATCGTAAAGGTTAAGGTACTGGTATCACCTACGCGAATAGTTTTTGGACTGAAGGCCTTGCTGATGGCAGGCGGGGCGATCACAACCAGGTTAGCAGTGTTGGAAGTCAGACCCGTACCGCCCTCGGTTGAGCTGATGACCGAGGTGATGTTGTCTTTTGAACCCTGGGCTGTGCCATACACACGCACACTGACTGTACAGGTCTCACCTTTCAGAATGCTCCCATTTGTAAAAATCAGGCTGGTGGCTCCAAAAGCTGGCGAAAAAGTAGGCGTGCCACATCCCAAAGTGCTGACGGTCGGAGTAGTCCAGACAGCCAGACCCTCCGGAAGATCATCTGTGAAACTGACTCCATTCAGGGTGTTATCCGTATTGGGATTTACCACGCTAAAAGTCAGGGTAGTGTAATTGGCGCTGCCTACGGGAATGCTGGCAGGTGAAAAATCTTTACTGATGGTCGGAGGAACCACCACAGTCAGTGAAGCGGTGTTGGAGGTTGTGCCCGGGTTACTTTCAGTTGAGGTAATCACGCCGGTGATGTTATCCAGCTTACCCTGAGTGGTTCCTTTGACATTTACCGAAACCGTACAGGATGTGTTGGCCGTCAAGGCCACACCCTCAATCCCCAGGCTTATAGCACCCGCAGCCGGCTCAGAAGTGAACGCTGCCGCAGCACCACAACTCGTTTTGGGGTTACTGGCTGCCGGTAGATCGGCAATCACCAACCCGCTTGGGAAGCTGTCGCTAAAGTTAATACCCGTCAAATCAGTAGTCGTGTTCGGGTTGCTGATCGTAAAAGTCAGGGTCGTACTGCCATTGATCGGGATGCTGCTGGCAGCAAAAGACTTGCTGACCGTGGGGGCCGAGATAACTGTTAGCGTATCCGTCGCAGTATTACCCAAACCACCGTTGCTGGATGTCACAACCGAAGACGTATTTTCCTTAATACCGCCTATCGTAGCCACAACATCCACTTTGACCACACAGTCCTTATTAGGCGTTACGGATGCGCCTGAGAACGTCAGGCTCGTATCGCCAGCCGCAGGAGCGAAAAGCGGAGTTGGATCTATTCCACAATTGTTTGCCGTTGGAGCGGGTACATCAGCCACTTGCAAACCACTTGGCAGGTTATCTGTAAAACCCACACCTGTCAGCGTGGTCAACACATCCGTATTATCGATCGTAAAGGTTAGAGTAGTCGTATCTCCCACCCGAATGGTCTTTGGACTGAAGGCTTTGCTGATAGCCGGTGGGGCGATCACAACCAGATTGGCCGTGTTGGAAGTAGTGCCCGTACCGCCTTCCGTTGAAGTAATGGCCGAGGTCGTGTTGTCTTTTGAGCCCTGGCTGGTGCCATAAACACGCACACTGACGGTACAGGTCGCTCCCGCCAGGATGCTCCCATTTGTAAAAGTCAGGCTGGTGGCGCCAAAAGTGGGCGCAAATGTGGGCGTGCCACATCCTAAAGTACTGACGGTCGGAGTTGTCCAGACAGCCAATCCCGCCGGAAGATCATCTGTGAAACTGACTCCATTCAGGGCGTTATCCGTATTGGGATTTACCACGCTAAAAGTCAGGGTAGTGTAATTGGCGCTGCCTACGGGAATGCTGGCAGGTGAAAAATCTTTACTGATGGTCGGAGGAACCACCACAGTCAGTGAAGCGGTGTTGGAGGTTGTGCCCGGGTTACTTTCAGTTGAGGTAATCACGCCGGTGATGTTATCCAGCTTACCCTGAGTGGTTCCTTTGACATTTACCGAAACCGTACAGGATGTGTTGGCCGTCAAGGCCACACCCTCAATCCCCAGGCTTATAGCACCCGCAGCCGGCTCAGAAGTGAACGCTGCCGCAGCACCACAACTCGTTTTGGGGTTACTGGCTGCCGGTAGATCGGCAATCACCAACCCGCTTGGGAAGCTGTCGCTAAAGTTAATACCCGTCAAATCAGTAGTCGTGTTCGGGTTGCTGATCGTAAAGGTCAGGCTGGTACTGCCGTTGATCGGGATCGCGCTGAGCGTAAAAGCTTTGCTGAGCGTCGGCGCCGAAATAACCGTTAAAGAATCTGTCGCAGCACTCCCCGACCCGGCATTGGTCGCAGTTACGATCGAGGAAGTATTGTTCTTAATCCCACCCGTCGTGGCCGTCACATCCACGCTGATCAGACAGGCGACGCCCGGAGCCACCGATGCGCCCGAAACGGTCAGCGTTGTGCTGCCAGCATTCGGAGCGAATGTTGGAGAACCGCAATTTGTAACCACTTTGGCCGGTGTGGCTGCCACCTGCAAGCCGGCTGGCAATCCGTCTGTAAAAGCCACCCCGCTAATTGTGGTCAGTAAATCAGAGCTGGTAACGCGAAAGGTCAGGGTGCTTGTATCACCTACGCGAATAGTTTTTGGGCTGAAGGCTTTGCTGATGGCGGGCGGAGCAACCACCACCAGGTTGGCAGGATCCGAAGCCGGGCCTGCGCCACCCTCGAAAGAAGTCACTTCAGAGGTCGTATTAACCTTTAGTCCCTGGCTGGTGCCATATACGCGCACGCTGACCGTACAGGTAGTAGCCGGAGCGATAATCGCGTTCCCAAAGGAAAGGCTTGTATCACCGGAGGCAGGCGCAAAAGTGGGGCTGCCGCAGCCGGAAGTACTGGACGCAGGCGTACTCCAGACAGCCAGCCCGGATGGGAAGGTATCTGAAAAACCTACGCCGCTCAGGGTTTTATCCGGGTTGAGATTAACCAGGCTGAAGCTGAGGGTGCTGTAAGTGGTTGTGATCGGCACACTGGAGGGAGAAAAAACCTTGCTGATGACGGGCGGCATGACCACATTCAATGGAGCCGTATTGGATGGCGAACCCGTTCCACCTTCGGTTGAAGTAATCGCATTGGTCGTATTGTTCAGGGTACCACCCAGGGTGGCCTTGATATCCAGGCTGATGGTGCAACTGCTGCTCGCCGCTAAGATGCCATTCGAAAAATTCAAGACCTTGTCACCGGCATTGGCCGTGAAAGCGCCGCAGGTGGAATCCACAGCCGCTGGGCTGGCAACTTCCTGTCCGTCAGGCAAATTATCAACAAAAGCCACAGCATTCAATATATCCGCCGGGTTGGGGTTGCTAAGCGTCAAGGTCAGGCGGCTGGTTTCATTTATTTGTAGTGCTGTCGGAGAAAATGATTTGTAAATGGTGGGCGGAGCGACCGTGAATAAAGTTGCCTGGGCCTTGACCGACCCTGAGCCGCCATTATTTGAAGAAACATTGCTGGATAAATTGTCATATGTACCGCGTAGATTTGAAGTGACCGGCACTTCGACATCACAAGTACTATCGGTAAAGACGGTGCCGCCCGTAAATGTGATTCTGGTCATTGTCGAATTTGCAGAAACCGTGCCGCCGCACTGAGCTGCCAATGGATCACTGGCAACGAGTAAATTGGTGGGCAAATCATCAGTAAAAGAAACGCCGGTTAATGGAATTAAATTACTGGAAGGGTTGGTAATGGTAAATTTCAGGGTGGATGTTGCCCCTACGGCTACTTTATCCGGTGTAAAAACTTTTACGATGCTTGGTGGCACCACCATATACACTTTTACGCTTTTCGGCGCAGAGTTAACATCCGTACCAGCGCTGGCTTTATCCTTTGCAAAGGCAGTTGCGCTATTGAGCACATAAAAAGGTGATTCCAGATCACTGGCAAGCACGGTATAAGCAGAGGAACAAGTTAAATTGGCGCCCGGTACCAGGCTGGTTGCCGCCTGTGCATTGCAGGTAAATTTTGTCCCGCCATTTATTTTATTATCAGAGACCTGGAATGGCGGATAGAGCGTTACTTCGCCGGTATTGGTCAACGTATATTGATAACTGATGCTGTTGCCCGCCGCAAGATAGCCCAGGGTAGAGCTGCGCTTGATTAATGAAAGTTCGGCCAGCTTTACCGTAACGCTGCTTTCATTTGAAATAACCTCCGCGCTACTCAATTCATCGATCGCATAGGCTGTGGCGGTGTTCGTCACGCTGCGATTGCTGACATCCGTCGCATTAACCGGATAGGTGTTGGTACAGTCGATCGACGCACCCGGCACAAGACTGGTTGCGCCCTGTGAATTACACAGAAACTTCGTGCCTGCAGCGATCTTGTTATCCGAGACCTCGAAAGGCGGGGACAGAGTCGTATCACCCGTATTTTTCAAAGTGTACGAATAATTAATGCTGCCCCCAGATTGATAATTGAGGCTGCTCGTGGCTTTGGTCAACAAAAGCCCCGGCCCGCTGATCGTCAGGTCGGCAGAAGCTGCGTTGCCTATGCCGCCATTGCTGGAGCTGACCTTTGCGGTTGTATTGGTATACGTCCCGCCCAACGCAGCTACATCCACCGACACCGTGCAGGTTCCGCCAACAGCAATTGTCCCGTTGCTGAAGACCAGGCTGGTAGCGTTCGCCAATGGCGAAAAGAGCGGTGTACCGCAACCCAGGGGGGTACTGACAACCAGGGGAGCTGCCACCTTTATCCCGGCCGGGAAAACATCACTGAAAGCCACCCCGGTTAAAGGCAGGGTGTTATTCAATGGATTGGTTATGGTAAAAGTCAACGTGGTCGGGCTGGTATTGGCTGCAAATACTTTCGTAATCACGGGCGGCTCTATGACCGTCAAAGTAGCTGAAGCTGTATCGCCGCTGACGCCATTCTTGGTCGCAATGCTGCCCGTGCTGTTGTTATGCACCCCACCCGTGCTGGAGGTGACACTGACCCAGATGTCACAGGCGGAAAGCGGAGCAATTACCCCGCCGGTCAGGGTGATCGTTTCGGGTGAATGACCAACACTGACCAGGCCACCGCATTGAACCGGGTTGGGCAAATTCGCCACAGTTAAATCATCCTGCAGTGTGTCTGTAAAACTGACCCCAGTCAACGTATCATCAAAATTGGCGCTGGAAATATGGATGCGCATATCCGAGGTCGTCCCAGCTGGAATGATGTCGGGAGTAAAAGATTTCGTCACGACAGGTTTCACAATCACGGTATTTACTATCAGACTGTCACAACTGGCAAACGTGTTGGATAATGTTTGCTCACCCGCGAGTGCTGAAAAGCCACCCATGTCAATACAATTGTCATAAGTGCCCTTGGCTGGCGCAGTAACTTTTACTTTTACCTTGCATTGTGTTGGAAGCGAGCCTTCACTGGCAGCCAGTGAACCGCCGGTCATTTGAATCCGGGTTCTACCATTTATAAGCGGATCCGGATCGCTAACAACCGAGTGAGCAATTACTGCATCTGTGCAAGAATCGGCATCACTGATCGTCGAAACAAACGTCATCCCGGCTGGTAATAAATCCACCAGACTCATCCCGGTCAGCGCCACAATATTCGTGTTCTTTATCGTAATTTCAACGATCGATTCATTCCCCAGACCAGATAATATCGGGTTGGTGATAAATGTCTTACTGACACTGGCCCCATCCAATCGAATCAGAGACCATTCGGCAGGTTGGGTATTGGTGGCCCCATTCAGAGATGTAACCGCCCCAACGCCAATGGTATTGGTTAGATTATCAATCACGTCCTGGGTGACATCCAATGAAATTTCGCAGGTGGCATGCGGCGCGAGTGTGCCCCCACTGAAAGTAAATGCATACCGGTCAGCAGCGATACTGACTGTTCCACCACACGATCCCACGGAAACATTTGCCGGGGAGACGACATACATATGACCAATGATTGCGCCCGTATCCGGATTTGTTTTAACAGCCAGATTATCGGTAAAAGTGATGCCAACCATTGCAACTGCCGTGGGGTTATCCAATGTGATGGATAATTTTGAAACTGTATCATTCGTAACTTCATCAGGTTCAAATTTTTTCAGCACACCGATTGAAATGGGCAGGATTTTCAGTGGGGCAATGTTTGAGACAGGGTTTTTCAGCGTAATTTCTGTGCCGTGTACCAGACCTGTGACCTTGTTGGCAAGCACCGTATTGTTGTAAGTGGGATTAACGGCCAATTCCATTTTTCCCTGGACGTCCACCACAATCGTACAGATACCCGGCACACCACCAACCTGGCCCGGGATGGTACCGCCCGTCATGCTTAATGTTTGTCCGCCAACGGGAGCCAGCACATCGCCCGCGCCGCAGGTTGTGCGCTGCTTTGGAAATGGCGCAAAAACCACGCCATCCGCAGTCGTACCAGGCATCAGGTCCTCAAAGGTTACATTATCCAACTGGCGTGTATTGGTATTGATCAGGGTCACGGTTAAGGTTGAGACCCCGTCCGGCGCCACGGCGTCTGGATAAAAAGCCTTGGTCACGGTTAACCCACCCACCGAGAGGGATGCCGACAGATTGCCGGATAAATTATTACCCTGATCGTTGGAAATATTACTGGAAGAAATGATATTGGTATAGTCACCCGGAATATCCGAAGTAACATTCACCCACAAATTACATTCGCTGGCTGCGTTTACATAGTGATTGATTCGTCCAGCACTGTAAACCAGCAGCGTATCCCCGGCCAGTGGTGCAAACGTACCCCCCTGGCAGCTGGCGTTCTTACCCGCATTCGGAACAGCCGCCACCTTCAAACCAGCCGGCAGCGCATCGCGTAACGAAAAACCGGTTAAATCAACATCCGCCGGGGCAGTCAGATAGATATCTAACCTGGCGGTCCCCCCAACCGCAATATTTGAAACAGAAAAGGTTTTCCGACCCGATAAACCATACCCATCGCCATAAACTGTCAGGTTGGCTGAAGCTGGCAGGTTATTGGTGACACCGCTTGGAGTGGTTACAGTTAATGCCCCAACCGGAATGGTATTGGTGTAAGTCGCCGCAGTGTTAGAGGTAACCTCCACCTGAATAATACAGCTGGTATTGAACGCAAGCGAACCACCCGAATAATTGATATTGCGACCAGAACCTGTGACGGAACCACTGCATTGTGAGAGCGTGGGCGTGCCATACACCGATAAACCCGCCGGTAAAGTATCGGCAATGGCAACCCCTGCATAACCTTTATTAGCGGTCGGGTTGGTCAGGGTGATGGAAAGCGTGGTATGCCCGCCAACTTTAAAATTGATCGGATTAAATGATTTCGCAATTCCCACATCTTGATAATTTAACGGGGCAGAAGCCGAACCGGCATTGGTCACCCCTTCATCCGTGCGGATTGCGTTGGCCGGGATCAGGTTGGTATAAATCCCCGGAAGGACAGAAGTCACTACCGCCGTGACGGTACAGGAACTGGGGCTTGTACCGGTCGTTTTTGGTATCGTCCCGCCAGTCAGGGTTATAAATGAAGCGCCTTTGCTAACCGTGCCGCCATTGCATTGTGAGGTGGCTGCCGAAACCACGGTCACCCCGCTTGGCAAAGTATCCGTAATGGAGACCCCATGCAGATCATAGGTGGTATCCGGGTTGCGAATAACAATCTCGAGCGTACTGGGGGAGCCCACATAATTGGTATTGGGCTTAAAAGTTTTGCTGACCGTTGGCGGCAATATCGAATTGACCCGCAGTGTGGCCGAGGCAGGTGTTTGGTTAGACAAAACTACGGTCGCGTCATCAAATTTTTTAGCAGACAGGGCCAGGGCGGCGATGGTATTGATTGTATTACCCAGGGTAGTGGATGTGACATCCACACTGACGTAACAAGATCCGTTTTTGACCCCCACCCGGGCGGGAATTGTTCCATTGGCAAATTTAATCTTGCCAATTTCAGAAGTGAGATCGACATCGGAAACATTGCCACAACTTGAGCGCACATTGGGAATGCTGGCAATCGTCATGCCGTTGGTTAAGGTGTCAGTCCAGGCGGCGGATGTCAACGCAAAACCGTTGGAGTTATACAATCTGACAGTAAAGGTGGATGTGCGACCGGACTGAATTATGGTCGGGTTAAATTCAACATTCAGACCGGGATTTGTATAAACGATCCCATCCGGGCGCTGGACGACAGGTTGATTAAGATCAACAGCTGTTTTTTCATCCGCTTTTGCAATAGACAAAGGCTGGACTATCCCCACTGCAAACAACACAAGGATTAATATTGAAACCGATATTATTATCGGAAAACGGGGTCGAGAGACAGCCCTGCCATTAATTTGCATTAAGAAGACCTATGAATAAAAATAGATATTAATAAATAGATGGGATAGGCAGAAGGCTTGCTCTTTGACAGCCAGGCCGTCAGGAACTCAGTCGCTCACATCCAGAGCTGTTGATCTTTACAAAATCTAAAATACCAGTAATTAAATACTTTGAAATAAAGTCGGTTTTATGGGGATACTATTGTCTAAATTCAGCATCGCACATAATGTGAATATATCACATTCTCATGAGTACCTTGAGTATTACTATAGCGAAAAAGTATAAATTTGGTATAGTAAAATCTTGGAAAAGGATAGTCTTTTAGCAACAACCTATATTGGAAGTAATTTTTCAAGACAAACCCTTCGCCAAAATTAATTAAATGAAACAGGGCTTTTCAAGTAAAGTTGCGTCTCTCACAACCCAAAATTACTCAGAAAAGCCCATGACAGAGGGATTACGCTTTTTTGATAAAACGACATTTCGCCAGATGAGCCAGGTCACCTATGGGATGCTGACCGCCAGCGAACGAGTGACCAGGTCTGGCATCTCACGCTAGCCAAAGAAAGGCAGGTACTGCAGTAACTCAGCATCCTCCTTCATTTAAAACAGATAGATTTCGTCAAAGCGATCTATGTTTTCGGGGACAACTTTACAGGATTTCAACCTTGATCAATCGGCTGTTCTGCCGATTGAAAGTCACCGGCTTGCCCCAGCCCTCCTTGAAGATCGAAAGCCCCGTTCCAAGATCTGCCAGCTCTTTCCAGATCGCGGTATCGTTCACATTCACGCGAAGATGCTCAGCCCACAGGCGAACCCGCAGGCGTAAGGCTACGTTCCAATCCGTTCGCCGGCCATCTACAGCCGCCACCGTTAATTCCGAATCAGTGCTCCAGGCCTGGTTCATTTCTTTCAGTAAATCACGTAACCCGGCATCGGCGCCGCCTCCCAAATCCTTTGCCTCAATCATAGAGCGATCAGCGAAATTCGTTGAGCCAATTGCAACAAACTCATCATCGATAATCATGAGCTTCGAATGAACAATGGTCTCTTTTACATGCATGACCGCTACTTTGTCACCCAGGCGTTTCAAGAAAGGGCTGTTTATTTGCGGCACCACAGTTTTTCCCAGGTCATCGTCATAACCGCCCATGACCGCGATGATTTTCACCCCTCTGCTAGCCGCTTCTCGCAGGGCATCCTCCAACGATTGAGCAGCAAAATACTGATCTTCAATATAAATATATTTACGGGCGGATCCTATAGCCTTTTTATACAAAATGCCGGTTGTGTGAACCCCGGGTTTCGGAAAAATCCCGTGAGGTTCGTGCAATACAGGGCTGCTGCCGCGAACATCTTGTTCTGGAAAATTGGCAGCAATAAACACGCCTTGTAATTGGGCGGCTTCGGGCGATGTATTCGAAACTGGCGGATTTTGGATGCGACTGCGCGGCATGGACCCTTCAACTTGAGGGTTCAAGGATGGGATATCCTGGCCATCTTTGAGCTTGAAGCTCCGGTTGGAAAGCTGCAGGAAGTAAGCCCAGCGGCTAACAAAAAAATATAAAAGGCCATTGACCACCGGGCCTTCAATCCGCGCCCCAATATCATGCCAGTAATAGGAAATGGTATCCGTGGGACTGCTTGGGTTTTTGCGCGGGAGCGGTTCATCATGGCGCGAGCTGTCAAGCCTATCCGCCAGAAAATCCAAGCCTGCTACGAAACCAACTCCTACCCCGCCGCGCAAGACAATCACCATTTTTTGATGATGTATCCCAAATAATTCACTGGAATGATCTAAAAGCACCCGCCCACGCAGGGGCTTATTCCCACCTACATCTTGCTCTCTCAACAATGTCGCCTGGCGCAGATTGCCACCTGGCCCAAAACGGTCAAGCTGATTATTTAGATCACTATTGCCCTTGTCGCGCAGTTCTTTCTCGGTACTGCTTTGCAGCATATAGAGGAGTTGCCACTTGGCCGGCATGATGATCCTAACATCTACTCCCTCGGCTGCCTTTTTGGCCAGCACCTTTCCGAACTCAGTCGGATCCTGAGCGTCTTTACTGAAGCGGAAATCAGATTGAAATCGCCATCCGAGCATATAGATAGCATCCCCGGGACTTTGGGCGCGACCGATTTCCATTCTTATCGAACCAAAGTAATCTTCCCCATCGACCATTGGTACAATCGTAGAATTGTCTTCCTCAATTTTGGTCGGACCTGTCGAAGGGAGATACCGCCCGGTAAGCTCACTCATTTTCACTCCCGCGCAAGTGAATTATGGGAGGAATCATCATTTAAATATCCGGCATAAACAGGTCAGTTGATTTGTATTCGACTGCCACAATTTGATCCGTTGGTAACACAGACATCCATTGGCTAAAAACCTGGTTAGCGGGCAAACCAGCATCAAAACCACCTGCCAGGTGGTCGAATCCATGCTCAAAGACTTTGTCTGCTTTCAGCACGTTCGCGATATCACCATTATCCTTTTCCATCCGGTCCGAGATGATTTCAAGAACCTCTCCAATCGTCTTTCCCAAGAACTCCGGGTCATCTTCTCCCACATACGGCGTATCCCAACCATCATTATCGTGGCCTTCAATTGAACGCAGCCAATTGAGCGCTGCCTTTTCCCGCCCAGGCTGAATTGGAATCACGGCCTTGACCCAGGGCGCATTTAAGAATGCATTGCGCAGATTATCACCATCCAACTGCAGCAGCCAACCCAGGGAACTACCAAGTTTAGCGGTAGATGAACTCTCAGTAATTTTGTAGTTATCTTTTCGCATCTCGATATCATCCCACTTGACCACGTCATTATCGGTCAATGAAATAGTAGGGTCTCCAACATCTACCTTCAAGCCTAGTTGACTCCGGTTACGCAAATGCATCCACCATTCCGGAGCGACAAAATATAGCATGGCATCTACATCGAAAATTGAGCGGATGACTTCGGATCGCACGTGGCTCAGCCGGCGCGTATCATCGGTATCGGGCAGCTTCCAACTATCCAGCATTAAGCGGCTGATCAGTTTGCGGTAGATGATAGTGCGTTCCTCTTCACGCAAATCCCAGGAAGGGCGTGACTTGATGTTACTGGCATCTTTAATTCGCTGGCGCACGCTTTCCAAAAAACTTTTCTTAAGCAAGCGCTGCTTTTCTGCGTCATATTTCTTGCGGGCATCAGCAGTCGCCTTATCGTAGTTGTCTTTTGCCGTCTGGGTAGGTGCAAAAACCAGTTCTACATCCAGCAAGAGCTCATTCGCGCTGTTAAAGTTAATAAACTGCATGATCAAGTCAAAAGAACCATCAGGATTGACAGTTGGTTTGCCCCTCACTACGGCTTGTTTATTGTGTGCACGCAAATGTTGTCAAATAAATGGAACCCCGGTAGGATAAGGTCTGCG
>CAYWXS010000060.1:0-78 GCA_964462245.1 uncultured Anaerolinea sp.
GTCCGTAATAATTTGGTTGATTTACCCGTTTCCATCGCTTAAGTTAGCGCCTATGCCCCCCAACCCCCTTCCCGAAAA
>CAYWXS010000060.1:178-40954 GCA_964462245.1 uncultured Anaerolinea sp.
ACGGGAAGGGGGAGCAAGACAGCTCTTCGAAAAACGGGAAGGGGGAGCAAGACAGCTCTTCGAAAAACGGGAAGGGGGAGCAAGACAGGTATTAATTACAGGTTTTTGCTTTCATCCGCTTCGCGAAAGGCTGAGTTTTCACCTATATGTTCCCACCTTACCGCTTGCCACCCCGGCTGCTAATTTCCATCTGCCTCAGCTGGTGTGGGCTGCGCCGGCGCAGTTTTCAAGAGGATGCACAGCAGGCCATCGCCAGCCTGCAGGTTGCGCCTGTCATCCTGGGGCGTGAGCATTTTCCCAGCAGCGCCTGCCTGGTCACCTTTAATCATTATCAGCGCGGCGGGTTTGGCATCCAGTGGCTGGTGATCGCAATTGCTGCGGCGTTGCCGGTCGTCGCTGCGGGGCGCCTGCATGCGATTATGACCGCTGAGTTCACCTACCCTGGGCAGTGGTTTGGTGTGCTGGGCCGGCCGCTTTCGCGGTTGGTGCTGGGGCGTTTGGCACACATCTATGGCTTCTCCTGCATGCCGCCCATGCCGCCGCGTGCCCGGGATGTGGCCGCGCGGGCCCAGGCCGTAAATAATGTGCTGACCTGGTTGGACTCCATGCAGACAATTCAGAGCGCGCCGGCCTGGCTGCTGTTGGCTCCTGAGGGAGCTGATCAGCCTGATGATCGTTTGGGGGTGCCGCCCGCCGGGGTGGGCCGCTTTATTGCCCTATTAGCCCAGCGCGGACTTTGCATCCTGCCTGCTGCCGCTTGGGAACAGGCAGGCGTACTGCATGTGCGCTTTGGTCCGACTTACCAGCTTAACTTGCCTCCCAACCTGCCCCGTGCCGAGCTGGATCAGGCTATCAGCGTGCTGGTGATGCAGAAAATTGCGGATCAACTGCCAGAGCCGGGCTAACACCTGCATGGATCAGGGTTCTACTTATAAATCCTATTGTCCTAACCCCTTGTATTGTGAACTTTCCCCCTATATAATTTTGTCGTACACCCCTCATTAAAGAGTTCATCATCCCCGTTGGCTGACTAACAGAAGGGTCAGGTTTCGCTGTGATCATAAAAAAACAGGATAACATCCGAGCTCTTTTAAATGAAGTCGTTATCCCGAAGATGGTTCACCTTCGGCAGAATTTCCCGACCACGCGCATCGAAGATGTCGCCGGAACTTTGCGTGTCAAACTGCGCGAACGGGACCTGCAAAACCGGATCCGGCCGGGGATGCGGGTCGTATTGACCGGCAGCAGCCGTGGAATTTCCAACCAGAAGATCATCCTGCGCGAGGTCGTGCGTTTTGTAAAAGAGTGTGGTGGCATCCCAACTATTATCCCTGCCATGGGCAGTCACGCTGGCTCCACCGCCGAAGGCCAGCGCGAAATACTGACAGATTACGGCATCACCGAAGAATTTTGTGAATGTGAAATCTTTTCGAGCATGCAGACCCTGCAGACCGGCAGTACGCCGGATGGTCTGCAGGTATTTATGGACAGGTTTGCAGCCCAGTCAGATGCGATCATCGTGTTGGGCCGGGTCAAGCCGCATACTTCCTTCAGGGGCAGGTATGAGTCTGGTCTGGCAAAAATGCTCTCGATTGGCCTGGGCAAACAAAAAGGTGCCGATTCTTTGCACGAAGCTGGTTTTGGCGTATTTGACGAAAGGATCCCGGCTTTTGCCCGCGTAGTCCTGGCCAACAATCCCGTCATCTTTGGCGTTGCCCTGGTTGAAAACGCCCTGGATGAAACCTGTCGGATTGACGTTCTCAAAAGTGAAGACATCCTGGAGCAGGAACCGGCCATCCTGGAATTCGCAAAGAGTCAGATGGCCCGGATTCTTATCCCCGAAACTGATGTGTTGATCGTGCGCGAGATTGGCAAGAATATCTCCGGCACCGGCATGGACCCGAACATTACCGGGACATGGTCCACCCCGTATGGCAGCGGTGGTATCCGCAAGCAGCGCACCGTGGTGCTGGATATTTCTGATGAGACGCATGGAAACATGATTGGGTTGGGAAAAGCGGAAACAACCACCCTGCGTGCTTTCAATAAAATCGACTTTACCACCTCCTACCCGAATGCCTTGACCACCACTGTCATTACCCCCTGTGTCATTCCGATGGTGCTGGAAACCGATGCCATGGCTATCAAAGCCGCCATAAAGACCTGTACGGGAATTGATAAACACAACATCAGGATCGTATTCATCAAAAACACCAAACACTTATCCGAGATCTTTGTCTCCGAAGCGCTGCTGGAAGAAGCCAGGCACACATCAGGGATTGAGATTTTGGAAGGTCCCAGGCCGCTGCGCTTCGATCCCGAAGAAAACCTGCTGGATTTTCAATCCTGACTCGTGAAAAAAAACTTCGGTGAGTAACTATTACAAAAGACCCTCGCTGCAACTCTGCAGCGAGGGTCTTCCACATCTGTCAAACTGCTTGATTACAGATTTTCGAGCTGATCGACCAACCCGCTAATCACATCAAAGCCGCCCTGCCAGAAAGCTGCCGAGTGCATATCGATCCCGGCATTGGACAGGATGGCTTCGGGCGATTCGGAACCACCCGCTGCCAGGATCTTCAGGTAGCGCGGCTTAAAGGCTTCGCCCTCGGCTTTGAATTGTTGGTAGAGTGAAAACACCAGCAGCTGCCCGAAGGCGTAAGCATAAACATAGAAGGGGGTGTGGTAAATGTGCGGGATGCTGATCCATTCCCATTTGAACTCAGCGCTGACGTCAACCGCATCGCCAAACTGGGTCTTCAAGTTTTCCATATAAGCCGATGCTAATTCATCGACCGAGGCGTTATTCTGGATCATTTCATGGGCTTGTTTCTCGAATAAAGCAAAGAACGCCTGGCGCATGATGGTCGCGTAGGCGTCATCCACCTGTCGGAAGAGCAGGTCACGCCGTACAGCCGGGTCTTTTTCTTCGGCCAGCAGCCGGTCTACCAGCATCATTTCGCCAAAGGTGGAAGCAGTTTCGGCGAGTGGCAGGCATGACTGTTGGGTGAACAGGCTGTGACTTTCGGCCAGCATTGAATGGATGGCATGCCCCAGCTCGTGAGCCAGGGTGGCAACATCGTCAGCGCGGCTCTGATAATTGACCAGCACCCACGGGGTCAGGTCCGGGCCGAGCGTGGAGCAGAATGCGCCGCTGCTTTTGCCCTTGCGGACTTCGCTGTCGAGGTGATTATCGTCGAATACGCGCCGGGCCAGTTGTCCGGTTTTTGGATCAAATTGGCTAAAGGAATCCAGCACCATTTCGGCGGCAGCATTGAATTCAAAGGATTTTTCGGATTTACTGACCGGGGCATAGACATCGTAGCGGCGCAGCTTATCCTGCCCAAATAGTTTTGCCTTGATTTTGAAAAAGCGCTGGAAGATGGGCGCATTCTGGCGCGCCACTTCCAAGAGCGTGTCTACGACATCGTTGGGGATATCGTTGGCCAGGTTGCGGGCTGCGAGCGGTGTGGCGTGTTTGCGCAGGCTGATATTTTCATTGTGCCAATCGCGCACAATCGCCTGGTACATCTGTCCCAGGATGGGGGCATCTGCGGCATAAACGCGCAGTTGTTCCTGGTAGGCGCGTGCGCGCATTTCAGGGTCAGACTGGCGCACGTAGGACATTATTTCGCCGCGGGTCATTTCTTTGACTTCGCCAGCCACTTCCAGTTTGTAGATGTAACGATTGGTTAGCGAGTCATACAGGGTGATCAACGCTTCCAGACCGGTCACATTCTTCAGGTTGACGATCTTTTCTTCGGGCTCGGACAGTGTATGCGGTTTGTAATGGCGCATCTCTTCCAGATAATAGCGATAATCACTAGAGGCATCCATCAGGCGCGCGGTGTTGCTTTCGTCCAGATCCTTCCACCACAGGCTGAAGAAGAGCGTCCGATTTTGCATTTCGGCAAAAAACTGTTGGACGCGACCCATCAATGCCTGAGCGGCTTGATCCTGTGTATCTGCCGCAAAGGCCAGGCTGGAAAAACCATAGACGCGATAGCCAGCGCGCATGATTGTTTCGGATTCGCGCACCAGGTTCATAAATTGTTCGGCGGGTATCCCCGGCTTGAGTTCGGCGCGGGATTCTTCAAATTCGGCGACCTGGGCTTCGAGATGTTTGAACGATAATTCCAACTCCGGGCTGTCGAGGCCCGAGAAGAGATCTTGCAGACTCCAGGGGGATTGGGTAAAGGTCATGAGATTGACTCCTGATGAAAAAGAATGGACGTGCCAGCCCTGCCGTTAATCCGGCCCGCTCTGGCCCACGAATAAAAATAAAAAAAACGGTTGCAAAACTTAATTGATTTTACCCTTTTTTTATTGCCCCTGGTATAGGCTGATCCCTTCCCAATCCCCTTCAATCTAAAACTCCCCGTTTTCCCTTTTCATGGTAAATTAGATTAAACCCATGAAAAAACTCACAACTTTCCGCGAAATGCTCGTTCTGAATATCTATTGGATCGGGCTTTCCTTTAAATGGAATGCCCTGCATCCCATCATCCTGCCGGCTTTGCTGCTGAACTATGTGCCCGATGCCCAGAAGAATTCCTACCTTGGGCTGCTGACCTTTATAGGGTTAGTCCTGGCGACCATTATCCAGCCGCTCTCCGGCGCGCTGAGTGATGGCTGGGTCTCACGCTGGGGTCGCCGGCGTCCGCTGATCCTGATCGGGACACTCTTCGACATCTTCTTTCTAGCAATCCTGGGTTGGGGTGGCGGCCTGTTGTGGATTTTTATCGGCTATATCGGTTTGCAGTTCAGCTCCAACCTGGGGCAGGGTCCCGCCCAGGGCTTGCTGCCGGATCGCGTTGCCAGGGACCGCGTCGGGTTTGCAAGCGGCTTAAAAACCTTGATGGATATGACCGCCCTGATCATTGCTTCACTGGCGGCAGGGCGTTTACTCGACCCACAGGGACGGGATGCCAGCCTGATCATATTGGTTCTGATCGGAGTGGTGCTCGTCACGGTCGCGCTGACCGTGCTGGGCACGCCAGAGGAGCCTGTTTTGCGGGCTGACGTAAAAATCAATGCCTGGCAGCACTTGCGAGAACAATTCCAATTCAAGGGCGGCTTGACTGCGCTGCGTGAAAATGCTTCCTATTGGTGGTTGATCCTGCAGCGTGGGGTCTTTTTGTTGGGCATTTATGGACTGCAGGCTTTTGCCCAGTATTACCTGCGGGATGTGCTGCAGGTGGCCAACCCGGTCAAGACCACGGGTGACCTGCTGGCAGCCCTGACCGTGGCTCTGGTTGTGCTTTCTGTGCTGGGCGGCTGGTTGGCGGATAAATTTGGGGCTAAGCGCATTCTGTTTGCGGCCAGTCTGCTTTCCTCTGTGGGCTTTTTCCTGCTCTGGTTGGCGAAGACCCCCGGCATGCTGGTTTTGTATGGTTCTGTGTTGGGGGCGGGCATTGGTCTCTTCCTGACTGCCTCGTGGGCCCTGGCAAACCAGTTGGCTCCCGCCGGTGAATCGGGCAAGTACCTGGGTCTGACCAACCTGGCGACGGCTGGTTCGGGTGCCCTGGCCCGCCTGGAGGGTCCGCTGATCGATTCGCTGAATGCTGCCCATCCCGGGCTGTGGTTTGGTTACATGGCGATGTTTGCTTTTGGTGCGCTTTGTACCCTTTTGAGCGCATTTTTGCTCAATCGTGTTACCATTAAGCGTAATTGAGAACTTATAGAATAAAATTTTCCAAAATAAAATGTTGTCATCTTCCGGAGGTTCCATGTATTTTTTTGTTCGGTTTCAAGGCTTCGTGAACATCGGGACGGGTATTCTGCTCATGCTGAGCGGGGTGGCGGTCGCTATTTTAGGCTTTTTTCAGAGCGTGGCTTTGATGGATGTGGCCAATGTTTACTTGAATGCCGTCAGCGGCCAGATGCTGACGGATGTGCGCTTCTTTGCTTCTGTGCTGGGGCTGATCATGTTTCTGGTGGGGATGGGGCTGGCTGCCAGTGGACAGCTGCTGCTGGTCTTTGTGGATATGGCCAACAGCGCGGAGGAGACTAATACGCTCCTGATTGCCATGAGCAAGCAGAAGTAGGTCCGGTTTTTGGGGCCAATCTGGACCTATCCCCCCAACCCCCTTTCCTGGGAGGAAAGGGGGAGTTAACTTCCCCCCGTTTCGGGGGGACCGAGGGAGGTATCATGCCCGCGCATAAGATTGTCATTGGGCAAAAAGAGTACGATAGCCAGCTCTGCGCACCAACCGGTTTAATGGGTTACATTTTCGCACGCAGCAAAACAATAAATTCTTATGGACTTGAGGTTATGCGCTTTACAAAAGAAACAATGTAATCCTGGAAGATCAAACCAGGAATGTCAGACACAATAGCTAGTGGGAATATTGGAGCAGGATATGATATTGAGCAAAAATAAGATATTACCAAAACCGGATCAATCTGCAGCATTACTCATTGCGGAGCATGAACGCATATCAGCACTATATCAACACAGTTCGGAAATGGGTGATAAATATGTAACCACATATCTGACCGCGATGTCCCTCATCATCGCCTTGTTGGTGGGTATTGGGAAATTTGGCAACTCCGCCGATGAAAACATATCGATTGAATTGGCTATCATGGTCTTTTTTACTTTGGTGGGCATAAGCATCTTTCGACGGATTGTTGAACGGCGCTCTCGCATGATTGAATATTTGCGCGCCATCAATCGCATCAATCACTACTTTACATCCGCCGACCCCGCCATCAAGACCTATCTATACTGGGATACTTATGATGATAGACCACCGGCCGATGTTCGAGGGACCTTCCTGGGTGGTCTTCGGGATATTATGGGTTTGCTAATCAGTTCTTCCATTGGGGTTTGCAGCTACCTTTTCATCCACCTCACCGTACAAAATATAAGTTTTTTTGCATCTTTAGGCATTTCGGCTATAACTGTTGTTATGACATTATTAATATTGAAATACTATGCAAAAGATCGAATGAAAAAAGCAGAAATCGAAATGAAAAAGAAAAGCATCTATCCAAAATTAGCCAAAGAATGAAGTCAATATAATACGCAAAAAGAAAACCAATCCAGACCTATTCCCCCAACCCCCTTTCCTGGGAGGAAAGGGGGAGTTAACTTCCCCCCGTTTCGGGGGGACCCGAGGGAGGTTTTATGCCCGCGCAAAAGATTGTCATTGGGCAAAAAGTCACGACTGCTAAAGTCCAACGCGCCAAAGAACTGCGTCAGAACATGACCGGAGCCGAAAAGGTACTCTGGCAGGCCCTGCGCGCTAACCGGCTTAATGGTTTACATTTCCGCAGACAGCAAATCATTGGCGGATTCATTGCGGATTTCTACTGCCACGCCGCCTTACTCGTGATAGAAATCGATGGACCCATCCACGACCTGCAGCAGGAATACGATCAGGTGCGCAGCGAAGCGATAATTTCTTATGGACTTGAGGTTGTACGCTTCAAAAATGAAGAAATCCTGACCCAATTGGCCAAAGTCTTGGCCGAAATCAATCTTATCTGCCACCAAAGACTCTCCTTCCCGAGTCAGGACTAATCTTTACCCATAAGTTGAGACAAAGAAAAGGGTGTGATAGATAGAAAAAGATCAAAGATGAACGAGGGGTGAGGCATGAGAGAAGATCTGGAAAAGGAATGGGCTGAAGATATGTCAATAGTCGGGCTATGTTTACCACCCATAGTCGGGTAATGCTTACCAGGCATCGCCGGACGTATGTTTACCAGTAAAGAGCAGTGGCGGGTGGGGAGAAAAGAACTAATCGGACAGGGGAAGAGGAGCCTCCTTTTTGCGGTTTCGCTGGCGGAAACTGTCACCCCGGATGGTCAGAGGGTGGGCGTGGTTATAAAAAAGGTCGACTTGGTTGTTTTCTATTGGCGTTTGGACCTATCCCCCCGCCCTTCCCGGAAAACGGGAAGGGGGCCAAACCAGCTATAAATTACAGGTCTTAAGTCTGGGCGGTGTTTTCTAGCCCATCCCGTTTTTTCGGGAAGGGGGCCAAACCAGCTATAAATTACAGGTCTTAAGCCTGGGAGGTGTTTTCCAGCCACTGTAATGCGCCGGACCCGGCGGCACGGCCGGTGGCACAGCAGGCTGTGATCAGGTAGCCACCGGTTGGGGCTTCCCAATCCAGCATTTCACCGGCGCAAAAGACACCGGGTAAATTTTTCAGCATCAGGTTCTCATCCAGGGCTTCAAAGCAGATGCCTCCCGCGCTGCTGATGGCTTCGTCCAGCGGGCGGGCGCCGATCAGGGGCAGGGGCAATTTCTTGATGGCCTGTGCCAGTTTTTGCGGGTCGTTGAAATCGGCACGTGGTACGAATTCCCAGAGCAGTCCGGCTTTGACACCGCGCAGTCCCAGGCTTTTTTCCAGGTGGTTGGACATGGAGCGCGAGCCGCGCGGCATTGCCAGGCGCTCGATCAGGTACGCGAGCGTCCGGTCGGGTGCCAGGTCCAGGTAAACCGTGGCGCTGCCCAGACGCTCAATCTCATCCCGGATCGGAGCGGAAAGCGCATAGATCAGGCTGCCTTCGACACCGGTGCTGGTGATGATGAATTCTCCCTGGCGCTGCAGGCTGATTTTTTCAGCGGTGATCACTTCCAGGATGACCGCCTTGAGCGGGTGACCATCGAAACGCGTTTGGAAGTGTTCGCTCCAATTTACATCGAAGCCGCAGTTGGAGGGTCGGAAAGGCGCGAGGGCTACGCCGCGTTCGGCCAACAGCCGGGTCCACTCGCCGGTGGAGCCCAGGCGGGACCAACTGCCGCCGCCCAGGGCCAGGATCACAGCCCGAGGCTGCCAGCTTATCTCACCGCTGGGGGTCTCAAAGCGCAGGGATTGATCGGCGTTCCATCCAAGCCATTTATGGCGCTGATGAAAAGTCACCCCGCTGCGGGTCAGGCGCTGGCGCCAGGCATACAGCAGTGGCGCCGCCTTCATCCCGATTGGGAAAACCCGCCCGGATGTGCCTGTAAAGGTTTCAATTCCCAGCTCCGCGGCCCACTGGCGCAGTTCATCTGCGCCAAAGCGCAGCAGGAAGGGTTCCAGCTCGGCACGGCGCGACCCGTAACGCGCCAGGAATTGCTCGCGTGGCTCAGAATGGGTCAGGTTGAGACCACCCTTGCCAGCCACCAGGAACTTGCGTCCGACCGATGGCATGCTGTCAAACAGGTCTACCCGCAGCCCGGCCTGGCTCAGCACCTCGGCCGCCATCAGCCCGGCTGGACCGCCGCCAATGACTGCCACCGTCCCGGTCTGCTCTTGTCCGGCTTCCCGCATTAATTTTGCCTGCTGTGTAGATAGAGGTTTTCGACTTTTTCGCGAGCCCAGGCGGTTTTTCGCAGGAATTTGAGACTGGATTTAATGCTTGGATCAACTTGAAAGCATTTGATATCAATGCGTTGGCCCAGGCCTTCCCAGCCATAAATTTCCACCAGGCGGGTCAGGATTATTTCCAGGGTGATGCCGTGCAGGGGATTCTTGGGTTGTTCCGTACTCATAAGGGTCTTTCTCCTGCTCCAAGAATACAGGATAATTGCACTCTGCGCAAGGTTCCACGCAAAATCTTTGGTTGGCCTTTGATAGCGCCAGTCAGCGGTAGAATAGAAGCTGCTGTCAAAGACGCCCCCATCCTGTTCAAGTGATTTGAGCCGGAAATCCAATGCATTCTGGAAACCCAATGAACCCCATGACTGAACCTGTGCGTATCTATATTATTCGGCACGCCACCCCGGATTGGAGCCGGAAGGATATCCCGTATGATAGACCGCCTGGCCCGCCCCTGGTTGAGCAAGGCGAAAAAGAGGCTATCCTGCTGGGGGATTTCATCCGCTTGCAGGGTCTGAAAAAGCTGTATCACAGCCCGCTCGAACGCGCCAAGCGCACGGCCCAGATCAGCGCCGGGCTGGCTGGGATTGAAATTCAGGAAGAGAATTCGTTGGCTGAATGGCGTTCTGATGAAGGTGAAGCCCAAATTACTGCGCGCATGCTGTCCACCTGGGATAAACTGGTCTGCGAAGCCGCGCAGGTCGGACCGCTCGGGTTCGTCTCGCATGGCGGACCGGTTATGCTGCTGCTGCGTCAGCTTGGAATCTCCGAGACGGTACTTGAGTTTCACCGGGGTGCCTATGATCACGCCAATCCTATGCCCCCGGCGGGTATCTGGCTGGCGCAAAGGGAGAACGGTGCCAATGCCTGGGATCTGTCCCTGGTTTTCATCCCTAAGGTGTGAGGGCTAAGGCTTTCTGGCAGGTGTGTTTTCCGTTTTTGGCAATGGAGCGGGGAATTGGGATGGGCGGGTAGACCTATCCCCCCGGCCCCCTTGCCCGAAAAACGGGAAGGGGGAGCAGAGCAGTTAAGAATTACGGGTTTTTGCTTTTATCCGCTTCGCGAATAGCTGGGATTATTTCGCCCCACATAAGCTGGGATTATTTCACCCGCTTCGCGAATAGCTGGGATTATTCTGGACAGGCGCGCTTTGTTCGGTGGGGAGGCGTTTGAGATAATGGGTGCTTGACATGTAGCAAGTGTGTCCTGGGGTTGATGGGATGGTAAGTTATGCGGTATTGTGGTTTTTGGTTTGCTACAAACAGCACGTGGGTGGATTTGGCAGGTATAATTAATCGTCACGCATAACCTCGGAATTGGGATAGTGAGCGGAGGGAAATATGTCGATGTCATCACGAATGCTGGAGCGCGGAATTGTGCTCTGGAAAAGCGACCAAAAAGAGCCGGCCAGACTGATATTTAAAGCCATCACCCGCAATGATCCAACCGATGAGACCGCCTGGATCTGGTTTATCTATACCATTGAGGGCAATGCTGAGAAAATTTCTGCGTTGGAGTCTTTTTTACAGATTGCGCCTGATAACAAAAAAGCGCTGATCACGCTCGAGAAACTTCGCGCACTGGATGCGAGCCCAGCCCAGGTGGAAGTTTCGGAAAGCGTCGCGTCGCCTGAGGCCGTTCAACCTGAGCGATCTGAAGACCTGCCGCTGCTGGAGGCTGCCAGGCAAGACCCCAGACCGGTATATATCCCCAGCTTGCCAAAACAATCCAAAAAGCTGGTGCCAAAATTTAAGTCCAAGCCCATGCTGGGTCTGCCGCGTTTCTTCGTCCTGGCGGGTTTGATCTGCCTGGTGTGTGCTGCCTATATTATCTATGACAATTTCAGCAAACTGAAGGCCGATTACCAGGCAGAACAGCAGGCTCGCCAAGAGCTTGCGGGTCAATATTCGCAGCTGCAGGGTAAGTACACAACATTAACCACAACGTATGACAATTTGGACCAGCAGTATACCGGTCTGACAACCCGTTTCAACGATTTGGACCAACAGCATACGGCACTCATTACCCGCTTTAACGATTTGACTTCTGAATACACCACCACGGTTGATAAATTCAATATCCTGTCCGGTCAGTTCAATTCATTAAATGGTGATTTTAATAATCTCACCAATAATTACAACACCCTCAACAATATTGCGGTCAAACCACCCTATATCGTGGTCCATGACAGGGTGGTGGATACCACTTTTTACGATACAGACGGGACCTTGATCAAATGGACCACCCCTTTTGATTCACTCCAAAGCGAAATTGAGGCTGGGAATACACAGCGTCGTTTGATCGTGGATTTAAACTGGGATACAACGCGGGTTTACACCAACGCGGGTGACGCGCTCAATCTGAGGAATTTTTCGTCATTTGTCACCCCGGATATTTTTCGAAAAGTAGTGCCCCCTCTCTATCAAAAATCCAACAATGCTTATGATTATATTTACCGGATATGGTATATGGTCGGGCAGCTCTCCAATTATGCCAGTGAAGATCTGGAAACGCCACGCTATCCCCTCGAAACGCTGCTGGCTGGGGGCGGAGACTGCGAAGACCTGTCCATCCTGTTTGCCAGTCTGATCCAGGCCGGGGCGCCATCCAGTTGGTACGTGGACCTGATGTATGTGGATGCGGATCATATAAATAATCCCGAAACTTCCAATCATGTCATCGTTTTCATCGATACCGGACACGAAACCTTTATCGTGGAAACTACTGAGGACCAGGTTATGCAGCCTTATTCGACGGGTGTGACTGGCTGGCTTGCGAGCAGGTTGAAGTCATCCAGCCAAAAGATTTACCCCGAATATTTGCGCTAAGAAGGGTAGTTTGTGTCCGGGAGTTGCCAAGTGGAAGATTTGCCATGAAACTGGTTTTGCTCGGAACGGGTGGTTTTTTACCAACGGATGCGGCTCAGACTGCCTGTTACTTTCTGCCGGAAGTGGGGCTGATGCTGGACGCCGGGCATGGTCTTTACCGGTTGGCGGAGCATCTGCAAACCCGGGAACTGGATATTTATCTGAGCCATGCGCATGCGGATCATACCAGCGGGCTGGATTATGTCTTTGCTTCCTATTTCAAGGCAGATTTATTGAAATCCGGGCAGGCACTGAGTGCTGCCAACGTGTCCGGTTTTGTCGAACGCGCCAACCAGGCCCTGCCTAACACACGTATCCATGCCGACCAAGCCACGCTGAGCATTGTCCAGCCCAAATATGCCGATTTTAATTACACCTGGCAGGTGCTGCAACCCAGGCAGGAGCTGAAGCTGGGTGGAAGTCTCTCCCATTTTGCGCTTGAGAACGGCAGCACCGGCTACCGCCTGGATTGGCCAGCTCATGCGCTGGCTTACATCACCGATACGATTGCCCGCCCGGACTCTGCCTACATCGAAAAGATAGCGGGTGTGGACCTGCTTCTGCATGATTGCTATACCCTGGATGCTCTCTCCGATCTGGCCGAGGTGATTGGGCACAGCCATCTTTCAGCGGTGCTGCAGGTGGCAGCACGGGCCCAGGTCCGGCGCCTGGTCTTGATCCATCACAGCCCGATCGAGTCGCTCGATTACACCCGCGACCTGTCCGCTGCCTGCCAGGCTTTTCCCGAATTGCAAGTGGTGGTTGGTCTGGATGGTATGCAGCTTGATTTTTAGCTTGGAAGTTTTATGTATCAAGCTTATTATCCTTTCTGCTAAATTCTGCCATTTCGAGATTCGTACATACCGCCGCCTGTCCAATACAAATAAAAGCAGATTTACCAGGAACTGTATTCATCAGCAATAGGTTGGACAAAATAAACGCTTCGAAATGTAATTCCCGCAGGGCATCGGGATGCTATCCCGCAGGGCATCGGGATGCTATTCTGAAAGAGATCGGGACGATGTGCGAACCGCAGCACTAGCTCTTTGATGGTGAAGCAATCCCGGTTTAGGCGGAAGATTGCCACGTCGGGGAGAGCACCCTCCTCGCAATGACACCTACGCGCAATATGTTCTTTCACATTGAACAACAGTGATTTTCTGTTGTGGAATCATTCGCAATCCAGCAGTGCATCTGGATGCTATGACAGAATTAAGTGGGCAGGGTAATAAGATTGAATTGTTCAAGCATTACCTGACTAATACAAGATTTACCAGGATCATTGCCAAAAACGACTATTTGATGCACAATACTCACATGGCAATGGCGGGTGCGCAAATGAACAAAGATGGGGAAAACCATCATGAAAAATGGTTCAGTATTTTTGTTGCCGAATTTATGGGTGAAGAGCAATTCAAGCCTTATCTTAAGCCGATAGTTATTCATACACACACTCAAATTGCGAACTTTTTCGTCAATACATGCGAGAATCGAAGACACTTAAATTTTCAGAGCGATTTATTATGGAGGGAATGATGAAACAAAGCAATTTCTTCATGTTTACTACAAAGTTTGTTTATGCAATCATGCTGGTCAGTTTAATCATGTCCAGTTTTGGGCCATTGCCAGTCACGGCTGCGGCCATATCATTCGATCAGCCCAACCAGGATATGCATGCGCAGGTGGAGCTGACTGCCACCCCGGAACCTACCCCTACGCTGGCAGCGCCTCCTGTAACGATTGAACCGACCGTGATGCTTACGCCAACCGCAGAAATATTCCCTGCCCAGGATCTGTCGGCTGCCGGAACCGGCACTTTGTTTCGGGTAAGGGTCGTTTTGAAAAACCCTGCTGACTTGAATCGTATTAATGGTTGGGGCATACTGGTATTGGCTGTCACGGCTGACTATGCATATGTGGAAGTGACCGCCGCCCAGCTTGCAAAGCTGGCACGCCTGGGATTTTCTCCCGATGAAATAAATTCGTTGGAATTTATGGTGACGGCTTACAACGCTCAATTTCCAGGGCAGATGATCGCTGTTGGAGACCTGATTGCTTCAGCGGGTTTTGTCATGTCGCTCTCTTCGGTGGATACTGACTCGGATGGGCTGACCGACACCGAAGAAGCCTGGTGGTGTACCAATCCCAATGATAGTAATTCGGATTCACCCGAAGCCCCCAGCTCAACCAACCCATCCGATGGCGATGAAGTCCATAACATTTTACGCGGGATCAAAGCCTACGGTCCGCCCTTTGCGCTCTGGCCGCAGTTCAGCCCGCATAACCCGACTGGCAACTGCCCGGATGGTGACTATGATGCCGTGCCGGATTACGCCGAAGAATTCATGATTGGCACCAGCAACCTGCGTGAAAGCTCCGATCTGGATAAATTCGATGATGGGCAGGAGCTGTTTGGTGTAACTTACTGCCCCGGAGCAAGCGGACCCTGCGGATATGGTATTTTACCGCGAGCAGAAGATTCTGCCTTTGTCAGCGCAAATTTGCCTGCGTGGGTCAAAGCCCCGGGGGATAGTCCGTTTGTAGCAGCTTTTCCAAAACCAGAAGTGGAGGTTGTGCCTTCTTCAATAGTTGTGACCCAGAAGACGGTTATCACAAATACTAAGGGTACAACGACCGGAACAGAGAAGACTTATGGATCAGCAACTACAAAAGGTACAAGTACTAGTTTGGCAAACACAGTAACATGGAACGATTGGGTTGAAGTTTCAAAAACGACTGCTGATGTAAATTCCACTTATTTAAACGATCCTATATTCGCTTTAGATCAACAAGCTGCTAATAAGTATTTGTTAAAATCCGGAGCTAGTTTATTATCAATGGTTGGTGGGTTTGCAGGTTTGGCTGCGTGTGCATCTGGTATAGGAGCAGCTGTTACACTTGGCGCAGCATGTGTGATGGGTGTGGCGGGCCTGGCAGGTGGAGTACTTTCGTTTGTTGATGTTCAATTAGAAGCTTTGGATAATATTCAAAATAAAGCAAAACCAAATACTAAGATTGAGGGTTCGACTACTTTAACTCAATCTATAAAAAACCCAACAGGTCAAGACCGCGTCAATCAATCGGAAAAAACTGCAAATAGCCAGGATGCTTATCAGGGTTCAAGCTGGACTCAATATAGAACAGATAATCAATCACTTGTACAGGTACAGAAATATTATCAGGTGAGTTATCCAGCCTTTCAACCAACTATAACAACATCGACTGGTCATGAATGGGGTGGATCACAAACAACAACTTCTACTGAATACCAAGAACAAACCATATCAGAATCATCTACTAACCAGTTTTCAGAAAATTGGGCTACTTCTACGGCCATAGATAGCACACACGCAGCTGACTTGCGGTTTACATTTAACATTATCAACAATGGTACTGAGTATGCTCGCGAGGTTAGTAGCCTGACCTTCAATATATATATTGGTAGTAATCCCAACCCTTCCTACACCTATGTGGCAGTGGGCAGTACCGGGCAGATTGCCAAAATTGAAAATCTGTTCCCTGGCGACGAACTCAACTATACATCCAACCCGTTTGCACTGACAGTAGATGAAATGCGTGCCATCGATGAAGGTGCCCCAATCCGGATCGTGATGGAAGACATCTCCTTTGGACAGGATCAGGTCTTTTACCTGGATGCAAAGAATGGCTCAGTCACCCTGGCCATGGAAGACGGCTATGACGACCTGAATGAAACAGTCGATACCTATTTGATCCCGGTCTGGGACCCGTCCGATACATTGCAGGATGTGGCGAAACGCTATTTCCCAACGATTGAAGATGAGGATGGTAATTTATTGGCAATTTTTACCCCTGAATCAGTCTCTAATGTCCCGGCGCGTTGTGTCCAGGATATTGGCATTGCTCCGGCTTCCAACTCACAGGTTTTTTGCAAACATGCCCTGAGTGGTACATCCTGGTGGAATTTCTATCTTTCCGACGGCCTGAATTATTCAAATGCTTTTAAAGATACGCTGGCAGCGCCTAATACTACTGTGCTGGTGCGCCTCCTGTCAGATCGCGATCTGGATGGCTACAACGATCGTAATGAAACTCGCATTGGGACGAATCCGGACGATGAAGCCTCGCACCCTTCTCCAAACTTAATTGCAGGCTACACCAAAGCCTGCACCGGGAATAACTGTACACTACGGATGGTCTTCCAAAACCTGGGCAATTATGATGCTTACGGCGTGGAAGCGGTACTGTATTCCCCGGATGGGCTCAGTACCATCACCAATAACACCATTGGCGGTGGCGGGCGTGTTTCAGCCGGCAGCAAGGTGATCGTTGGCGCCAGTGATACTTTCCAATACACTACCAGCAGTGGCGCGACCGAACCAGTCATCATTGTTTCTTATAACGATCCGCAGGGCAATCATCGCTTTATTTTGCCATCCGGCAGCTATCCCAGCGGAGCATTGATTACTGATCTGAACAATGACATCAGCGGGCTGAACGGCAAGATGCTGCCCAATCCGGGTGTCAGCATTTCATCGACCAGTGCCAGCCAGGCTAACTTTGTGATCAATTCGCCTCATCCGGCTGCACTTACAGGCGGAAAATTATTTGTTGAATATATTGATGACAAGGGGACGGTTTTACATGAAGAGCCCTTCACCCAGGACTTCCAGAGTGGTCCAAATGTGATCGGCGTGCCGGTTGACTTGAACACTTACCCGCCTGCCACGACCATGCTGCTGGCATTCTTTACCGATTCGCAGGGCAATATCATTGATTCATCGGCGCGCCCACTGGCTTCTTTTGGCGCGGACCCGCTGCCCGAAGCCAGCCTGACGGCTCAGGCCTGGGAGATCGGCGCACAGAGCCTGGTCAGTGTGCCGGACCCCTGGGATATTGGAACTATCCAACCTGGGACCACGCTTTACTCCACGCTTAATCTGGCCAATACAGGCCTGGGTGATCTGCTCTATTCGCTGACCGGGCTGGGCAGCGGTGTGACATTGAGTGAAGGCAGCCCGGCGGGTTCGATCGGTGCCACCCAGACCCGCACCTTCAAGCTGGCGATAGACACGGCCGGATTGTCCACTGGCGCATTTGCCAAAACCCTGACCCTGCGTACCAGTGACCCGAAGCATGGCTCAATTGCCATTCACCTGACCGGCACAGTCCAAACATCTGGACAGGCCTCGGCCTACAAAGTCAGTGATTTCCAGCCCTGGAACCAGTTTGTATATGTGCCTGGTCCGCGTAACCAGAATGATATGGTCACCTTCACGCACAGCGTTGCGGATGCGAGCCGCATGTACCCGCTTTATCTCTACAGCGAGAATGGATCAACACTCAACGGTGTGGGTGAATACGGCGTTGATTTTAGTGGTGTGACCGCTCCCTTTGGTGTATTCGGTACAGGTTCAGATGGCGATTTGACTGTGACCAGCGGACAGACAGTCTATAGTGATAACACTCGCTCGGCACTGATATCAACGGCTAACAGTGGGCAGGCGAATTTGACCCTTGTCAATGCAAGTGGTTTTGCAGTTGGTAAGGAAGTTCTGGTTAATCAAATTCAGGGGAGCGGTGCAGGCGCTTATGAGTTTGGGGTTATTCAGGGGATTTCTGGAAATACAATTACATTAACTAAAACCACCCTTAATTCGTATTTAGCAACGGGAAATTCAAAAACACAGGTAATTCAGGTTCCTCAGTTTAATGATATTACTATCCAAACCGGTGGTGTCTTAACCGCACATGTTTGGGACGGTAATACTGGTGGTATATTGGTAGTAAGAGCGAGAAGAACCTTCATTGTTCAGTCTGGAGGTGAAGTTAGAGTTTCTGGAATTGGCTTTGCTGGTGGCGCTACTTCTGCCAGTGCTCATGCCGAGCAGGGTGATTCATCCACCGGTAACGGAATTAATTCAACAGGTGCCAATGGCTCTGGAGGAGGAGGAGGAGCCTTAGGTGATGGTGCAGCGGCTGGTGGCGGTGGCGGTGGCGGATATGGAACTGCTGGTGCTGCGGGTCAACCTGGGGCGAGATCGCCTGGAAGTGGCGGATCTTCCTCAGGTGATCCAGCTTTATCTTTACTTATGTTTGGTGGTGCTGGAGGCGGTGGTGGTGCCAGAACTGGAACGTCGAGCGAGGGAGGGGGAGGTGGTTTTTCTGGTGGTACAATATTTATTGGGGCACGGTCAATCTCACTAGAACCAGCTTCCACAATTACCAGCAACGGAACCAATGGCGGTAATAGAATTGGAACAAATTCAGCTGGCGGTGGCGGCGGTGGGGCAGGTGGAAGCATACTCATAAAAACAAGTAACGCTAATTTAGGAATAAATTTAATTAATACGCTTGGAGGAAATGGCGGTATTGGAGGGACAAATGAAAACGGGGGCGCCGGTAGTATAGGTCGTATTCGCGTTGAATATAGTACTCTGACTGGTACAACCAATCCTGCTGCAAGTACCCAACTAGGAAATTACTATAATTTGACTGGCACAGCGCCTACCAGTTTATATTTGCCCGCCGTCATTTCTTCCGGCAGCAACATCCGCTATGCCTTGCAATACGGTCAGCGCAGCTTGAATACTTTGGGTGGCGACCAAACCTTCACGGTCACCATCCCCAACCGCCAGTACTCCAGTTTCACGCTCAGCAGCCTGGCGGAACGCGTGGCTGGCAGCGGCACAACTTTCAACCAGTGTGTGGATATTGCCAATAATAGCAACTGCGACTGGACGATCACGGGTCAAGACTTCAGTGGTCCAGTCCAGCTCGATTCTGGCAACCTGGCGACGGCGGTCAATGCCTATATCACCGCCCAGAACTCAACGGCTGCCTCAATCACGCTTCCGATCCGGGTCAACCTGAGTACTCTGGCGGATATCTTCCTGTTCAACATTAACAGCGCGGTCGGCAGCGACATCGATCTACAGCCCAACACACCCGTGCTGGCGCCCCAGAATGGAAATCTGCCAGCTAACACCCCGGAAGGGGTTTTGGTTGATCTGAGCGCCACGATTAAGAACAATGGTACGCACAAAGCCGAGAACTTCACGGTCGGTTTCTACCAGGGTGACCCAGGTAATGGCGGAACACTGATCGGTTCGACCTTTATCCAGTCGCTGGCAGCGGGCACGACCTCGCCAAGCCAGACTGTGGTTTGGAACACCTCCGGACTGACACCTGGCGCTTATAACATCTTTGTCAAGACGGATGTTTCGGGTGCGATTGCCGAAAGCAATGAAACCAACAACACGGCTTCTGCCAGCGCGGTGGTCAAAAAAAAACCTGACCTGCTGGCGCTGACCCTCAGTCTGCCTGATCTGCGGGCGGGTGAAAGCGGTACAGCCAGCCTCTCGATCAAGAATGACGGCGAAGCCGATGCGAATGCCGTTCTGGTGAAGTTATATAACGGCACGCCCGAAACTGGCACGCTGCTGGGCAGTACCAGCCTGGACGTCCTGCAGGGCCAGACCGTAACGGCTCAAATTTCCTTCTCGATTGCTATGGCTGGACAGTACAGCCTATCGGCCAGGGTCGACCCGTCCGACAGCGTGCTTGAAGCCAATGAAAGTAACAACACTGCCACTGCCAGCGCGCGTATCGGTTTGAATCTGTTGACCATCGATAACGGAACTTCTGCTGATACACAGTTTTCAGCCGCGCAGGGTTATGGCTGGATGACAGCCGGGACCACCGCTTCCTGCGGCAGTGCCGCCCAGCAAACCTTTCGCCAGGCTGGCAGTGCCGAAGCTTTGCAGTACCAGCTCGACAACCTGCTGCCCGGCCGACGTTATCACCTCGACCTGACCTTTGCGACTTGCAGCGGCGAACGCTGGCAGGACATCTACGTGGATGGCAAAAAGGTCTCGGATACTTCCAGCGCCAGCCTGGACTCTGTGCATGTTACCAGCTCGCCGCAGACCGTTTCAATCCTGCTTGATCCGGCGGATTACAGCGATGGCAGCATCCTGTTATCACTCAGGCGCACCAGCGGCCTCGCCGGTCCATTGGTCAGCATTATCGACTTACAGGAAATTCGCTACTGCTACCGCGACAGCGCTCCCGCAGAAACGACCTGGAGCAGCCAGAACCAGTGCGGCTATGATTCAAGCCTGGTCTCGGATGGTTTTGATGGCTGGGGTACCCTGCCAGCCCAGACCATACGCTTCAGTGATACTGGTTTGCTAAAATACAAATTCACCGGTCTGGGCTCCACCAAAAAGTACAATGCACGTCTGTCCTTCTACGAAGGGGATACTGCTCACCGCAGTCAGACCGTTTCTTTCGATGGCAGTTTGGCTCAGACTGTCAGCCTGGGTTCGATCTCCCAAACTGTGTTTATCCCCATCCCGAGCGCGGCTCTCTCGGATGGAAATGTGGACATGACCATCCAGCGCGCGGGCGGGGACGTTATGGTCAGTGAAGTGACTCTGGAAGAGGATACGCGCACCGAAAATGGGCGCTATGCTTTTGTGCCCAATGCCGCCACACCGACCGCGACGGCTACATCTGCTGGTGCTGCCGTGCCAAATGTAGTCATCAGTGCCTTCTCAGCCTCGTGGAGCGGGACAAAGGTCAGCCTGGGCTGGTCCAGCACGACCGAGATCAACAACGGCTATTTCAAATTATTCCGATCCCAAGATTCTGGTGGTACCTGGGCCGAACTGCCAGCCAGCATCACCAGCCAATACCCATGCGGTGTCTTTAGTGGTCCAACCGCAGCCAATTACACATACAGCGATACCAGTGTTGTGCTTGGCACCAATTACTATTACCGGCTGCAGTACTCAGGTGCAACCTGCGGTGCCGGGGCTGCTTTCGCGTCCCAGACGGTACAGACGAATCCTCGCATTAGCACGGTTACAGCGTCTCCGACCAGAACTGTAACCCGTACACCCACGCGCACGCCAGCCAAAACAGCAACACGTACTCCCACCCGTACGCCAACCAAAATAGTAACCCGTACACCCACCCGCACGCCGACCAAAACAGTAACCCGTACACCGACGATGACAAAGACACCGGTGACCGGTATCTTTAGTTCACTCGGGGCACAGGACGGCTGGATCCTGGAAAAAAGTGAGACTGCCAGCACGGGTGGTACCTTGAACGCCACAACCGCCACTTTCCAGCTGGGAGATGATGCTCTCGACCGCCAGTATCGTGGGATACTATCTTTTGATACTTCAACGCTGCCGGATGGAGCGGTCATTAAATCAGCCATCCTGCAGATCAGACCCAGCAGTGTGCCGGTTGGCACCAATCCCTTTACTATTATGGGCAGCCTTTTAGTGGATATTCGCAAGGGCTGGTTTGGGGCCAGTAATTTGCTGGCGCTACCGGATTTCAATGCGGGTGCTTCTGCTGTCAAGATTGCTACTTTTGGTACTACCCCAGTCAGCGGTTGGTATAGTGTTTCATTGAATTCGAGTGGATTGAGTAATTTGAATAAAACCGGCTTAACCCAGTTCCGTCTCTACTTCACCAAAGATGACAATGACAATATGAAAGCGGATTACATGAAGTTTTATAGCGGAAACATTACCACGGTTGCTTACAGGCCAAAACTAATCATTCGATACATTGTTCCATAAATGCGGGGCTTTATAATACAAGGGGTTGTCCAACTGATTGGATAACCCCTTGTGCTTTTGTCGGCATACAGTTATCTTATCTTACATGGAATACCAACCGGTCTTCCTGTCTGTCAGCTGAACTACCGCTTTAGGAAATAAATGCGGCGCTTTTTGACTTTCACTTTGCCAATCGTCATTCTGTTAGCCTGGAGTAGTTTGTTTGTTCCGGCTGGTCATGCATTCCGGGCGGTTCTTCCCTCTCAGAGTCGTGGAGCTGATGCAGTAATTGATCCAGGTTTGGATAGGTTAACCCCCGCCATAAACCCTGCTGGGGCGCTGGTTACACCGGTTCAAGCATATTCCAATCAAATCCTGGTCAAGTTCCGAAAAAATATTGTTACCAGTAAGAGACTTGCTGTGCTTAGCAATGTAAACACAGTCGATGCCGGGCGGATTGGCGAGCTGGATGTTTTTATTCGTAGCGTTCCTGCTGGACAGATGCAAGCCACTCTGGATAGATTGAAAGAGGACCCCTCTGTTGAATATGCTGAGCCCGATTACGTGGCCAATGCGCTGGAAATCATTCCGGACGATACCTATTGGGGTGACCAGTACAACCTGGTGAACATTCATGCCCCCCAGGCTTGGGAAATCACGACTGGCAGCAGTGCCGTTACCATCGCAGTGGTGGATACGGGTGTCGACCAGTATCATCCCGATCTGACCGGCAAAGTTTTAGCAGGCTACGACTTTGTGGGCAATGATACGAATGCCTTTGATGAAAATGGGCATGGCACGCATGTGGCTGGGATTGCTGCGGCTGTCAGCAACAATGGGAACGGCATCGCGGGTGTCTCGTGGGGGGCGCGCATTCTGCCAGTGCGAGTCTTGGATGCTGGCGCTTCCGGATCCTACGGTAATGTGGCCAAAGGCATCATTTGGGCGGCGGATAACGGTGCTCAGATCATCAATCTCAGCCTGGGGGGCGCCAGTCCTTCGATTACCCTGGAAAACGCCGTGAACTATGCCCTGGCACAGGGTGTGATCCTGGTGGCGGCTACTGGCAATGCCTGGACAACCCCTATCTATTATCCAGCGCGTTATGCCGGGGTCATCGCCGTCGGGGCGACTGACAGCTTGAATCAAAGGGCTAATTTCTCGAACTATGGCAATGAAATCGATCTGGTGGCACCGGGCACATGGATTTACAGCCTGGCACCCGGCAATAAATATGTTTATATGAGCGGCACATCCATGGCCGCGCCACAGGTCGCAGGGTTGGCGGCTATACTCGCGGGTATTCCCGGGAATTCACTTGCGCTGATTGAAAACCAGATGAAATCGACTGCCCTGGACCTGGGGACAGTCGGATGGGATATTTATTATGGTAACGGGCTGATCCAGATGGACGGCGCGATCAGATTGGCGCAACCAGCTACTGCAACGCCTACGCAAACTGCCAGCCCGACTCTGACTAAAACCTACCTTGTAACGTCAACGCCAACTTCCACACCCACCTCGACCCTGACCAAGACCTTACCGGCAACGCCAACGTCCACTCTTATCCCGACTCTGACCAAAACCTTAAGCCCGACGCCAGTGAACACACCGATATATCCACTGACTGTGACAGCTTCACTGACCCCGACCCGTACACCGATACCGATAAGTTCGCCTACATCGTTATGGACTGATCCCCAAAAAATACCAGATACCGGGTTTGCACCGGGCAAGGCCCGAAATCTGCCTGTTCAGCCAAAGCAAGATGAATACCAGCAATACGATAATTTGTGGTTGGAAATCCCGGTTCTGCACTTGAATATTCCATTGGTGGGAATCCCTCAGGGAAAGCAAGGTTGGGATGTGAGCTGGCTGGGGCAGCGCGCTGGCTGGTTGAATGGGACTGCCTTCCCGACCTGGCCTGGCAATAGTGTGATTACCGGGCATGTTTGGGATGCAAGCAACCAGCCGGGTGTGTTTTTTCAATTAAAGGATTTGCATTTTGGTGAGGATGTAAAAATCCATGCCTGGGGCCTGGTTTATACCTATCAGGTTCAGGAAAATCGTCTGATCACTTCTGGGGATTTTAATTATGTATATCAACACGAGACTTTTTCCATGCTATCGCTGCTGACCTGTGAAGGTTACAACCTGGCACAAAAGCAATATGATTTTCGTCGAGTTGTGAGGGCGGTACTGGTTAAGGTTGATCCGTAATGTTGCGCGAAATCTTTCACCACGAAAGACACGAAAGACACGAAAGACACGAAAGACACGAAATTTTTTAAAGGGCTTTTCTTTTGGGGCAATAAAAGTTGATATTGGTGGGCGGACCTATCCCCCCGGCCCCCTGTCCCGAAAAACGGGAAGGGGGTGAAGTTCAAGTTCCTGAAGAACGGGAAGGGGGGGAAAGTTCAAGTTCCTGAAGAACGGGAAGGGGGGAAAGTTCAAGTTCCTGAAGAACGGGAAGGGGGGAAAGTTCAAGTTCCTGAAGAATGGGGAGGGGGAGCAAAACAGGGATAAATTACAGGTTTTTGCTTCTATCTGCTTCGCGAATAGCTGGGATTGTTAGACCCAGCCGGCCTGGCGCTGGACTTCAGCTAGCGTGGGTTGGGCTTGTGTGCCGCCGGCGGACTGGGTGGAGAGGGCGCCGCATATAGTCGCCAGTTTGAGGGTTTTTTCCGGGGGCCAGTTTTGCAGGAAGCCGTAGATGAAACCGGCGTCGAAGCTGTCTCCGGCACCGACCGTATCCACCAATTGGACCGGGATCGAGCCTGCGCGCAGCATTTGCCCAGCGCGGACACTCAGCGCTCCTGCTGCGCCCATTTTCACTACCAGTGTACTCACTTTGCCTGCCAGGTGGGCAGCAGCCTGTTCAACATTGCTTTTGTGTGCCAGTGAGCAGGCTTCGGTTTCGTTCGGCAGGAAGATATCGGTCAGCGGCAGCAGTTTATCGAATCCCAGCCAGGCTTCGGAAGGATCGTAATTAGGGTCGAGCGAAGTACTGGCTCCGAGGCGATGGGCGCGTTCAAACAGGCCGGGCAACCCGGATTGCAGGGCGGTCTGCAGAAAATAAGAGGCCACGTGCAGGTGGCGGGTCTGGCTCAACAGAGCATCGCTGATGTCTTCGGCTTTGAGGGCCGAGATCAGGCCGGGGTGGGTCAGGATGGCGCGGTCCACGCCACGGTTCAGGATCACGCTCAACCCGGTCGCACCACCTGGCACACAGATCACATGCTGCACGTCCACGCCGCGCTTCTGCATCTCTTCCAGCATGAAGCGTCCAAAAATATCATCACCGCAGACCCCGATGAAAGCCGTTCGCAGCCCCAGGCGGGCCGCACCACAGGCAAAGATGGCAGAGGATGAGCCAACCGTCAGGTTGGCCTGCTCCACCAGCTTCTCCACCTGTCCGAAGGCCGGTTCAACCGCTCCTGATAGGATCAGGTCCGGGTTGATTTCACCCGCCACCAGCACATCGTAGGCTTTCAGCGCTTCATCCGGGCGGTTTAGTAAGTCTTGTACCAATCGAAGCCTACCTGAGCGGTGTAAAAATCGGTGGCGGGTTTGGCCAGTGCCAGGCAGAGTGCATTCAAGCGGATCAGGCGTTCACGTGCAGTACTGCGCAGGAATTGCAGACGCTCCTCGCGCTGCATTGTGACCGCTTCCTGCCAGACGGCTCGGCCGACCGCAATGCCGCTGGCGCCGGATTGGCAGGCGGCGATGATCTGGTGTTGATAGACCTCAAAGGAGACGGCGGCTGAGAGCAGGATCCAGGGGGTGACCGAGGCCGCGCTGACATCCGCGCAGGCTGCCAGCAGTTGGGCCGGGTCGTTTTCGGCAACCAGTGCATCCAGCGGCAGCTCGGCTTTGAGCACATCCACACCGGCGATGGGGGTCAGCTGGCGGGCAGTTTCCACGACCACATAGCGTTTTTCGTCACTGCCCAGTTTGTTTTCGGTCAGCGAATAAGAGAGCGGTTCCAGCATCAGGCCCAGGTCGTACTTCTGACATTCAGCTGCAATTTTTGCGGTGAAATCGGCAGCCTCAGCAGCGGTGGGGGAATCCGGGTGGTAATAGACCAGCAGTTTGATCATGCTGGCGCCCATGCGTTTGGCTTTTTCCACGCTCCAACCGGGGATGATCTGGGCCCGACGGGCGGTGCTGTCACCACTGTAGCCGGTCGATTCGACGGCGACCACGAAGGCGCTGGCACCGGGCAACCTACCGGCGGCGATGGCCTGGGCCGCCGAGACTTCCGGATCCAGCAGCACAGCCGTGGCATAGGGCGCCAGTTCAGCGGTTACGTCCAGCTTGAACTGGCTGAGTGCGGCATTATCCACGAAGAGTGGGTTGGCCTTGCGCAAGTTCTGGCGATGGTCGAGTGCCAGGCAGGTGAAGGTTCCGCGTGCGGAAAGGCACTGCTGCAAACCGCGCAGCTTGCCGATGGATAAATCCTGGATCTTGTTGGGTGAGGTTGTTTGATTGGGTTCAGTCATGTCAGGTTTTTCAGGTTTGAATGGTTGCAGGGAGTGGGTGTCGCTCAAAGAGCTTGTTGATCAGGCTGGGTTGCCTGGGGGTAATTAGGCCAGGTTTAAATTGACGACCGCGGTCAGGTTTTCGGGCTGATCGGGGTTCAGGTTTTTTGCCATCGAGCGGTAGTAGCCCATCAGCTGCAGAGTGGGCAGGAAGAGCACAGCGCGCACGCAATCGGGCAGGCCGCTTTCAAAGTTTACCAGCGCGCCTGTATCGGCCAGGCTGAAGGTGCGCGCACCCAGGGCTTCCATTTCGCTCAGTACCTTTTGTTCCTGGGCCCGGTTGGCATCTGAAAGCAGGCCGACCACCAGTGCGCTGCTGTTTGCCATGCTCATGGGGCCATGCCGGAATTCCAAAAAATGGAAGGGTTCACTATGGCTGAGGGTCATTTCCTTCATTTTAAGACTGATTTCGTTGGCCAATCCGTAGCGACTGCCGGAGCCCAAAAAATAGAAGCGATCAAGCTCCAGGTTTTCCCCGATTTCGCGTGCCAGGGCTGCGCTGTGAGCCATCAAGCGGTCGCCAGCTTCTGGCAGCTTGCGCATTAATTGGCGCAAATCTTCGCGCCCGGCAGCCAGCAGGCTGACAGCGGTGGCGGCCACATACATCGAAGCAAAAGAGCGGGTCTGGGCCACGCTCATTTCTTGACCTTTTTCAATGACCAGTGCCAGGTCTGCCAGACCGGCTAGCGGTTGGTCGGCATAGTTGGTGATGGCCAGGACAGGACCGAGGTTTTGGGCTTTGAATTGTTCAACGGCTTTGACGGTTTCGGAAGTTGACCCGGAACGGCTGACAGCCACCAGCAGGGTTTTGCCGGTGCTGAGTGTGACGGCCGGGTTAAAGACCAGTTCCCCGGCTGGGACGGCGCGCGCCAGGCGTCCGGTCATTTCCTGAAAGAGGGCGGCGGCCGCCTGCGAAAGGTAATAGGTGGAGCCACAACCGGTAAAGAGTATCTGTTGGTAATCGGCTGCCAGTAGTTTGGTCAGTCCATCCTGGTTCTTTTCGACAACGTTCAACGCGTCGCTCCAGGCTTCGGTTTGGGTCAGAATTTCGTGCTGGGTGTAGGTGCCTCGTTCCAAAATATTTCTCCTGGGTGGTTCAAAAATTTTTCCATTTCAGGCTTTTTTTTGTGATTGAGTATAAGTTGCTATTGGCGGTTGGACCTATCCCCCCGGACCTATCCCCCCGGCCCCCTTCCCGAAAAACGGGAAGGGGGAGCAAATCCGAAAACGGGAGAGGGGAGCAAATCCGAAAACGGGAAGGGGGCAAAACAACCCCAATGACAGGTTTTTTGTTTCACTTGGGAGGAAAATAGCCCTTGGAGATAAAGGTTGTTTGAGTGGCATAGGGTCCTAGCACTTATTGTATAGCAAGTTATGCGGTACTGCCTATTTTTAATATCCGGGCGGCATTGCTGTAATAAACCTTATGCAGGATTTCATCTGGCAGGTATAGACCGTGGATGTGCCAACGTCCCTGGCTGGGAACGGGTCCGGTGCTGTAGTTGAAGTATTCATCGTCGCTTTCCAGAAAGCGGTAATAGAGCTGGTAGCCTTTTAGCGAGGGGCCCATATCCAGACCAAAGAGGATGCGTTCGGAATAATTCTGGAAGAAGCGTCGGGCTGTGTAGGGCTGGCGTCCCAGCTCACCGATGCGGGCAGAGAGATCGACGTAATAATTGGGGCAGGTATCCAGCATGGCACTGACAAAGCCCAGGTTTTCGGCATAGCAGCCAACATGCGCCCCGATAAAGGTGGTGGCCGGGTGTCGGGCGACCATTCTGGAAAAGCCATCCAGAATATGCATGAAAGGCGGGTAGGGTGGGCTGGTGAAAGCCCAATCCGGGTGCTGTCCAATCTCTTCCCAGCGCTCGTTGGTTTCATCGACCGGGTCAAAGAAGGCGACCGGGTCGGCGATGTGCATCAAAACCGGCAGGTCCAGCTCGGCGGCGCACTGCCAGACTGCGTCCATGCGCGGGTCATCGACGTTGACCAGTGTGCCGGTCTCGTCGCGCACATTCAGCCCGAAGCCTTTCCAGACCTTGAGACCCTGGGCGCCGTGTTCTTTCTGGATCATCAGTCGTTTGGCAACCCAAGATGGGAACTTGTGACCCATAACAGGCCAGGCGGCCCAATCGATGCCGCCAAAAATGCTGAAACGCTGCGGAGCAGGGGCCTTGAAGTGCTGCAGGTGTTTTTCCAGCAGGTCTTCGCCCCAGCCGCCGTCCAGGTCGACATAATGCACAATCCCGGCGGCATCCAGTTGGTCCAGCAGTTCGGACAGTGGACGTTGATCCCAGCCGCCGCCGAAGGGTTCGGCCAGGTGGTTATGGGCGTCGATCACGGGGAATTTTGCCCGGTCGATGCGGGTTTCCTTGACGACTAGCTTGGAGGTGGGTCGAAAGCTTTGAAGATCCATGGTTCTATTTTACAGCACCGGCTGTCAAACCGCGAATGATAAATCGTTGGAAAACCAGGGCCAGCAGGACCGGCGGCAAACTTGCCAGCACTCCGGCAGCGGCGATGCGCAAGTATTCCAGGCCCAGCTTGGTGCTGAATTCGCCGATCAGGACGGGCAGGGTTTTGGCGGCAACGCTGGTAAAGATGAAGGCGTACAGGTATTCGTTCCAGGCTGCGATGAAGGCAAAGATCGAAACACTGACCAGCCCTGGCCCGGCGAGCGGCAGTATGACCCGCACCAATGCGCCCAGGTGGCTGCAGCCGTCAATTCGGGCCGCATCTTCCAGCTCAGAAGGAATCGAGGCAAAGTAACCGCGCATTAACCAGATCACCAGCGGTAGGACGATGCTGATATCCACAATGATCAGCCCGATATGCTTGTCGAGCAGGTCCATTTTGCGCATGATGACATACATCGGGACCACCATCACGATCGGTGGTACGAGTTGGGTCGCCATCATTAAGAGTACCATCAGGTTGCTGCCCCTGAAGCGCAGACGGGCGATGGCATAGGCTGCCAGCACACCCAGCACCAGGCAGATCAGCATGGTCGAGAAAGAGATGATGGCCGAGTTTCCGAGCGATTGGAAAAACAGGCGCGTATTGACCGATTCGCTGCCGCGTGAAAAGAACAACGAGTAATAATTTTCCAGCGTCAGGCGCGAGGGTATCCAGCGTAAAGGCAGGGTCAACAGGTCGATCTTGAACGAAAAGGATGAGATGATCAGCCAGACATACGGTGCAACCGTCCAGACGACGATGCCCAGCACCACCAGATACAGGAAGAAGCGTTTCAGTATGCGCGGCATCTCACAGCTCCACAACTTTTCGATAAGCCGAGCGGATATAGACCACGGCTGGGATGAAAATGATCAGGCTGGTCAGGTAGGCCATGGCAGCCCCGTACCCAAAACGCAGTGAGCGGAAGGTAGTGGCATAAACGCGCAGGGTGGTCATTTCGGTCGTGCTGAAAGGTCCGCCACCCGTGACGATCGAGATCAACTCAAATGTCTGAAAGCCCCAGATGAATTGCAGCAGTCCTGCAATCATTAAAACCGGCATGATCAGCGGCAGGGTGATGCCGACAAAGGCCTGCCATTCGTTGGCGCCGTCAATCCGGCTGGCTTCGTATAGATCGGTCGGGATGGTTTGCAGTGCAGCCAGGATCAGGATGACTGTAAAGGGTGTTTCCTTCCAGACATTGGCCAGGATGACCAGCATGGTTGCGATGATCGGGTCACTTAACCAGACCTGGTAGTGACTGATCAGGTGCAGTTGAGATAAGAGTGCATTCAGCGCACCGTAATCCGCGTTATAGATCCATTTCCACATGGCAGCATTGACGATGGAAGGCATGGCCCAGGGCAGGATCATTAACCCGCGCACAAATCCCCGCCCGAAAAAGTCCTGGTTCAGCACCATGGCAATCGCCACACCCAGGATTAATTCAATCACAACTGAGGAGAGGCTGAATTTGATGGTGGCTTGCAGCGAATTTAAGAAGCGTGGGTCGTGCAGCAGGCTGGCATAATTGCTGAGCCAGATGAAGGCATCTTCCTGTGGGCGCGAAAGATCGTGTTTTTGAAAACTGAGCCAGAGCGAATTGAGCATTGGCAAAAGCACAACGCCCATGATGGCCAGCATTGCCGGGGCAACCAGCAGGATGCCCAGCACACGAGGGTCGTCAAAAGTGGAACGGGAAAAGGATTTTTTTATATGCATGGTATCTTAAAACCTGCCTGCAGCGGGTAGGATGCAGGCAGGTTTGCTTGATGAAGGGCTAGGGTTTGCACTCGAATTGCGACAGTCCGGCAGCCGTGTTATCCAGGGCTTGTTGGGCAGTCTGTTCACCAGCCAGGGCTTTGTGAACTTCGGAGGTGCTGATGTCAACAAAGTCGCCGTACCAGGTCAGCTTGGAAAGGCCACGGGCGGTGGCTAACTGGGCCTGGAAGTCTGCCCAGAAGGGGTACTTGGCAGTCAGGTCCTTGTCAGCATACAGGTCAACCCAAATCGGCAGCACGCCAATTTCCTGGGCCAGGGCCTTGTTGGTTTCCTTGCTGCTCATGTATTGAATGAACTTCCAGGCGGCTTGCTTATGTTCTGACTTGCTCGGGATGGCGTAGGCTTCGGGCAGGGTTAGGGCTGCACTTTTTCCCGATTCGACACCGGGAACCAGGCCGACTTTGATCTGACCATCCACCTTGGAAACGGTGGCATCCTTGGTATAGGCCATCAGGCCCGAAATGCCCTGCGGCATAAAGAGCGAGTCGCCTTTCAGGAAGGCATCCTGTGAGGCAGCCTGGTTGTAAGTCAAACCGGCCGGGTTGGAGGCGCCATCTTTGAGACTGTCCATCATGAACTGCAGGGCGGCCAGGGTGTTGGGGTCTTTATTGAACTGGAAGCAGCCTTTGTTATCCACGATCTGCCCACCGAAGGCGTAGGTCCAGAAGTGGAATTCGTTGGCCAGGGACCATTCCTGATTCCAGAAGGGTGCCATACCGTAAGAGACAACGCCCTTTTGCTTGGCCGCCAGGCTCATCTGCTTCAGCTCTTCCCAGGTCTTGGGGGCTTCGGTAAAACCGGCTTCGGTCAGCTTGGTGGCATTGTAATAGAAGAAGCGCGTATCATTGTTCCAGACCATGCCGTAGACTTTGCCGTCCGGGCAAGAGAACAGATCCACCAGGCCGGGGATCATGCCGTCGGTGTAACCAGCAGGCATCAGGTCATTCAGGGGGGTGACCCAGCCGGCTCCGCACCATTCAGCTACCCAGCCGTTGTCAAATTCGACCACGTCATAGGCTTTGCCGCCGGTGGAGATTTCGGGCAGGATGCGGTTGGCAACCGAATCCCAGTCGCTCTGGATCAGTTCGACCTTGATCCCGGATTCTTTTTCAAATTCACGAATGCGGGCTTCGTAGGCGCCATTCAGATCGGCTTCATGCTTGGGGAATATCACGGAAATGCTCTCGGTTCCGGCTGCAGGTTGGGCCGGGACTTCAGCGGGCTTGGTGGCTTCAACGACAGGAGCCTGGGTAGCTGCTGCTGCCGGAGCTTTGGGGGCTTCGGTTTCAGGAGCCGCTGCAGGCGCACAGGCTGCCAGTGTAAAGCTTAATATCAGCAGCAGCGAAGCGATCAAATAATACGGGGACTTATTCATTTTTCTTACTCCTTTGATTTTTTTTGTAAACCAGTGCCGGTCGGGCACCTGATTAAACAACAAGCGTGGTGATACCCATTTTTTCCAGATCTGAGATGAAATCTTGCGGTGTTTGTTTGTCGGTCACAAATTTGTGGACCCTGGTCAGCGGAGCCAGCAGGGTGGTCGAGACCCGATTGATCTTGGAATGATCCGAGACCAGAACCACCTCGCGCCCAACGTTCATAATGGCCCGGTCCGTCAGGGTTTCGGGGAGGTAATCATTGGTCAGGCCGTGTTCCAGGCTGACAGCCCGCGCACCGATGATGACCTTGTCTGCGCGCAGTTCTGCCAGTGCCTGCTCGGTGATGTGACCGATGAAGGAGAGCTCGCTATCGCGCAGTACGCCGCCCAGCGCGATGACCGTGATCTCTTGGAACCCCGACAGGATGTTAAGGACCGGCAGTGAGTTTGTGATCACACTCAAGTTTTTACGCTGACGCAGATGGCGGGCCACTTCCAGCACGGTCGTACCGGAGCCCAGGAAGATGGTCTCGTTATCGTTGATCAGGCTGGCGGCTGCCCGTCCAATCCGGGATTTTTCCTCGGCCTGTTCAATTTCGCGCTCCAGGATGGGCAATTCAGGTGGGGCTTGCTTGAGCGCGATCACCCCGCCATGCACACGCTGGACTTTGCCGAGCGAAGCCAGGTGTTCCAGGTCGCGTCGGGCTGTGGCTTCGCTGATGGAAAATTGCTCCACAATTTCTGCCACGGATAAACGTCCCTGCTGTGCAAGTAGGGTTAGGATATGATTGTGCCGCGCAGGGGTGGGTGTGAAATCGCTCATGATCGCTCAGAAACAGTCATATGCAATCATAGCATGTTTGTGTTTTATTTTCAATAAGCAAGATGGTTTCGGGTGTCATATATTCCGGCTATTTATCAAAAAAGCCCCCGGATGGCTGAGGAGGGCTTTTTTGATAATAGTGTGATTCTATCAGTTGATTGGCGTGCCAGCAGGTGCAGGCTGGCTCCCGGTTTTGTTTATACCCGGAGAAATCAGGGGGGAAAATACACAGCATCCCTTGCAAAAAATATAAAATCGGATCATTTTTTTCAGGATTGACCTGCGGGATGTTCAGGTTTCAATGCTTGGTTTCTTTGTCTGCATTCATCACGTGCAGGAAGACTTCGACGGTTTTTGGATCAAAATGCGTTCCTGAAAGTGATTCGATGTATTCCAATACTTTTTCTTCTGTCCAGGATTGACGGTAGGGCCGGTCGGAGCGCAGCGCATCCCAGACATCCACCACGGCAAACAGGCGTGCGGCTAATGGAATTTGTTCGCCAGAGAGTCCGCGGGGATAACCACTGCCATCCCATTTTTCGTGGTGACAGTAAGGGATATCCAGCGCACCGTGTAGATAAGTAATGGGTGCGAGCATGTCATAGGCGTGCTGTGGGTGTTGGCGCATGATGACCCATTCCTCGTTTGTCAGTTTACCGGGTTTGAGCAGGATACTGTCGGGAATGCCGAGTTTACCAATATCATGCAGGAGCGTGCCGCGTCGAATTTGGAGGAGTTCATCTTCTGGAAGGTTTAATGTGCGTGCCAGTTTCAACGTCAGTTCGCTGACGCGTTGGGTGTGGTCTTCGGTTTCATGGTCGCGCAAATCCATGGCCCGCGACCAGCCCATGATGGTCGCATCGTAAGCGGCCAATAGATCGGCATGGGCTATTTTTTGCTCAGTGATATCCATCGCGACCGTTAGAAATTGTTCTTTTCCCTGGCTGCGAATAATTTCACCAGAGTAAAGGCCATCCATAATTTCCCCATTTTTCTTGCGAATTTGCACTTCAAATTCAGCCACACGACCTTTGGAGATCAATTGATCTTTAATCGCTTCTGCCTGCTCTGGATTCACAAACAGGCCGAGCTCTGCACTGCTTTTACCCAGGACATCTTCTGGAGTATAGCCAAGCGCGGAGAAGAAAGCCTGGTTGACATCTGTGATTATGCGCGCTGGCAAGGAAGATAACGCCATTAGCGCCGGGTTACTGTGGAACACACGTTCAAAGCGCTGTTGGCTCTCGAGCAAAGCTGATTCGGCTTGTTTGCGCTCGGTGATGTCACGGATAATGACGATCGCTTCGGCTGCGTTTGGGTTGGCCTCCACGCGCGCTTCAAAGAATAGCAGCTTTCCGCCAATCTCCAATTGATACTCAAAAGTATGTAATGTTGCTGTTTGGAAAGCTGCAGCCATCTCCTCTCTAAACATTTTGTGGATATCGGGAGGCATGACGGCCTCGATTTTTTTGCCCAGAAAAACTTCTGGCGGTACGTATAAAAGTTGATTCTTTTCTGCTTTGTAATCCAGGTAGGTACCATCCTGCCCGATGCGGAACATCATATCGGGGATGGCATTCAGCAGGGTGCGGTTGCGATGTTCGCTATCGCGCAGTGCCTGGTCGGTTAGCTTGAGGTCGGTAATATCGTTGACTATGGTTGAATAGTGGCTGATCTGACCGTTGGCATCCTGGTGCGCCACGATATGTTGCAAAACGGAATATTTTCGGCCCTGTAAACTTTGCATAACCGATTCACCTTCCCAATGCCCATTTTGCTGGGCCTGGGGCAGCGCTTCCCTAAGGATGATTTCAGCGATTTCTGTGGGGTGAAATTCTGTCAGCCTGTAATTGGACAAGGGCACCCCGGCTGGAATACCCAGCATGAGCCTACCGGCCGGGTTGAGATAAGTCAGGCGGCCATCCAGATCGGCGGAAGAAATTAAATCCTGGGCGGTCTCCAAAATATCCAACATGCGCTGAACGCCTGCTTCGGCGATTTTGCGTTCGACAATGTCTCCGGCGTAATCTGCAAAACGAGTCAGAATCTCCACATCACGCTCAGTGTAGTCGCTGAGCTTGTTCCCCACTCCCAGCACGGCGATGATCCGGCCAGCGCGTAGAATTGGAAGAATAATCTCGCGCATAGCAGGGCCTGATTGTGAGTCAGTTGCGGCAGCATGATTCTGAATCAGCGGCTGCCTGTCAATCAGCACCTCGGCCCAGTTCGCGCCGACCTGGGTAACGCGCTCCTGGTTGACTATCGCCTGTACATATTCCTGGCGTGTACGCGTTGATCTGACTGATGTCTTCAGGCTGACTTGATCATCTTCCAGGAGGTGGAAAAAACCAACCGAACTGGAACCCAACACTTCCAGTTCATCGATCGCTTTTTGCATCAGATCGGTCAGCGAATGTCCAAAGGAATATTCCATCAATTCCAGGCGCTTTTTCAGGATGGTTTCATCTTCCAACTTCAGCGTAATATCCTGCAGCATGCCTCCCATACAATACCCTCTGGAGGTTTTGATCAGGAAGGTTGTCTGCTGCACCCTCTTTCGTTTACCGCTGGCGGAGATGATCATCGCTTCGTTGGGTTGACCTAGGAAGCCTGTTTCTCCGGTGTGCAGAGCCGAGAGCAAGCCTTCCTTTAGTTTTTCCAGGGTCACAACGGCACGGATTTCGGGAGGAGTGCAGGCAAATTGAATTTCCCAGGCAGGGGTCTCAAGCGCTTGAGCCCGAGAAAACCCGGTTAATTCTTCCATGGCGTAATTCCATTTGATGTATTTACCTTGCTCATCGATCAGCATCATCCCCAGAATGGATTGTTCGATAAAACCGCTGTAAATGTCTTCGCTTTCACTGAGGGTCTTCTCTACGCGTTGGTGATCTCTGATTTTTGATTTTAAATCCTGGTTTACCCGGTCTAATTCCTTCGTCCGGTCCAACACCCGCTCTTCCAGTTCGAGATTCGCCTGCTTTAGAGCATGCTCTGCCTGCTTGCGCACCGTAATATCGGTATCCGACCCGCGGTAACCAAGCAATTTTCCGTTACCGTCCTGAATCGGCAGACCATTGGTTGAGACCCAGATCACCTGCCCGTCTCTGGTTTGGACAGCATTCTCAAGATTAATGAATGCTTCCTGGCGGGTGAAAAAATCAAGCGCGGCCGCCTTGAAGTCTGCGCGTCCTTCCTCAGGATGCAGATCATAAAAGTGTATTTTGCCAACAATTTCATCTGGTGCGTAACCTAAAATCAGCCTGGCTGTATGGCTGATATATGTGTAAAGTCCATTGATATCTACTTCCCAGGTGATAGTCAGGCCGTGTTCCTCGAGTTTAGTAAAGCGCTCTTCACTTAATCGAATTTGTTCTTCGAGCTGATGGCGTTCGGTAACATCATGAATGATGGAGAAAAGTACCTGATGGTTCTCAAAATCAAAGGGCGATGAATGAACTTCCACCCTGCGCACGTCCCCATTGGCTAACTTGTGCAGAAAATTAAAATAATTTCGTTTCTCAGCCAGCGCTTTTTGCTGCTCCAGCGCAACTTGTTCGGGTGGTAAAGTATTTATTTCATTGATCGACATCCCACACAGGTTTGATTTGGGATAGCCATAAAAATTAACTGCAGCCAGGTTTGCTGCGAGTATGATGCCTGTTTGGGGATCGATTAACAGCATGATCGCGGCATGTCTCTCAAACATCAAATGGAAAGACTGATCTGCGGATAATGAAGGGTCAGGTTGTTTTGGAAGTTTATTTTTTAACGCCATCTTGTTACTCCGAAATTAATTTCCTGTACTTGGCGGAATACACACCATTTCTTTTTTCACAAACGACCTTTCCAGGGGAATGAATAACATTCCAAAGATAAAAATTATAGTTGGTAAATATAATTTTTCCGGGTAGTTTGACTTAAAAATTTGTTAAAAAACTACAAAAACAAAAACGCAAGGTGTCTTTGAGATATTAATAAATAGCGGTCCCCGACATGCTGGAACATCCAGTAAACTTACTTTCCACCACTAAGGTCATCAGTCACAGGTTGAGCATTTTATGAATTAATCAAGACTTGATTTTGAGGAATAAATCAAGTAATTTTGTAGGATGAGTAAAAGCCGTTAACCTGACGATATTGACAGCCAGGTCTCACATGCGCAGCCGGACTAGAGCGTTTGCGCGGCTGGGTCGAGCGGTAATTTTATTGGCTGGCCGCCTTCCAGTGATGATTGCCGGATGGCCAGGGTTAGCTCTTGATCCAGTTTGGCTTGCAGCGGGCCGTAGCTGGGTTCGGTTCCATTTCGGACAGCATTGACCAGGCTGAGGATGCAGCCTGCCACGCCGATCTCGTCATCGTGCCACTGCGGGGCAAGGCCTTGCTGCTGCGGGCAGAAGGGGTTGTCCCAGCGCACGATGGGCAGGTCTGGGTCGCCGGTATGCGCCAGTATGGCGAGCAGCGCGCCGCCATCCACGCGTTCGAAGCGTCGTTCAATCTTGATGAAACGCGGCGCTTCGCCGCCTTCGGCCAGCAGGGTCAACTGTTCCTGCACATCCAATCCGACGCCTATGGTAATCCCCATGCCCTTTTCGGCCAGGAAACGACTGGAACGCCACCAGCGCAGAGGTGAGTCATAGGCGACGTTTGTCCAGTGAACCAGGCCCAACTGGCCGGCGTCGAATTCGATGATGGCGTGTTCCTGGGTTTCGGTGCGCGCAGCGCGGCTGTCGGAGAGACGCGCCCAATGTGGGCCCAATTCGTAAGATCGGACGGCGCCCTGCACCTGAACTGGTTTGGCGTTGAATCCCAGGTAACTGCGCATTACGCTGACGCCATGATAGCCGTGCCCGGCAAAATCGTTGAAGGAGGAGTAAACCCGTCCAAACAAACCGCTTTCCAGTAGTTTGAGCTTGATCTGTTCAAGCGGGCGGCGGTGAAACTGTTCGGCTACTTCGATTTTTACCCCGTGCGTCTGTGCGGCTGTGATGATCGCATTCGCTTCATCTAATTTGTGCGCGATGGGTGTTTCTAGCAGGACATGCAGCCCACTTTCGACGGCCATCAGCCCTACCTGGCCGTTGGCGTTGTAGGCGACCGAGACGATTCCAATTTGTGGATCGGTTTCGCGTTTGAGTTGTTCGATGTTGGTGTAGTAGGGCGTGCCCAGTGTTTCGCCCAACTTGCGGGCTGAGTCGAGGCTGCGGCCCCAGACCGAGACCAGTTTCACGCCTGGGATGGCGGCTAGCAGTGGGGCGTAGAGATAGGATGAGCGGGGAGCCGTTCCGATGATGGCAATGCGCAGTGGGTCAGTCATGAGTTACTCCTCTTTTATTGTTTTTAACCAGTTGATTTTATGGGTGAGCCCCAGATTCATGGGGTGATGGAATTTATTGTCGTCCAGAGAATTTTATCTTGTGACTGATGCTTTACGATAATAATTATAAACCTTTTACGAGCGCCTATTCAATCGATACTTCTGTGAGTTCCACCCATTTCCCATTATTTTTATTCAGTTTACTTTTAAGTCCGGCGCTTATTTTTATGGAATGCTCAAGGTCTTCAAGCAGGATGGGGTTGGGATATTTTTTTAATAACAATAATTTTGCCTGATCCATCAGGCTGCCGCCCCGTTCCAGCAGGTCTTTTTCTCCACGACACAGGTATAAAAATAATTTAAAAATTTCGTTCAGCTTTTTGTCCGGGGCCAGGGTTTCATCCAAATCCATATTTACCAGTCGTTGGCGGTGCCGGGGACAGGCGGATTGGATCAGAAAATGGATGCCTTCTTTTGCGGGCCATTGTTCAATGTTTATTTGGACAGCTATTTTTTTGAGTGGTTCTGCCGGTTCTGGACTGGGCCCGGTTTCTTGCGCGCCAGTTGGCTTTGCATTATTTGGTTGTTGCACATCCAGAGGCAGGCTTTTTTCGAAAGTTGCTGGCAGAAGCGCTTCGGGGGCTGTTTGTGTGTTTCCGGTTTTTGTTTTGGATTGATGTTTATCGGCGGCTCTGGGGGTGTGCTGGAGCAGGTCGTTATGAAACAAGTGCCAGGGTAACGAAAATTCTTCACCAGTTTTACTTTTTTGGGCGAAGTGCCCGGCGCTGATTGATTTTGCATTGAGTTCAGCCACCCTGTCCCGGAGGGGTTTGTCATCGGTCACCACGATGCAGGCGCTGTTACTTCTTGCAAATTCGGTAACTTTTTTTACGATATTTTCATCAGCATCAAACTCGTTATCCTTCGGGTCCGCAATCAGGATAGAGATATTTTCCGCATGCTCGCGGTAGTCGTAGCGTGGATCGAGGAATAAAAAGACGCTGCAGCGTTCTTTGTGCGTTCGGGCCCAAACCGATAAGCGGCTGACCAGTTTTTGAACGACTTCAAGCGGTACATCCCGATTGGGCAGGTTATATTTTTCATGCGCTAAATTGTTTCCATCGATTAACACCCTGACTTTCATTACGCTATCCTTTTTTGGCTGTGGGCTGGAGTTGGGACCAATCCACAGCTTTTTTCATAACTTGTTTAGAGCGGCTGATTTTAATCAGATCTGATTATAGGGCATTTCCAGCATTCATTTGTTCTGACCTGAAATGGCTCTCTGGGAATTGGCGTGGTTAAAAACCAATTGGACGCGGACGAGAGCGGAAAATGCGGATAAAACCATATTTTTCAGGTCATTTTTGCGTTTTGTATATGATTGCGCCGGTACTAACTTCGAGCTTCACGGAAAATCCCAAAGAACCCTGAAATATCCCTGCTCCTATGAACAGGTGCTTGTCCCGTTAAAGTGTTGGGGCATAACTTGTTTGTCAGGCGGTTATTCGAGACGTGATGGTTATATTGTTTTGCTCATTAATCTTGTGGTTTAGGCATGAACCACGATGTGATCCCGATTTAGTTCGACAAATCGATTTATGGACAGATCGTTAATGATTTGATCAAAATTAGCAGAAATGAGAAAATTCATACAAGTGCAACACTCATTCGCTTGACTTGACTCAAGCGTGCTGCATAAAGCAGCACTGCTTGAATATCTGCGCGTTCGAGGTCTTCATAATCGGAAAGTATTTCTTCGCTGGACATTCCAGAACTAAGAGTTTCCAGCAGCCACTCGGCCGAATAACGCAGCCCGCGAATTGTTGGTTTACCAAATGCTATTGAAGGATTAATTGTAATTCGGGAAAGGAGTTCTTGATCTGTCATAGTTAAATCTCCTATTCTAATTCTACACGATTTGTATACTCTTGAAATCTGAATTTCAAATCTTTGAATTTGCACCTTTGGTAAAACGATTAGTCATTCCTTCCTCTGATGAGTGTGGATTATTTCGACCTGTAACACCGATGCAGGATCGCGAATTTGTAAAGAAATTGTCAGTGTCTTCCGAAGTATGTCAGGATGATTTTTTGAAGTGATTGAAACCAGCTGGGTTTCGGTTGGGGCAGGTCCCGGGCGATTTCATCGCCCCAGCGCTGGCGTTTATTGCCCATTTCAGCCAGTGTGACGGGTCGCATCTGCTCGATTAATTTCAGCGACTTTTCTCGCGTTACCCCGCGCCAGCGCAGCAGACCGTAGGCTACCGTCCCGGTGCGATGGATGCCCGCAGAACAGTGGATCAGGATGGCGGCATTTTCGTCAAGCAGGTGTGAGAGGGTTGGGATGGCTTCGATCAGGTGCTGATGGACTTCACCCTGCGGATAATCGCCGTTTGGGACCGGGATCCAGACCCAGGTCAGACCCGCGTTTTCGGTCATTTTGCCGATGCTGCGCGCGCCTTCACTTTCTTTCATGAGCGTGACGACGTGTGTACAGCCCAACTCACGCAGTATCCGAAAATCCACGCCGCGTGGACGATGGTTTAAGGCCAGCTTTCCATTCCCAACTCTGACAAAGTGTACTTCGGAGGGTGGCATGTTGATGATCTCCCAAAATTCCGTTCAAGAGCCGGATTGATCAGCCGTTGGGACTATCCCCCCGGACCTATCCCCCCGGCCCCATAGGCGCTAACTTAAGCGATGGAAACGGGTAAATCAACCAAATTATTACGGAC